>CAZBNB010000011.1:0-70023 GCA_964493245.1 uncultured Legionellaceae bacterium
TTGGCTGATTGTCTTGACCATATAACCTGAGTAATTTCAGGTTATTGAAGATATTAAACCGATGATTTGTTTTGATATTGGTTTTAGAAGACTGATATTGAAAACTGAAGTTAGAAATTGATGAATTGATAAAGTGCTTGTGGTGTTCATGTCGCGATACTGAAGTTGACTCGAACGGTCAGATTTGAGTGCAGGTTGAGCGAAAAATTTGTTGAACAAGCGCAGCATACATAAAGTATGTGAGCATTGTGAAACAAGTTTTTCGCTCAAGATGCGCCAAATATGGCCGTTCCCAGATGCGGAGTGAGCACCCACAAATTCAACCGTTTTTCCTGGCGACCATAGCCGAATGGAACCACCTGATCCCATCCCGAACTCAGCAGTGAAACGTTCGAGCGCCGATGATAGTGTGAGGTCTCCTCATGTGAAAGTAGGTCATCGCCAGGGTTTTATTCTACCTAGGCTCTCCCTCGTTCGAAGGAGAGCAACAGGTAAATTCATATTATGCCCTCCGTTTTACTTACCAATATTTTTTATACTTACGTCTTGTATTCGTTATAAATTACCTGATTTTTTGTGCAGATAAACTGCTTGATGACACGCCCTGGCACTGGATTTGTGAGACTGACTTACCCTATACTGCAACAAGTGAAATGAAATTTGCTTGGATGCACTATGAAATATCCCCGTTGGACTTACGGTTTGTGTTTGCTTGGCTTAATTGGCTGCGGCAAACCAGAACACCAGTATCAAGGTTATGTGGAAGCAGAAAACCTTTATCTCTCTTCACCGTATGGCGGCAGACTGTTATCACTTAATGTGGTTCGTGGTCAATTCATTGAAAAGGGCGAACCTTTGTTTGATTTAGACTCCAACCCAGAAGCCTATTCATTGCAAGAGCAAGAAGCCCTTCATAGTCAAAGCCTCGCTACTTTAAAAGATCTACAAAAGCCACGTCGCAAGCAAGAAATTGAAGCGATTGAGGCGCAGTTAAAGCAAGTTGAATCACAATTGTCTTTGGCATCCATTCGCTTAAAACGCAATCAGACTTTATACGAAAAGCATGTCATGGATAAAGACACTTTAGATGCCGCAAGTGAGCGTTATAATGAAGTCAGCGCATTGAAAACACAAACACTCGCTAACTTAGAACTCGCTCGCTTAGGATCGCGCAAAGATCGTATTACAGCACAGAAAGCCGCTGCATTTTCAGTTCAAAGCCATGTTGATTTATTGAAATGGGAAATTCAGCAAAAGCATTTATCTGCTCCCACCGCTGGCGTGGTGTTTGATACCTATTATCGTCCGGGTGAGTATGTGGCCGGCGATCATCCTGTTTTGTCGATTGTTGCACCTGAAAATACATACATTGAGTTTTTTGTACCCCTAGATGAATTGAAAAACATCCATCTTGGCAAGGAAATTTACTTTAGTTACGAAACTCAAACGGAAAAACAACGCGCTAAAATCATTTATGTCTCCCCTGAGGCTGAGTATATGCCCCCATTGGTATACAGCCGCAGTAACAGCGATAAAATTGTTTTTCGCATTAAGGCCAATATACTCAGTCATGGGCGTTTGATCCCTGGTGAGCCAGTCATTGTTTCGATTGGAACATCTCATGACAGCTAATTTAATTATTGATGTCAATGCGTTATGCAAGTCTTTTCAAAACCGTATGGTTGTTAATCATGTCAATTTACAAGTTAAGAAAGGCGAAGTTTTTGGATTTTTAGGGCCTAATGGCAGTGGCAAAACCACCACAATCCGTATGTTATGTGGTTTATTGACGCCTGATTCCGGAGACGGGACCTGTCTTGGTTACAATATTTTAACAGAATCATCCAAGATTAAAGCAAAAGTGGGTTATATGACGCAGCAGTATAGTTTTTATACGGATCTTTCCGTTGAAGAAAACTTACTGTTTATTGCCAGTGTCTATGAAATTGATAATCGTAAAACACGTGTTTTGGCTATTATGGAAGAGCATGGTTTGATGGGGTACCGCCATACGTTAACTGGGCATCTATCTGGCGGCTGGAAACAACGAGTCGCACTCGCGGCTTGCTTATTACATGAACCAGATGTTTTATTGTTAGATGAACCAACCTCTGGGATCGACCCCATCGCTAGACGCGAGTTTTGGGATAAAATTCATGCTCTCAGTGATAAAGGTATTACCACTCTCATGGCTACGCATTATATGGATGAGGCAGAGCGTTGTACACGATTAGCTTATTTGGCTTACGGTGACATTTTAATCACAGGCACGGTTGATGAAGTGATTGCTGCAACTGGTTTAAAAACCTGGACGATAGAAGGTGACGTGACCACTGGCTTGTTGCAAAAAATAAAAACAATGGAAGGTGTGACACAAGCGGCGTTATTTGGTCGTCATATCCATGTTTCGGGGTTTGATACAAGTGTAATAGAAGGACATTTAAAAGCATTGAAGTCCACAGATGCTATTCAATATCGACCCATCGAATCAACACTGGAAGATGCCTTTATCAGCTTGGTTGAGCGAGATAAAAAATGAAAAAAATACGCTTAAACTTGAGTAAGCTCCAACATTTCCGCACGTCATTTTCTCGTTTGGGTGCGATGATTGTCAAAGAGTTCATTCAAATTCGCCGAGATAAGACCACGCTGGGGATGATGATAGGTATCCCCGTTATTCAATTGGTTTTATTTGGTTTTGCTATTAATTTAAACCCTCGTCATTTACCTGCTGCTGTTGTCGGAGATGATTATAGTCCATTCACGCGACGTATCTTGGTGAGTATGGAAAACTCCAGCTATTTTCGTTTTTTACCGGGAACGATGACAGAAAAGCAGGCTTTGCATGCATTAAAAATTGGTAAAGTACAATTTATTGTCAATTTTCCTCCCCATTTTTCACGTGATGTTATTAAAGGCATCCATCCCCCTGTATTGTTACAAGCCGATGCCACTGATCCGGCAGCAACCAGTCGAGCCACATCGGTATTCAGTGACTTGTCGAGGATGGCTTTGACAAATGAGTTAGATGGGCCGCTTCGATATTTAGCAGATAAAAAGCCACCTTACGTACCGATAATACACGCGATGTATAATCCTTTGGCCATTACGTCTTACAATATTGTACCGGCTTTACTTGGCGTTGTATTGACAATGACTTTGGTGATTATCACCGCGCTTGCGATCACGCGAGAGTATGAAAGAGGCACCATGGAAAATCTTTTGGCGACGCCATTAAAGCCGCTGGAAGTCATGATTGGTAAAATTTTGCCCTACATTATGGTGGGTTATGTACAAATTATGTTAATTTTAGTGATCGCAAAATTTGTTTTTGGTGTGCCGATGCAAGGCAGTATTTTGTTGTTATTGATTTTGTGCTTACCTTTTATTGCAGCCAATTTGGCTGTTGGATTAACTTTTTCTACCTTGGCAACCAATCAATTACAAGCGGTACAAAGTGCGATGTTTTTCTTTTTGCCGTCTATTTTATTGTCTGGGTTTATGTTTCCATTTCGTGGCATGCCAGAATGGGCGCAATACTTAGGAAACGTATTGCCGCTAACGCATTTTGTTGTGATTGTCAGAGGAATTTTGCTGAAGGGAAATGGCCTATTGGATGTGTGGCGAGAAGTGATTCCTATTATTATTTTTATGTTGATCGCAATGTGGGTTGGTGTCAAACGTTATCGCAGTACGTTAGATTGAACAACTAAGCTCTTATTAAAGTGGGTTCAAAAAGTCATTATACGATGTTTGACTGAAGGGAAGTGTCTCTTGGTTGGGGGTTATCCTTTAAGGGCCGTTGGCCGCCATGGATGTGTCTAGCGTGTCCTTAAAGGATAACCCCAACCAAGAGACGCTTCTGGCACGATACTTTACGTTATTTTTTGATTACATTTTAATCAAATGGCTGTGATTCAATAAGGAGATCAGGTTGAATATTTTGCAATTTTCTAGCTGTAAACGCTTACAGTTGATTTTTTTGATAAGTTTCTTATTCGTTTCGTTTGCTTACGCGGATAAGAGCACTGAGCTTAAAAAGCTGTCTATGGCAAATAATCAGTTTGTGATTAGTTTTCCGGCGAACCCTTCAACAGGGTATACTTGGACCATCGTGTATTATGATCAGAGCCGTTTTAACTTATTAAAAAGTGAATATATTACACCTGAAAAAATAAAGCGGATTGGTGCCGCGGGTAAAATGTTGTATGAATTTCAGGTGCGTGAATCGGGTACATTTCCATTTTCATCGAAAATAACATTTCGCTATGCCAGGCCTTGGGATAAAAACAGTGGTGTTAATAAAACCGCGACTATTACTGTGCGACAACCGCAACGGCGGCCATCAGTACAAATCCAATAATAACAAAACTGAAATAGCGTAGGTTACAACAGCGCTCTACCATGACGCAGCGCTCTAAGCCGTGTAGTGTTCCTAAGTATAAAAAAGTACCAGCGGAAATAGCGAGCATGATAGGATCTATCAACGAGGTGTTTTTTAGTCCGTATTGGAACGCCCACCCTGTGTAAATGCCCAAAGGTGTCATTAAGGCAAATAAGCCGAATAAAATTAAAGCCGTGCTAAAACGCATGGAGGTTTTGTTAAGCTGTACAGCGATGGCAAAACTTTCGGCCCACTTGTGTGTGATAATCGCAAGAAACAACATAATCGCAATCGAGAGCTCATGTGCTAGCCCCAATGCGGTACCGAGAACAAAAGAATGCACCGACAGCATTAACCAAGCCAAAACTGCAAATCCTGGATGTGGATCTGGATGATGACTATGATCAGCGTGATGATCATGGTGGTGATATAATTCTTTGGCTAGATGTTCTAACCACAAAAACAGTAAGAAAATGAGACCGGTAATGAGAGGGGCAAATGGGTATTGATATCCCAGTTGAGCAAACATCGTGCTTGATTCTGGTAATAGGTGCAGTAATCCTGCTCCCAAAAACACCCCAGTCGCCAGCGTTTCTCCAAATGGGAAGTCAAAATGACTGGTTTTTTGTCGCTTACGAAACGGATACCATCCAGCAAGAACAATGATGAGTAGAATGCTGCTTGCAAAAAATACTTTTAAGGTTGTTGCTGACATAAATTAATATCCGAATTTTGAATGATTATGGTAAATGTTCAGGCAATTGCGTCAACTTAAGACGTCATTGCGAGCTTTGTTAAGCAATCCCCGGTTCTGTGTACTATATCTGGCTTGCTTCGCGATGCTCACAAAGACCTTTTTTCCTTAAGTTGACGCCATTGAGTGAACACTGACTGATTATGAGTCTGGTTTGTTTTTAATATACTCAGAAACAGTGAAGAAGCGCCATTCTGTAACCTCAGAATGTTGTTTAAAATCATTGGTTAAGCGGTTTTGTAATGCTTCGCTTGCTGCTTGAGTCAGCAGAATATCAATGTGTATCTTACCATCTAAGTAATGTAGCACCCATGTTTTTACTTGGGAAAAATCTTCTTTTAAGGGGGTTAAAACGCTTTGCTCTAAGATACGTCGACTGGGTAAATGTAATGAGGGTGACACCACTTCATCGTCTTCTGGATCGATATGTACGGTCACATCCTTCACCTGCTTCATTTGTTTTGTCAAAGTATGATGGACAAACTGTGCAATGTAATGCCCCTCTGAGACAGAAATGTAAGGTGACACAATAACGTGAACATCAATAAAGATATCTTTTCCCATCATGCGACTGCGTAACTGATGAATGCGCTCAACCCCAGGGACTTCATGAATGGTTTTTTCTATTTCAGCGATTTGCGGGATTGAAACGCCCGTGTCAACCAATTCTTTGACACTGTCCCAGCCATAACGAATCCCCATTTTAATGATCATGCTACCAATGATGATGGCGGCGATAGGATCGAGCACATGGAATCCTGCCATGCTGCCGATTAAACCCAAAGTAACAACTAAAGATGCCGCTGCATCCGAGCGATGATGCCATGCATTGGCAATAATGAGAGCTGAGTCAATTTGTTTCCCAATGTAATGCGTGTAGTGAAATAAGAGTTCATTGGTGATAATGGCACAAATGGCGATCGGTAATGCGGCACCTTGAGGTGTCGTGAGTTGATGGGACAAGACTTCGTGCAGTGAATCCCAAGCGATGCCTGCACCAGTTAAAATCAATAACATTGCCAGCAACAGCGTTGTGGCGGTTTCAATGCGCTGATGTCCATATGGGTGGAGTGTGTCAGCATCCTGACTACCGTACTTTGAAGCAACTAACACCATCGCGTCAGTTAAAAGATCGGAAAAAGAATGCACGCCATCGGCAATTAGAGCATGAGAGTGAAAATAAGCTCCGCCTACTATTTTTAAGAGGCCTAAACAAGCATTTGCAGCCGCACCAATCAAAGTGACTTTTTTCGCTTGGGCATAACGTTTTGATTGTGTCACGGTTAGCTCATGGTAGTTAAAAATGGATTTTAGCGCATCTTTTAAAATGCCATCGACGAAAAAATCGCTGGCATTTTCAATGATCACCGGTATATGTTAAAATACCACAACGAATAAAGCTATAGAACGATAGATCAAAACCAGCATTTTGCATCATTAGGAGTATACACATTGCGACATCGTGAAGGCCGCTCAGGCATTTATTTATTACCCAATTTATTTACAACCGCGAGTTTATTCGCGGCGTTTTATGCCATTGTTGCAACCATGCATTCACATTTTGAAGTGGCTGTGGTCGCTATTTTTACCGGAATGGTTGCTGATGGTTTAGATGGTCGTATTGCCAGAATGACAAACACGCAAACGGCATTTGGTGCGGAGTATGATAGCCTGACGGATATGGTTACCTTTGGTGTTGCACCGGCTTTGCTTTTTTATAATTGGAGCTTACACTCCTTGGGTAAAGTAGGTTGGTTAATTGCTTTTGTTTACACCGCTGCTGTGGCGCTCCGTTTGGCCCGGTTTAATACGCAAATTGAAACAGCAGATAAACGCTACTTTCAAGGCCTAAGTTCAACGTTAGGCGCAGCATTGATGGCGTCTTTCGCATGGGTTTGCAACCAAAACCACTGGAATCAGCCGATTATTTCAGCATTATTAACGTTGACTACAGCTATTTTAATGGTGAGCAACATTCGCTACAATAGTTTTAAGGAGCTCGATTTTAAAGGGAAAATTCCTTTTATTTACGTTTTGTTGATTGTTTTCTTGTTTGTTGCTGTGGCCGCAAATCCCTCCTTTATGCTGTTTGGAGCGTCATTGGTCTATGCGGCGTCAGGCCCCATGCAAACGTTGCGTGCTTTGCAGCGCGTTAGAAAGCATCGTCATCGTTTAATTCGATCGAAGAAACAAAAGTAACGAGTATTCATAACCTAACATAACCCCAGTTCGGCGTTTTTATGCTTTTAAATCGAGAGAAATCAATGAGTACGAGGCAAACGCTCTAAAAAAGCGCAGCACTAGCAGCGCTAATGTGAGCATTTTTTAGAGCGTTTAACGAAGTAATCATTGATTTCTCTCGATTTAAAAGTATAAAAACGCCGAACTGGGGTTAACATATGTAAGCCGTAACCGTTCATACAATGGCGTAAACTTAAGACGTCATTGCAAGCTTCGCTTTCTGTGTGCTGTAATCTGGTTTGCTTTGCGAAGCTTGCAGCGACATTTTTTCCTTAAGTTGACACCATTGACCGTGCATAGGGATCATGTAAGTGTTTACGCAATTGCGACAGCGTGCGCCTAGTTCTGGCTGCTTTTTTTGACAGAGTGAGCATTTACTTTTGAGTATTTTACTGTCGAAAAAGGAGCAGAATCATTAAAACTAATACGAGCAATACCTCATTATTTAAAATATTATTCATCGCCAGCCTCGGTAGTGGCTTGGAAATGTATGATTTTGTTGTCTACATTTTCTTTGCCCCTTTTTTAGCAAAACAATTCTTTCCAACTGAAAGTCACTTTGCTTCGTTATTGTTGGTTTTTAGTGTCTTTGCGGTTGGTTTTTTTTGTCGGGTATTAGGTGCGCTAATTTTTGGGTATCTGGGTGATACCAAGGGTAGAAAAAAAACGCTTATTTATACCGTTACGCTGATGGCTTTTCCAATGGTCATTTTGACACTATTGCCGACCTATCAACAAATTGGTATTGCTGCGCCTATTATTTTAACCGTTATGCGCTGTTTGCAGGGCTTGGCTGTAGGGGGAGAGTTCAGTGGTTCTCTGACTTTAGTAACCGAATATTTTCCGACAGAGCGGCGTGGTTATGTGTGTAGTTGGATTATTTTAGCATTGAATGCCGGTATTTTATTGGCATCTTTGGTCAGCATGTTGATTAATAAATTAATGATAGAGAACCATGGTCTGCAATGGGGATGGCGCGTTGCTTTTTTTCTTGGCTGTATTTTAGCGATCATCATTGCCGTTATGCGACGACATTTTGCAGAGACACCTTTGTTTTTAAAATTATCTCAGCAAGGTGGCGCGACCACGTCTCCCGTTCTTGAGCTATTTTTAGAGCAAGGCAAGAGTACGCTTCAATTAATATTTGCTAATATTGGTCCGGCGTTAAGTGTGGGCATGATTATGTTTCTCCCGACTTATTTACAGAGCTTTTCACATATCAATCATCCAACGATTGTTTTTATCAGCAACAGTATATTTTTATTTATTTTGTGTGTTTTACTCCCCATCTTTGGGCGACTGTCGGATAAAATAGGGCGCAAACCGGTTTTAGGTGTTGGATTAGTCAGTATTGCGGTATTGATACATCCTATCGGCCATGTATTATCATCGACACAAAACTACTTTATTATGTTGTTGTGTTTGTTCTGTTTGGCGGTGATGGTTGCGATGGTATTAGGTGCGTTTGGTGGCTTTTTAGCCGATAATTTTGCAACAAAATTTCGTGCTTCCGGAATTGGTCTGAGCTATAACATTCCCTTTGCATTGATAACCGGAACCTTCCCAATGCTTTCTTTAGCAATTATTCATCACACCCATACGCTGATATACCAGTATGGCTATGTTAGTTTGTTGGCTCTTATTTCATTGATTTTTGTGATGTCAGTTAAGCGGTAAATATTCATTCCGTACGCTGAAACGGTTGGGTTCAGTAAGTGCAGCGATGAGCTGTTCTGAGGTCATTGTTCACTCTTGCGGGGTGGACAATGGCTGCTATTCTTGCTCGTGAAAGCGGTCGTTAATCAATTGTATCAACGCACTTTCCATCTCTTGTTCGTCAGGGCCATCAATTTTTAACATTAATTCTGTGCCTTGATTGGCTGCTAACATCATCACGCCCATGATACTTTTGCCATTAATAATGTGTGATGCTTTGTGTACTTCGAGGCTACTCTGAAAGCGTGCGGCAGTGGAAACAAATTTGGCAGAAGCACGGGCGTGCAAACCTAATTTATTCACTATTTTGATAGTTACTTCTCTCATGGTATTTGAAATCGCATTTGTAAGGTATGAAATAAAGCTTCGTTATCTGATGCGGTGCGACAATCATCACGCAACGAGGCATCGCTAAATTCTTTGACAATTTTGGCCAATGTTTTTAAATGTATATCCGCTTTGTGTGCAGGGACCACTAATCCAAAAACCAAATCAACCGGTTGTTTATCTTCGGCATCAAAATCAAGGGGATTTTGTAGGCGCAGAAAACAGCCATAAGGTGATTCAAGCTGATCTAACCGAATATGTGGAATCATGACACCATGGCCAATCGTCGTGCTACCAAGACGCTCTCTTTCCCAATAAGCGTCAAATAGGTGCTTCTCATTTAATATTTCGTGCTGCCGACTCAGCAAGTGGCTTATGTTTAAAAACACAGCCTTCTTGCTGCGAGCAGTCATGTCAATCATAACATGTTTTGAGTTTAAAAAATTAAAAGATACCATGCTATTCGCGGTGATTTTCCATTTTTTCTTTATGTTTAATCAATTGTTTATCGAGTTTATCGATGAGTAAATCGATAGCTGCATAGAGATCGTCTGATTCAGAGCTGGCATGAAGCTCGGCTTTATTGACTAAAATAGTGGCTTCAGCAATTTGACGAAGTTTTTCAACTTTAAATACGGCATTCACGGCTGTAATTCTATCAAAATGTCGAATGAGTTTATCAAATTTTTTTTGCGCAAAGTCTTTGAGCGCAGGGGTTACTTCCATATTGTGTCCAGTATAATTGATTTGCATAATAATTCTCCAAATGCTAACAAATTGCAAAATCCTTTAAAACGCTGACACAGTGATACACATCATTGTCATTCAGGCGCTTACTTTAAGTTTAAACGATTCTGAGAAATCATCCAGTACGAATGCGAAATATTTCGATGCTGGTTTCGTTCAGAGGGCATACTTGAATTTTGAGGAGCGGCTGGTGAGCGAAAAAGTTGTTGAACAAGCACGAACATTTACCATGGTTCAGAGGCAATGCGGTAGCTCTATAAATGGGCTTTTACTAATGGCACACACACTCGTGTGTTATGACGAACGATTTTTATTTATCTGCCACGATTTGTTCGTGGCAGAAAGAGGGGAGAAAAGAGAGGAACCAGAGGTTACTTAACTTTCTTTTCTTTAAAAATAACGTGCTTACGAATAACCGGATCGTACATTTTCAATTCCATCTTTTCAGGATGGTTACGTGGGTTTTTCGTTGTGGTTTTATAGTATCCAGTGCCTGCACTAGATTCCATTTTTACTTTAACGGTCACAGCTGCCATAGTAGTCGTGTCTCCAAAATAGTTATTTACGTGATTGAGTCAGCTGATAAATCAGTGACGGGCGCTTCATTATTGAGCTTTATTTTTTTCACGTATTCTTTTAAGTACAACATCAATACCCAATTTATCAATGGTACGCATACCACGGGCACTCAACTTTAGGGTAACAAATTTACCTTCACTTTCTACCCAATAACGATGCGTTTGAATGTTCGGTAGGAAACGTCGCTTCGTTTTGTTATTGGCATGTGAAACCTTATGGCCTGTCATGGGGCGTCTACCCGTAACTTGACATACTCTTGACATGTTGTGACTCCAAATTATCTTTTATAAAGTATCTTTCATGGATGCGTTTTATACCAAAAAAATAGTCTGACTGCAAGGTTTTACACTTAAGACTTCAAGGCTTTCTGATTAAAAACCTCAGCACGGGCAGATCGAGACTAGTGAATTTTAAGTTACAATCTTGTATAATGCTTCGCCTAAAGCTTGTTTTGGTCGCGAAACAAGTATTTAAATTTACGATTATTAGGAGTTTACAGTGTCTACAGTTCATTTAGAAGCAGAAACAAGAGACGTTCAGGGGAAAGGTGCGAGCCGCCGTCTGCGTCGTGACAATAAAGTACCAGGCGTTATTTATGGTGGGGATAAAAAAGCACAATCTATTAATTTATCCGCAAATAAAGTGACAAAAGCACTGGAAACAGAAGCAATATATACTGGTATATTCCATTTGTTGTTGGATGGTAAAGAAGAGCAAGTGATTCTGAAAGACATACAGCGTCACCCGTACAAGCCTGTTGTATTACACATGGATTTTCAACGTGTATCAGATAAAGACGTGTTGGTACGAATGATACCATTACATTTCATTAATGGTGAAGATTCTCCTGGCCATCTTGCTGGTGGTGTTGTGAATCATACTTTGACGCAAGTTGAAGTACGTTGCCAAGCGCGTTATTTGCCTGAGTTCATCGAAATTGATTTGATTAACATGCAATTAGATGACGTGTTACATCTCTCACACATTAAATTACCTAAAAATGTTGAGTTTGCAATCGACCCATCTGATCATGAACATGATCTGCCCGTCGTTGGTATTCATATTAGTAAGGCAGCATTAAGTGAAGAAGCACTTGAAGCCGCTGAAGCAGAAGCTGCGGCCGCTGCAGAAGCCAGTGAAGGGGCTGAAGAGGGCCATGCAAAAGCTGATGCAGGGTCTGATACAGATGCTGACTCAGAAGCAGATAAAGCGGAGTAATATCATTTCCAGCAGCGCGATTAAGCTTATTGTCGGATTACGTAATCCGGGTGATGCTTATTCACAAACCAGACACAATGTAGGTGCTTGGTTTGTGGAGGCGCTTGCACAAATGAGTCGCGCTTCGTTTAAAGCGGATAAAAAATTACGTGGTGAATTAACCACTATACAAGAGGGAGAAACAGCCGCGATGTTGTTTCTCCCTTTGTCATTTATGAACTTAAGTGGCGAGTGTGTTCGCGCCATATGCCAATTTTATCGTATTTTACCGCATGAAATTTTGATTGCGCATGATGAACTTGATCTCCCTGTTGGGACCATTCGTTTGAAAACAGCCGGTGGTCACGGTGGCCATAATGGGTTGAGTAGCGTTATTTCGCAATTAGGCAGCAATGCTTTTCATCGTTTACGTATTGGTATTGGTCATCCTGGTCACCGAGAATTGGTTTCAGATTATGTTTTGAGCAAACCATCCCAGGCTGATCGCCAACAGATTGTTGAGGCGATTGAGCGAGCTTTGATGATGGCATCGAAAATATTATCAGGTGACGTGGCACAAGCAATGAATTTATTAAATAGAGGAAATCATGGGATTTAAGTGTGGAATTGTTGGGCTACCAAATGTGGGAAAATCAACGCTGTTTAATGCATTGACCAGAGCAGGCATTGAAGCCGCTAATTATCCTTTCTGTACCATTGAACCTAACGTTGGTGTGGTAACGGTTCCTGATCCACGCTTGAATGCTTTAAGCGACATTGTTCATCCTGAGCGCGTTGTGCCGGCTGTGATGCAGTTTGTAGATATTGCGGGTTTGGTAAAAGGCGCGGCTAAGGGAGAAGGCTTAGGCAATCAATTTTTAGCCAATATTCGTGAAACCGATGCTATTGCCCATGTTGTGCGTTGTTTTGAACATCAGGATGTCGTGCATGTCGCTGGAAAAGTTGATCCTATACATGATATCGAGGTAATTAACACTGAGTTGGCTTTGGCAGATATGGAAGCGGTTGAAAAAGCGCTTTTCAAAGCGAACAAGAACAGCAAAAGTGGTCAAAAAGACGCGCAACTGGAAAAACAAACATTAGAAAAAATTAAAGCGCATTTGGATGCGGGGCATCCCGTGCGAACCTTGTCATTGACCGCGGATGAAATGGCTTTACAACAGCGTTTGTTTCTTATCACTGCAAAGCCCGTTTTATACATTGCCAATGTCGATGACGATGGTTATACCAATAATCCATTACTTGATAAAGTGCGTGAGTTGGCTGCTACAGAGGGGGCCGGTGTTGTGGCGTTGTGTGCAGCAACAGAATCAGAGTTAGTTGAATTAGACGATGCTGATCGCGATGAATTTATGGATAGTTTGGGATTAGATGAACCTGGTTTACATCGTGTTATTCGTGCGGGTTATGATTTATTGGGTTTACAAACCTATTTTACGGCGGGTGTGAAAGAAGTGCGTGCATGGACCATCGAACGTGGTTTTACCGCACCGCAAGCGGCAGGTGTGATTCATACTGACTTTGAAAAAGGTTTTATCCGTGCCGAAGTGATTGCTTATGATGATTTCATAACGAATAAGGGCGAGCAGGGCGCTAAAGAGGCGGGTAAACTGCGCTTAGAAGGCAAAGAGTATCGCGTCGTCGATGGTGATGTGATGCATTTTCGTTTTAATGTGTAGTTTTGCCATAACACGGATAAGTGTTCACGCAATCAATGACATGAACACTTATCCCAAATTAGATGAAAAGTTTTTGAGTGTCGTCACCTGATGTTAGCGACAGATGGCGGTGTTAAACCAGTGGCATTAGGTTGCTGTTGCTCATTTTTTTTAAACCAAGCGTAATGAGACTGGGTGCCGCCAGATGGTCTTTTAATAGGTGGTTCGCCATTTTCAGCCATGGATGTCATTTTATTTGTATCGCCGCCTGTGCGGTTTTTCAATCCCTCATATGTCGGTGATGGCTGGCTTTCAAAAAACGCAATACGACTAACCAGGGTTTGTGCTGATGCGCGCTTATTTTCCTGATTTTCTAAGCATTGCCGAGTGATATCAACTAAAAAAGGTGATGCGTGATCTGGGATAGGATCGTGGTTATTTTGAACAATAAGCTTACAGTGCTTTGTCAAATCCGGCTCATTTTTATAGGGGGTTTTTCGAAGTAGCATTTCCAGAATAACGATGCCGAGTGCCCAGATATCTTCGGCTTCATTATAATTAAATAAGACAAATTGATTGTCAATTACGTGGTTGGCGAGTTTCGGTGATATATAGTATGGCGTGCCTTGAAGTTCATTACTTGCAGCGTTAGAAGTCGTTTTAGCGAAACCAAAATCTGTAATTTTAACTTCGTTGTTGCAATCTAGGAGAATGTTGGCTGGTTTTATATCAAGATGAATGATACCGGTATTGTGAAGATAACGTAAACCGGCAATTATACCTTTAGCAATAGACTCGCACAATGAGAGTGGTAAGCGCCTGGATTGGTCTTTGATCAGTTCGGCTAAAGACCCATTTTCTATCAACTCGAATACAATGTAATGGAAACGATTTGATTCGATAGTGTCTTTAATAAAAGAAACAATATTAGGATGATTTTTTAATTGTTTTAGTATTTTAATTTCTTTTTGGGCAATTGTTTTTATATATGATTTAGACCAATAATCCATTTTTTTGATGGCGACGCGTTTGTCAAGATATCTTCCTGCATACACCGTGCTATAGTTGCCTGCGCCGAGAATCTTATCGCTTTTGTATATCATGGCATCTCTTTTACTATTAAAAAGATTGTACCATTATACAACAAAATAATTCTTAATATTGACGTTTTGCAGCAAAATCAGCGATTTTTTCTAAATTATCGCGATAGACCGATGTTGGCAGGATGGCGAGTGCTGCATGTGCGCGCTCTATTTCATCGGTTGCAACTTGCTGTGTGTATTGGATAGCGTTGGTTTCTGTAATGATCTCTAAAATTTCGGTTAAGTTGTCTCTAGAGCCTGTTTTTAAGCTTTGACGAATCAATGTTTGCTGCGCAGGCGTTCCCAGTTGTAGGGCGTACAGAATGGGTAAAGTCGCTTTGCCATCGGCTAAATCATCACCAATATTCTTACCTAAGGTGTGGGCATTGGAACATAAATCCAGCGTATCATCGATTAACTGAAAAGCATTCCCCAAATGCAATCCATATGCGTACAGCGCATTTTCAATGGTTTTGTCGCAACCACTGATGATGGCGCCGATCGCAGCTGATGCGGCAAATAATAAGGACGTTTTTGCACGAATGACATCAAAGTAGTCTTCAATCGCTAACTCATCCTCAAAGCGATGAGAGAGTTGTTTTAACTCTCCACATGTGACTTGATGGGTGATGTTTGCTAGCAAATGCATGATATCGAGGTTTCCTACTTCTAACATGAGTTTCAAATAAATGGTAAATAAATAATCTCCTACCAAAATACTGGCTTTACTTCCCCAAATTGTATTGGCAGTTTGTCGACCACGACGCAATGTCGATTCGTCAACCACATCGTCGTGTAGTAGGGTCGCTGTATGAAAAAATTCGATCATCGCGGCCAGTTTAATGTGTTGCTGGCCTGAGTAACCGCAAGCGAGACTCGATAATAACACAATCAGTGGGCGTAAGCGTTTTCCACCGCTTTGAATCACATGATGAGCTAAGTCATCGACCAAACTAATTTCGTTTTGAATCATTGAAAGTATCAATTGATTCATGGCTTCAAAATCATCTTGAACGACTGATCGAATGTCGAGAATGGACATAAATAAAGATATCCTAAAAATAAGCGTGCTTGAAATGAGTTATTTGTTGTTTTAAGCACGGAATGCTAAGCGTCACCTGGGGGCTTGTCAAGTTATTCGCATTTTAAAATGATACAGGCCTTACGCAAAAAAACGATCTCTTCGTTGTTTTGCGTGAGGCCTGTGATAGTCACCACAGATTATGGTAGGATGTTAAAGAGGCCTTTTTCTAAGGGCAAGCACAGGACAGTAGATGAGAATGGATAAAAACAAAAAAAAATTAATTGTAAAATATAAAGCTCAAATAACCGTTTTAATGTCAATAATTTTATTATTGGGTTACGTTATCTTTAGTTGTTCTGACAATTTATTTCAATCTTATACCTCAGAGCATCATGTTTCTGCTTTATTTCCCAGGCTGAGTATTTTGGGGATGATTTTAACCATGATCGTAATGGTTTTGAACATTTCTGCGAAAATGCAACGATTCATGTATCAACAAATTTTATTGTTTATCATGCTTATTTCTTTTGTTGTGATACCCGTTACGCTTGACACGTACCCAGTCATTGCCGGAATAAGTAATGTTATTTTTAATTTAGTAGAGCCATGGCGTCAGCTTTTCGTTATCCCCGCTTTTAGAGCAACGATTGTGGGCATTACAACGGCTCTTTGTGGTGCTGTTGACATTCGGGCTACTGCTCTAGAAAATCTTTGGTTATTTGATCTTTTTCGTTATAAACAAGTTGCAATTATTTTGATGGTGTTTGCGTTTTACTTTTGGTTTTTAGCAAAAAAAATACAACATTTAGACGCGAATGAAATTAATAGGACATTAGAGCAACACTTACCTAAGCTGAGTGTGCTTTTCCGAACTTATCCATATATATTCGTTTCGTGTGTATTGAGTGGTCTCAATGGCGGGATTTTTTATTATACTTATATGTTGGCTCTAAAAGCCATGCCAAATCAACAACCCAGTACCTATCAGTATGTCATTTATATTGGCAGTGTTGTGGGGCCAATCATCATTGGATATCTTGCTGATAGATTGGGAATATTTTTGATGATATTGATTTCAAGCATTTTGTTAACGTTATTGGCGCTTATTGGCGCGGGTTTATCTTTTGCTTCGGTTCATGTCCCGTTAGCTTATTATATCACGGCATTTATTGAAGCCGCTCTGGCGACGTCTCTTTGGGTAATGAGCGCGGGATTAATCGGAGAGCGCCTACTTTCACAGGGAATTTTTCGTTCATTTGCGATATCTAATGTATTGTTTATCTGTGGTAACATCTTATGTGGGTACATTTTTGAGGTTTTCTTGTCCTTTGAATACATTAAGTTGGCTTTTTTTGTATTGGATTTGATATTGCTTCTTCTCATGTACTTCACATATTTAAAAACGGCATCTGGTTTACCTGTTGATGCTATATCGTGAAGTAGATGTTCTTTAGGATTCAAGCATTCATCTCTGGATGATTGCCTGTGATAAGAGGTACGAAGCTTATCGATTCGCTAAAAGTGCATTGGCTACTTTAGATTGATTTTTTTTACCCAATTGTTTGCAGATTTCATTTCCTGCCGCAACAACCTTATAAATATCCACACCGGTTTCAATGCCGAGACCATGCATGAGATAAAGCACGTCTTCTGTTGCCACGTTCCCGGTTGCACCACGTGCATAAGGACATCCACCTAATCCTGCGACTGAGCTATCAAAGTGTTGAATCCCCATTTCTAATGAGGCATAAATGTTGGCAATCGCTTGACCGTAGGTATCATGAAAATGCATGGCTACTTTACTAAGCGGAACAAAAGCAAGTAATTTCTCCAGCAGTGTCTTGGTTTGCTTGGGTGTACCGACGCCGATGGTATCGCCTAACCCCAACTCATCGACGCCGATTTCCATGAGTTGATGGGTAATATCCACCACTTTATTGGGTGAAATTTGTCCCTCATATGGGCAGCCGAGCACACAAGAGACATAACCTCGCACACGAATGCGATGTTGTTTTGCTAATATCATGACGGGTTTAAAACGCGCGATACTTTCAGCAATCGAGCAATGGATATTGCGTTGATTAAAGGCTTCACTGGCTGCAGTAAAAATGGCAATTTCTTTTAATCCAGCAGCCAGTGCTTGCTCCATGCCACGCTCATTCGGAACCAATGCTGAAAAATGCACGTCCGCTGGCTTTTGAATGGCTTGACAAACATCATCGTGATCAGCCAATTGTGGAATGGCTTTAGCAGAAACAAAACTGGTTATTTCAATGTGTTTTAGACCTGTTTGGCTCAATAAGTCAATCAAAGCAACTTTGTGTTTGGTTGCCACAAAGTTTGCTTCGTTTTGTAAGCCATCGCGAGGACCAACCTCGGTGATAGTGACAGCGTGAGGAAAACTCATGCTTCCTCCAAATCGACTAGCGTGACACCTTCGTTCACTTGGGCGCCAATGCCATAAAAAATATCACGAATGGTCCCATTGTGTGGTGCTCGAATAGTGTGCTCCATTTTCATGGCTTCTAATATCAACAACGGTTCACCTGCCTCAATAACATCGCCTTTTTTCTTAAACAACGCAATAATCGTGCCAGGCATCGGTGCTGTGAGCTGATTCTCTGATGCATGCTTTTGGCCCAATTGATGTTGATAATCGGTATAAGCTTCGATAATGACAGGACCTTTTTCTGTAAAAATAGTCCATTCATTGTGCCGATGCTGTGCAATCACACGGTGTATTGTTTTGCCATCATTTAATGATAAGTGATTTCCTTCGAGACTGATTTGATAATATTGTGCTGCCGTTTGCAGATGTTCGGAGGTTAAAATCGTTAACTCAACTTCGTTCGCTGTGATAGGTGTGACATGGATATCTATTTTTTCTTGTTGATACTGGTACGATCGTATCCAACGGCTTTGTAAGTGGGATTGCCAAGCAAATGTATCTTGGTATAGCGGTTCGGGATGGGCGGTACAAAACCAATAATCTAAGCAAGCAGCTGCATGCAAAGCAAGGGTGGGGGCCTGCTGATCTTGAACAAAGGTTTCTTCTTGTAAGAAATGCGTGCTCAACTGATTTTGAATGAATCGAGGGTGCTTGAGTATGGCTTGCAGTATGGGTAAATTGGTTTTTACACCACCGATATAGTAGTGTTGCAGTGCTTGTAATAGGCGGGTACGGGCTTGCTCACGGGTTTCTCCCCAAGCAATGCATTTCGCGATCATGGAGTCATAATACCGGCTGATGACCGCATGTTCGGTAATCCCGGTGTCGATGCGAACGTGCTCACCTTGAGGTTCCTTTAAGAAGGTAATTTCACCAATAGATGGCATGAAATCATGGGCGGGGTCTTCTGCGCAAATACGGCACTCAATCGCATGCCCATGAACTTGAATCTGGTTTTGAGACAGCGGGAGCTTTTCATTGGCAGCAATGCGTAGTTGCCATTCCACCAAGTCCAGGCCGGTAATCATTTCCGTGATAGGATGCTCTACCTGTAACCGCGTATTCATTTCCATAAAATAAAAAGTACCCTTTTTATCCATAATAAATTCAACAGTGCCCGCACCACGGTATTCTATGGTTTTAGCGACCTCTATGGCTGCATTGGTTAATTGTTGACGACGGTCTTCAGGTAAATGACTGGCTGGTGCTTCTTCAATGATTTTTTGGTGTCGGCGTTGAATGGAGCAATCTCGTTCGTATAAATGCACCACCTGACCATGATTGTCTGCCATAATTTGTACTTCTATGTGGCGTGGCTCTTGAACCAGTGTTTCAAGAATCATGGTGTCATCGCCAAAGCTGGCTTTGGCTTCGCGGCGTGCACTGTCTAGCGCGCTCTGAAAATCGTCTGCTTGAAAGACCGCGCGCATACCTTTACCGCCACCGCCATTGGCTGCTTTTAACAGCACTGGAAAGCCGATTTCTTCCGCAGCTTGGAGTAGACGTTTGTCGGATTGATCTTGGCCATGGTATCCGGGTGTTAAAGGAACGGCGCTATTTTGTAAGCGTTGTTTAGCCAATTGTTTTGATGCCATCGATTCCATGGCTGAGACACTGGGGCCGACAAATATCAGCTTTGCTTGCTTACAGGCTTGTGCAAACGCCATGTTTTCGGATAAAAATCCATAGCCCGGATGAATGGCTTCTGCGCCAGATTGTTTGGCAATGTCGATGATTTTTTCTATATTCAAATAACTGGCACTGGCGGTTGCCGGGCCAACACAAAAAGCCTGGTCAGCCAATTTGACATGCAGGCTTTGGGCATCTGCTTCGGAATAAATCGCGACGGTAGATAGACCCATTTGACGCGCAGTGCGTATGATTCGACAGGCTATTTCGCCGCGATTCGCAATCAGTAATGTTGTAAACATAATGTAAACGCGTCCTTATTTCGTTTAAATCCAGTCTTTACGTTGAGCGCTCTCTTTTTGTCGCCGTTCTCTCGTGCGTGTAACCAAATGTCAACAGACCCTATTTCTTGTGTAAAAATGCTTGCAACGCTTGTTGTGCCTCGTTCGATACTCTTTTTTTCGCAATTAATGTCGCGGTTAAGTCTTTTATCGCTGTATCAATCGGTTGCTTTGCAACTTGTTTTACCAATGATTTTGCATCTATGACGGCTTGCGAGGGCCATTTTGCTATTTGGCATGCTAATTCAGTCGTAAAGGATTGTAATGTGTCGTTTGGTACACAATGTTGCACTAATTGTAGCTCGACAGCTTTGTGTGCATCGATGACTTGGGCGCTCATGAATAACCAAGTGGCCGCTCTTTCACCGATTGCACGAATGACATAAGGACTGATAACGGCAGGAATCAAACCCAGCTTCACTTCGGAGAAGCAAAATTGGGCTTGGTGCGCGGCAACAGCAATGTCACAGGCTGCAACCAAGCCTGCTCCACCACCAAATGCTGCGCCCTGGACCATGGCAATGGTTGGTTTAGTGCAGTGGTATAGGGTGTATAAGGTCTGCGCTAAAATATCAGCGTCAGCTTTGTTTTCTGCTTCGGTGTAACCAATCATGCGTTGCATCCATTGTAAGTCTGCACCCGCTGAAAAATGTTTACCGTGTGCACTGATAACAATGACGCGGACATCTGGATTCGCTTCAGCTTGCTGAATACTTTGGCATAAATCGGTTAATAAAATATCATCGAAAGCATTGTGTTTATCAATGCGATTAAAGGTTATCCATTGTATCTGATTGTGTTGATGTGTGAGTAAGTGTGTCATGGGCTTACATCCTAAAAACACCAAATTGGGTGGCTTCGATGGGGGCATTTAAACTGGCAGATAAACCCAAGCCCAGCACGCGGCGTGTATCTTGTGGCGCAATGACACCATCATCCCACAACCGCGCGCTTGCGTAATAAGGGTTGCCTTGAGCTTCATATTGGGCTCGCATGTTTTGTTTAAACGCTTCTTCATCCGCGGCACTCCATTGAGTATCGCGTTTGGCATATTTTTCGCGGTGTATTTGTGCCAATACATTGGCGGCTTGTTCGCCACCCATCACAGAAATACGTGCATTCGGCCATGACCAAAGAAAGCGAGGGCTAAATGCACGACCACACATGGCATAATTACCGGCCCCGAAGCTACCCCCAACAATCACGGTCAGTTTAGGAACAGCTGCATTGGAAACTGCGGTGACCATTTTTGCACCGTGCTTTGCGATGCCACTGGTTTCGTATTTACTACCGACCATAAAACCCGTGATATTTTGTAAAAACACCAAGGGAATACGTCGTTTCGCACATAATTCAATAAAGTGAGCGCCTTTAAGGGCACTTTCGCCAAATAAAATACCATTATTAGCGACAATGCCAATAGGGTAGCCGTACAAATGTGCAAAACCACAGATCAAGGTTGTGCCATACAAGGCTTTAAATTCATCAAACTCGGAAGCATCGACAATACGTGCGATGACCTCTCGAATATCATAAGGTTGACGCGTATCAACAGGAACGATGCCCAAGAGCTCTTCCGGATTATAGGCTGGTTCGCGGCTTTGAATGCGATGTAAAGAATGCGGTTTGGTACGATTGAGTTGTCGTACCGCTTGTCTGGTTAAGTACAATGCGTGTGCGTCGTCATCGGCATAATGATCGGCAACCCCTGATTGTCGGCAATGCACATCAGCACCGCCCAAATCTTCAGCACTGATGACTTCTCCGGTGGCCGCTTTCACTAAAGGAGGGCCGCCTAAAAAAATAGTGGCTTGATTTCGCACCATGATCGATTCATCTGCCATGGCCGGTACGTAAGCGCCTCCGGCAGTACAGGAACCCATTACCACGGCAATTTGTGGAATATTTCGTGCGGACAAGTTCGCTTGGTTATAAAATATACGACCAAAATGATCGCGATCCGGGAAAACTTGATCTTGCAGTGGTAAAAACGCGCCACCAGAGTCAACCAGATAGATACATGGCAAGTGATTTTCCGCGGCGATTTCTTGTGCTCGCAAATGCTTTTTAGCGGTGAGGGGATAATAAGTACCGCCTTTGACAGTTGCGTCATTAATAACAATCATACACTCTTGAGAAGCAATGCGACCAATGCCTGTAATAATACCCGCTGCCGGTAAATCGTCTTCATACACTTGGTAGGCGGCGAGTTGTGATAATTCTAAAAACGGGCTACCGGGATCTAATAATTGATGTAACCGCTCTCTTGGTAACCATTTGCCATGCTGACGATGGCGCTCTCTCGCACTTTCGCTACCGCCTTCTGCAATTTTCGTTACGGTTTGCTGCAATTGTTCGACCAGTGCTTGCATGTTTGTTTGATTGGTTTTAAATGCCTCGCTGGCTATATTTAATTGACTGACAATTTGCGCCATCACTGCTTCCTTATCGCACTAAAATTTTACTGAGTACCAAGATAATCCATATTAACCAGGTTGCTTCAAGATAGTAAGGCATCATGCCTCCTTTTGTGAAGCGATAAACCAGTGCGGGGATTCCAGTTAGAATCAAAGGGCAGATAACCAAAGTAAAAACATGGCGTAAATTTAATCCAGAGGGTGAGGTACTAAAAAAGACGGCAATCTGGGTATCAACAAATTGGTAGAATTGCAGTACAAGGCGAGCAAAATCCTGTGTGTAATTAGAAAAAAGCACAACAAGAATGCTTAAGCCCAAATAGATAAGATAGGGTAAGTAACGCTTACTCATGATCATGCTCCCCAAGATTCAATGGCCATTGCAACCGCTTCACCACCACCAATACAAAGCGATGCGATACCGCGTTTTTTTCCATGGCGTCGCAACGCGTGTATTAATGTGACTAAAACACGCGCGCCAGAGGCACCGATGGGATGGCCTAGCGCACAGGCCCCACCATGAATATTCACTTTATCTGCGTCAAGCTTCAATGTTTGTATGGCGACCATGGTAACGACGGCAAAGGCTTCGTTAATTTCGAATAAGTCAACACTGTCTAATGCCCAACCGGCGCGATCAGCGACTTGTTGTATGGCTTGAACCGGTGCGGTTGTAAACCATTCAGGTGCTTGAGCATGTGTGCTACTGGCAACGATACGAGCCAGTGGTGTAAGCTGTCGTTTTTGAGCTTCTTCTAGCGTCATCAGCAGCAAGCTGGCAGCACCGTCTGCAATCGAACTTGAGTTAGCCGGTGTCACTGTACCGTCTTTAGAAAAGGCAGGATTAAGGCGCGTTACTTTATCAATTTTCGCAGCATCCGGAGCCTCATCTTGTTGAATGGTTTGTGTTCCTTGCTTACTGGTGAGCTGAACCGGGACAATTTCTTTTGCAAAAGCGCCTTCCTTTTGAGCGGCGATGGCACGCTGCATGGAGCGAATAGCAAAATTATCTTGGTCTGCGCGGGACAATTGGTATTCTTGCGCCGTTTTGTCTGCAAAACAACCCATTAAAGTTCCAGATTGATACGCATCTTCTAGGCCATCGAGAAACATATGATCTTTGATCTCACCGTGGCCTAAGCGATATCCGGTCCTTGCTTTACTTAACAAATAAGGTGCCTGACTCATGCTTTCCATGCCACCCGCTAATACAATACGCGCACTGCCAGCTTTAATCGCATCGTGTGCTTGCATGACCGCCTTCAGACCCGAGCCACACATTTTGTTAATGGTGGTTGCGCCAACACTTGCTGGTAAGCCAGCCGCTAAAGCGGCTTGTCTTGCTGGTGCTTGACCGATCCCGGCTTGGAGTACACAACCACTAATGACCTCATCTATTTCATTTAACGGGATACCCGTGTCGCTTAAGACCGCTCGGTGTGCGATCGCACCTAATTCGGGTGCTTTCAAAGAAGATAATTGACCAAGTAAACTACCGATGGGAGTACGTTTGGCGGCAACAATAACAATATCTAATGGGTTCATGTTGTTCCTGAATGTGGTTACAAAACAAGTAAATGTTCACGCCTGTTCACCGAACGGCTGTATTTGGCGCTATCAAAAAAGTTGACAATACATGTATAAGCTGTGCAACATTCTGAGTTATGTGCACCTCTCGTATCTTGGTTAAATGACTATACCGTGAGCTAAGCGAATTGTGAAGCTAAATGTGTACGAAAGCAAAGCTGCATAGCGGCGATAAACAGGGAGTATAACGCATGCGTAGATTGGTATTGTGGGGACATCATCTTGATGAGTTTATTGATATGTTTGCCTTGTCGAAAGCCGATTTGCAAAAGCGTTTTTTGGAGTATGCCTGTGGCGCAACGGCTGTCAATGCTGAGCTTAAACAATTAGGTGGGCATTGCTTGAGTTATGATGTTTGGTTTAAATCAGATAAGAAGCGGTTGTCACAAGAAATTGATCAACAATTTGCAGCGAGAGTTCGCGAGTTTGAAACACAATCACAGATTTTGGATTTAAATCGGTATGGTGATCTTGAGCAGTTAATCGCTTATCGTCGTGATGGTATCGATACTTTTTTGAATGACTACGAACAAGGTTGTTTGGAGGAGCGATATGTTGCCGATCTCACTGCGCATCATACATCACAAAAATTACCGTTCGAGTACGGTGCATTTGACTTTGCATTAGTAGCCCATACTTTTTTTTCAGATGTACCTTATCAAACCATCGATGATCATGTATTAAAAATACAAGAATTAGCCCGTGTGGCAAAAGATGTGCGTATTTTTCCTTTGGTTGATGCTAAGGGAATCCCTTCACCTTGTTTAGGTCCGGTATTATTGGGATTACAACAAGCCAATTTGGGTGTGGAAGTACGAGAAGTTTCTTACCATTTACAACCCCGAGGCAATGCCATGTTGCGTGTTTGGGCAAAACAGTGTGATGTGTGAGAGCGCTGCTTGTTATGCCTGTGATCTTTAAAAGAGTCGCTCCAACCAAGAGTCGCTTTTGGCACGATACCTTTCGTTGTTTTGGGGGATTTTGAATTTTATAGTGAATATTGGTTAATCATTAATTCTGCACTGCCTGTTTGATAGGCAATTTTCTCTACATTTAAGTAAATTATGCGGGCTTCAGTATCGACCCGAACCTCTTTTACGCCTGGAATCAGTGATAGTTTTTGTCGTAACTGTGTTGGAGATAGTGTCGTATTTGATAGTGGAATAATGACGGAATAACAATAAGATAACGGTTTCATGCCTGTGGCAATCACAATCCAAATCAAGGTTAAGATAATATTTAAGATAAAGACACCTTGGTAACCCCATAATCCAAAAAGAAAACCGGATAAGCTACCCCCCACGAAAATGCCTAAAAATTGACAGCTTGAATAGACTCCCATCGCACTACCACGATAGGTTGCTACAGCTTGTCGAGAAGCAAGAGAAGGTAAGAGCGCCTCTAGGGTATTAAATACGGTAAAATAAATCAGTAAACTGGCAGTGATCATTTCAAAAGAGTGGTGATTCAATGCAAGCAAAATTTGCGCAAAACTAATCAAGGTAACACAGGTGATAAAGATGGTTTTAATACGCTGTTTTCGCTCGGCTAAAAAGAGCAGTGGAATCATAAAAATAAAGCTCAATATGACCAATGGAAAATAAAATAGGCCTGAGTTGTTGAGATGATAAAGGTGTAACATCGGTTGTAAGAGCGTCGGAATGGCAAAAAAGGTTGTGGTTAAAACCAAATGCTGTAAAAAAATACCGGCATTAATGCGTAAAAGGTGCGGGTTACGTAACACTTGTTTAAAGCGTACGACGTCCATTTTTTGTGGGGCATCAAATTGTAATGGTGCGGGCGAGGAGGGGAATAAAAAGACCAGCCCCATACCCAATAAAGCCAGTATGGTTGTGAGCATAAAAATACCAGCTAATCCAAATGACGCGCTGATGATAGGACTCAGAATAATGGCCAGACTAAATGATACACCAATGGTTAAACCAATAACGGCCATGGCTTTGGTGCGATGCCGGTCGGCGGTTGTGTCTGCTAACAAGGCCATCAAAACACTGCCAATTGCCCCACTTCCTTGTAAGGTTCGAGCAAGAATCATGCCGGCTATCGAATGTGTCAATGCGCCGATTAGGCTGCCGATGGCGAATAAAGCCAGACCGATGAGCAGCAGCGGTTTACGCCCGTAACGATCGGATAAAAGGCCAAATGGGATTTGTAAAAAACCTTGACTAAAACCATAGCAACCCAGTGCAATGCCGGTTAATAAAGGCGTAGCGCCAGAAAGTTGATGCGCATATAGTGTGAATACAGGTATGAGCATAAACAATCCTAACATGCGAAATGAGAAAATCGCGGCGATTGATATTGTTTGTTTTATCCACCTGTCAGAATTCATGAGGCTGTCTGTTGAAAAAACCAAGACCGAATTGTATTAACTTGGATGATTTAATACAAGATCACAGGTATACTTCCTTGCAAAAGCGGCGGAAAGTATTGTGCCAGAAGCGTTTCAGGATTGGGATTTGCTTTAGTACACGCTAGACACGTCCATATTGCTCTGTGACCACCATTCCTGGCGGTCGACGTTTCTAAAGCATGCTCTCCAACCTTTTAGAGGTTTCCATTCAAGCATTGCCTTAGTTTTTTAAGATCTTTTAACCATTATCATTAAAAAGTGAGAAAAGATTTTCTGAGACGTATTTATGACAGTTGTCGTGGAGTTCAAAGATATGCAGTTAATTTTTACAGGAAAAGTCGCGTTAATTACGGGTGGTGCGCGTGGAATTGGTCGTGCAACTGCTTTAAAGTTGGCTGATAACGGGGCCGATATCGCGATTGTTTATTACAACAGTTCAGATGAGGCCAGTCTGCTTGTGAAAGAAATTGAGCAGAAAGGACGGCGCGCGGTTGCGATTCAAGCGAATGTTGCGGATCATCAATCTGTGAAAGAGCTATTTACAACGTTTAAAACGCATTTTCAAAGATTAGACTTTTTAATTAGTAATGCAGCCAGTGGTGTTTTGAAACCCGCGATGAAAATGTCTACCAAGCACTGGCGTTGGTGTTTAGAAACCAATGCATTGGCATTGAATCACCTGGTTTGTGAAGCTGAGACCTTGTTACAGCGAGGTGGTCGTGTGATTGCTTTGTCTAGCTTGGGTGCACAACGTGCGATTCCCAATTATGCTTTTATTGGTGCTTCTAAAGCGGCTTTAGAGGCATTAGTGCGTTCGTTGAGTATTGAATTGGCGCCTATGGGGGTGACAGTCAACACGGTCTCTGCGGGTGTGGTTGATACGGATGCATTAAAGCACTTTCCCAATCGGGAGCAGTTATTACAATCATACCAAGCTCAATCATTGTCTGAGCGTCCTTTGTTACCCGATGATGTTGCGAATGCTGTTTACTTATTATGTCGCCCGGAAGCAGATATGATTCGTGGACATACCTTATTTGTTGATGCTGGCTACAGTGTGGTGGGATAAGTGTGGATAATGTCCTCTCTGTCACGCAACTGAATCATCACGTTCGCTTGCTGCTTGAGCAAGAGATCGGGCCTATTTGTGTGCAAGGCGAGTTATCTAATTTAAGCCAACCGGCATCTGGTCATCTTTATTTCACCTTAAAAGATGCAGGTGCTCAGCTTCGTTGTGTCTTTTTCCGTAATCGACACACACGAAATCAGGCGTTGCAAAATGGTCAACAAATTATCGCGCGAGGCACGTTAAGTGTGTATGAGCCTCGTGGCGATTATCAATTGATGGTATCAGCGGTTGATGAGGCAGGTATTGGTGATCTGCATCAATTATTTGAGGCGTTAAAATTAAAGTTAGCGGCGTTGGGTTTATTTGAGCCCAGCCGCAAAAAGGCCCTGCCGCGTTTTCCGGCTTGTATTGGTATCATTACGTCTAGCAGTGGTGCGGCGTTGCGTGACATTTTAACCACACTAGACCGGCGCTTCCCTCAAGCCCGTGTTTTGGTTTATCCCAGTGATGTGCAAGGCAAAGCAGCTGTTCCTCAGCTTATCGCCGCGATGACACGCGCAAACCAAGATGCGCGTTGTGATGTCATTATTCTGGCACGAGGGGGGGGCTCAATTGAGGATTTGTGGGCTTTTAATGATGAGGCGCTTGCTTATGCCATTGCGGCGAGCCATGTTCCGGTTGTGACGGGTATCGGGCATGAAACTGATTTTACCATTGCTGACTTTGTTGCGGATTGGCGTGCAGCTACACCGACGGCAGCAGCGGAATCAGTTACCCCGGATTATACGGAGTGGGTGGCTTATTTGCAGGTAATACGCAATCGACTGTTAATCCTTATTAACCGTGTATTGCAGCATCGACATTTGTTATTACAACATCGCATACAAACATTGGCATCTCCTGAGCGTTTGATTGCAAATAATTATCAAAAGTTAGATTATCTAGAGCGTCATTTACGTGCGGCGATGCAACAGTTTTTAATGCGAAAGCATCAACGATGCCAAGTTATATTCACACAATTATCGGCGAAGCATCCCAGTGCGCGTTTAATACAAGTTGGTATGGTATTAAACCAACTTAAAACCCGATACTTGCAAGCCATGCAAACGATTCTTTTGCGTTACCAACAGCGCTTTCAAGCGCAATTGACGACGTTAAATGCAGTGAGTCCACTGGCAACCTTGGACAGGGGCTATGCTTTGGTGATGCATGATAAGCATTTGGTAATGAGTAGCCACGATGTTGTGATAGGGGATGTGATTCGCGTTCGTTTAGCTCAGGGTGAGTTAGCGTGTGCTGTCACAGATATATCTGGAGAATAATATGTTATTAAGAGATAAAATTGGTCAATTGCTAATTGTAGGTTTTGATGGACTGACGATTGATAAGCATGCCTGGATAGTGGAGCAGATTGAACAACATGCATTGGGTGGTGTCATTTTATTTGATAAAAATCTACCACGACCAGAACATTTAAAAAATATTGAAAACCCCGCACAAGTGGCGCGTTTATTAGCTGATTTAAAAGCCGTGAATACCAACGCGTATTTGACCCGACAACGCGATGCCTTACCGCTCATTTGCAGTGTGGATTGCGAAGGTGGGCGCGTGAATCGATTGAAATCAACGTTTGGTTTTCCTGAGCTGGCATCGGCGAGTGATGTGGTTGAGCAGGGGGAAGCATTTGCTTTGCAAACGGCAACGTTAATGGCAAATACGCTTCATGATGTGGGATTTAATGTCAATTTTGCGCCGGTTTTGGATGTGAATATTGATCCTGAAAACCCTATTTTAGGTAAATTGGGGCGCTGTTTTTCTTCACAAGCAGACATTGTGTGTAAATATGCTACAATTTATGTGAATGCGCTCAGATCAAAAGGTATCGAGCCGGTGTATAAACATTTTCCGGGGCATGGTAGCTCAAGCCAGGACTCACATCTTGGTTTTGTGGATGTCACGGATTCATGGCAAAGCACAGAATTAGACCCTTATCGCTGGCTTTTACCCCAAGATAAGTTACCACCGATGATTATGACAGCTCATTTGGTGAATCGTCGACTGGATGCGTCAGGTCTTCCTGCTACTTTATCGCATCAAACGTTAACGGGTATTTTACGCCAAGAGTTGGGGTTTAAGGGTGTGATTGTAACCGATGATATGCAGATGAAAGCGATCGCGGATCATTATGGTTTAGAAGACTCATTGTGTCTGGCTTTAAATGCCGGCGCAGATATGTTTATTTTTGGCAATCAATTATCAAAGCAGCAACAAAGTGCAAAAGAAATAATTGATTTAATCGAAAAAAATGTAAAATCAGGGAAAATTGCGGCTGAACGCATAGATGAAGCGTATGCACGTGTGGTGGATTTTAAGCAAAGGCTTGGATAAACCCCTGTTCGGCGTTTTTATGCTTTTAAACCTTCGATAAATCAATGATTACTTCGTTAAACGCTCTAAAAAATGCTCACATTAGCGCTGCTAGTGCTGCGCTTTTTTAGAGCGTTTGCCTCGTACTCATTGATTTCTCTCGATTTAAAAGCATAAAAACGCCGAACTGGGGTTGGATAAGTTTTTTTGTTAAAACTCGATCTGATTGGTTTCTTACTCAGACTGCGTTGATCGTGTTGCGGAAGCACGAGATTGGAGAAACCTGCCAGATCGATTTTTGACCTAGTATTTTGAAATTTGTTGGGTACATATAAGGAGTGATGTCTTATGAAGCTCATTCAAAAAAGCATGTTGAGTATCGGGTTGGTGATGAGTTTGGCCTCATATGCACAAGCGCAATCAGACGAGGCTGATTATTGTCAACAGGCTGGGGGAGAAGTGGAAATCATGCCTGCGCAATTTTCAACAAGCTCGGGATTGATAACGGGTAACTCACGCCATTTTTGCCGTTTTAATATTGATAACGGTCTATTGATCATCGGTTTAGAAACATTCGCATCTAAACAACCGAGTATCGCTGCGACACTGATTAAACGCCTTGGTGATATTGCCGATGATGCTGCTTTATGGAAAGGAAATGCAACCAATCCGTCCTATAACGTGTGTAAAAATTTAGGTGGTGCGGCCATTGGCTTCGTGACCAGTGGCAGTTTCGTTGATACACAAGGCCAATCAGATATTTGTGTTTTTGGTGATGGTTCGATGGTTAGCGCTTGGTCTTTGATTTACATGGCAAATCATCGGACGGGATACGATGAGATCAAAGAAAAAGTGAGAGCTGAGCCTTTGAATATTGCTATTCCTGAGTAAGTTTTTTGATCTTGTTTTAATGAGACAATCTTGTTCGATTCGTAATCACTGGCAGGCAGGCGCTTCCCCTCCCTCCTCACAGTTGCTACCAAGACTAAAACAATAGGTAGGGCAAGGAGCGATTGCACCACCAGACAACTGGCAGGCACTGCTGTAGCCATCGGCAGAAGAGCACCCATTGTTGGTCGTTATGCAACAGCCACAATTGCTTACATCACAGGGCGCATCTGCCAATGCGTTAGCTGTGATAAGGGTTAATAATCCTCCCAAGAATAAGCTAATCAACATTCGACACATTTTTTATCGCCTTCTTTAAATGATGATCCCTATTTTGTTTTTAGGTGAGATGTATACATTTGTCAAATTTTCCTATCCTAACCCCTGTTCGGAGTTTTTATGCTTTTAAATCGAGAGAAATCAATGAGTACGAGGCAAACGCTCTAAAAAAGCGCAGCACTAGCAGCGCTAATGTGAGCATTTTTTAGAGCGTTTAACGAAGTAATCATTGATTTATCGAAGGTTTAAAAGCATAAAAACGCCGAACAGGGGTTATCCTACTGTCATAGCAAACCAGCAGCTCCGGCTTCAATCGTGAGCTGCTGGTCTTTATCCATTGATCTTTATCTTCGATCAAACTCTATGATAGAATCGCTCAATCTGTATTTTTTTCCTGAGGCTTGAGATGAGTGTAGAATTAGTTTACCCAAAAGTTAAAAAAATTATTGCTGATGTTTTGGTGTTGGATGAAAGTGATATTTCATTGACCAGCCGTCTTATCACTGATTTGGGTGCTGAATCCATTGATTTTTTAGATTTGGTTTTTCAATTGGAAAAAGAATTTAGTATCAAAATTCCCCGTGGTCAGCTTGAAAAAAATGCACGTGGTGATTTGGCTGAAGAAGAGTTTGAAAAAGGTGGGGTCATTACGGAAGCGGGTATGCAAGCATTGAAGCGTTACTTCAATGAAGTCCCTGCTGATTACTTCAAATCAAGCATGAAGTTAAATGAGATCCCAACGCTGTTTACAGTAGAAACATTTTGTAAACTGATTGTTGCTGCCAGTGCACCTCAAGTGTTTGCAGAAGCGACGGCCTAATGCGTTTTTTGTTTGTTGATAGAATCCTGGGGATAACTCCAGGGCAGTCTATTCGCGGCTTAAAACATGTCACACACGATGATGTCTACCTATATCGTGATGTGCGAGATCAATATTTCTTTATGCCCGCAATGATTGGCGAAACGCTAGGACAATTGGCGGCATGGGCTGTGATGTTACAATGTGACTTCAAAAAAAGACCCGTAGCCGGTATTGCGTCCAGTGTTCGTCCGCGTCGCCATGTTTATGTGGGTGAAACCTTACACCTAGAGTCGTTTATTGATTCTCTCGATGACTCGGCTGTAAATTATCACAGTGTTGCGCATGTGAATGACGAGGTGGTTTTCACCATCGATGGTGCACTTGGGCCGCTGTTACCGATGGAAAATTTTATTGACGAAGCGGTGGCGCGTCATCAGTTTAACGAAATTAATCGCCCAGGAGATTGGCACAATATCGCTTTGACGGGTGAATATAATGTGCTTTTACCTAATCAATCACCCCGCATGACGATTCCTCTTTTATTTGATCGTGTGATTGCCAGTGATCCCGGCGTGTCATTAAAAGCGTCAAAACGGATTACCCGTGTAGCGCCTTATTTTCATGATCATTTTCCTAACAAACCTGTTTTACCGATGACGATTTTAATTGAATGTCAATTGAGCTTAATTCGTGAATTTTTGAATCGTGCGGGTTTTGGTGCCGGGTTCGCAAAGCATTATCGTATTCAAGAGTTAAGTCGCATCAAAATGAGTGATTTTATTTATCCTGGTGATCAAATTGCCTGTAATTTGACGGTTAAGCATCATAATGAAGATGAATTGGTTTTGCATTTCCGTACAGAGGCAGATGGTCGGCGTATTGGTGTCATGGATGTCGCCCTGCTTGCGGAGAAAGGTATATGAGTAAAACAAGGCGCGTAGCGATTACAGGTCTTGGCGCTGTCTCGCCATTGGGTCATGATGTGGCGAGCACCTGGACAAACTTAATGGCGGGGGTCTCAGGCATTGATTATATTAGCCAATTTGATGCCAGTGCTTTTCCAACGAAAATTGCAGCCGAAGTCAAAGCATTTTCCATGGATACCGCTTTATCCAATAAACATAATCGATTTTCAAATCGCTTCACACAGTTTGCCTTAGAGGCGGCTTTACAAGCAGTTCGTGATGCGCAATTTAGCGTACAGAATGAAGACATGGCTCATCGTTTTGGTATCGTTACCGGTAGTGGAATGATGACGGCTGAATTCGATTTTTTGCATCGATTTCAACAAACATGTGCTGAAGAAGGTCAAGTTGATTGGTCTAAATTAGAACAAAAATCAGTTGATTTTTATCGTTTAAATGATTTTGGCTCGTCTGTTTCCAACTCAGGGCTGTCTTTGTTAGCACAACAATTTGGTGTTAAAGGCTATGCCAGTGCTGTGCATACGGCCTGTGCGTCTGGTGGACAAGCGATTGGCTTGGCTTTGCGCGCCATCCGACGTGGTGAAGCCGATTATATGTTGGTCGGTGGGTTTGATTCGATGATTAACCCACTTGGGTTGTCTAGTTTCTGCCTGTTGGGTGCCTTGTCTACCTACAATGACACTCCCAGCACAGCCAGTCGTCCTTTCGACGGCACACGCAATGGCTTTGTATTGGGCGAAGGCGCGGCTTTTTTAATGTTAGAAGATTGGGATATTGCCCGTGCTCGTGGTGCAAAAATTTATGCAGAGCTAGCTGGGGAAGGCAATACATTGAGCTCGTATCGTATCACTGACTCGCCACCAGATGGCAAAGGGGCAATTGAGGCGATTGAGTTAGCGTTAGCTGATGCGGGTTTACAAGCCAGTGATGTCGATTATATTAATGCACATGGCACCTCGACCAAAATGAATGATTACAGCGAAACCAATGCGATTAAAGCCGTTTTTGGTAAACGTGCTTTCAGCATGCCTGTTAGTTCAACTAAAGGCCAAACTGGTCATTTGATTGCAGCAGCAGGGGCATTGGAAGCGGTTTTTTCAGTGTTAGCAATACAACACGCCACTGTTCCACAAACAGCCAATTTGACAACACCAGATCCCGAATGCGATTTGGATTATGTGGCAGATGGCCCGCGTGAAAAGTCGTTAGGGGTAGTTTTATCTGATTCTTTTGGTTTTGGTGGATCCAATAGTTGTCTGGTTTTTAAGCACCCAGAGTTTGGAGGTTGATGTCGTGAAGCCAGCAGAGCGTGTTTTTGTAACAGGATTGGGTGCAGTCACAGCCAGTGGAGATACCGCAGATGCTACCTGGAAGGCATTGGTTGCTGGAGAAAGTGGCCTGACCGATATTCAACGAGAAGATCTGTCGACATGGTCTCATCGCTTGGGTGGTGAAATTAAAAACTATCAACCCGCTAGCATGTTACCTGATCGCAAATTGATGAAAATGATTTCTCGCCAAGATGTGCTCGGTATTCATGCGGTCATGCAAGCGGTCAATCACAGCCAATTAATGACATACCGTGATACCCTAACGGACGCTTTGCCAGCATTATCTCAATTTCAAGACACAACCGGTGTGTTTGTTGGCTCTCCTGGCAATAAATACTCTCAACAATACGACTTTTTATCTTTGATTGCCAAAACCAAAGGCGATATGAAAGCTTTTGCGCAGCAGTTGTTTGATGAAGTCCATCCGATGTGGTTATTGCGAATTCTACCGAATAATGTGCTGGCCTATACAGGCATCACGTATGGATTTAAAGGGGCTAATCACAATATTACCAACCACGCGGTTAGTGGCATGCAAGCGATTATTGAAGCGTATAGAGCCATTCAATCGGGTCAAGTCGCGCGTGCCGTGGTGGTCGCTTATGATATTGCAACAGAACCACAAGTATTGTTTTATTTTAAACAATTAGGCCTGTTAGCTGATTCAAAAATCAAGTCATTTGACCAGTCTCATGATGGTACTATCCTCGCTGAAGGTGCCAGTGCTATTGTTTTAGAAAGCGAAACAGCTGTTCGCGAGAGACAAGCTCGTTGTTATGCAGAAATCATCAGTGGAAAAACAGCGACCGAATCGGAAGGTTTATTTTCTGTTGAAGCCGAAGGAGATGAGTTATCGCGTTTGATGGCTTTAACTTTAGATGATGCGGCTTTGTATCCAGCAGATATCAGTTTACTTACGGCACATGCGAATGGTAACCCTAAATCGGATATCAGTGAGGCGCTGGCGATTCAAAAAACATTTTCCACACATGATATTCCGGTAACGGCCTTTAAGTGGTCAACTGGACATACCCTGTGCGCTGCAGGCATGATTGATACCGTCATGTCAATTTATGCACTACGTGAACGGTGCATTCCTGGTATTGCATCGTTATCACAGCCAGCTGCGGATTGTGCTCATTTAAATATTGCTGCTGAGTCACGTGCGTTTACTCATTCACCGCAACATGCGATGGTGATTAATCGTGGATTCGGTAGTATGAATGCCTGTTTGATTCTTAAGGCTTGTGATGATGAACCACGCTGAGCCCATGTCGCTGTCAACCAAAGTAAACTTTGCAGGTCGGCTTCTCTATCATTGCATACCTTATCGTCGACGGATTGTGATGGATAATATCGATCAAGTGTTTGCTGATCGTTTAACCAAAGCACAAAAGATTCATTTGGCTAAAGCGTTTTACAGTCATTTAGCGCTTTGTTTGAAAGAGGCTATTCAACTACGCTTTCTTTCTGAAAGCGCATTATGTGAACGCGTTGAAGTACGTGGCCATCAATACTTATTAGATATTGCGGCGGATGGCTGTGGTGTATTGGTGTTAACGGGGCATTTTGGTAGTTGGGAATTTGCACCCTTGGGTGGTATGTTAAATTTCAAACAGTTCAAAGGTCACTTTCATTTTATTCGTCGCACCCTTGGCAACAAAACCATCGAAAAAATACTGTTTAAGCGTTATTTTCAAGCAGGTCTACACGTGATTGCGAAGCAAGATGCTTTGTATCGCGTCAAAGATGCGCTAGACAATAACCATGCCGTTGTTTTTGTTTTAGATCAGCATGCGAGCTTGAATAATCGAGATGGTGTTGCGGTTGAGTTTTTCGGTAAAAAAGCGGGCACTTATCGTAGCTTGGCCAGTATTTCTCGCCACACCAACGTCCCTGTTGTTCCTGCTGCCGGTTACCGGCTACCCAATGGTCGCCATGTTTTGGAGTTTTTCCCACCGATTCATTGGCAGGAGCATGAAACAACGCAGGCGTCTATTTACCACAACACACTGGCTTATAATCAAGCGTTAGAAAAAATCATTTTGACGCATCCAGAGCAGTGGATGTGGTTGCATAAGCGTTGGAAAATTAATCAATAAAAACCGTCGACAAGTGTTCATTACGCACGAGCGAACGGTCATATTTGAGCGCTCTCCGAGGTTCAAGGGCGAGGCTGTGAACGGTTGCAGTTTAAATTTCAAACACAACTCATTTCTTCGAATTATTGACTATACTCACGATATGAGATTTATTTTTAAAATATTGATTTTTTTTGAGGAGAGTTAAAATGAGACGAATAACTCAATTGTTGGCTTGTATTGTGTTTGCATCTGTCACAACAAATGTCATGGCATACGCGACATGTGGCCCTCATACTTGTCATTGCTCGGTGTCGATTAACGGTGACTGTGGCAGTTCCGACGACTCCTCTTCCTACTGCAGCACAATCAAGGGGGTTACTCAATCCTGCCAAGCGTTTTGTTTGAAACTTGGAGCTAATTGTACTGCTACTATTAAGACACTTCAGACTGATGGAAATCTTGAGTAATCAGTTTGTAAATGTTCGGTCAACTGGCTTGAACATTTACCATCCGTTTGAATGTGTGTAGCTCACAGTGAAGCAGGGCATTATTTTTGCCAAAATTGCCGTGTAAACAGAATGAGAATAGAAAATATTTCTAATCGCCCAGCCAACATAGCAAAAATCAGCGTCCATTTACTTTGAGCGTCTAACGTTGCAAATGGCACGGTTAGGTTGCCAAGACTAGAGCCTGCGTTGGCTAGGCCTGCTGTGATGGCAACAAACGCAGTATCAAAGTCGTGACCGAAAGACATAAATAATAGCAGTAAAACGATATATAACGCGATAAAAGCGGATATAAAGCCCCACATCGACTGCAAAATCGAGTCTGATAATGAGCGCTTGCCCAGTTTGATTGGAATAATGGCTTGCGGATGTAATAGGCGAATCAGTTCTCGTTTGCTTTGTTTGTAGATAATCAGTGCTCGCAAGATTTTAATACCACCACTTGTGGACGCAGCACATCCACCAATCAGCATGAGAAACACAATCAGTACAGGCATAAAGTTTGGCCAAGACGGTGCTAAATCCAGCTCAAAACCGGTGGTGGTTGCATAAGATATAATGAGAAAAAGACTGGTCATGAACGTGTGAGGACTGAAACTGAATAATTGATGTTTCATCAGAGCCATCATCATGATCAAACTGGTTATCCCAAGTAATCCTAGATAATATCGAAACTCCTCATCTTGAAAGTAATGTCTAATACTATGCCGTTTTAACGCCACAAAATGTAATGCAAAATTCGTGCCACCCAATAGCATGAATAAAGAGGCTGTCAACAAAATGGCATCACTGTGATAATAAGCAAAACTATTGGGATGCATGGAAAAACCACCGGTGGAGACGGTACCAAAGCTTTCTCCCAATGCATCGAACCAATTCATGCCTAACCACCAATAACTCAAAGCACAACACAATGTTAGAATGACATAAATCGACCATAATGCTTTTGCCGTTTGTGCAATGCGTGGTGTCAGTTTTGTATCTTTCATCGGGCCAGGTGTTTCCATTCGATATAGTTGCATGCCGCCGACGCCTAATAAAGGTAAAATCGCGACAGCCAAGACGACAATCCCAATACCTCCCATAAATTGCAGCTGCTGGCGATAAAACAGCAGTGCACGTGGCATGGTATCGAGTTCAGTCAAGGTACTGGCGCCGGTCGTTGTTAAACCGGACACGGTCTCAAATAGCGCGTCGGTTACAGAGTGGGTGTCACCCAATGTGAGTAAAAATGGCAAAGACCCAAAAAGACATAAAATGAACCAAAATAAAACCACAATCAGAAATCCATCTCGATTTTTTAGTTCCGCTTGATGCTGTCGCGTCAAAACCCAAAGCAATGTCCCAAAACCCGACGTTAAAGTAAACGATATTAAGAAAGGAGAAAAAACATGCTCCTGATAACAAAAACAAATGATAATCGGGGTGAGCATGCTTGGACTAAATAAAAGAAGAATCAGTCCAATTAGCCGAAAGATGGTTTTATATTGCATGTGGGCCCCATAGGGTTAGCTCATAAACGTTAAGTTCACTTGAAACAGTGCCTCAACTTGTTTGACATAGCGTTTTTTTAATAACAATAAAATCACATGATCTTGATTTGCGAGAATTAAATCGGTTTCAGCGATATAAACATCATTTTGACGTACCACAGCAGCCAATATGCAACCAGTCGGCAACGTGATTTCGGAGATACGTCGACCGATGACGCGAGAGGTTTCTTTATCACCGCTCAGTACCAACTCAATGGCTTCAACATCATCGTGTTGCAAGCGTGATACTTTGATCATGTTACCGCGACGGAGTTTTGTTAAAATAGAACCGATGGTAATTAATTGTGGTGAAATCGCATGATCAATCGAGCTTTCGTCGATGAGATCAACATAAGCATCTCGATTCACCAAGGCCATGGCATAACGAGCGCCCAAACGTTTAGCTTGTAGGCAACTCATGATATTCGCCTCATCATCGTTGGTCACGGCACAAAAGACATCGGTAAACTCAATATTTTCATTGACCAATAAATTTCTATCGGCGATATCACCTTCCAAGACGGTGGTTTTATGTAAATGTGAGGCAAGTGTCAGGGCTGATTGCGGGTTGTGTTCAATCACTTTAATATGATACCGATTTTCGAGGGCCTCTGCTAAGCGTCTGCCAATATGCCCGCCACCTGCGATCATGAGGCGACGATTGGGCGCCACTTGTTTACCAAGCAATACCAATGTCGCTTCAATCGCATCGGATGAGGTAATAAATACCACGTCATCACCCAATTGAATGATTGAATCATCGACGAGTGGCTGTGCACTTTTATTGCGAAACAAAGCGACGATACTGGCTTGTGTGTCATGGATAATATGTTGTATGTTTTTGATCGTTTGATTGACCATCAGGTTGTTCGCGCTGGCTTGGACTGTGACCAGTAAAACGTGGCCATCAGCGAAATCATGGACCTCTGTTGCGCCTGGATAATCGATGAGGTTCACAATGTGCTCAGTGACCAGTTTTTCAGGACTAATGCACACATCGATGGGAATACAATCGTTGGTAAAGAGCATGGGATAAGCATAGTAGTTTTCAGAGCGAATACGCGCGATTTTACTCGGGGTACGAAACAACGAGTACGCAATAAAACATCCCATCATGTTAATTTCGTCACTGCTGGTGACCGCAATTAGCATATCAGCCTGTTGAATACCGGCTTCAATTAAGACATTGGGATGCGAGGCATTGCCTAACACTGTCTGGATATCAAGACGATGTTGTAACTCGTATAAGCGTGTTTCATCAACATCGATTAAAGTAATATCATTGTCTTCGTTAACTAAATTTTTAGCCAGTGTGCCACCAACTTGTCCAGCACCTAAAATGATGATACGCATAGGCTCTCCGTGCCCTCATAAATAAATTCAGCAGGACCTGTCAGATAAATGTGACCCTGTTTATCGGGCCAAGTAACCGTGAGTTGTCCGCCTTGCATGTGCACTTGAGTGGGATTGGTTAACTGATAAAACAGATGACCAATAGCTGCCGCTGCCACCGCACCACTACCACACGCGTGTGTTTCGCCGCAATCACGCTCATAGACACGTAAATGAATCGTGTGGGTATTTTCAATTTGCATAAATCCGACGTTGGTTTGTTCGGGAAACAGAGGGTGCTCACTGATGGATTGTCCCAACAAGGCAACATCAACCGTGTTCAAATCCGGAACCACAATCACGGCATGTGGATTTCCCACATTAATGGCATGCACGGCTTCATTGTGATGGGTGAGCGGAATGTTGTAATGACGTGCCTCTTCTTTGGCTAGCAAGGGGATAGCGGTGGGTGCTAAGAGTGGTTTGCCTAAGTCGACAGTGACCGTTTGATCCTCATGCACTTGTAGCGTCATCTTTGCCGTCATAGTGGCAACTTGTATCGTGGTTTTGTCTATCAGCCCTTCTTTGAGTAAAAATCGGGCCAAGCAACGTGCGCCGTTACCGCATTGACCAACTTCGTGACCATTCGCATTAAAAATACGATAAAAAAAATCAACGTCAGGTGTGTTGCTGGACTCGACTAATAAACATTGATCAAAACCAATGCCTGTGTGTCGATGACTCCACGCTTGAATCAACGGAGGTGTTAGATTGATTTTTTGCCGAACACCATCAATCACCATAAAATCATTCCCAAGACTGTGCATCTTCGTGAAACGAATTCCCATGGTTATTTCACTCCCTGAGGTATTGGTTTGGGTGTCGGTTCAGGAAGATATAATGGTCCTCTTTGTCCACATGCTGTGAGCATACAGCATATCAATAACCAGCAGAGTTGTTTCATAGAATGAGGTCTTTTATGGATTACACCAAGTTAATCACTTTACGCAGCGGCGTCTTTGTTTGCGATGTATTTCGACAATCTGCTAAAAATACTGTGCTGCGTAAGATGTGTGAGTTAACTACTTAACCCCAGTTCGGCGTTTTTATGCTTTTAAACCTTCGATAAATCAATGATTACTTCGTTAAACGCTCTAAAAAATGCTCACATTAGCGCTGCTAGTGCTGCGCTTTTTTAGAGCGTTTGCCTCGTACTCATTGATTTCTCTCGATTTAAAAGCATAAAAACTCCGAACTGGAGTTACTTAGAATATCGATCGTAAACACAAAAAACAAGTGGTGAGGCAACTCAAGCGGATGAGTAGCTTGAGTGCTCATACAGTAGATTGATTAATTGCAGTTGTTGTTTTTTGGATCCGATGTTACTTCGTTTTCTGAATCATTCGAAGTATCTTCTTTTATCCGAAGAGCATTTAATTCAGACAGATCCTCTAAAAAAATATTTATAACACGTCGTTGTGAAGATTGAACGCTATTAGAAATATAAGCTTGTGAAGATTGAACGCTATTAGAAACATAAGCATGTGAAGATTGAACGCTATTAGAAACATAAGCAAGGGAGCGCTCAATGATATTTTCTTTTGAGCAATCGCCACTCGTAATGATGTTTGATATGGTGTCGCCAATTGTCTTTGTCGATGACGCGAGTGCTTGACTTAATCCGGTTGCTTTTTCTGTAATGAACGAGAGTACAGTGTTATCTAACGGAGTATGTAAATGTTCTTTTAATAATCCTTGTATCCTGTCATGAAGCGTTTTTATGTTTTTTTTCCATAACATTAATGAATATTGTTTGGTATCAGAAACGTATTGCGTTACTTGCTGCGTTATTTGTTTACGTAATTCATCGATATTGTTTACATAAGGTTTCACACGCTCAATAATATCATTACTAAATTCAATAATTAGTTTTTGGATCATTTCTGAAGACATTGATATCTCTGGTTAGTTTTTTAACGAGGGCGGATTCTATTTGAAAAAGGAGAAATGATCAATATAAGTGCTAGATTTCTATTTTTTAGCATCGAACCAGACTTGGGTCTGTTGACATTTGGGGGCGCGAGTCAAAAATCAAGATAATTTGCGCAAATTTTAACTTGAGTGAGGCGAATAGCCAGCCAATTTGAACGAGTTTAAGCTGAAATTCGTTCAAATTGGCTTTATTTTAATCCTCTCCACCAATTGTCAACAGACCCTTGCTATCATAAGGCGGTTTAGGGATAATTTCCCCCAATTTGATAACCTGTGGAGATGCTTTGAGCTCGCATATTCAAGACCCTCATCAACCAGCAAAAGCATGTATTATTTGGTTGCATGGATTAGGTGCTAACGCGGCTGATTTAATGGGGGTAAAAACGATTTTTTCTGCTAATACACCGGTACGGCATGTGTTTATGAATGCACCCGTGCGGCCAGTGACGTTAAACAATCACATGCCCATGCAAGCTTGGTATGATATTACCGGTTTGAAAGCCAGTGATCGCGAAGACAGAGCGGGTATCTTGCAGTCTGAAAAGCACATTCTTGACGAAATCGCACAACAACAAGCGGCTGGCTTCACACCCGAGCAAATTTATTTATTTGGTTTTTCTCAAGGTGGTGCTATGGCACTGGTGGTGGGGTTAAGAGCGACGCTGCCATTGGGTGGGGTTGCTGCTTTATCGGCTTATTTACCCATGCGTGCTGAGTGCGAGCCTATTTATGTCCCTAACACCCCTATTTTTATGGCGGCAGGGGAGAATGACATGGTCGTTTTACCCGATTGGACCAGACAAAGCTATGAATGGATTGCAAAGCGGATGCCGCATGTTTTATGGAAGCAATATCCGATGGAGCATGTGATTAGTTATGATGAAATGAAAGACCTCTCACACTGGTTTGATGAGCAGGTTATGTTACGTGGAGAGAGGGGATGACTGAAGTTAAAAAATCACGAGTGACTGAATACTCATGCGCTCAAATGTACGATTTGGTAAATGATGTTGAGCGATACGCTGAATTTTTACCTTATTTTTCTGCCGTAGAAGTTCACCATCGTGATGAGGATGAAATACAAGCGACTGTGCATATTTCCGCAGCGGGGATGCAAAAATCATTTACAACTCGCAATCGATTACAGCCGAATAAAATGATAGAAATGCGCCTGGTAGAGGGGCCTTTTAGCCATTTAGAAGGCTTTTGGCGTTTTGATGAAGTTCCTGAAGGTTGTTTGATTTCATTTGATCTAGAGTTTGATTTTGCAGGGCGTATGTTTTCCATGCTTTTAGGTCCCGTATTCGAGCAAGTCACAGATAAAATGGTGGATGCGTTTTGCGATCGTGCTACAAAAATTTATGAGCGTGTGGCCAGTGGAAGTTGAGCTGGTTTACATGCCAACAGCGAATACAGTTATTCGTAAAAAGGTGGCATTTACTCCGGGCTTGACGGTTTTAGATGTGTTGAACCAAACAAAACTGACCAAAGATTATCCTGAAATATCTCAGTGTACGCTCGGTATTTTTTCTATCCCAGCGAGCCTGGAGACATCAGTACATCCAGGTGATCGCATCGAAATTTATCGCCCGCTACTGATTGACCCAAAAGAAAAGCGACGTCAACGCGTCAAATAGGCTTATGCGGAGTGAAAATTTATTAATGTGGTTTATCCATACGCTCAATATTGATCAAATGATCATGCTTAAACGTTAAAATTAAATGGCGCCGTAACAACGGTCCATTGGCTTTGCGCCAGGTATAGGCATAGTCCCAACGATCGTTATTAAACAGTGGGCTGATAGAGCTCGTGCCCATGAGGATGGCCGCATCTGTTTTACTCATTCCTAACTTTAATCGATCAATACGTGGCTTAGATAAAATATTCCCTTGCTGTATGTATTTTTTAGAAAAATCATAACCAGCGCAGCCGGTGAATAGTACAGTCAAAGAAACAAGTGTTAACAGGAGTCGAATAGAAGGCTTCATAGTGAATTGATAAATAGACAAATTTGCCGCGTAGTATAGCATGGAGCTTTATAACAGCGCTATTAATTCACCTAAACTGTGTGATAAAGCGGATGTCACTTCATTTATTGCTGTCGATGTTTTTAACAGCGCTTGATTAACTTCCATTTCAATGCCTAAATAATCTTTTTCGGCATAAGTGTGTCGCAATGTTTTGGTATAACTGTCACTGTTGCCAGGAAAAGGATAATTGTAACGGATGCGATAAGAAGGGGTTTCTTGTAACAATAAGCCGTGCCAGATACGCGCGACCTCTTTTTCTCCATGACGTTTTGTGTCATATAATAAACCAATCCCGGCATTTTGCCGAAAGCCTCTTAGTATCGGCGAAAAAGTATGTATGGAAATATGTAAAACCTGTCGATTGGCTTCAATATGTTGGTCTATAAGCGCTTTTGTTTGTTGACGAAAAGGGGTGTAATATTGATCAATCAATGTTTGTTTTTCTGCCTCAGACAATGTGTTTGAGTATTTAGAAAAACAGCGTTTGTTTGCTAGGCTGCGATTACAATCGATGAGTAATCTAGATACGCTGTTTTGTGTGAAATCACAATGTAGGATTTGGCTAATTTGTTTGGTAATGTTCAGGGCGCCATGGTCCATGGCTTTTTTTTGCAGCCTCGAAGATAAGGGTTTTTGAAATAAATCACGGTATTTATCAGGAATAGTGTCGACTGCATGTTCACAACTCAAAACCAATACCGTTTGTTTCATTACGACCCCATGATTTCTAAATGTGAGACAACCCTTTTTACGCCATGTACGCGATTGACACGTTTTAAAATGGCATCTATCGCCTGACTTGATTGTAGCTTGCCAGATAAATACACGACGCCATTTTTTGTCTTTGCGTTGATTCCGACTAAAGGAATCGCCTCATTATCGAATACTTTTGCTTCTAAAACCGCGGTCTCTACTTTTGCTGTAATGTATGCATCTGCAAAGGCTGAGTTGACGTGTTTAATTTCTAAGTCAGCCGTATTGACACCTTTCACGCCATTGGTTGATGTGGCAATGCGTAGCGTATCAACAAACGCTTGTTTGTTTTTCGCATAACCACGGAGTGTGACAATACCATCATGTGTTGATACCGATATTTTCAGTGGATTTAAATTTTTATTTTTAGCAATCCTGGTTTTAACTTTAGTGGTAATCATGGTGTCGGTCAAGTTCTGCTCTATTGTGTGTAATTCACTGGCCCACACAATAGCAGGGTTCGCAATCATAAAAAAAACAAGTATGAGGCAAAAGGTATAGGATGTAATAGATAGATACTGAGCAGGTGTTTTCATCATCAGAAATGGTTAGAAATAGTTGGCAAATTGTAACATACTTAAAACATTTGATGACAGGTTTTATATGATGTATCGACTGCTACGCTTTTTTTTGTTTTTATTCGAGCCTGAGTTGGTTCACGCTCTCAGCTTGCAATGTTTACGCTGGTTTTCTCGGTCTTTTTTTGTACAACCAAAGACAACGATACCTCTTGAGGTGATGGGGTTAACTTTTCCACATCGTATTGGCTTGGCTGCCGGATTAGATAAAAATGCGGCTTTTCTGGATGCGCTATCGAAGTTAGGTTTTGCCTTTATTGAAGTGGGAACCATCACACCAAAACCACAAAGTGGAAACCCAAAACCACGGTTGTTTCGCCTTCCCAAAGCACAAGCGCTTATTAATCGTATGGGATTTAACAATCAGGGGGTAGATGCCTTAATACGCCATATTCAGCAAGCCGATTATCAAGGTATTTTAGGCATTAATATTGGTAAAAACAAAGAAACCCCACTTGATCAGGCAGTTGATGACTATGTCTACTGCTTGCAACGTGTTTATCCTTATGCATCTTACGTAACCATCAATATTTCTTCACCGAACACACCGGATCTAAGGCAGTTACATCAAGCTGATTATTTTGAGCATTTAATTCAAAAGTTGCAAACCGCTAGACAACATTTAGAAATCGAATATGGGCGGCGCGTACCCTTGGTTGTAAAGCTATCTCCAGATGAGTCTTTACCGATATTAAAGCACATGGTTGATGTGATGATAAAATATGGTATTGATGGTCTTATTGCAACGAATACCACCTGTGATCGAGATGCTGTAAAACATTTATCTCACGGTCATGAAGCGGGTGGGTTAAGTGGTGCACCATTACGCCATCGAGCCACCGAGACTGTAAAAATATTGAAATCGTTGGTTGGGGATAAATTGGTACTGATCGGCGCCGGCGGAATCGACAGTCCTGAGGCGGCCCAAGAAAAACTGGTTGCCGGTGCGGTGTTACTGCAAATTTATACCGGGCTTATTTATCAAGGACCTGGTTTGATACGGCGTTTAACGGCACTAAGTTGAGTGTAAATATTCACGCCTGTTGACCGAAAACGATTACAACTTACCCAAAAGAGACACCATAATCGAGCGCGGGTATCTGCAAGTAATGCGCAAGGCTTTGTCCAATATCAGCAAATGTGTCGCGTCTACCGATAAATTGACTTTTAATTTGGGGGCCAAATAATAAGACTGGGATATGCTCTCGTGTATGGTCTGAGCCTGGAAGAGTAGGATCGCAGCCGTGATCCGCTGTAATCACGACAATGTCATTCGGTTGTAGCCGCGACACTAACTCTGGTAAGCGCACATCAAATGTTTCCAATGCGTGTGCATAACCTATTACATCACGACGATGACCATAAGAAGAATCAAAATCTACAAAGTTAGTAAAAATGAGTCCGCCTGGGTTTAACGTTTCCATCGCTTCAAGTGTTGCGTCAAACAAAGCCATGTTGCCATCCGCTTTGATGGTGTGTGTGATGCCCTGATGGGCAAAAATATCAGCGGTTTTACCGATACTAATCACGTCTCGTTGCGCTGCTTTTAAATGATCGAGTAGCGTAGGTTTTGGTGGTGGGACTGCATAATCACGACGATTGCCTGTACGCTTAAATGCCCCTGCTTCACCGATAAAAGGTCGGGCAATGACGCGGCCAATGTGCAATGGATCCAGTAATTTACGGGCAATTTCACATAACTGATATAATTTTTCTAATCCAAATGTTTCTTCGTGTGCTGCGATTTGAAACACACTGTCAGCGGATGTGTAAACAATCGGTTTACCGGTACGTTGATGTTCAGCGCCTAATGCTTCGATAATGTCAGTTCCTGATGCGTGTTTTTGTCCTAAAACGCCAGATAGGCCTGCAAGCTTAATGAATTCATTGATTAAAGACGCTGGAAAACAATTGGGTTCATCGGGAAAATATCCCCAAGCGTTTAATACCGGTACGCCAGCAATTTCCCAGTGGCCGCTGGGCGTATCTTTACCGAGGCTTTGTTCTACAGCGTAACCATACATGGCTGTTGGTTCCGAGAGAGTTGCTAAATCGCAGAGCTTTAATCCAGAGCTCGCGATAGCGGCATGATATAAGCCGTATTTTGCTAAATTGGGGATATGTAAGGGGCCTTGACGCAGTGTCGGGTGATCAGCTTTCCCCGCTTCACATGCTTGGACAATATGTCCGAATGTATTGGCATCACTGTCACCATATTGGTATGCATCTAAGCTTGCTCCGATGCCTAATGAGTCCATTAGTAAAATACACACTCGTGCTTGATTCATAATACGTCCCTACGTTGTTAATCTTCGGCAATGTGTTTCTTTTAATCCAATTAATGTAAGCAATGCGACTACGATTCCCAATGGAAATAAAGTGGCTGCATATTGGTAGTCACCTAAAGAATAGACGGGCACATGCTTAATCAACATCATGCCACCATGTGATGACAGTAACCAACTAAAAATATTTTGGTAAATCACATATCCACTTTGTGTAAAAATAGACACAATACTCACGGCGGTGGCTGTCATGGCTTGTGAGGCGCTTTCAGCAACCAAGGCATAACTAATAATTTGGCTGGCGGTAAAAAATCCCAGTAAGAAAAACAAACCGTACATCATGTTTAAAGAAACGGGCAAGTATAAAAAAACAACCATGATTATCAATGATAGCAGCGCACCCAGTTTCATGGGGAAAACACGTCGATTTAATTTGTCTGAGCACCAACCCATCACTGGTCCGCCGATAATGGCACCTAGAAACAACATCGAGTTAATCAGCGAAGCCGTTTCTTTGGAAATATCCATGCGTTGCATCAAATATAACGAACCCATAACAGCACCAAAAACCGCGACAACCATGTTCATTAAACTGGCATAAGCAGCTGCACGTAAGGTTTGTGGATTAAGATAAGCGAGTTTAATGCGAGTTAGCAACGGCAAATGAGTATGTTGGCGTTCGACATAAGAAGCGGGTTTATCACGAATCACTTTCAACATGATAAAAATAATAACGACTCCTAGCCACCCAATGATCGTCAACGCATTGCGCCATCCCATGTACATCACCAATTTGGTGAGCGGATATTGAGCCAACATACCGCCTGTCATGGCAATGGTGACAATCATTCCTGTGACCAAAGCCATGCGTTTGGGTGCAAACCAGCAGGATGCAATGCGAATGGGACCTAAGAAACAAAAAGCACTGCCAATTCCAGTTACAAAGCGACATGCCAGCGCAACGTAGAACGATTGAGCATGTGCGAGTATAAACGTGCTGATGACACACAATAGCATCGCAAAGCAGATAATTTTTTTAGGAGAAAATCTATCTAAAGTAATACCCGCCACAAATAAGAAAATCACATTGGATGCATAATAAATACTCGATAAATACGTCATTTTATCGACCTCGATATGAAAGTCGGTCATGAGGTTATCTGCGATCGAAGCAAACATATTGCCTTGAATAAATTCATAAAAGAAAAACAAAGAAGTCACGAAGCAAATGCACCACGGTAGCCAATTAGCATGCGTTGCCGTTTTTTCAGTTGCGTAATGATTTGTCATTTCCACTTAGTATCCTCGTTGTTCATTTTTGGTTTCACGCATTAAAAAGACCATGAATATCGCAATAATGGCGCTACTTGGAAATATCCACATTGCAAATTGATAATCTGCGCTGGTGTAATGTGTTTGCATGATTGGCGCATGATATTGTAGCAGCGCGCCAAATAAAACTTGTGCGATACCGCCACCGCCCATGACCAAAATAGAAGCGATGGCGGTAGCGACACCGGTTAGATGCTTTTGGTTGTTATCAGCGATAAAGGGGTAACTTAAAACTTGTGTGCTGGTAAAGAGCCCAATGGCAAAAAACAACAGCTGTAACTCTTTGTCTGATAAGGTCACTGGAAGGACAAGTAAAAGGGTTAAGCCCAACGTGGCAACAGCGCCGATTAGCATGGTTGGTTTACGTTGTCCGTGTTTGTCTGATAACCATCCAACCAAAGGACAGCCAATGATGCTCCCCATAAATAATTCGCTGATGATATTGCTAGCAGAGAAGCTAGAAACATGATGCACTTGGTGTAGATAACTGTCGCCCCACAAAGCACATAAGACCATAATCGGTAAATTAAGACAGGCGGTGTAAAGACCCGCATAGCTGTTTTGGAGGTGGCCCAATGCTTGGGAAAAGTCGCGTTTCAATGACGATCGTGCGAGCACGTGTGGCGTGGTGGGGGATTTGTCTTTCACGATACAGAAAATCCACACCATGATAATCAAGCCAAGAAAACCATTCACCAAGACCGCATGTCGCCACCCATAGTGCGCATTGAGGTATGCAAAGGGTGTGTGTGCTGCCATCCCACCTAAGAAAGCCATCGTGACAATACAGCCAATCACCAACGCTTGCTTTTTGGGAGGAAACCAACGAGAGACGAGTACTACACAAGATAAAAAGCAGAAAGCGTTTCCTATACCGGTTAATCCATGAAAAAACGCGGCACTGCTAAATGAATGACTAAATCCAAACCCAAAAACCCCTATAATACAGATAGACAACGCCCCTAAAATGACGTGACGAGCAGAATAGCGATCGATAATTAAGCCGGCAGGTAACAAAAATAATACATTTCCCCAGACAAAAGTGCTGGACATCCAACCCAATGCTGTTGCATCTAGTAGAAATTCTTGTCTTAAGAGTTGATTGATAACGTCAAATAGATTAAGTTGAAAAAACTCATAGAAGAAAAACAATCCCGCAGATAAACAAACAAGCCAGGGTAATAAGTTGTTTTTGAAGCGAGCATGTGGGGTTGGCAAAATCTCTCCTTGGGTGATAAGGATGTGTGCGCGCGAATTATAACAAACTGCCTAAGGGATTGTAAGTTGAATCTCTCGGTCTGCGATAAAAAATGTAATCCGATACGGAGATAATGCGATGAGAAGGAAGTGGTATTTGGCTTTTGGGTTTGTTGTCGTTTTTTTTATGTTACGCGCTGTGGTGTGGGGACACGATGATTGGATCCCGGTATTTATTATTCCGCTCATGATAGTGGGCATTTATGATGTCATGCAAACCAAACATACGATTTTGCGAAATTTCCCGATTTTGGGACATTTTCGTTTTATGGCAGAGTTTGTTCGTCCCGAAATTCAGCAGTACTTCATTGCCAATGATGAGGAAGAGCTTCCCTATAGTCGAGAAGTTCGTTCGTTGGTTTATCAACGCGCCAAAAATGTCCGTGACACGATTCCTTTTGGCACTTCCCGAGATATTTTAGCCATTGGTTATACCTGGGTATTGCATTCTTTGGCACCCAAGTCGGTTGTGGAGGTTGAGGCTCGTATTCTTGTGGGTGGACCTGATTGTACCAAACCTTATCTGGCATCGCGATTAAACGCATCTGCCATGAGTTTTGGCGCGTTGTCTGCACCAGCCATTATGGCCATTAATATGGGTGCTAAGCTTGGAAATTTTGCACAAAATACAGGAGAGGGTGGTTTAACAACGTATCATTTGCAAGGTGGTGATTTGGTTTTACAACTGGGGACTGCATATTTTGGTTTTCGTGACGAAAACGGTCATTTTGATGAAAAATTATTTAAAGAAGCAACCCGTCGTGATGAAGTCGTGATGACAGAAATAAAATTATCTCAAGGTGCTAAGCCATCGGAAGGCGGAATTTTACCGGGTGTTAAAGTCACGGAGGAAATTGCTCAGTTTCGTAAAATTAAGCAAGGACAGGATGCTCTATCACCGGCAGCACATTCGGCGTTTAATACCCCGGTTGAGTTACTTAAATTTGTTCAAAAACTTAGAAATCTATCGGGTGGGAAGCCAGTTGGATTCAAACTGTGTGTTGGGCGCAAAGAAAATTTCTTTGCCATTTGTAAAGCCATGTTAATGACTAATATTTACCCTGATTTTATTACGGTTGATGGTGCTGAAGGTGGGACGGGTGCTGCACCGGTTGAGTTTGCGAATCATGTTGGAGAGCCGCTAGATGCGGGGTTATTTTTTGTTCACAATGCTTTGGTGGGAATAGGTCTACGCGATAAAATTCGAATTATCTGCAGCGCTAAAATTGCCAGTGGATATGATATGGTTTTGAGAGTTGCAATGGGAGCAGATCTTTGTAATTGCGCGCGTCCTATGATGATGGCGGTGGGGTGTGTGCAAGCAAAACAATGCCACTCTAATACCTGTCCTACTGGCGTGACGACACAAAACAAGCGTTTACAGCGAGGCTTGGTTCCTGAAGAAAAGAAATTGCGTGTGGCGGCTTATCATCACAATACAATGTACAGCTTTTTACAAATTGTCGGTGCTATGGGATTAACCAACCCCAGTCATTTATCACCCGATTACATTATGCGCCGTATTTCAACCCAAGTCGCGAAGCCATTGAGTGAAATTTATGAGTATTTAAAGCCTGGGGAGTTACTCGGCGACAAGATACCGGAGTTGTATAAAAAGACTTGGGCCTTGGCTGATCCAGAGGCATTTTGATTGTGAGTGCTCTCCGAATTTTAGTGGGTGGGGAGAAGGGCTTATCGTTCAGGCTACGTTGCTTTATTTAGCGGAGGCGTCCGCTTGATCCACTTTTCAGGCTGTTTTAAGGGGCCCGCGCCTATTCGCTCCCGCTCAAAGGCGCTAAAAAGCACATCCCTGTGCTTTTTACCCCGTAAAACAGCCTGAAAAGTGGCGCTTCCGCAATCCGCTAAATAAAACAACGCAGCTTGAACGATAAGCCCGCCAGATCGATGTTTGAATGATTCGGCGCCCAGTAAATGTTCAGGCTTGTTCAACAACTTTTTCGCTCAACCCGCACTCTCTAATAACCGTGTAACCAAATGTCAACAGACCCTAGAGCGGCTCAAATATAGCCGCTCAGTCACAGTTACCAATTAATTTATTTGTCGCTTATGACTTCACCTATTAAGTCATACTCCAGACTTTTTGTTATATTAACTTCCACAAATTGACCGACACGTACGTTTGGATTCGGATCTAAGTAGACCAGGCCATCGATTTCAGGTGCATCAGCACTGCTGCGTGCGATGATATGCTCATCTGTAATCGCATCAACCAAAACCGTTTGTTGTGTGCCAATTTTTTGTTTTAGTTTACGTTGGCTAATACGTGATTGTACTTGCATGAATTGATGATAACGTTCTTCTTTAACCGCGTCATCCACTGGATCAGGGAGGTCGTTGGCTTTCGCGCCTTCCACCGGCGAATATTGAAAACACCCGACGCGATCTAATTGTGCGGCTTCTAAGAAATCCAATAACTCATTAAATTCGGCGTCTGTTTCGCCAGGAAAGCCGACAATGAATGTCGATCGTAATGTGATATCTGGGCAGATGCTTCGCCATGTTTCAATGCGTTTTAAGGTATTTTCACTGTTAGCAGGGCGCTTCATGGCTTTGAGTACACGTTGATTCGCGTGTTGTAAAGGGATATCTAAATACGGTAAAAGTGTGCCTTGTTGCATAAGTGGAATAATGTCATCAACATGCGGATATGGGTAGACATAATGCAATCGGACCCAAATACCCAGCTCTCCTAGTTGCTCGCAGAGATCATAAAAGCGTGTCTGCACGGTTTTATCTTGCCAAGTTGTTTCTGCATAACGTGTGTCAATACCGTATGCACTGGTATCTTGTGAAATCACCAATAACTCTTGAACCCCGGCCTCTTTTAAACGTTTTGCTTCGGTTAAAACCTGTGTCATAGGATAGCTTTGTAAACGCCCACGCATGCTTGGAATGATACAAAAAGTGCACTTTTGATTGCATCCTTCCGAAATTTTCAAATACGCATAGTGCCGTGGTGTGAGTTTGATGCCTTGAGGTGGAACCAATTGTGTAAATGGGCTGGTTGGGGGTGGAAGATGCTCATGGACTGCTTTGACAACTTCTTCATAGGCATGTGCGCCACTGATATGTAATACATCAGGACAGGCTTCACGAATCAAATCGGCTTTTGCACCCAAACAACCGGTCACAATCACACGACCATTTTCAGCAGCTGCCTCTTGAATGGTTTCTAACGACTCTTGAATCGCATCATCAATAAAACCACAGGTATTGACGACCACAACACCGGCATCTTGGTAATTAGAAACCAACTCATAACCTTGGGCACGTAGTTGGGTAATAATTCGCTCAGAATCAACCAACGCCTTGGGGCAACCTAAACTGACAAAGCCAACTTTGTGATTTTCCATGATATGTGATATCTCAGATAAAAATGGCGGACATTATACACCTGAATGACTTCAAAATGCTATGTTTTGGACGATTCGATCGCAAATTTCTCACTGCTATTCTTTTATTTAGAAAGCGTGTGATTTGACAGAACGTCTCAATGTGGACTAGACAGTAATCTACGCCTTGTAGGGCCGCATTGGTAAAAAAACAGGTTACTTTATCTGCACAAGAAAACAAAAAAAAGATCACCATGTCTGTATGCATATCAAAATGAAGGTGTGTTAGTATACGCCGGATTCTAATGATTAACCTGTCTTACGCAGCACAGTATTTTTTAAAGCGTGTGATATGGACTTAAGCCGTACACTGAAGAAAATAAAATGAATGATCATAATAAAGAAGTGGTTCATGATGAGGATGTTGCCGAGCCTGTGCTGGATCTTCGTGATTCGATAACGAACGATTTGAAAGCTTTTAAAGCGGGTATCAAGTTGACTAGAAGTGCTATAAAGTGGGGGAAACCCATTCTTAAGCATGAGTTAAAGCTTTTACCTAAAGCGATTAGTCAAGATGAATTAGACGCACTGAAAAACTTAGCCAATCAATCTCGTATCAGTGGTAAAAAAGGACGAGCGATTACCAGTGTGATTAAAAATAACGCTCTCAAGGCAAGTACTAAAAAAACATTACAAGTTTCAATCGATAAATTTCAAGAGCGTATGCTGGTTGATAAAGTCTCCAAAAGTATAGGCATCGTAGATAATTTGCTAAAAAGCTATAACTCTGCATTAACAGCGTGTATTAATTTAACCGATCCAGATGGAATCAGAGGTATGCCTGCATTGGTATTCGAGATGCTGGCGCGTTCTGGTGAAATTTACTTTGTGGATGGTTTGAGTAATCTTGTGGTTGCAAGCCTTGGAGCGACACAACTTCCTGTTGTTGTATCTATATTGGCCCCGGTTGCTATCTCTATTCTGTTGATAAAACCATCTTGGGACTTAATTGAATCTACCGCCAGATCTTTGGTCAAGCAACTGCAATCACAGATTGATGACAAACATATTTTGCCTAATCTCCAAGTCCTCAGTCACGCAGAAATTATTAATATGCTCCCCAATCCAATTGCGTTGATTTATGATCGCAATATGGAGGATTTGGCACAAAAATGGCTCCCTGTTATTCAGCCGACACTCGCTGTAGGGCTTCATTTGGGAGAAACTGACAGTGTTTCTCAACAGGCCGTGAATAAGCATACTTTGCCAGAAGTGACGGTCCCTCAATCAAAAAAGAATCAAAACAGTACGCCAAAACCAGCATTTAAGCGGCATACGACGGTTAATGCTGGTATTAAAACAGATATATTTGGTCAGCCAGGTTTGGGTTTTGAAAGTCAAACACAAATGAGTGAACAATATCATCTGAAAGTGGCTGCAAATTTAGCTGGATTGACACCGCAGACAAGGGCAATCAGTGTCAGTGGCGATGTCATGTATCTAGGCGATAAATGTTCTATTCATGGGGGTGTCTCGGTATATAAAACCACGACTGGAGCCGGCGCTGCGGCTGTTGGTTCTATTCTCACTGCCGATGGCGCTGTTTCTGTCGGTTTTTCAAGTACTTATGGTTGGTTTATTTCTTTTTCTGCTATGACTCCATGGGGCGTAGTGGCCTTATCGGCAGCTATTGTTGGGATTGGCGCTGGCTTATTAACAAAAAAACTGCTTGATAAAAGAGCAGAGAACTTTTTTCCTTTCTTGGATAATCAATTAAAACCTAATAAAAAAATAGCTAAATTTGTCGCATTATCTTGTGAAAAATCGCTAACAAAAAAAGCACAAGAAAAACTACAGCAGGCATTTCAACAAAGCAAAATGTCGGCGGATGCTGCCGGCCGAGAATTTTTGTCAATCCTTCAGTACTTTCAAACGCATCGATCGATAGAAGCCATCGCTGCTTTAAAAAATCATGATTATCAACAATTGATCGCGTTATACGATCATGCGTTTCGGGCTGGTACAGCGCCTATTTATAAAGATATTGAAGCAGGGCGCTTTCAAGATGCCTATCAAAAATGCGTACAATCACAACAAAACTTTCTTGAGAACGATTCGTTATTGGTATTAAAAAACAGCATATTAGATATCATCAAGTTTCAGGAAATGGTGGAACCTATTTATGCAGAAATAGAGGCAAGTCATTATCAAGAAGCTTATCAAAAATGTATACAAGCTCAGCAAATATTTCCTGATAATCCATCATTAATGGTATTGAAAAAAAATGTGTCGACTCAAATAGCCTATTATGAAGCATTGCATATTTTAGATAAGCAAGGTTGTGATGCGGCTATGCAGCATTTCGTTGGCCATACGGATATGCAAGAAAATCTGGTAAGGCATCAATTTGCCTTATCGGTCGCATTTGTTAATCACGGAAATTTATCTGATAGCACCATCGATTATTGTAAAGAATCTATTCAACGGTTTTTAGAAATTCCAGATATTTCTGATGTAGAAAAAGGAACCGCCCATTTTTGCCAAGCATATTTTTTGAGCTTAAAAAAAGACTATGCCTCTCGACAGACTATGCTGACAGAACTTGAGACGGCGCATAAATGGAATAAAGCGAGCGCGTCGATTGCTTCGCTTCTCGCTAAAGAGTACGCGCGACGGTTTCAATATGAACAAGCGCGGACAACGTTGCAACATGCTGGAGAACCGACAACGATTGTTGACTTAGCGATGATTGAACATCATCAGTTGAGTCTAATGATTTTTTCAAACATGATTGACTATGTCATGCCTTTTTTAAAGTTTATGCAACCTAATCATGTGCGTGGGCTATTAAAAGCAGAACAAATAATCGCGTTAACGAGCTCTGGTGCATTTTTATTATGGCGTTATCAGGCTGAGCTTCATATTAATGCACAGCAGCAACGTGAGTTAGCCTATTTCTTCGGTCATTGTAGTGCAGAGGAAAAAGCGATATACGAGGCATTACTACCCTACGATCAAAATTTACAGCAATTACGTAAATTGCAGCTAAGTATCTCTGTATTGATTTTTGTTCATCATATTGTTGCTCACTTAGCACCAAAAGATAAATCATGGGATACCAGTTTACGGTATTCAGGAGCAGGGTTGGATGTTGCTAATACAGCGGCTTTATCTGCTCTTTCATGGGTGAATATGCAACGTGCTTTTGAAAAACGCTCACAAGCGTTGGGTGTTTACCGTGCGGCTATAGAGCAATCTGATACAGCCGTGGCTCTCAGCTCTTCAATGGATTCTATGCTGTCACTTTTAGATGCGGCTGCTTCTGCTTTTTTTGTTTTAGTGCCGGTTTGTTCATGCATCGATCGAAATTACTACGGACCCCGACGTAACGCAGGGCATGCGTCCATGAGCGCGCCTGAAATAATGCTGCAGGATCTGATTTGGTTGACGGCTGAGGTCGGTGGTCTCGGTCTCGGTGTGTCGCTGCTCTATCATTACCGTGCGGGCATTGATGACATGCTTCGGTATGTCGTAAATAATACCTCTACAAATCCAGAGGCCATCCATGCAGGTATCGATTTGGCTCGTCAACAATTAGAGGCTTGGAGTCAAGAAGGAATTGAGCTGACAAAAGACGTTTTGCAAAAAATCGTAGAAAATTTAGATAAAATACCCACGCCAACGCCAGAGCAGTTGGCAATTGGGTTAGGTGCGGCAATTGTTGTTGCCGGAGGAACTTATGTCTATTTGCGTCAAAAATGGTACAACAATGGTATCAATAATACCAAAATACAATTACAAAAGATGCGGCAAGATCCGCAGAATGCCGCGTTGTATATTAATGAGGCTGAGAAATACAATACGATTGTTTTGACCCATTACGCAGATGATGCCACGGCCTTAAGTCAAAAAACAGAAATTGCGGTTAATAAGCTCTTATTACAGTCCGGTTTTGCTGAAGAGAATAAGTCGGATGACAAAAACAATAAAAAAGATATTCCTTACGAGGTTTATCTAGAACGACGTCAGCATGTCAATCATGCGCTTGCGCTGTGTGACCAGGCTATGTTAGCAGAACAGTGTTCTCCCGCATTAACTGTATTACGCTTTGAAACATTGCTTCATGCTGTAAAAATAGCCGCAGCTATTCACAATGCAAGAAAAACCCATCATAACCAGCAAATAGTGATCAATCTGCTTAAAAGTGCGCGCGAAAACGTCGAAGCCATTTCTGAAAAGTCGTATTGGAGTCGCTTCGGACTTTATTGGCTGAATGGAGAGGGAGAAGAGTATTGGAAAAAAACACTGGAACTAGAAATGTTAGAGTCACATTTTGTTGCAGTGCTAAATGCCATAAAAAAATTAGAGACTTATCATACAAGCAGTATGGATTGGCTCGACCAACTGCATGATTGGCGTACCCAAGTACATCAAGCCATGCAGTTGTTTTCAAAAAATATCGCTGTAGAAAATCAAAAAGCGCTCACTGCGGTTTCTTCACAATTTCTAACACGACACTTTGAACCACGGTTGGAGCCATTTAATGGTCCTTTTACATCTCAACAGCGAATCTGGCGTGGTAATAAAGCGTATTGTGTGGAACCAGATGGTACCTGTACAGAATGGGTGGAGCAACCGGATCAAGAAAAAAAAGTCGATGATATTATCGTAAAAAACGCTCGCCTTTATAAAATTAAAAGCCTACAAAATAATCAAAAAGATCTAGAAGAGTTTAAAGATGGTGAGCAAAAAATATTGCCTGGGCAAGTCGTTTGGGTCAAAAATAATCTTGTTTATTATCTAGAGCGTTGGGTTGGTTTGAAAGATCGAGAACAAAGAGTCGGTGATCTTGTTGAGGAGATAGAATACCAAAAAATCACTTGTTTCACCGAGGAAGATGGCAAACTAACACTGATTAACAATGCGTATGAAGATCAAATCCAAGTGAGTCTAAAAATTCAAGAGGCGTGTTATGAGCTTGCTGTGAGGGCTTGGTTTGACGGTGTTATGGCGCAGTTTTCAGATGATATAGTCTTATTTCCTTACGAAAAGCAAACTTGGTTCAGTGCATTGGAAATAAAAACCCAAGCTTGGCTTACAGATACTCAGTCGACACTGGCGATTGTGGAAAGTAATCAAAAAGACATCAACAATGCTTTAGAGAGTTACAAGACATTTTTGAGTGATTTCTTCGCAAAAACAAGCCAGGAAATAGATCGCTTTTTGGCTCAGTTAGTTAAAGAGCATAAACTATATGAAACGAAGAAGGCAGCTCCTGCGGCTAACTGCTCGGTTGAGGAGCTAAAAGACATATTAACTAAGCAGGTTGATGAAGAGAAAACCCTTGTTAATAAGCAACTTGATGTTTGCGCTGATACACGTCAGACTCTAAGAAAAGAAATAGATGAGGCTGATAAACGTGTAAAGGCTTTATCGCCTATCTTAACGCAAGAACAACAACGTTTAGAAAAAAAATTGGCATTATTGGTGCGCAGTAGTATGCAGACTTTGGTTTTTAAAACGTCGATAGAGTTGAGCACGTCTGTTACTCAAATCATCATCAGCGCCATTAGTAGTAGCTATACGCGATTTTTAGCACGGCAACAAGCTCAGCAGCCATTACCTGATTGGACCTATCAATTAAGCAACGGTTCTCAGCAAAAATCGGTACCTAATTCGCATCTTTTTTGGCAAAAACCAAAAAACAAAAACAACGCTTTATTTCAGACCAATGCGATTAAAAGCAGTACGCCGAGGGTTACAGATACTTTGTTTACGACACCTGCAAAGAAAAAAGAAGTGCCTTTTACCACAAAAAAACACCCATCTCGACCACTTTTTTAGGAGTATATTGTGCCATTATCAAGACCTCAAACATCCTCCAATTGGTTTTCATATTTTGGACGCTATATGTTATCCCCGGAGGCAATCGGATTATATATCGTATCTGGTGCCACCTTATATGGCTTGTCCAAAAACACTTCTTTGGTCGACGCAGTAAAAGAGGTTGCGAAAGATGCTGCTCCTGCTATAAAAGAAGGTTCTCAAGAGATTGCACAACAACATTCGGCAGAAATGACCAGTGTTTTAAGCAAATTGTTGGTTGCTTTTCATCGATATCCTCAAATTATGGTTCCTGCCGCCGCTTCCATTTTGAGTACAACTTTAACGGCCTTTTATCAACGCTGTAACTTGATCGCAGAAGGAGAAAATCGAGATTATATGCAAGAAAGAGCTAGATTGAAGCAAGATATGGATTTGCATCAAAAAAATGCCGATGATGCTCTGAATCGACAAGATTATTTTTTTGCGTATAAGCAATTATGTGCGGCGGGCAACATTGCCAAACAATTGTACGAAAAAACCTCTTATCAAACAGATGCCGATGTTTATATCACATGTGTCATTGGACAAGCGCAGACTTTATATGATTTAAGAAAATATGAGCAGGCGTTAACATTGCTAGAAACACTCTTGAATGACAAGCTGATTAGCCATTCTCTTTTACATAAGGCAGTTCTTAATTTAAGTGGGTTAATTGCCTATAAACAGGGCTCTTTGCCTATTTATGAGGCTGTATTGCGAGAGGAAAACACCTATCTTGTAAAAGCCGAAAACTATCTCACTCAGTCATATGATTTAGATACTAGCCAAAATAGTGTTTATTTTTATATTCGGTATTTACAGGGTGGTCCTGATAACTATCAATATATTGCTGAAAATATTCCGACATCCGCATTCAAGCCTACTATTTATTTACCTGTCCCTACGGGTGATGCATTTCATTTAGATATGGTCTTATTATTTGCGGATGTTTTGTTTAGGCATAAACAATATGGTAAGTCTATCAGCTTGTATGAAAGTTTGCTGGAGCATACTGATGCCAGATCGAATGTTTTTGTTGAGTTGGCTTATCTGCATATCCTTTGCTTTCGTGGATACGCGGAATTAATCAAAGGGGCGAACGGTGATAATATTTCTGTGCCCAAAGTGCAAGCTGAAATCGATAATGAGGTTTCAGCAGAAATGGTCATTGCATTAAAATCCAAAGATCATACTAAAGAGGAATTGCGAGAGCGTGCAGAGGAATTATTAAAGCAAGCGCTCATTTATCTTAAAAGTGAGCTCTTTATCGATAAAAATGTATTAGAGCGCTCCAAATTACATATGCTGCATGCGCATACTCATTTGGCGTTGGCTCAAGCGATTGCGCTGCAAATTGTCACACCGTTTACTGAAAAAGAATGTTATCAAAAGGCGCATGAAGCGTTCCAAAAAGCCGAGGAATTATTAAAGCAATTTCATATACAAAACAAAGGAAAAGGGATTTTTAGTCCGGATTTAACTGAGCATAATAAATTATCTAAAGAGCTTGCGAGAGGGATGGCTATGCTTCCTGTAGATACTCTAAATTATGAACTTTGAGCTCAGATTGATGTATAGGGTCTGTTGACAATGGGTGACACGGCCAAAAACCAAGATAACTTACGCGAAATTATCTTGGTTTTTGACTTGCGCCCCCAAACGTCCACAGACCCTAATATTTTTTAATATTGTTTTCATATTTTGTGTCATGTTTAAAAATAGAGAAATTGTTTTAAGTCATTCAAAAAGAAAATATCTTGAGCAACCCTCTCGGCGAGCGCATGAATTGTCTAGAGAGGAAATCTTGGTTTTAAGTGCGTTTTATCAAGAAAAAGATATGACCATTTATGTTCATGATCATTTAAAAAATATACAGCCTGAACCGATGGTTGGCGCAAGCCTAACGCAAAAAGCCATTAGTGATATACTTGCTATTCAAGCTACGTTTCACAAGCGCAGCATACATCCGCTTGGCCTGTCCCGGCGAAGGCCGGGATGGGCATTGTGAAATGACTTTTTCGTTCAAAATGTGCCAAATATGGCCGTTCCCTCATGCAGAGTGAACACTTACCCTATATTAAATGAAAAGGAATGGTGGCACTGATGAAGATATTGACTGCTTTTATCACAATTAATACGACAAAAGGCGAAAAATCAATACCGGCAATGTCTGGGATATAACGTCTTGCAAAATGCAGCGTTGGTTCGGTGACGATAATCAATAAATCAGCCAACGGATGTCGCCAAGACGGATTGACCCAGCTGATAATAACGCGAATCAAAATGGCGTATAAAAGGATATCAAGCGCTTGTACCAGCATGTCTGCCAAGGGATAAACCGCGATTAAAAGCCAAGGAAAATTTCCCCTAAAAAACAAGACAGCGACCAGAATAAATTTGAGTACTTCAATAACAAACAGCAGAATCAAGCAAGGCCAATCGTAGCGGCCTTGGCTGCTATTAAGTTGACTTATAAGACGCCGAACCAGCTTAACCACCGGCTCTGTTAATTGATAAACCCACTGGCTCATGGGATTGAGCGTACTGACGTGGAAATAACGTAATGCGAAACGTACCCACAATATAAAAGTTGCGGCACTAAAGCAAAGTGAAAATAGAAAATAAAAAGCAGCGAATAACCCGTCCATTTTATCCTCGGTCGTGTGATGTTGGTAGTGAAGACACACAATAGCATTGAAATAGTTTTTTCGTAAGTCCTGATCTAGAAAGAAACACACTCAGTACTTACGAAAAATATCGATCTTTTCGTTAGATTTTATTTTTAATTCAGTCATTTAATCATCTAAACTCGCTTATTAAAAATAAAATCCGTCTCGACCCCGATATTTTTGGTCATTCCTGTCGATAATTAGAACGTTTCCTCTCTTTTTTATCATTTTTATATAAGTGAAACAGCCCATTAATTAAACAAATAATACGTTATAGCGATCTTTTTGTGAAAAAAATATGGACACAAAGATCAAATATAGGTAAAATCGCGACTCATAATGTTTTTTTATTTTTTACGGTGATTAAATGTCTACAAATCCATTAGAAAACACGCATCCATATAAACAGATTGTGGATATTCTTGAAATGGCCCAAGAAAATGTGGCAACTATTGTACCTAATTTTCCAAAGCAAGAAGATCCGAAACAATTTGATAGCGCGTACAATACAAAAATTGCCCAAGCGATTTGGTTAATGACGAAAACATTAGCTGAACCTGGGCGTAATAAAAAAGTTGGCTCGTGGGCTATGAGACATCTACGACCCATTTTGTTAGGTTGTATTGACACTTTAACCGAAAAAAAAGATAAAGCTTTACCTATTCCTAATCTTAACGCTGCAGAGGCTGATGATACGACATTTAAATTGTGTGTTGTTTATTTGAGCGTTTTAAAAGGATTAGATGTTGATTTTTGTCCATCTGTAAAAGACTATATTTCTGTATTGAGTTGGGCAGGAAAAGAATGGATGGATAATTTAACGATTAAATCTCCAGAAAAATTGACAAACGATCTGATGGCGTATTTTAAAACGTTAGATAGTGCTCGCCAAACAGATTTATTAAGCTTTGTTGAAAAAAGCGGCTTAGATGATTTGAAGGTTAAATTAGATTACAGTGTGCAAGCGCAAGAAATCAAGAAAGTCGGGGAGCAGTTAGATCGTATTACATTGAAGAAAACGCCTTGGAATATCTTAATCCGTGCGATACAACGAGCTAGAAATATTAAATTGAATAAGAAAGGGCATTACTTATTATCCGTTAATGATGAAGCAAATTTTCCCAAGCAATTTTTAGCTGACAAACCAACGTTAATAAAATATAAAAATGATTCTGGAGAAGCAGCTTTTAAAGTGTTTCATTATGAATGGCCAAGTACATTTAGTATGCAAATGTCAACAGAGCCTCAAAACATCGCAGATATTAAATTATCTGAAAGTGATAAAGAACGCTATCAAGTTGGTATTATCCGAGTCACGGATCCCAATACGGTTTATTATGTTGATTTAGAAAAGAAGACTATTAAAAAATTAGGTTATTCTCATGTCGATTTAACGAAACTAGATGAACTTATTAAGCCTTCTACAGTGTCTCGTAGCTTAGGTACTACAATATTAAGAAATATAGAATCAATTGATGCAGCTGTGTTAGCGGATGCTGGTCGTAAACTGGTTCAATTTGATTTGAGTGCTGATGCTGAGGGTCTAAACGACCAAAACTTAGTATTCCCAGAAATTGGTGCCCAAGTGAGTTCAATTGCTTACGATGAGGAAAAACATAGGTCGTTATACAAGCACATTGTTAAATCTTATACCAATCAAGTTAGTTATCAAAAATCAGTGTCATCCCAAGATCCGTCTGAACAGATTTCGGCTATAGAAAAATCTATCAGTACAAATAAAGAAACGCTTGTGAGATTACAAAGTGAATCTGCGTCACTGAAACAAACCAATGCTGAGCTTGAGACTAAAATAGCGAATGATCGTGCAAGTTTAAGTGATCCTTCGGCGCAGTATCTTCCTTCTGCGGTCAATACGGTTGCTCATTTGGGTTTTGATGCGGCTGAAGCAATCGCTAATATTCCTTTGATTCATAATCTTGCTCTTGGTGCGCTTCCCAGTGCAGTGAATTATTTCAAACAGTCTTTTATTTCTCTTGTCGAGCCGGGGTTAAATACACTGAATGAACTAGAAAAAAAATTAAAAGATCAAAAAGAGACTGAGATAAAATTAAATGCTCAGATTGAAGAATTAAATCAATCAGTAGCGCAAGATAGCAAAAAATTGCTTGAGTTGCGTCTTGAACGATTTCATATACAAGCATTAAGAGCTTTTTCAGATAAATGCGCAGAATATGCCACTCAAATGTCTGCTCGTTTGTCGCGTTTTCAATCAAAAGGCACTTCTAAAAATGAAGAGCTGGATCAGAAAATAAAAGAAACGAAGAAAAATTTACTCGATTTACGTGAGGATTTGGATGCTCAGTTGAAAGCTTTTGGTGAAGAAATCAACCCATCTGGTATTTTAAATGAAGCGTTAAATCCTTTGTTTGTAAAAGCGCAGCTCTCTTTCAATGAATTGAATGCTAGAGTAAAAAGTGTAGATGAGCAAGAATTAAAAATACAATCAATGGAGGAAACGGCTGCATTGTATTTTTCACTGAAGCAAAAAACAAAAAAATTGCAGCGTAATTTTGCTTTGCTAGTTCATATGTTATGGAATTCGCCAGTTCTACCATATTTCGCGCTCCTTTCTGGTGTAATAGCACTGACAATTGCGCTCGGTCTTCTCCTTAGCAATCCACACTTTTTAGCTGTGTTTGTGATTTCATCGATTGCTAGCATGACGGCGCCATTGGCGATCACTGGTGTTGCTGTGGTAGGAGCGTTGGCCTTAGGGAGTGCGGTCAAAATTGCGACAGGTTATCGATTCTTTAAATCAGCACCTAAAGAAAATGTTGTTGCGGCAGCAGATAAAAAGGTTGTTAATGTAGAAGGGGCTTCACCCGTCGAACAGAAAGAGACAGCAGCAGAAACGACAAAAGAGTGGAATTGGATGAATCCACTCAATATCTCGTTTTCAAAGTAATTGTTAAGCGGACTTCATTAAGTCCGCTTATTACCACCTGTAAAACAATAAATCAGGACTTACGCAAAACAACGATCTCTTCGTTGGATTTTATTTTTAATGTGGTCATTTAGTCATCTAAACTCCCGCATTAAAAATAAAATCCGCCTCGACCTCGTTGTTTTGCGTAAGTCCTGTAAATTTCAAAATGCTAGCTTCAAAAACCGAACTAGCAAGTTTCTCGTTGAAGGTTTGTTGTTTTGTTTAGCGGATTGCGGGAGCGCCACTTTTCAGGCGGTTTTACGGGGTAAAAAGCACATGGATGTGCTTTTTAGCGCCTTTGAGCGGGAAGCGAATAGGCGGCGGCCCCTTAAAACCGCCTGAAAAGTGGATCAAGCGGACGCTCGGCTAAACAAAACAACAAATCTTCAACGAGAAACTTTTCTCCGATCTCGTGTTTTTCTAAACACCGTATTGGGGATGATGGCGGGCATATACCCAATCAAACCTTACTTGATATTTTTCTGCAACTGAATAATCTCAGCAATCCCGTGTTCTGCTAAGTCCAGTAAACTATTTAATTCCGAGCGATCAAAGCTACCATCTTCAGCGGTACCTTGAATTTCGATAAATTTTCCTTCTTCATTCATAACCACATTCATATCGGTTTCAGCTAAGACATCCTCTGCGTAATCTAAATCAAGGACCGGTTGTTGACGATAAATACCAACAGAAACAGCAGCCACGTATTGAAAAGTGAGTTTTTTGCGAATTTTTTCACGCGCTACCATCCAATCCAACGCATCTTTTAAGGCCACACAAGCACCTGTAATAGCAGCTGTACGTGTCCCACCGTCTGCTTGAATGACGTCACAATCCAGTGTAATGGTGTTCTCACCCAGTACTTTTAAGTCCACACAGCCACGCAGTGAACGGCCAATCAGGCGCTGTATTTCTAAAGTACGCCCACCTTGTTTGCCTTTGCTCGCTTCTCGTTCTGTACGGCTATGCGTCGCGCGAGGCAACATACCATATTCAGCGGTAATCCAACCCTGATTTTTACCCTTCAAAAAACGAGGTACACCATCTATCACAGACGCATTACATAAAACACGTGTTTGCCCAAACTCTACTAAAACAGAACCTTCGGCATGTTGTGTGTATTGGCGTGTTAAAGTAATAGGACGTAATTGATTTGCTTCACGTTTACTAGGGCGCATAGGATGTTTCCTTTAGTTCAAAAAGAGGAGAGTATACCCATAATCATTCAAAATGCTAGGGCGTGAATCAACGCATAATTTAGCTCAAAACCTAGCATTTTGAAGTATATTGGGTATAATTGCTCACATTTTACGTGTCGAAAGATAGACTGGGAATTAAGTTTAGTATGTCTAAAGCAATCTCATCGAATGAAGACAAAGGTCAGTTATTTATCGTTGCCGCACCTTCAGGTGGAGGTAAAACCAGTTTAGTTGCTCGCTTAATACAAGATTTACCCCGTATTCAAGTCTCTGTTTCGCATACCACCCGTGCTTGTCGTCCCGGTGAGGTCGAGGGTGTGCATTATTTTTTTGTCGATGAATCTTGCTTTCAAAATATGATCATGAAACAAGCGTTTGTTGAACATGCACATGTTTTTGAGCATTATTATGGCACGTCGTATGCGCAAATTAATCAGCGGCTTGAGCAAGGGATTGATGTTGTATTAGATATTGATTGGCAGGGGGCATTGCAAATCAAGCGCCTTTATCAAGATGCGATTGGTATTTTTATCATTCCCCCTTCGCTCGAAGCGTTGCAACATCGCCTGCGTGAGCGTCAACAAGATAACGAACACATTATTCAACAACGCATGCAGCAAGCTCGCTCTGAAATGAGCCATTATAGGGACTTTGATTATTTAATCGTTAATGATAATTTTGAAACAGCTCTGGCTGAATTAAAGGCAATTGTGATAACACAGCGCTTGTCATTGCAGCGTCAACAATTAAAACAACAAAAATTGTTGTCATTTTTATTGCCAACGCAGTAAAATAACTGATCAGGATCTAAAGAGGAGTATACACATGGCCCGAGTTACGGTTGAAGATTGTTTAGAGCATGTTGAAAATCGATTTGAATTGGTGATGGTTGCCTCTAAGCGTGCGCGTGAAATTGCGGTACGCGGCGCACAGCCACACGTCGAGTGGGAAAATGATAAGCCGACTGTGGTCGCATTACGTGAGATAGCGCAAGGCCTAGTAAGTGCGGCTATTTTGAACGAAGATTGAGATCACCCAGTGTGAACTATTTTGATGAGTTACACGAAACCTTAAAAAAATACCTAGAGCCGCAACAAATAGAGAAGTGTCATCAAGCCTATTTGGTTGCAGAAAAGGCGCATCATGGTCAGATGCGTCGATCTGGGGAGCCCTACATTTCTCATCCGGTGGCTGCCGCATTGATTTTGGCAGACATGCGCTTAGATTATCAAACCATCATGGCGACGTTGCTTCATGATGTGGTTGAAGACACGTTAGTCAGTAAAGATGACTTGGTAAAACAGTTTGGTGAAGATGTCACTGCTTTAGTCGATGGTGTGACTAAATTAACAAAAATTAAATTTGAATCGCGCGCCGAAGCGCAAGCTGAAAACTTTCGCAAAATGGTCTTGGCGATGGTCAAAGACATCCGCGTTATTATTGTCAAGCTGGCTGATAGATTTCACAACATGAAAACATTAGGCGTCATGCCAGCGGCCAAGCGGCGCCGCATTGCCATCGAAACCTTAGAAATTTATGCCCCCATTGCCAATCGTTTAGGCATGCATCACATGTATGTGGGCCTAGAAGACTTGGGTTTTAAAGCGCTGTATCCGCTGCGTTATCGTGCGATTAAGGCGGCAATCGAGAAATCGCGTGGTAATCGCCGCGAATTGACACAAAAAATCGAGCATGATTTACAAGAAGCGTTAGAAGATTTAAACATTCCCTATGAGCATGTATTTGGTCGACAAAAACATTTGTATAGTATTTATCGCAAAATGCGCCAAAAACGCGCTTCTTTTGCTGAAATATCGGATGTGTTTGCTTTTCGTGTTATCACCGAAGACATTGATTCATGTTACCGTGTGATGGGTGCATTGCATCAAACTTACAAACCTGTTCCACAACGGTTTAAAGATTATATTGGCATACCTAAAGTCAACGGTTATCAATCGTTACATACGACGTTGTTTGGACCATTTGGTGTGCCACTTGAGGTACAAATTCGTACGCGCGAGATGGACCGAGTCGCTGAAAATGGTGTTGCGGCCCATTGGATTTATAAGTCGTCTGGCCTTGAGGTCAATGAAGCACAATTACGCGCACGCGAGTGGGTGCAACGTCTATTAGAAATGCAGCGCAGTACCGGTGACTCATTAGAGTTTATCGAAAATGTTAAAATCGATTTATTTCCAGACGAAGTTTACGTGTTTACGCCCAAAGGGCATATTATGGAGCTGCCTAAAGGAGCGACAGCGGTCGATTTTGCTTATACCGTACACTCCGATATCGGTAACCACTGTGTGGCTGCCAAAGTGAATCGGCGCTTAGTGCCTTTAAGTTTACCGCTGACCAATGGACAAACTGTTGAGGTCATCACGGCTCCTGGTGCACATCCGAGTCCGGCTTGGTTAAATTTTGTAGTGACGGGTAAGGCCCGCAGTAACATTCGTAATTTTCTCAAAGGCCAGCACCATGCCGAATCGATTCATTTAGGGCAACGCCTGTTAGATCAGGCTTTGACAGAATTAGCCAGTGAATACGATAAGGTCCCATTAGAGTCGATGCAGGCATTGCTTTTAGATTTGCATTATAAGACCGTTGATGATCTCCTGTATGCCTTGGGTATTGGTGATGAAATGCCCATGGTGATTGCAACGCGTTTGGTGATTGCTGAGGAAAGTACAGAGCTTGGAAAAGCGTCTAAATCTACACCGCTCGCCATTAAAGGCACGGAAGGGATGGTGGTGCATTTTGCTGAATGTTGCCAACCGATTCCGGGTGATGGCATTGTTGGACGTTTTCAACAAGGGCGTGGTATTTTAGTTCATGCCAGCGATTGCCATGTATTAAAGCAAGCACATTTAAATCCAGATCAATTTATTTCTTTGCGCTGGGATGAGCAAGTTCAAGGTGAGTTTTGGGTTGATATCACCGTGGATGTTGCCAATGAAAGAGGGGTTTTGGCTGCGTTGGCAACAGCAATCTCCGAAGCAGACTCTAATATTGGTAATATCAGTGTTGATCCGCATGATGGAAGGCACAATGCGGTGACTTTCTCAATCAGTGTCATTGATAGAACACATTTGGCGCGGGTGATGCGCCGTTTACGCAGCAATAAAGTTGTTATGCGTTTATATCGTAAAAAACAGGGGGAGTAATGCAGTCGATTTATACTGAAAAAGCACCTGCGGCTATTGGCACGTATAGTCAAGCGATACGCGCGGGGCACACGGTGTATTTATCTGGACAAATAGCACTTAATCCACAATCGATGACAGTGGTATCTGGTGGTATTGAAGCTGAAATTGAACAAGTGTTTACAAATTTGCGTGCAGTTTGTCATGCTTCAGGCGGTGATTTCGCTGATATCGTTAAGCTCAATGTATACCTGACGGATCTTGGCCATTTCCCTAAAGTCAATGAAGCCATGGGGCGTTATTTTAAAGAACCTTATCCAGCAAGAGCTGTGGTTGAAGTGGCTGGTTTGCCGCGCGGTGTTTTGATTGAGATAGATGGTGTACTGGTGTTGCCTGCGCATACGTTGGAGGTTCGCTAACCATGTTAGCAACGATGGCGTGTGTGGTATTTATTGCATCCATTATGGTGTTCTTTTCTGAAGAGCTACGCAAAATGGTGCTAGGTACATTAAAAAACCGTCGGGTTCAATTATTAGCACCTTTATTTATATTATCTTGGTTGGTGATCCATTTCGAATGGTTTATTTTGTTGCAGCTTGTTTCTCTGCGGATAGGACTGTACTACATCGTCTATGGTTTTTCTAAACTGGCCATATGGACACCCGGATCAAATTTGATCCTAGAGCGTATTTTGACATTATTTATTATTCCGGCAACTTTGTTAGGCCTCATCGATCTGATTGTTTGGTGGAAAAAATCTGAAAAATCGTTACGTAACATGATGTTGCTGATCAATGTATTCGTTTGGGTGGTCGCTGCTTTCTTAGTAATGATTCGTTTAAGCGAGTATTTTTTTTAGAGCCTGTTGACCTTCAAAATGACTCCATGTATGATCTACGCTCTGTCCTTAGGACGGGGCATCGGGGTGTAGCGCAGTCTGGTAGCGCGCCTGCTTTGGGAGCAGGATGTCGGGAGT
>CAZBNB010000012.1:0-68582 GCA_964493245.1 uncultured Legionellaceae bacterium
CTCCCTCATTAAAAATAAAATCCGCCTCGACCTCGTTGTTTTGCGTAAGTCCTGATGATATATGCCCGTGATCTTTCAAAATGCTATTTTTGAAAGATCACGGGCATATATCCAAATAAACGTCAAAATACTAACCGATCTCGCGAGTTTCTCATTGATGCTTTGTTGATTTGTTTAGCGTATTGCGGGAGCGCCACTTTTCAGGCTGTTTTACGGGGTAAAAAGCACAGGGATGTGCTTTTTAGCGCCTTTGAGCGGGAAGCGAATAGGCGGCGGCCCCGTAAAACAGCCTGAAAAGTGGATCAAGCGGACGCCTCCGATAAATAAATCAACAAAGCATCAATGAGAAACTTTTCTTCGATCTCATCTTTTTTATAAACGCAGCATTTTGAAAGATCAAAGGCATAGAGTACTATAATGATTTAGCTGTACACAACCCGTCCAGCCTCATTTTTCACTCCCGCCTCATTTCTCTTTCATAAGCGAGTTGCTTCAAAATACACATAAGTGCTTGAAGTCGATCATAATTTTTTATAGAATGGAGCACTTTGTAAAAACCTAGGAAACATCTATGCAAGCGGTTATTAGAACAGGTGGTAAGCAATACTGCGTTAAAGCAGGTGATATTCTTAAGATAGAAACACTGCCTTTAGACGTCGGTCAAACCGTTGACTTTTCTGAAGTATTGTTAATCACTGACGGCGAAAAAGTTACAGTTGGTTCACCTTTGATCAAAAACGGATTGGTGAAAGCAGAAATCGTGGCGCATGGTCGTCATAAGAAAGTTAAAATCATCAAGTTCCGTCGTCGTAAGCACCATATGAAACAAATGGGACATCGACAAAATTACACTGAAATTAAAATTACCTCTATCGGTTAATAACGAGGCAGAATAAAATGGCACATAAAAAAGCAGGTGGTAGTACCCGTAACGGCCGCGACTCGAATCCCAAGTACCTTGGTGTGAAGCGCTCTGCAGGCCAATTCGTTTTAGCAGGTGAAATTATTGTTCGTCAACGTGGCACACGTTTTCATGCTGGCAGTCATGTCGGTTTGGGCCGTGATCATACGCTTTATGCCTTGTCGACAGGATTTGTTCAATTCTTGATCAAAGGTCCTAAGAATCGTAAATTTGTTGCTATCGAGCCAGTCGCTGTTACCGAATGATATTCGTTGATGAAGCTCTCATCAAGGTCAATGCCGGCCATGGTGGTCACGGGTGTTTAAGCTTTAGGCGTGAAAAATTTGTCCCCCGTGGCGGCCCAGATGGTGGTGATGGCGGTGATGGGGGCTCTGTTTATCTCCAAGCCAATCCAGAATTAAATACACTGATTGATTTTCGTTACCAGCGCCATTATAAAGCCGACAACGGCCAATCTGGCATGGGTTCGAATTGCACGGGCAAGAAAGGCGAAGATCTTTATATCCAAGTCCCTGTTGGCACATTGGCTTACGATATCGATACCGGTGAGTTACTGGCTGACATTCGACATCAGAATGACCAAATCAAAATTGCTCAAGGCGGCTTTCATGGCCTGGGTAATACTCGCTATAAAAGCAGTATCAATCGCGCCCCCAGACAAACCAGCGAAGGAACTCCGGGTGAAGCCAGGCATATTCGCTTGGAGCTGCGCGTACTTGCCGATGTTGGTTTATTAGGGCTACCGAATGCGGGCAAATCCACGCTGATCCGTTCGGTGAGCAGTGCTAAACCGAAAGTAGCCGATTATCCCTTCACAACCTTACATCCGAATTTAGGGGTAATACGCATCGAGGCCCACAAAAGCTTTGTCATGGCAGATATTCCTGGCTTAATTGAAGGTGCATCAACAGGCGCCGGCTTAGGTCATCGCTTTTTAAAACATTTATCACGCACGTGTATTCTATTACATCTTGTTGATATTGCACCGATTGATGACTCTGATCCGGTTGAATCGGTCAAAATGATTTGGCAAGAGCTGGCTGCTTATGACCCCGAATTATTAGAAAAACCCCGTTGGTTAGTCTTAAACAAAATTGATATGATTCCGGACGTAGCTGAACGCGAAAAAGTGATTCAACATATTCTCAAGGCGTTGGATTGGCAAGCCCCTTATTTCTGTATTTCCGCGATTCAAAACGAAGGAACACAGGCGCTTTGCTATGCGTTAATGAATTTTATTGATGACTCGCCTTAAGATCTTTATATAATACATCCATCTTGGAAAACTTAGCGGCACACAACAGTCTTGCTGCTATCATCACAAAGGCGAGAATCTATAAAACAAGTTGTCAATTTATTACTTCCCTACATCATATCTTGCCCTTGCATCAGCTGTTTGCTCTTTTTCATGTAAGATACTCTCTTTCTGAGCCAGTATGTTTGCGTTCTGGAAGCCGGTTATCGATTTCAACGCATCAATCAAAGCTCTAGCACAATTCAAAGAGCAGTACATGGCTGTAGAAAAACAACTACTATGCTCGATCTCGATTTTAGTCGATTCTGTTCGCACAAATCTCCAAAATCTAGCCCAAGGGGTATTATTAGCCGCTTTTTCTATTACTTTATCTTCTAGTAATAAAGGCTCATTAGCTGTTTGTGGATATACTTTAAACAAAATATCAAACATTTCTTTTTTTGCATCTGAGTTGCAAGCATGTACTATGTATTTTAATTGTTCTTTTGGATTTAATTCTTTACCGGGAATTAAATCGTTATCTTGCATATTTTGTATATTATTTATATCACCAGTTTCAATTGCGTTAAGAAGACGATGCTCCGCTGCCTTATGATATATTTTCCACAATATATCAGTCATCTCTGGATTTTTAGCTTTATCTATATAGTTTTTTATTTGTTCCTCTGGAGGCAAATACATACCAGGAATTAAATTGTTATCTTGCATATTTTGTATATCGTCTACATTATCATCTTCAATTGCACTAAGAAAACGACGATGCACAGCTGCTTTGGGATATATTTTCCATAACACATCAGCCATCTCTGGAGTTTTAGCTTTATCTATATAGTTTTTTATTTGTTCCTCTGGAGGCAAATGCGTACCAGGAGCTAAATGCTCTTCATGTTTCTGCTGTATTGTATTTAACTCATTTTTTTCAATTGCTTGTAAAAAAATAGCTTCATTTTCTGTAGCGCTATCTCGTGCCTTTTGAGCAAGCTCGTTCAAGTTAGAAAAAAAATCATCTTTTTTATCATTACCCATAATATTCAACCTCAATAAAATACTCACACTCTAAATAATAGAACATAATGACTTATTTTGCATAAAATTGAATTTATTTTGATCTAAATTGAGGTGTGAAATATCTTAACAAAGCACTAAATATATTTTCTTAATAAAACATATAACGCCCCCGCACCACCATGCTTTGCTGCGGCGCTGTGAAAGGCCAGAACGTGTGGTAGTTGAGGTAGCCAGCAGTGGACTAGATTTTTAATCACTGGGGCTTCGCCAAGGCGCCCACCTTTGCCGTGAATAATCAGCACGAGCCTACGCTGTTGTTGGTATTGTGCCGTAATAAAAGCACACAATATATCCTGTGCGTCATCCGGTATTCGGCCGTGCAAATCCAGTACGGCATCTATTGGGTATTCGCCTTTTTTAAGCCGCAGCATATCTTTTTTATTCAAGCCTGAGCGATAGAAGCTTAAAATCGTCTCGGACTGTACTTGCTCACGGATATAGCTCGATAAATGATGCGGTGTACTCGGTACATTGATTTCTGCTGTGCGGTGTTTTTTGTTCACAGGTACAGATGACGATCTGGTTGGTGGTTCTGACTTGATACGGGTATTGGCACAATCTAGGGGTTTCGTGTTTTTAACTGCTTCTCGAAACAGGGCTCGATCTGCCTCTGATAAGCCATCTTTTTTTGACATAAAATCTTAGTGATGATTCAGGAAGGATACTCGAAACTTATTTAACAAATTTAAACACTTAAAAAATATCACCTTGGAAAATAATGCTATCTTAGGTGCTGTTGGTATTTTGTTATATAAAAGGCTTATCAATCTCTTGAACTGATAAGCCTTGATTTAAGTCTGTCTAGAATTGGCATTAGGAGCCAAGTGGTAAACAAACACTAAACGATTAGCTTCTTTGGCCGTCGTCTTCTTGTTCACCAGGATTTTTTTCAGCTTGAGCCATACCATTGTATTGATCAGCTTGCGCAGATGGTTTTTGAGCATCTTCAGCAGGTTTTGCTTCATCTGCTGGCTGTGCTGCTGGTTGCTCTACTGTTTTATCAGGCATAGCGCCTTCTTCTGGTTTTGATTCTTGCTTGCCGCATGCACTTAATGCTAATACAGCAAGGCCTGCTGCTAACATAGCGATTAAACGTTTCATATACCCATCTCCGTTATTGTTTTTATTGAATAAACGCGAACCCAATCCTCTTAGAGTCTACGCATTTATCACTGGCTTTGCAGCCAAATAAACACACAGAACCTAGAACCGACTGTCTATTGTAGCTTAGAAGAAAGCCTCATGAAAGTCTAGTATTATTTCTTGATCCTAACATAGGACCTAGATACTGTCCCGTCAGCGAGTGAGGACAAGCTGCAATGGTTTCTGGCGTGCCAACCGCTATCACTTGCCCACCTTTACTCCCTCCTTCAGGCCCCAAATCGATAATCCAATCGGCCGTTTTGATAACATCTAAGTTGTGCTCTATGATAACGATGGTATTACCCTTATCACGTAAACGGACAAGTACTGTTAAAAGTTGTTTAATATCATGAAAATGTAAGCCCGTGGTGGGTTCATCCAAAATATACAAAGAGCTGCCTGTATCCCGCTTTGATAGCTCTTTAGCTAATTTAATGCGTTGCGCTTCTCCGCCAGAGAGCGTCGTCGCACTTTGCCCGAGGCGGATATACGATAACCCAACATCCATCAACGTTTGGCATTTTCTTGCAACAACCGGGATAGCAGCAAAAAACTGATGTGCATCTTCTACTGTCATTTCTAAGACATCGTGAATGGTTTTACCTTTGTACTGAACATCTAAGGTTTCGCGGTTGTAACGCTTTCCTTGACAGCGATCGCACGCAACATAGATATCAGGTAAAAAGTGCATTTCTACTTTGATCAAGCCATCACCCTGACAAGCTTCGCATCGCCCACCACGTACGTTAAAACTAAATCGTCCAGGCTGATAACCTCTTGATCTGGATTCAGGTGTATTGGCAAACAATTCTCTAATAGGTGTAAATAATCCCGTGTAAGTTGCCGGATTTGAACGGGGTGTACGCCCAATCGGGCTTTGATCAATATCAATCACTGACGTGCAACCATCAAGGCCGGTAATCGAATTTAATTCACTGACAAAGCGTAGATTAGCACGATTCAATAAATTGGCAGCTCTTGGATAAAGGGTATCGTTAATCAACGTGGATTTCCCTGAGCCAGAAACCCCCGTTACACAGGTCATTACACCCAAGGGAATATCAGCATTCACTTGCTTTAAATTATGGCAAGTCACGCCTTGCATACGAATCATGCGGGTTGTATCAATCTGTTTACGCGCATCCGGAACTCGGATGGCTAACTCACCAGATAAGTATTTCCCAGTGAGCGAATCTGGATTTTGTATCACCGCCTCAGGCGTACCGGATGCCATGACTTGCCCCCCGTGTACACCTGCGCCTGGGCCAATATCTAAAACAAAATCCGCGCTGCGAATTGCCTCTTCATCGTGTTCAACCACAATGACGGTATTACCTAAGTTTTTTAAGTGCTGTAAAGTTTCCAATAAGCGCGTGTTATCGCGCTGATGCAACCCAATAGATGGCTCATCTAAAATGTACATCACCCCCACCAAACCAGAGCCAATCTGACTTGCTAGGCGAATGCGTTGCGCCTCACCGCCTGATAATGTCTCTGCACTGCGCGACAAAGATAAATAATCCAAACCAACATTCACCAAGAACCCTAAACGTGCTGTAATTTCCTGATTAATTTTAGCGGCAATTTCGCCACGATAACCACTCAAACGCAATTGATTAAAAAAATCAAAACAATCTTCAATTGAATAATCAACCAATGAGGGTAGATTTTTCTCGTCAATGTACACATTTCTAGCTGCTTCGTTTAAGCGCTGCCCTTGACAGACGGCACATGGCCTAGATGATAAATAACCCGCAAGCTCATCACGCACGAGTTGTGAGTCTGATTCACGATAACGGCGCTGCATATTGGGAATCACCCCTTCAAAGACGTGTTTTTTCGCGATGGGCTCACCGTGTCCACGCGCATAATGAAACACATAGGTTTGTTCACCACTACCATACAAAATTAATGCTTGAACCGACTCATTTAAATCAGCAAACGGTATATCTAATGAAAAACCAGCCTGCTCTGCCAATGATTCAAACAAAGCAAAATAATAGCTGGTGCGTTTGTCCCAGCCACGAATAGCACCTTCCGCCAAACTTTTATGCGCATCATGCACCACGCGCTTGGGATCAAAAAAATTATCGACGCCTAATCCATCACACTCAGGACAAGCACCTGCGGGATTGTTGAATGAAAATAAGCGTGGCTCTAATTCAGATAGGCTATACCCGCACACAGTACACGCAAATTTGGAAGAAAATACCATGTCTGGAAAAGCGTCATCCAAAGAAGCCACCACAACCAAACCATCAGATAAATTCAAGGCATTTTCAAACGACTCGCTTAAACGTTGCGCCAAATCCTCTCGAATCTTAAAGCGATCAATCACCACTTCGATGGTATGTTTTTTTCGCAATGCCAATTTCGGTGGCATATCCAATTCATAAATATCACCATCGATACGCGCTCGTACGTAACCTTTGGCTTGTAATTGTTGTAACAGCTGCACATATTCGCCTTTACGCTCTTTCACCACAGGCGCTAAGATCATCGCCCGGCTACCTTCAGGCAAAGCCAACACTTGATCAACCATCTGGCTAACTGTTTGCGCGTTTAGACTCACTTGGTGCGTTGGACATCGTGGCTCACCAACACGCGCAAACAACAGACGTAAATAATCGTAAATTTCTGTAATGGTTCCAACGGTGGATCGGGGATTATGTGAAGTGGCTTTTTGTTCTATCGAAATAGCCGGAGATAAGCCTTCAATCGAATCCACGTCTGGTTTTTCCATCATAGATAAAAATTGCCGAGCATAAGCAGACAAAGATTCTACATAGCGTCGCTGGCCTTCCGCATACAACGTATCAAATGCCAAAGAAGATTTTCCAGACCCGGAAATGCCGGTAATAACCGTTAGTTGATCTCTTGGAATATCGACCTGAATATTTTTTAAATTATGCGTGCGTGCACCACGAATCGAGATGGTGTCAACAGCGGCATTTTTTTGGGAATAGATACGAGTCATAATGGCAGATGATGGCAATAAAGTGACCATCATCCTAACGTTTTTAGCCTGGATAATCTAGAATATACTTGTAATCTTTTAAAATATACCTTGTGCACATAATTTTTCGGGAGAATAACATGAAAATAGGGTATCTCAGTGCCATACTCATCGGTGGTTTATGTTGTATCAGCAGTATCGCTTGGAGCTGCGGGGCACAAACCTGTACTCAGAGTCAAAAATCCACAGAAAAAGGGAGACAGATATACAGCAGTTATATCTGCTGTCAGCCCACAGATACTGCCATTCAGCCTAAATGGTTTGCAAACGCATCCAGCTGCGAAAATTTCGAACTTGCTTCAAGCCAAGGTTGCTCAACATGGAAAATGTGTACTTGTAATTAGAAACCATTCACGGCTTCTGCGATAGTACGCTTCTGTAAAAGCCTACCAATATCTTGGTCGCACTAAGCAACCAAGATATTGGAATGTTCACGTTTATTCACCGAGCAGCTGTATTTGGCGCATATTGAACGAAACAGTTGTCGAATAAGTGCCGCATCAACAATGACTTATTTCAAAGAAACCGTGCTTTTTGTGCTTACTTGCATCGGTACCACCAAATCGGCATGTTGTAATTGTTGGTACGCTTGTTTTGCTTGCTCATTATCCGGATCTTGATTTAACAACTGTGTCAAAATCGTTTTACTGGTTGCTTCGTCGCCCAAATTCCACGCATTTAAGGCATTTAAATATAAGCGCTTTTCAGACGTATCTTCTGCTTCGGATGAGGCTACCCACAGCATTGGCTCAATAAAGCTAACTTGCGATTGTGTTTGGGCATTGAGCCACTGTAACGCTCTTGTTGCCGCTAAGTTGCCATTGCTCTGTGCTTTCACTAACCATTGCTTGGCTTGTTGCGGCTGACACTGAATGCCTTTGAAACAGAAGAGTGCTAATTGATATTGTGCGTAAGAATTACCCTGCTCTGACAGCGAAGTATACAGTTGCGCGGCTTTTTGTATGTCTTGTGTTACACCCACACCATATTGATACAACCGTGCCAGGGCCAATGTTGCTTTGACATCACCGCGATCAGAAGATTGTTCATAATAATGCACTGCACCAGTGTAATCTAATCGCACACCGACGCCGGTTTCAGACATTAACCCCAATTGATACATCGCATCGCGACTGCCTTTTTCAGCAGCCTTTTTGTACCAATTGACAGCTTCATCCACATCATTCAATTTACCTTCTGCTACCAAGTAAATTCCGGCTAATTGCACCATTGCTTGTGTATAGCCCTTACCTGCTGCTTGAATATAAAGTGCTTGTGCTTTTTCAAGATCAACCGCACATCCCTCGCCGCGCTCGTAAATCAGACCCAAATTATAAGCGGCGATCATATTGCCTTGATCAACTGCACGCTGATAAGCCGTCAATGCCTGAGTGTAGTTTTCATCGACCGTATCATAAATAAAACCAAGGCCGACAGCTGCCGGTGGATATTTGGGCTCGGCAGCAGCATACCATTTTTTAGCCGCCACATAATCCGGTATTTGGCCCACTTTGCCTAGTTGATAAAAACGCGCTAATAAATATTGCGCTTCGGGTAACTGTTGATCTGCGGCCGCAAGATACCATTGTTGAGCTTGTGCCAGATCAACAGCCCCCCCTATACCATGCTCAGCAAGGAATCCAAGCTTTAATTGCGCGTGCTTATCACCTTTCTCGGCAAATTGTTGATAGATTTTTCGAGCCTGCGCTAAATTTTCTTTTTCTTGAAAGTCTTTTAAATAAGAGTCTGCTAACAAAATACCAGCGGATGCATTACCCAAATCTAAAGCTTTGTTTAAATCAGCTAAAAAGGGTTTTTCCTGTTGATGCTCAATCACTGCTAGATTTAAATAGGCATATGAAAAACCTTGAGCCGCCGCTTTTTGTAATAAAACCTGACTTTCATCCAAATCACGGCTGCTACCGATTCCTTCAGCCATATACGTACCAATAATGAACGCGCCTAAAGGATTTTCTTTGGCTTTTTGATACCATTTCAGCGCATCATTTTGATCCGCTGTTACTGCAATACCACGATCGTACATCAATCCAAGTAACAAAGCCGCTTCTTGATTACCCGATTCAGCCGCTTGTTTTGCCACATCGAACGCACGCTTCTGCTTTTGCAGATCCGTATCCATCGCATCATAGAAGGCCAAGGGTAATTGCGCCTCTTTAACCTGTGCTGCCACCGCACTGGTATACAAATCCTTAATCAATTGGTTTTGCTTTTGCAACTCATCTAAACGCATGCCAGCATGATTTTGACGTATTAAAATTTCGGCCAAACGATACTGGGCGAGTCCTGAACCATTGGCTGCAGCTAAATTATACATCGCCATGGCTTTTTCAAGATTTTTAGGTATCACTTCTTGATGAGCTGTGTCACGATAACCATAGTCATAAATACGGGCTAACGCATATTGCGCATAATCATTGCCTTTAAAAGCCGCATCGGTTAACCAATCGGTGGCTTTTGTGTAATCAGGTTGCATATCTGTACCTAACAGATACAAAAGACCTAAATTATATTCCGCTTGTAAATCTTGTTGAGCAGCTGCTAATTGATAAAATTTAAGTGCTTGTTCTGCATTTTTTTCAACACCGATACCATACTGGTACATCACGGCAATATCAAATTGCGCCGAAGAATTACCTAAAATCGCTTGTTGCTCTAATTTTTTAAAAAGCGCTGTATATTGTTTTGCATCCGTCGTTGAAGCTGCCATATTGTGTAGTCCAGCAACGGAAGTCAACTTAGAAACGTTATCGGTCGATGACGAGTAGAGCATATATTGCGGAAAATCCAACGATTCGGGTGTCAGGTTATCCGCTAACTTGACTAACATATCATGAAACTCATGAATCGGGATTTGTGTGGGTTGTGTTAATTTAAACTGGGGTTGAAACAACATTTCACGCGTAAATGGCACCATTTCTGGATAAGCATTATAGTTATTTTGCTCTACGACACGCAGGTTTTGCCATTGACCTAAGATACCAGGCATCTTATACACTGTTTTCTCAAAAGTGCTTTCTTTGCCATTCGTTAACCAAGTAACAGCCTGTTGTTGCGCATGTTCAACTGAAACCTTGGGCGTGATATTTGATTTTTGTTGCCACTCTTTTGCAAGCTGTTCGTTGATTTCAGTACCAGTGCCTTTTTTATACATCGCACTCAAGCCTTGTTGCGCGACACGAGAACCTAATTGGGCCGCTTTTAAAGTGGATAAAAAGGCTTCGTGTGGATTATAAAGTGGGCTTTTTTCTTCTAAATAAAGGGATGAAATCGCTAACAAAGCCGGCACATAACCCATTGGGGTGGCTGCTTTTGCATACCATTTCATGGCCTCTTCCGGACGATTTTGCGCACGCTCCATTTGCCCCATTTGGTAAAAAGCGCTAGGCTCATTTTGCGCGATTGCTGCGTCTAATAACGATTTTGCTTTTACAAAATCACGCTCAACTGCTTTTCCTTCGATATATTGCCCTGCTAATAACGCTTGAGCGGCAGGGTAATTTTGATCAGCTGATTTTATCAACCACAACATACCCAATTTATTATTGGCTGCGTGACGTGTCTCCAAAAAGCTTTCTGCAACGGTATATTGAGCTAAGGCATTGCCATTTTTTGCAGCGGCAATGTAATAACGCTTTGCAGTATCTTGGTTTTTGGATACTCCCAAGCCAAACATATACGCGGCAGCACAATACATTTGTGCATCAACATCATTGGCGTCTGCCGCCTTCTTGAACCACACTAAAGCCTGATCAAGGTGATGATTTTTTAATAACTCATAGCGTGCTAATAACTGTTGTGCTGGTAATAGGTTTTTTTCTGCAGCGGCTTTTAAATAATGCTCAGCAAGGGTGTCATTTTTTACTTCGCCATAACCATACAAGCGCATTTGAGCCAAATAATAGTCAACGATGGGGTCTGGTTTGGGTATTTTGTTTAACAGGGTCGCTGCTTTGTGATAATGACCCAATCGATATGCATCTATCCCATCATCTGCAAATACATAAGATGTATTCATCGCTGCTGCGATGCATACCCAAGGCATTAATGATTTCATACCACTCCCTCGCTACCGTTCTGCGCTTCCCATTGGTAAATGTTCACGCCTGTTCACCGGGACTCAAGCACTCCCTGAACGATTATTTCCATTGAGCGTCAATCAAATAACGCCGCATTTGTCATCAAATATAATACTACCTGTTATTGCGGAATGATGCCATAGCGCACCACTTCACCAACGGCGCCGCCACGCGTTGTGCTATTGACCACCCAATAATTACCTTTATTGTTCAACCCAAACCGTACACGAACATACTCACATATTTTTAAACTTTCGCCGCAATTAATAACTTTCCCATAACGTGTTTTTTCACCAGCAACAGTACAAATGTATTTTAATTCATTTTCATTGGTAGATAAGACTGCCCATTGTTGCGGACGAATCACATGGTTTAAATAGGTACTACGTGTGCTCTCATCTTTGAGCATTTGAAACAAATTGATCGGTTTATCAAGCCGATTATAGATAAAATACAACGATTGCTGCTGTCCGGCAGCACCGGGCTTGATATTGACAACATTTAATTGAAACTCATAACCCACATCTTTACAACCCAGTGGATTTTTAGCGGGATCTTTGCTGCGATTTTCATATGATTCCGCACTTTCAGACCAACCATATTGTGCCGCACAACTCAATAACACAATGGCGAGACTTTTCATCAATGTGTATTTCATGATGCTTCCCTCCCAGACGCAACCGATGTTACTGGACGAATCACAACTTTTGTACCAGGGTTGTTGGTTTTATCATTTGCCGTTTCAACAAACTCGTGGTTTAGCCATTTTGCATCGCGCTCAAACATCCGCACGCAACCATGGCTAGCACGGTAACCAGGCATATCAGCCGACCCATGTAAAGCAAATCCTTTATGAAAATACATGCAATAAGGCATCGGTGCCCCCCCCTTACCAATCGGAAACACATCTGATTTGCAACGGTTATCTTCTTTGCTGAATACGCGATAAATACCAGTAAGTGTCAAGCAAGCTTTCGCACTATCAGAGCATCGATCCCGGCCTGAAGCAACGGGGCCCCAATTAAGTAATTGGCCATTGGCATCGTAAGCCGCCCAGGCTAGTTTATCCTGATCAACAATCACTTGCTTTTCGTGATCATCAATCTGATGGGGAAAAGGAGATAAATCAATCAATGTCACCGTCGCCAGGTTTTTAGGTACGGCGATGACTTTACCCGCCCATAAATTATTGTAGGTGCGATTAACACGTTGTACCAAATCTCGCTGACTTTCATCAGGAAATAATTTTTCCCAACTCTCGCCCGCTTTAACTTTTACACACACATATTGTGGGTAATCGCACAAGGCAGGACCATAATAAAGGGGTTTAGGTGGCTCTTTTTTGACGACCGCTTTACCACCCGATGAGACCGTATCAGACCAGCCATGTACAGATAAAACGCACATCGCCGTTAATCCTAGCAAACGTATTGTTTGCTTCAATTTATTATTATTTTTATTATTCATGATGTCCTTCATTTTTGTTTTCTATCATTCAAGATTTCGGCAATCATTAAAAAAAGTTTAGCTCAAAATCATCCTCGAATACGAAAATGGCTATAAATTCTCATCGCAAGATCTTGATTAATGCCATGAACCTTAAGCAATTCGTCAACAGATGCCTTGGTTAACTCACGTAAACCGCCGAATCGGTGTAATAAAGCTTGTTTTCTTTTGGGGCCAATACCGTTAATTTCATCTAATGCTGATCGCAAACTATCGGTTTGACGTTTTTTGCGATGCGCGGTAATCGCAAAACGATGTGCTTCATCGCGGATAAATTGCAAAAAGTGCATCAGTGGCGAATCAGCAGGCAAGGTTTTTTCTTCGTTTGTTTTTGCCATAAAAAAACGCTCAAGACCCGCTTTACGTCCCGGCCCCTTCGCAATACCAAATAAGATAATATGATCGATACCGAGTTCTGTTAATACACGCTCCGCAGCTGCAACCTGGCCTTTACCACCATCAATCATGAATATATCAGGTAAATCATGCGCTTTTAATAAGCGTTCACAACGACGACGTAACACTTGCTCAATCGCCGCATAATCATCGCCTGGGGTAATATCCGTAATATTGAAACGTCGATACGCTTGCTTGCAAGCACCTTGTCTATCAAATACAACACATGATGCAACCGTTGCGGCACCTTGAGTGTGACTAATATCCACGCATTCTATCCGTCGTAACGGTTTAGGGCTGTCTAAAAAAAGCGTTAAGGCTTGCCAGTTATGTGCTAAGGTATCTGCCGAGGTTTGATGTTTTGTCATCATCAAACGTAAATTATTCATTGCAAAATCAAGCCAACGCGCCTTTTGTCCACGAGGGTTAACCGTAATCTGACATCGTCGCCCCCGTACACGAGACAGCGCTTCCTCAAGCGCATCTTTTGTATCAAACGCATGATTTGTCACAATTAAACTGGGAATGCGCTCTGGCATGTCCAAATAGTAGTAAGCAACAAATGCGGTAAATACTTGCTCCCAAAGCAAACTATCGGTTACAAACCATTCGGATTGAGGCACTTTGGGATAAAAAGATTCATTAGACAAGACTTCGCCGTTGCGAATACGCACACATTGTACACAAGCAAAATGTCGTTGCGCATCTAAAACAATCACATCAGCATCACCACTGATTTGTGTCACGGCTTGCTGCTCTTGAACTAAACGCATTTGCTTTATTTGATCTCTTAGAATCGTGGCCTCTTCAAATGCTAAATTTGCAACTGCTTTTTGCATTTTTTCAGCTAATTCATTCAAAATTTCTTGCGATTTTCCCTGCAAAAAAAGTTGTGTATGTTTCAGTGCTTTGCCATAAGCTTCTTTAGAAATATAAGCCGTACAAGGCGCGGTACAACGCTTAATTTGATACTGTAAACAAGGCCTTGTTCGCGCATGAAAGAAAGCATCCGTACAACCGCGAATTTGAAAAATTTTTTGGATCATGGTGACTGTTTCACGCACCGCAACAACACTGGGATACGGACCATAAAAATCACCCTGTGTCGGTTTTTTTTTACATCGTTTCACTTCAATTCTGGGAAAATCATGTGAGGTATCGATATGGATAAAAGGATATGATTTATCATCCCGCATGAGCACATTGTACTTAGGGCGTAATGATTTGATTAAATTGCTCTCAAGTAACAACGCTTCGGTTTCTGTTGCTGTCACTGTGACACGAATATCCGCAATTTGTCTTACTAAAGCACGGGTTTTGGGACTGTGATCTTGTTTGGTGAAATAACTACTGACACGTTTTTTTAAATTACCCGCTTTGCCTACATACAGGATATTATCGGACGCATCAAACATTTGATAAACGCCCGGACATGAAGGCAGTGTTTTAAGATACTTGTCTTTTATGGAGAACTCATCACTCATCGGGATGCTCAATGATATGATAACGCAAGGCAAGATAAGTCAATTCAACATCATTTTTAATATCGAGCTTTTCAAAAATTCGATAGCGATAACCATTCACCGTTTTCGCACTTAAGAATAAAGACTCACTGATCTCTTGTACGCTCACACCACGTGTAATCATCAACGTCACCTGCATTTCACGCTCGGTCAGTTGATCAAAAGGCGTTTCTTTACGCGCAACTAAACTGTCAATTGCCATTTTTTGTGCGACTTCGGCACTAAGATAGCGCTCGCCTTTATAGACCTTACGTATCGCGGATGCCATCTCTTCTGGGCCTGACTCTTTGGTCAAATATCCCATCGCACCTAGCTGCAAAACGCGTGTGGGCAAAGTGTCTGTACACAGTGCCGTCACTGCTATTATTTTAACATTGGGGCTAGATTTATTTAGTCGTCGCGTTACTTCCCAACCATCGATACCCGGCATTTTCATATCCAGTAAAACAACATCTGGCTGATGGGCTTTCACTAATGCCAAAGCACGCTCACCACTTTCTGCTTCACCGATAACATCCATATCAGGTAAATCTTCCAGCAATCGCCGGATACCCATTCTCACCAATGCATGGTCATCAACAATGAGTACCCTAATCAAACCAGTCTGCTCCTATGTTACGATAGAATAAAATGGCGTTAAACCATTCTGAACATTACCTTCGTAAAGATTCATTAAAATACCAATGCTGTAGAAAGTTGCTTTCGTACTGATATCATCATCACGAATATAAAACCACCTATCACGGTATCGTACTGCCATGAAGGCATTACGAGGCTTAACTTTACACGAGTGCACATCAAAAAGATCGGCAACATAAAATTGCCAGTTTAAATATTTTTTACTAGGGAGTTGCGTACCAACAATGACGCGATTTTGCTCATCAGCGGGTGTACTAACCCCTTTAGATAAATAAATCAAAATAGTAAACAATGGTTTAGTCTGTACTAATAAAATCGTTTTCGGCGGAGCAGGTTTAAATTGCAAGCGACTGGGCACAGGTAATAACTTTGATGCGCCTCCCAGCACAAAAGCACTGAGTTGTTCATCTTCTTTGCTTGATGCTGATGTTGATGGGAGGGGTAAGTTCTGTTGTGGTACAGCGCCTCTCATTGCTGACGTTTTATCTTGTACGACCCAAATGATTGGATTTGTACTAGAAAAACCCAGCTTTCTTAAAATACCCTGCTTTTTAGGTGAGAGATGACTAAAATCTTTTAATATTAGTTTTACAGCAAATTTTTCATCTAAAACATCCGGCTCCAGTGTTAACAAGTTTTTATCAATCAAGTAAGACAATAACTTTGCCATACGGACATACTGCATATTCAAAATGTCCTTACTATGCGCAACGCTGGAAATAGCAATGTTATTTTCATATGAACCAAAACGTAAAACAAAAACACGCAGTAAACGCTCTAAATCAGCAGCCGTGCTGTGAACCATCATGTACAGGAGGCGTAGATCGACCGGCGTGAGCATTTTTTTTATGAATGCATCGCCTTGTAGTGGCGTATACGTAATGGTAGGCGCCTCTCCGACTGTCACCGAATCTGATCCTGAGGTTGAAAAATTAACCGGTGCTGGCACCCAGGTATTATTAACACCGCCGGTAAAGGTGTTCGAGTAGTTAATTTGCGCGATAATATTGTTTACACTGAAAAAGTAAGGAATATCTTCGTAACGAACACGAACAATATTTAATAACAGCTGAGACTTATCTCCGTATTGAAGTGCTTCGTTATAGTTATTGCGTGTTGGTTGTATTCGCTGAGAATCATAATTGACGCAAGACGTAACCAATAAACAGGCTAAAAGTAAACCAATAATGTTTTTCATATATCCCTTACTGAATGACATAGATAATTTATCCGTGATGCATTTACTTCGTCAAGCAACTTTTGAAAAGAAAATAATTCATTATACGGTATGTGAGTCCCAAAGACTCTAGCAAGCGTAAATATGAATGCTGGGATTGGATGGTTCCTCTATTGCAAACAAAGGAGGATACTCTCCAAGCTTTCTAGCCTCGTGCATACAATCTGCAAGACTCTCTGAGAGCATATTGTAGAGTTGTTGATAGTCTTTAATCACAAAATAAACGGTTTGCATTTCATCAATACGGTATGGTGTACGAAATGCGGTAATGGGATCGAAGAAAACACGCATCGGCACATGGCTGTCTAAACTATATGCGGTTTCATTCACAGATGACAAAATACCACCACCGTAAATTCGCAATCCTTTTGTTGTTTCGATTAATCCAAACTCAACGGTGAACCAAAATAAACGCTGCAATAACGGCCAATCTGACTCAGGAAATTTGAGAACACACTGCGCGTACTCGGACACAAAATCAGCAAAAACCGGATCCGTCAATAACGGGCAATGCCCAAACAACTCATGAAAAATATCCGGTTCTTGTACATAATCTAAGTGAGCCATAGAACGAATAAAAGTTGCTCCAGGAAAACGCCGAGCAGCTAATAATTCAAAAAATGCACGAGCAGAAATCAAGGCCGCGACAGGCACAACTTGCCACCCTGTTAGCTTTTGCAGCTTCGCACTCAATTCGGGTATTTGAGGAATACGATCAGCACAGTACCCTAACTTTTCTATACCAGCAAGATACTCGTCAGCCGCGCGATTTTGAATGACTTTGATTTGACGCGTATATAATTTTTCCCAAACCTGATGTTCAGCTTCAGAATATGCAACAAAACCGTCTTTATCAGGTTGATGTGCTGTATACCGACTCACAAAGTCCATGCTGCCTCCCATCACGTCAAATATTGCAATACATATTCAGTTTCTACGTCCCGCAGCTTGTCTGCGAGATCCAGAGTTCACTTCACATCTCTATATTCACAGAAGGTATATTTCATTTTTTCTTTAACTGCTCAATGGGAAAATAGGCTTCCATACCCTCAGATGTCCGCCGCTGCAAACCTTTCCAAGCATGCCCGTAAACCACTTCGTACGTCAATGGTATTTTGTTATCTGACGTCATATATCTTTGCATGGCTACTTCAAAAGTAGACCAAGCTTTTTTTCCTGTTAAACCGGGATTTCTATTACTATGTACGTTGCGCACACCTTGCGCTTTTAAGGTTTTTAACAATGTGGATAGAGAAGGATACAATGCGGTCAAATTATCCATATCCATCACCGGATCAACAAACGCTTCTTTAACCAAACAGTCGCCTACATCATGCATGTCCAAAAAATCGTTCACATGCGCACGCGAATCCGCTTGATTAAAAGCATGCCGTAATTCTAAAAAAGTATCTGGTCCTAAAGTAGAAAACATAAAACAACCGCCTGGGCGCAATACGCGATTGATTTCACGAAACAGCGCTGGCAAAGATGATGCCCAGTGAATGACTTGATTAGAAAAAATCAAATCGAAACAGGCGTCTTGAAAAGGTAATTGTGCCATATCTGCATTCACGAATGACAAGTTTCGACGCCATCCTTGTTTTTTTTGTGCACATTGTAACATTTGATGTGCAAAATCTACGCCCAAAACATGGGCATCACGATAACGCTTTTTTAATTGCTTGGTGAAAAACCCGGGGCCACATCCCAAATCAAGTACATTGAGAGGTTGCATTTTTAAGAGGTCTAAACGCTCAAATAAATGCTGACCAATAGCTTGCTGCACGGTTGCTACCTGTAAATATTCTTTCGCATGCAGATTAAAAGCCTTGCAAATTTCTTTTTTCAAATTCATCATTCAATCAATGGAAATATTACTAGACTTTGCTCACTGAGACTCAAGCGAATCGAAAAATTGCTCGATTTTCGGGCTCTAAAACGGGACATACAGATAGCATATGGCCCTCAGAAAGCAGGAAATCAAAGCTTCGCAACCAAGATAGTTTCGTGGTGAATAAAGCCTAACAAGTCAGCCAAAAGCATGAGTATAACACACCTTATCAGAAGTCATCTGCCATCTGTCGCGAAAATCTGCGTACTGTGTAATCAATATCATTTAGATAGCCACGCTGTATGTGATTTTTGCCAAACGTTATTTACCCCTTTGGGGTTAAGTTGTCAACGATGCGCAATACCGATTAAGACCGGATCGCGTTGTAACAACTGTCTACTTTCAGCTGCTTATATCGATCACGTTATTGTTGCGCACGCTTATAAAGAGCCATTACGTACACTGCTGCATCAGTTCAAATACCAACAAGGATTATATTTGCAAACAGTGCTCTTACACCTGATGCAACAAGCCTCGTTTGATAGCAGTGCCACTGATTGTTTGATGCCGGTCCCTATTCATCCTAAACGCTTGCACCAACGCGGGTTTAATCAAGCGGCTATTTTGGCAAAGCAACTGGCCAAAAAATATCATTTACCTTGCTTAACCAACGGTTGTCAAAGAGTTGTTAACAGTTTACCTCAAGCACGTTTAGACAATCACCAACGACAAACCAATTTAAAAAATGCGTTTCGCGTATCCGCTATTCCATATGCCAGAGTGACGTTGATTGATGATCTTTATACAACAGGCAGTACCGCAAATGAAATTGCTAAAAAATTAAAAGAACAGGGTGTATCAACAGTCGATGTATGGTGCTGCGCAAGAGCGATTTAACACTGACTAACTTGACTTGAAATCCGTAATTTCGACATCTTGATGATGAAAATATCGTTGAATAATTTGTTGCGCTTGATCTTGAGACAGTGGTTTGGTTATTACACCATCCATAAAATAATCACGGCAATCGTATTTGACAACATCGGCTTGATAGGAGGTGAGTGCAATAATAGTAGCGTGATAAGACGAGCCATTCTCTTTCTCGCGCAACTTTTTGGCCACAATATAACCAGAGGTATCTTGCAAACCAATATCCATAAAAATCACATCATATTTACCTGGCTCAAATAACTTTTCAGCCGACTCACCTGATTCTGCGGTATCCACATCGCAACCTAAACTGATGAGTAATGCCTGCTCAACTTTTTGTGCAATCATGTTGTCTTCTACCATCAAAATACGAGGTGCGCGATCAGGAGAAATGATTTCAGACATAACCGGTTTGGGTGCATGCAAGTAAGAAGTCTCATGCATCGCAATATCTTCCAAAACAACAACCAAACCCATGACTTCTTTTTTCTTATCAAACAATGGAACGCGCGTAGAAAGATAGTTTAAAATCATGCTCGTGTTATCTGTGTCTTTGAAAAACTGAATGGGAGGCTCTTTGACTCGATGTTGTGCCTTTCCAGAAAAGATCACTTTCATATCATCTAACTTAAAGCTTTCTACTCTTTTTTTGTCCCAATGAGCATGTTTTTCTAAAAGTTGATAAGGAGTCCCATTAAAATCATGCAGATCATTCAAGCCTAATAGCCGCACAAAATGGTTATTAGCTCCTTTAAGAGCGCAGTTTAAATCAATCCAGTACACCACATTAGGCATGCAGTTGATAATATCCATATAATACTGATGAATAGCAACCGAAGTATCTGAAAGTCCTTTTTCTGTCTTCCCTGCCATATTATCCCTCAATAGTCGACGGCGATAATCTCGTACTCCACTTCCCCACCCGGAGTCGATACAATCACCGTATCATCCAAATGTTTACCAATCAAAGCTCGCCCAATCGGTGAGCGATAAGATATTTTGTTAGCTTTAATATCGGCTTCGTCTTCACCTACAATTTGATACGTAATCTCAGTATCGGTTTCTACGTGACACACGGTCACCATCACACCAAACACAACCTTACCATCATTAGGTAATTTACTGATATCAATAATCTGTGCATCAGCAAGCTTCGCTTCTAACTCTTGTATACGGCCCTCAGCAAAACTTTGCTCTTCACGTGCAGCATGATATTCTGCATTTTCTTTCAAATCACCGTGGGCTCGCGCGACAGCAATTGCTTCGATAATTCTTGGGCGTTCAACGGTTTTTAACCGCAACAGCTCTTGTTGCAATGCTTTCGCACCTTCAACTGTCATGGGATGTGCCATATTAATGTAGATCCTGTAATCGCGTTACGGTGTCTCGCTCTTCGTATTTCATTGCCAAACAAGCAGCTTCAGCACCAGATAACGTGGTTGTATAACTAATTTTATATTGCAAGGCATTGCGTCGAATAGCAAATGAATCGGCAATAGCTTGTTTACCCTCTGTGGTATTGACAATAAAATCAATCTCACGATTTTTAATATAATCGACGATATGTGGTCGACCTTCAGCAACTTTAAAAACGCGTTTACACTCAATACCAGCAGCTTGTAACACAAACGCCGTTCCACGTGTTGCAATGATTTCAAACCCTAAAGCGATCAAACGTTTCGCGATCTCACCGACTCGGGTTTTATCTGCGTCACGGACAGAGAGGAACGCACGCCGTCGAGATCGGATATCACAATTTGCACCACGCTGTGCTTTAGCATACGCTTGACCAAAGCGTTTCGCAATCCCCATCACTTCGCCTGTTGATTTCATTTCTGGGCCCAAAATAGAATCAACACCGGAAAATTTAATGAACGGAAAAACGGGTAATTTGATCGAATAGAACGCCGGCGTTGATAGCGAAACATTTAGCCCTTGCTCTTTTAAGCTTTGTCCTATTTTACATTTTGCGGCGATTTTCGCCAGTGATAAACCAGTCGCTTTGGAAACAAACGGTACCGTCCTTGACGCCCGGGGATTGACTTCTAAAACATAAATATCATCGGCTTGAATAGCAAACTGTGCATTAATCAAACCAACCACACCCAATTCAAGTGCCATTTTACGTAATTGATCAATCAAATCTTGTTGAACAACCACACTTAGGCTAAAAGGGGGTAAAGTACAGGCTGAATCACCGGAGTGAATTCCGGCCTGCTCGATGTGCTCCATCACCGCCCCAATTAATACATTTTCGCCATCACAGACAGCATCAATATCCACTTCAATGGCATCATCTAAAAACTTATCCAACAGTACCGGTGAATCATGTGAAACCCTTACGGCATGTTGCAAGTAATAACGTAAATCCTCTTCGTAATGAACAATTTCCATAGCTCGCCCGCCTAAAACATACGAGGGTCGAACAACCAAAGGATAGCCAATTTTTTCTGCTAGACGAATCGCCTCTTCTTCACTGCGTACGGTACCATTTGCTGGTTGCTGCAATTTCAAACGCTTGACCAACTGGTGAAATCGCTCGCGGTCTTCCGCTTCGTCAATCGCATCAGGGGAAGTACCAATAATAGACACGCCATTTTCAGCTAATATACGTGCTAATTTTAAAGGGGTTTGACCACCATAGTGCACAATCACCCCCTTGGGCTTTTCAAGTGCAACAATGGCCAATACATCTTCTAAGGTGACGGGTTCGAAATAAAGTCGATCAGATGTGTGTACATCCGTGGAAACTGTTTCTGGATTACAATTTACCATAATGGTTTCATAACCCGCTTCACGTAACGCCAACGCCGCATGGACACAACAGTAATCAAACTCAATACCTTGACCAATTCGATTAGGGCCGCCACCAAGAATCATAATTTTATTCGTTGCATGACTGGGTGCTGATTCACATTCAGATTGGTAACAAGAGTATAAATATGCCGTGTGGCTTTCAAACTCAGCCGCACAAGAATCAATGCGTTTGTAAACCGGCTTAACACCTAAGGCCAAACGATGCGCGCGCACCTCATGCTCATGACTATTCAGCAGCATAGCTAAATAAATATCTGAAAAACCACGTTGCTTCAGATCACGCATGGTCATTGCGTCAATGTTTGTTAAAACTGTATTTTGAATCGCTTGTTCGCATTCAACCAATTCACGTATCTGCGCTAAAAACCAAGGATCAACGCGCGACTCTTGATAAATTTCTTCTAAACTAACTCCCAAACGAAATGCATCAGCGATATACCATAAGCGATCAGGCGTTGGCTCTTGTAAATAACCACGTAACACCGCCATTTCTCGCTCACGATAAAGGGGTTGCAAACCAAATCGGTCGATTTCTAAACCACGAATCGCCTTTTGCAAAGACGCCTGAAACGTTTCACCAATCGCCATGACTTCACCAACCGACTTCATTTGCGTTGACAACACAGCCGATGTTTGTGGAAATTTATCAAAATTAAAACGTGGAATTTTAGTAACCACGTAGTCAATACTAGGTTCAAATGAGGCTGGTGTCTTACCACCTGTAATTTCATTATCTAATTCATCTAAGGTGTAGCCCACCGCAAGCAAAGCGGCAATTTTAGCAATCGGAAATCCAGTCGCTTTAGAAGCCAATGCGGAGCTACGCGAAACACGTGGATTCATTTCGACAACCAATAAGCGACCATCATCGGGATTAACCGCAAATTGGACATTAGAACCGCCGGTATCAACCCCAACTGCACGTAAAACTTTGATTGCGGCATCACGCATGCGTTGGTATTCTTTGTCCGTTAAGGTCTGTGCGGGCGCAACTGTGATTGAGTCACCGGTATGAACCCCCATGGGATCAAAGTTTTCTATCGAGCAAACAATAATACAATTGTCTTGTTTGTCGCGAACAACCTCCATCTCAAATTCTTTCCATCCTAACACCGACTCATCAATTAATAGTTCGCGAGTCGGTGACAAATCAAGACCTCGCAAGCAAATTTCTTCAAATTCTTCTATGTTATAGGCAATACCACCACCACTTCCGCCCATGGTAAAAGAAGGTCGAATAATTGCGGGGAAACCCAGTTCGGCTTGTGCAGCTAATGCTTCATCAAGGGAATGTGCGATGCGTGAGCGAGGCATGTCTAAACCAATCTCTTGCATCAAAAGACGAAATTTATCGCGATCCTCAGCCTTATCAATGGCATCTTTTGTTGCACCAATCAATTCAACTTGAAAACGCGCTAAAACGCCTTCTCGGACTAAATCAAGTGCACAATTTAATGCTGTTTGACCACCCATTGTTGGTAACAACGCATCCGGGCGCTCTTTCTCAATAATAGCAGCGACTTCTGGCCATAAAACTGGCTCGATATACGTTGCATCAGCCATTTCAGGATCCGTCATGATCGTGGCTGGATTAGAGTTGACTAATATGATGCGATACCCTTCTTGCTTTAAAGCACGAAGCGCTTGTGAACCTGAATAATCAAATTCACACGCTTGGCCAATCACAATAGGGCCTGCACCTAAAATTAAGATAGACTGAATATCGGTACGCTTAGGCATAGTTTATCTGGCGTGAGTTAGAAAACAGATTTTGGTGATTAGGCTTCCTCTTCTTGTTTGCGTAAGAAAGCGGGAATATCTAAATAATCCACTTCGGGTGCGCTTTGAGAAGCCGGTTTAGATATCACGGGTTCGGCTGCTGCGGTAGGCGTATGTCTTCTCAGCACAGCGGGTCTATCCAGTTGCTGATAATCCAAAGAACCATCACCACGGCGCGTCTCAAGGATGCGAGCACGATTCATGACTGGTTTCGCAATATTTGCTTGTTGACGACGATCGCCTAAACCCGTCACAATCACAGTCACACGTAATTCATCTGTCATTTCTGGGTCAATAACGGTACCAACAACGACCGTTGCATCATCAGAAATAAACTCTTTCACCACATCGCCTACTTCTTCAAACTCGCCAATTGACATATCCATGCCAGCGGTGATGTTTACTAAAATACCTCTTGCTCCCGAAAAGTTCACATCTTCCAGTAAAGGTGATGCAATGGCGGTCTCTGCTGCTTTGCGAGCACGTTGCTCACCCGTTGCACTTCCAGTTCCCATCATTGCCATACCCATTTCAGACATGACTGTGCGCACGTCAGCAAAATCCACATTGATTAAACCTGGGCGCGTAATTAAATCAGCAATCCCTTTCACCGCACCTAAAAGGACATTATTGGCAGTTCTGAAAGCATTAATGAGTGAAATGTTTTTACCCAGCACGCTGAGTAATTTATTATTCGGAATGGTAATCAGGGAGTCGACATGATCGGTCAACTGACGGATACCTTCTTCGGCTGCTAAAGCGCGCTGCTTACCTTCAAATGAAAATGGCTTGGTGACGACAGCCACTGTCAGGATACCCAACTCTTTGGCAATACGTGCAAACACAGGCGCAGCACCGGTGCCCGTACCACCACCCATCCCGGCAGTAATAAACACCATGTCAGCACCTTGTAGAATTTGCTTAATGTGCTCTCTGTCTTCTTCAGCAGCATCACGTCCAACTTGAGGGTTGGCACCTGCCCCCAGGCCTTTTGTTAATTGATCACCCAATTGAATTAACAGGTTCGCTCGTGAATTTCGCAGTGCTTGCGCATCGGTATTCGCACAGATGAACTCAACACCGTCAATACTCTCATTGACCATGTGCTCAACTGCGTTGCCACCGCCGCCACCGACGCCGATCACTTTAATCACCGCGTTTTCAAGCTGGCTTCCTATTAAATCTGACATTGTATAATCTCCCAAAGAACTGCTTTCGTTGTCTTCATTTTAATCAAAAAATGAAATACTTTAAACTTAAAAATTACCATTAAACCATTTTTTCATGCGCGTCCATACACCATTGGCATCATTCAAGGTTGGTACATGGTATGTGCCCTCGTATTGCTGCCGAAATCCGTGCAACAATAATCCAACACTGGTTGCCAAAGCTGGATTTTCAATCACATCAGCCAAACCCTGCATTGCTTGTGGTGAGCCATGACGAACCGGCATTTCAAAGCACAGTTCTGCCAATTCAATAGCCCCTTTCACATTGGAGGCACCGCCTGTCATAACAATACCCGCGGCAATTAAATCCTCAAATCCACTGCGATGCAATTCGTTGCGTATTAATGTAAATAACTCCTCATAACGAGCAGAAACCACATCAGACAATGCTTTGGTTGAAATTTTTCTTCCTGTGCGCTCACTCACGCTGGAAACATCTATCATTTGCTCGTCGTTGACCAACTCAGACAACGCACAACCATGGTTCACTTTAATCACTTCTGCTGATTTACTAGGCGTACGTAGCGCCATCGCAATGTCATTAGTAACTTGGTCACCTGCGATTGGAATGACGGCTGTAAATTGAATCGCGCCTTCGTAAAACACAGCAATGTCAGTTGTACCACCACCAATATCAACCAAACACACGCCCAATTCTTTTTCATCGTCGGTTAAAATGGCATGGCTGGATGCTAACTGTTCTAAAATAATATCTTGCACTTCCAAACCACAACGTCGCACACATTTAGCAATATTTTGTGCAGCACTGACAGAGCCGGTCACAAGGTGCACTCGCGCCTCTAGGCGAACACCCGCCATGCCAATTGGTTCACGAATACTGCCTTGGCTGTCAATCATAAATTCTTGCGGTAAAATATGTAAAATCTTTTGATCTGCAGGAATAGCCACGGCTTTTGCTGCATCAATAACACGATCAACATCGGCCTGAGAAACTTCATTATCACGAATAGCGACAATACCATGCGAATTGAGACTGCGAATATGGCTGCCTGCAATGCCAGTATAGACAGAGCGTACCTCACAATTAGCCATGAGTTCGGCCTCTTGTACCGCACGTTGAATCGAACTCACAGTGGCTTCGATGTCAACCACAACGCCTCGCTTCAACCCTCGAGAAGGATGGCGCCCCATACCAATAAGCTCAATGCTACCTTCAGGCATTACCTCACCCACCAAAGCAACTACTTTTGATGTGCCTATATCCAGTGCTGTAATAATATTTCTTTCTGATTTTTTTGCCATCATCATTCCACTATTTGTTGGTCGATTCCTTCCATTGTACTGCCATGCCGTGTGTGTAGCGTAAATCGACACTGACTAATTGCTCTGCTTTGTCTGCAAACACACTCGTATAGGCTCTACAAAATCTCAAAACACGGTTCTCAACATCTGTTTTACCTAAGCGCAACAATAAGCCATCAGTTAAACTAAGCTCCCATGCCTGGTTTTCTCTCAATACTAAGGAAGCCGCATGTAATCCATATAATGATAATAGCTTACTCAATTTTTGATAAGATTGTAAGACGTCCAGCTGTTGTTCATTCGGACCACTTAATCGAGGCAGTGTTTCATCATTCAATTGCTTGTTCAATTCAGCTGAGTTCACTGAAAATACTCGCCCATCCTCAGTCATAAGTGCATCATTCCAAACAGCTGCTGGCTTTTTTTCAATCAATGTAATTTTTAAAGTGTCAGGCCATTGGCGCTCAACATCCGCAGCATCTACCCAAGCCAGTGTTTGCAAATCACGTTGTAATTTTCGCATTGGTAACGAAATAAAGCTTTCTTGATTATATTGTGCCAATACATCCTCAAGCTCTTGTCGCGTGATATGCTCATAAGAGGCAGCAATTTTGATAGTACCAATCGGAAAATGAATAGGATCAATCAAATACAAATAAGCCAACCTGGCTATTAACAACAGGGCACATGTTATCAATAAAATGAGAAAACCGGTAAAACGAGATCCTCTAGCACGCTCTTCCATGCATTATCCTTGTGCTTTATTGATAGTGTGTCACCATTTGTTTGCGACAACGTTGATGAATCAACGCCAACTCAATAAGTTCGTTGAGTAACGCCTGATAACTTAAGCCACCCGCTTCCCACAGTTTAGGATACATACTAATCGGCGTAAAACCGGGCAATGTGTTGATTTCGTTAAAATAAATGTCACTCGTTTTATCATTAACAAAGAAATCGACGCGTGCCAGCCCTTTACACTTTAACAGCGTAAAAATATCCGCAGCATACGTTTGTAAGCGGCGTAAAAGTGACTCATCCAACAATGCCGGGATCAGTAAATCGGTTTGATCACTTTCTAAATACTTAGCAGTGTACGAATAGAAACCATCCGTATGTTGTACCACAATTTCACCAGCGATACTGACATGAGGCGTTTTTGCTGGTTGCTTATTTTCTAATACAGCTAATTCAATTTCTCGACCAACCAGTGCCTCTTCGATCAACACCGTTTCATCATAGCGCTTCGCATCTTGTACCGCATCTAAAAGCGCTGTCATCGATTGTACTTTATGAATACCAACACTAGAACCCATCGAGTTTGGCTTCACGAACAGGGGCCAACCCAACTCTGCTACGGCACGCTCACACGTTTCACGCACAACATCGGCCGATGCATACCAAGAAATCTGATGATAACGCGCAACTTGCACACCGGAGGCTACGGCGATACGTCTGGCGATATCTTTGTCCATACCTAATGCTGAAGAAAGAACATCACAACCAACAAAGGCCACATCAGCCAGCTTTAGCAGGCCTTGTAAACAACCATCTTCATACAGTGGTCCATGTACTATCGGGAAAACCACATCCGCATCCACAGCAAGCTTGCCATCGCACAATAAACTGGGTAATTCTTTGGCATTATCAGCTCTCACAGGGAGGCTATCTTTGTACTGCAGCAATGTTTGATAGTCATTCAAGTAGAAGCGCCCTGATTTATCCATACCAATCGGTATGACTCGATAACGCGTTGGATCTAATTGCGAAAGAACACCTGCGGCCGAAATCAGCGATATCTCATGCTCACCTGATTTTCCACCATAAAGTAATACAACATTTAACAACCCTGACATCATGCGTCTCCAAGGATATGCACTTCACGAATCAATGAAGTATTGGTCTGCTCATAAACGGTTTTTTGTACTAGCTGAATCAACGTTTCAATATCTTCGGCCGATGCCTTACCTTGGTGATTGATAATAAAATTAGCATGCTTTTCAGAAACCATGGCCCCACCAATTTGTTTGCCTTTTAATTGACAAGATTCTATCAATTTTGCTGCGAAATTGTTAGGCGGATTTCTAAAAACAGAACCACAATTATATTCATTGGTCGGTTGTGTCGCGGCACGACGCGCTAAAAGTTCATGAATGACTGCCAATGATTTTTCTTTGTCTCCGGGTGTCAATCGACACGTTGCACCAATAAACCACTCGTCCGGCTCAAGACCGCTGACGTGGCGATAACTAATTTCAAAGCTATCTGGATGGCGTCGACGTATTTCACCTTGACGCGTCATGGTTTGAACTTCAATCACTCGCTGCCAGGTTTCGCCTTGGAAGCAACCCGCATTCATGCGCAAAGCGCCGCCCATGGTACCGGGAATACCAGCCCAAAACTCACCGCCTTCTAGACCATTTCTCGCACAAAATCGGGCCATTTTGGCACATGAAATACCGGCGTCGACAGTGACATCGGTTTCATTGATAAGCTCAATACCATTCAGACAGCCTTGTGTAAGAATCACTGTACCTGAAAATCCAGTGTCTTTAATCAAAGAGTTGCTTCCTAAACCCAGCCATAATAAAGGCTCAGACTCAGGGCATTGCTGCAAAAAATCAGCCAAGTCTTGTTTGTCTAACGGCTTATACAAATGCTTAGCCATACCACCGACACGCCAAGTGGTATAGTCCGCTAATCGTTCATTTTCAAGCAACTGACCTTTGAAGGCGCTTTTATTCATGGTGCTCTCTTTGTTGCATTAAATTATTTGCTAACTGGCTGATGCTACCCGCACCTTGCATTAAGATCACATCTCCATCTAAAACGCATTTTTCTAGCATGGTTTCAATATTTTTTTCATTCACCAAGATCGCATTCGGTGTCGTCATATTGATTTCATGGAGTAAACTTTCACTATTAGCACCAGCGATGGTTGTTTCACCAGCAGCATAAACATCCAACAATAAGAGATGATCACTTAACTTTAACACGTCGACAAAATCGTTGAACAAGTCTCGCGTACGAGTATAACGATGCGGTTGAAATACATGAACGAGTCGTCTGTCAGGCCAAACGGCACGAAACGCTTCTATGGTTGCTTTTATTTCGCGAGGATGATGACCATAATCATCTACAATTAACGCATTTTTGCCCATGAAGCTACGCTCACCAAGCATTTGGAAGCGACGACCAACACCTTCAAACTTTGCTAAACCAGCGACGATCGCATCATCCGTAACACCAACCTCTGTGGCAATTGCAATGGCTGCGAGCGCGTTGAGTACATTGTGTTTTCCAGGCCATTTAAATTGTATACACAATGGTTTATGCGGAGCAGGGCGTTCGACATCAAATTGGCTTAATAAGCCTTGCTGTGTCCAATTAACCGCCCGATAATGCGCGCCGGCTCGAAAACCATACGTGCAAGTTGGTCGTTGAATAGACGGTAAAATACGGCGAATTTCATGATCTTCAATACAAACCACCGCCAGACCATAAAAAGGCAAGTGATGTAAAAACTCAACAAACGTTTTTCTGAGCTTGTTAAAATCATCTTGATAGGTAGCCATGTGATCCGCATCAATATTAGTAACCACTGCCATCATCGGTTTCAAATATAAAAAAGAGGCATCACTTTCATCTGCTTCCGCAACAAAATATTCGGAAGATCCCAGCTGAGCATTCGCGCCACAGCTATTCAACTTACCGCCGATCACAAAACTTGGGTCAAGGCCGCCTTCGGCTAATAAACTGGTTACCAAACTGGTTGTGGTGGTTTTGCCATGTGTTCCGGCAATAGCGATCCCATGTCGAAAACGCATCAACTCAGCTAACATAGCTGCACGTTGAATCACCGGAATCATTCGCTCTTTAGCCGCCACAATTTCGGGGTTATGATCATCGACTGCGGTAGAGCGCACAACGACATCAACGTCTTGGACATTTTCCATACGATGACCAATAAAGACACGTATACCGAGTGAGCGTAATCGTTCAACCACCCGATTTTCAGATAAATCAGAACCTGAAATATCATAACCTTCATTTAATAGGACTTCCGCTATACCACACATACCGGCACCGCCGATACCAACAAAGTGAATGCGTTTTACACGTCCCATTCTAGGCAAATAAAATTGAGTTGATTTGTTCATATGGCTCTCGCATTTCGTAAACCCAGTGCTTGCCATCGATTTTCATGGTCAATACGCAACAGCAACGCTATCACCATGCAATTAATCACCAAGCTTGCACCACCATAACTCAGCAGAGGTAACGTCAATCCTTTTGTGGGCAGCAACCCCGTATTCACACCCATGTTAATGGCTGCCTGTAATCCCAACCAGAATGTCAATCCGTACGCTGTAAATGCAGCAAATCGGCGATCTTCGCAATAAGCGGCATACCCAATCATAAAACCTCTGATGATGAGTATACTATATAATATCAAAACAAGCAGGATTCCAATGAGTCCTAATTCTTCTGCTAGCACAGCAAATAGAAAATCAGTGTGTGATTCTGGCAAATAAAACATTTTTTGAACACTGTCACCCAAGCCAACACCCGACCATCCACCTCGACCAAAAGCAATCAACGATTGTGTTAATTGATAACCACTGTTAAATTGGTCTGCCCAAGGATTTAGAAAAGCAGTCAGACGCGCCATACGATACGGTGAGGAAACAGCTAAAAAAGCAAGGCTACATACCACTAAAATAACCAATCCTAAATAATAACGTAATTTTACGCCAACCAAAAACAGCATCGCCATCACGGTTCCAGAAATCACCACGGTTGCGCCAAAATCAGGCTCTAATAGCAAGAGCACGCCGACCATACCTAACACCAACATCGGGTTAATAAATCCCATGATCGTTTGATTGACATGCTCACGCTGACGAACAAGATAACCCGCAAGATAGAGAATCATTGCTAGTTTTGCTAACTCTGATACTTGAATACCAATCGGACCAAATGCAAGCCATCGACGACTGCCATTTACCACACGCCCTATCCCAGGAATCAAGACCAAAACTAATAAAGCCAGACACACCAACAACAAGCGGATACTATTACGCTCCCAAAAACTGCTGTCGATACGCATGATGACGATCGCCATCATAAAACCAAAAAACATGTAACACGCTTGGCGCGTTAAAAAATGGAAGGGTTGGTGATAATATTTAGTTGAAATCATCACCGAGCTCGAAGCGACCATCATCAGACCAATAATTAATAAGCCCATGACCGCAGCAATTAACCATTTATCATATAACGATGGCGCTGTGTTGCTATGACGTCTGGCTGCAAAAATCACAATGCCTCCACCGCAGCGGTAAACACCTCACCGCGATGATTATAATCCCGAAACATATCCAAACTGGCGCAAGCTGGAGAAAGTAAAACAACATCACCGGGTTGTGCAAATTTTTGTGCTGTATTGACCGCCATCTCTAAAGATGTCGCGTGCTCAATCTGAACGACGTCATGCAGTGCTGCGTCTAATTTGTTAGCATCTTCACCAATCAGGACCATTGCTCTCACATGATCTTGCATCGATGTACGTAAATCTTGAAAATCAGCCCCCTTGCCTTGCCCACCCGCAATTAAGACAATTTTTCCTGTGCGTGCACCACTTAATCCGGTGATTGCAGAGATAGTCGCACCCACATTGGTACCTTTCGAATCATTAATCCAATCGACTTGATTCAATGTTCTAACCCATTGTGTTCGATGCGGGAGACCTGCGAAACGCTGTAAAACATCTTTCATAACATCAAAAGAAATATCGATGGCATGTGCCAATGCACACGCGGCCAAGGCATTCACCCAGTTGTGCTTGCCTTTAATTCGCATCTTATCAACAGCAAGAAAGCATTCATGACCATAAGCGAGATAATGTTCCTCTTGGTGCAAACGAATACCCCATTGTCCCGTTTCCGGCTCATCGAAACCAAAACTACTCACATTTGTCATTGTATTGGTTGTCGGTGTTGTCGACATATCATCGCGATTACATATCACATCACGGGTATGTGTATAAATACGTTGCTTAGCTGCAATATAAGCTTCTAATGTATGGTGTCTATCCAAATGATCAGGCGTGACATTCAAAATTGTGGCTGCAATCGGCGCCAAAGATGTTGTCAACTCTAATTGAAAACTAGACAGTTCAAGAACCCAAAGCGCGTACTCATGCCCATCGTCTAATACATCTAAAACGGCGTCACCGATGTTCCCAGCCACCGCCGTGGTAATACCCGCCGCTTTCGCCATTTCTCCGACTAAGGTTGTCACAGTCGATTTGCCATTTGTACCGGTAATCGCAATCATAGGCGCACGCGACTCACGTGCTAAGCATTCAATATCACCGAATATTGGCACACCACGCTTTGCCAAGTTGGCTAAAACAGGATGCTCAAGTGAAACGCCAGGGCTTGTGATAACAGCCTGAATCGATACCATTTCAGCTTCCGGCATCTCACCCAGAAAGATATCCGTCTCGGGAAATTCTGTTAAAAACTCATCTAAATTCTGCACTTTCGTACGCGTATCAAACACCTTAAAAGGCTGATGCCGACGCGATAAATAACGCGCAATAGATTGCCCCGTTTTCCCTAAACCAGCAATTAAATAGACAGTCCGATTCATAAGATCCCTATAAAAACCCCTGTTATAAAAACAAGTACATATTCAAACAGATTCACCAGAAGCTCACCCACAAAAGATCGAAGCGAAGTGAATCTAAGCGAAGCGCCAGATTCAACAAAAAAAAAGAACCCCGGTGAAGCGTCAGATTTGGTGCAGGTTGAACGCAAACCATTCTAAAAAAGCGCAGCATACAAGTAGTATGTGAGCATTTTTTAGAATGGTTTGCGTTCAAGATGCGCCAAATATGGCGTTTCCCCCGAAAGATGCCTCGATCTATCGGAGTTTTAGGGTGGCTAGGCCGCACAGGACCAACACCACCGTAATAATCCAAAAGCGCACAATAATTTTAGGTTCAGACCAACCTTTTAATTCAAAATGATGGTGCAACGGTGCCATTCGAAAAAGGCGTTTGCCATGGGTATATTTAAAGTAAGTCACTTGTAAAATCACAGAGACAGTCTCGATGACAAATAATCCCCCCATGATCAAAAGCACCAACTCTTGACGAACCAGCAAAGCCACAACTCCTAAAGCACCGCCCAAAGAAAGCGACCCAACATCACCCATAAAGATTTGTGCTGGGTAGGCATTGTACCATAAAAAGCCAAGGCCAGCGCCGACAATGGCAGAGCAAAAAATGGTGAGCTCCCCAACATTCGGAACATAGGGAATAGAAAGATAATGTGCGTAAACCACATTGCTTGCTGCATAAGCAAAAATACCCAACGCGCCTGCTACCATAGATATCGGCATAATGGCTAGACCATCAAGTCCATCCGTTAGATTGACGGCATTGCTGCTACCAACGATCACGCAGTATGCCAACACCGGAAACAAATAACCTAAGTGAACAAAGGTGGCTTTCATAAAGGGAATCGTCAATGTCATGTTAAACGCCGAGCCATGGCTCCACATCAAATAAGCCAGTGCAACAATCGCTACCAATGATTGCCAAAACATCTTCCATCTACCCGGCAAACCTTTGCTGTTTTTTAATACTAATTTACGGTAATCATCGACCCATCCAATCGCACCATATGACATGGTCACGAACAGAGCAACCCATAGGTTAGATTGATGTAAATCACCCCACAGTAGCGTACTGATTAACACGGCGATGAGGATCAATACGCCGCCCATGGTTGGTGTACCCGCTTTTGATAAATGACTTTTAGGACCATCATCACGAACCATTTGACCGATTTGCAGTTTGCGCAACCAATTAATGGTTGTGGGGCCGCACATTAGGCCAACAATTAAAGCGGTTAAAGCCGCCAAAATAGAGCGAAACGTTAAATATTGAAAAACACGAAAGCCGTGGTAGTGGGTTTGCAATAACTGTGTGATCCAATAGAGCATAACTATCCTATTAATTCGTGTACAATTTTTTCCATCGCTGAGGAGCGTGAACCCTTAACCAAAACGGTGGTGTTTGGTTTTAAATAAGACTTTAAATCAGCAATCAATTGTGATTTTTCTTGATAATGTTGTCCACCTTGACCGAAAGCATTTGAGGTATTGATACTGTGTTTGCCACATGTCATCACATGCTCTATACCATGTTGTTGTGCAACCAAACCAATTTCGCGATGATGTTCTGCTGCCCACTCACCCAACTCACCCATATCACCGAGCACTAAAATACGCACCCCCTGTCTCTTGGACAGAACCTCAACCGCTGTTAACACAGAGCGTAAATTGGCATTGTAAGTATCATCGATAATGACCGCTTGATTTAACCCGGAACGAAAAGTCATTCGTCCAGAAACCCCTTTAAATTGTTCTAGTCCGTTTATGATCACATCAAGGCTCAAACCAATAGCTAAACTACATGCCGTTGCCGCCAGGGCGTTACTGACATTGTGTCGACCAGGTACTTGTAAAGTGACTGCTCTCGTGCCTACTGGTGTTATCAGTTTAAATGAGGCACAGCCTTCGTCATTATATATCAGTTGTTCGGCGCGGATGGGGGTGGCTTTATCAACCGAGAAACGCGACACTTGGCGTGCAGCTAAACAATCATCCCAAAAATGAGCATAATCGTCGCCTTCATTAACCACGGCGGTCCCACCAGAAACTAATCCTTTATAAATTTCGCCTTTGGCGCGCGCAACGCCATCAATACTGCCAAATCCTTCAATATGTGCGGGCGCAATATTGTTGATTAAAGTGACTTTAGGTTGAACAATGCGAACTGTATGTTCGATTTCACCTAAATGATTTGCACCCAATTCAAATACCGCATATTGATGCGCTGATGTTAATTTCAATACGCTTAAAGGCACACCGATATGGTTATTTAGATTTCCTGGTGTCGCAAAAGCAGGTGGCGGTAAAATATGAGCGATCATTTCTTTAACCGAGGTTTTTCCATTACTGCCAGTCAGTGCTATCACTTGACAAGCCAGTTTTTGACGGTGGCGAATCGCCCATTCCGTTAACGCTTGTATAGCATTGGGTACAACAAATTGCTGTATTGTCACCCCTTCAATCAACCGTTCACAAATAACCGCTTTGGCGCCCGCTTGCTGCGCTGTATGAATATAATCATGTCCATCAAACCGCTCACCAGAGATAGCCACAAATAGCTCACCAGGCTTAATCGTGCGACTGTCTATTGATACCCCAGTATAAGGACCAAGAAAAACATCGTCACATAGCGATATTGCTGTATGAGGCGTATGGGCACCCTGTTTAGGTGACATCAGTTCGGTTTGATTCACACACTCACCGCCTCTTCAATTAAGTTTAATCGTTGATGATAACGTTGAATACTCGCATCGGATAGAGGCTTGCGACGCTCGTCCAATAAATACGTGTCTAAATCTTCACTTAAGGTTTTCGCTGTATCCAGCATGATATCGAACCGCTCGGAATCAATACCGGGATTCCCCGACGGATGCATATATAAGCACAATCCACGTACGGTAAATGCACCAATATTTTGTAAATCAAAGACACCCTCATCCGTCGCCGCAGCAAGACTACACAAAATCGGACCTTGTCCATTTGCGTATTGGTGACGATGAAACAAATTTCCTTCTCCGAAACGCAAACCAGCCGATAAAACGGCCTGTAGCAATTCATAGCCCGCCAGTTGGCGATTGGCTTTTGCCAACAAAAACATCATGACAGGCGGAGTATCCATCGTCATAGAGACAGATTCTTCTTCCTGATAAGCAGATGACATTGCTTCGACTGGCTCATCAGATGCTGGCGCTACTGACTCAACAAACGGTGCTGGCTCTGCTTCATCTGCTGCGTAAAAACTTGGCGATTCGACGTTGAGTTTACGTACGGCAATAATATCGTCGCTTTGCGTCGGCTCGGTAGCCAATTGCGGCCTCAATGAAGAGGAATTCATTTCGGCGTAGGCGAGTTTCTTTCGAGAGCGCAACACGCGCATGATGGCAAATATCACCCCCATCAACAATACGACGTTTAGAATGATACTCCAATTCATCTGCATAACACTCTCCTCTAAATCATTGTGGTTAGATCCACAGAAACAATTCGTGATACACCAGGCTCTCGCATGGTTACGCCAATCAAATGCTCGGCGATTTCCATCGTGACTTTATTATGTGTAATCAACAAAAACTGTACAACTTGGGACATTTCACGAACCAGCTCGCAAAAACGCCTCACATTCGCCTCATCCAGCGGCGCATCAACTTCATCCAGCATACAAAAAGGCGATGGATTTAATTGAAAAATCGCAAACACCAGCGCAACGGCGGTCATTGCTTTTTCCCCTCCAGAAAGCATATAAATGGTATTATTTCGCTTTCCAGGTGGTTGAGCCATCACCAAAACACCCGCTTCCAATAGGTTATCACAAGTCATCTCTAACGTCGCATGTCCTCCACCAAAAAGTCGTGGAAAAAGCGTTTGAAATCCCTGATTCACTTGATCAAAGGTTTCTTTGAAGCGTTGTTGTGTTTCTTGGTCCATTTTAGCAATCGCACGCTCTAACGTCATCAATGCTTCGGTTAAATCATGTGCTTGAGTATCTAAATGTGTTTTACGCTGCAAATCTGCTTCATATTCTTCAATCGCCAGTAGGTTAATTGGACCTAGGCGAGCCATATTGGCTTCAATACGTGACAAATCTGCTTCCGATTGTGCGATTGTCAGGTCTTCTGCAAGACTGGTCAAGTGAATTTGCCAATCTTCACGCATCTCGCATAATTTATCCACATGTGTACTGGCACGCGCGGCCAATGTTTGTTCTGTCACGTACCATTGTTGCAGCTGTTGTTGCAAATCATTGGCCTGTTTTTCTTCATACTTACACAATTGTTCGGTTTTTTGCAAGCACTGTTGCTGTGATTCAACTGCTTGTTGCAACAGCGTCACCTCGACCTCTTGTTGTGCATGCACGGTCAATTTGTTTGTGAGTTCGTTTTGCAAAAGATGCAGCGATTCTTCTGCGGTATCTATTTGGGTAATTAATTGTTTTTGACGTTGTTCAATATGGTCGGATTGTTGCTGCGCACGTTCAATTTGTTGTTGCAAATGGTATTGCTTAGCCTCTTCCTGACTGTGTTGGCGCATCACAATTTGCGATTCGGTTAGCAGCTGCTGTAAGGTGTGTTTGGCAGTTTGCAATGTCGTCTCAAACTGCGTTTTATGTTGTTGATGTATGGTTTGCTTTTCTAACAGTTCGGTTCGCTTTATGTCTAGTACGGCTAGCTCTGTCGCGAGATCATTTAATGCCATCATCACGTCTTCTAGCTCGACTAAAATGCTTTCACACTCGTTTTGCCACACTGTTTTTTGTGTCAGCGCATTTTTTTGTGCTTGCTGCTTTTGCTCATAAGCAAGCTCTGATAGACGTAAATTTTCTGAAGCCTCTGCCAATGCGGTTTGCAAGGTGTGCTGCTGTTGCTGTAATGTCGTCAAATGTTGATGATATTGATCTCTGTGTGCCAAACAATCTTGGCGATGTGCTGTTTGTATTTGAATACGTTCGGCCAATTGTGATAAGGCATGTTGGCGAGATAAAACACCAACTTCATCTGTCGGTTGTAAATCAAATACACGTACCCAGCCCAAACCAAACCAAAATCCATCGATTGTCACAATGGATTGTTCGGCTGACAATGTCGGCAACCAAGTCAAGGCTTGAGCTAAATTATCTGCTGCGAAAATTTGCCATATATGAATAGACCATTGCGGAATGGGACCTTCTATTTTATCAGCCAAGCAGGGATAACAAGTAGATTGCGTTGACGTGCGAGGCTGAGAAAATAAACTGGCCTGGCCTTGTATTGTTTCCAAAGTAGCATGTACCTCGGCCATATCATCGGCGACAACCGCTTGTAAACTTTCACCCATCACACGCTCTATCATGGGCCGCCATTGATCGTCAACACGTATGTGTTCAACGATTCGAGATTGTGTTGGGGTAGATATTTTAGGCACAGATGATTTCAATGCACTAACTTGCGCCGCTTGAAGTGCGGCATGCTCTTCAGTCATTGGTCGTAGGATATCACTAACGCTCTGTAATTGTTTTTCCATATCAAGCAATTGTTGACGACAAGCATTCGTATTATCCAAAAGGCTTTGATGCTGTTTTTTTAAATCTTGGTGTGTGGCGCTTGCTGTATCTCGCTTAGACTTTGCCTGGCGCATTTCTTCTGTTAAATGCTCATCATTTAACGCTAACAAAGATTGTTGGTGATTTTCATATTGAAGCTTGAGTTTTGTTTCACGGGCTTGTTGATGTTCTTGTTGTAATGTTTTGAGTTGATGAGCTTGCGTCGCTTCATTGAGCTCAGTCATCAGCGTTTGCCACACACCGCGCCAATCGCGTTCTACTTTTTCGATATGCTGTACTTCTTGATTCGCTTGCTCGCGCTTTTCTTCGGTCATCGCGATCGTTGTCATCAACACTTGTAACTGTTGCTGTGACATTTCCAATGTTTGTTGGTCAGTTTGTATTTGTTGCTGAAGTTGTTTCTCTTCTTGTTTGAGTTGTTGTGCATCCAGTTGTTGCTGTTGATGGCGTTGTTTTTGATGTTGAATGTTTTCTTCTAAGCGAACCAATTCGCTTTTATGCTGATAAAAAGAAGCTTGATTGTCTTGTTGGTGGGTCAACATTTCCTGTAATTTCAACTGTTGTTCTGCGTGCATTTTGACATGCGTTGCCAGCTGTGTTTGATGTAAATCGTATTGCTCTTGGAGGTGTTGCTGCGTTTTTATAGATTGTTGTTGTTCACTGTCTAATGCGCGCCACTTTAGCGCATGCACAGCAAAACGATGTGTGTAAGCTTCTTGCTGATACTGTTTATATTGTTTGGCTGTGTTTGCCTGGCGTTCGAGCTTTGTGAGTTGTTTGGTTAATTCTGCTTGGATATCAGCAACACGAGCTAAATTTTCTCGGGTTTGTGTCATCCGTTGCATGGTTTCACGGCGGCGTTCTTTGTATTTAGACACGCCTGCGGCTTCTTCTAAATAGCCACGGAGCTCTTCGGGACGGGCTTCAATCAGTCGTGAAATGGTTTCTTGTCCAATAACGGAATAGCCGCGCGCGCCTACGCCGGTACCGAGAAAAATATCGGTGATGTCGCGGCGGCGGCAGCGGGTGCCATTCAGATAATAGGTGGATTCACCATCACGTGTTACCTGTCGCTTCACGGCGATTTCTTGATATTGTGCGTAGGGGCCAGAAAGTTTGCCTAGGCTGTTGTCGAATACCAACTCAACGGAAGCTTGGCCAATGGACTTGCGGTTAGATGAGCCTTTGAAAATAACATCGGTCATGGCTTCACCGCGCAATTGTTTTGCTTGGCTTTCACCCATGACCCAGCGTACAGCATCAATCACATTTGATTTGCCGCAACCATTGGGGCCGACGACGGCGACTAATTGACTGGGTAAAGGAATAGTGACGGTATCAACAAATGATTTAAATCCTACTAATTTCAGTTGTCTTAACCGCATGGGAACAAGGATCCGTTTGTAAAGTTGGTTAAAATTAGCGGATATTTTATCACACCCGCATGTATTTCTGTTTATCATCCGAAGCGCGAATTTCTAGATCGGAGTAGGGTTTAGCATTCATGGACTGTAGGTTATCTAGAGGAGCGTCCGCTTGATCCACTTTTCCAACGGTTTTACGGGGCCGCCGCCTATTCGCTTCCCGCTCAAAGGCGCTAAAAAGCACATCCATGTGCTTTTTACCCCGTAAAACCGTCGGAAAAGCGGCGCTTCCGCAAACCTCTAGATAACCTACAGTCCATGAATGCTAAACCTGCTAGATTGGTTTTTGAATCTAGCATTTTGATACTTTTTTGAAACTACTCTCTAAACATTCAAAATCTAAAAAGTGGCGCTTCCGCAAACCTCTAGATAACCTACAGTCCATGAATGCTAAACCTGCTAGATTGGTTTTTGAATCTAGCATTTTGATACTTTTTTGAAACTACTCTCTAAACATTCAAAATCTAAAAAGTGGCGTTTCTGCAAGCCTCTAGATAACCCACAGCTCATGAATGATAAATCTGCTAGATTGATTTTTGAATCCAGCATTTTGATACTTTTTTGAAACTGCTCTGTTAAACATTCAAAATCTAACGTTTTGAATGTTTAACAGAGATTAATTATTACGCTGTGACCGTTTTAGGAACATAACGCTTAATACGTTGTGCAAATTGATGCAAAACATCTAAGCCAGACTCTTCTGCGTGCTTACACCATTGTTGTAGCGACTCAACCAGTTCTTTTTGTGAAGAGGCTGTTTTTAACCAAACATTTTGTAATGTTTGGCGATGGTGATATACGATACGCAATTGTTCGTAACGTTCTAACAGCGCTTGTAAACGTGTGTTCGCTTTGACAGACAGCAAACCGCTTTCACGTCGCAATAAAGAACCTGCACCTGAAATGAGCTTTTTGTCTTGTTTGCTTGCCACATGTTCGCGACGCACTTGTTCTAGCATTGGCTTTAAAACATGTTTGTAATAGTTTGACATCACTTGAAAACGATTAGAGATAACGGCTTTCACGGTGTCTAAATCAACATGTAATTTCGTTTGGCATTCGATCAACTTTGGTGGCAACTTCTTCACTTTTGCCAAACCAAGGAAAGACAATATACGGATATACATCCAACCTAAATCGAATTCCCACCACTTGACAGAAAATTTAGCCGATGATGCAAACGTGTGGTGATTGTTGTGCAACTCTTCACCACCAATCCAAAAGCCCCATGGAATCACGTTGGTAGCCGCATCGGGACATTCAAAGTTACGATATCCCCAATAGTGGCCAATGCCATTCACAACACCTGCGGCCCAAACCGGAATCCATAACATTTGAATAGCCCAGATAGAAAGACCAGGTAATCCAAATAATAATAAATTAATCAACAGCATGATACGCACGCCTTTCGAAGAATGAGGGGCATAAAGCTTGCGCTCAATCCAATCATCGGGCGTACCATGGGAATATTTTTCAATCATTTCACGATCTTTACGTGCAGCACGATACAACTCAGCACCTTCCCAAAAAACCTTTTTAATGCCGAGAACCACTGGACTATGTGGATCGCCTTCTACGTCCGTTGTGGCATGGTGCTTACGGTGAATGGCAACCCATTCTGCTGTGATCATACCGGTTGTCAACCAAAGCCAGAGACGAAAAAAATGACTGATAATGGGATGCAATGTTAATGCACGGTGTGTTTGGTTACGATGAAGATAAATGGTTACTGCAGCAATAGTCACTTGCGTCAGAATGATGGTGGCAACAATGTACCCCCAAACCGATAAATTTAAAACACCAAAAATCATTGTTTTCTCCATAACAAAAAAAGAGATTGGTGGATATGATAACACATTTTGTACAGGTTATGGGAGAAATTCTAAAAAATAGCTTTGAAACCGCTCTCCCGCTCCCGCAATCTTTCAAAATTTTTTGCGTAAGTCCCCTCATTAAGGGGGCCAGGGGAAAAACTGACAAAAAGAGAAATTTCAAAATAATATCTCATATTTTATTGACTTAAATCATTCTCAATAACCATTCTTGATATTGATTTCTCATTCTATTATACTTCATATGAGTTTTGAGAATAAAGGATAATAAATCAATGCCAACGATCAGTGCATTTTATGGAATACTGATTCAAATGTTTTGGAATGATCACGCGCCGCCACATTTCCATGCGCGCTATGGTGAATATAGTGGAATCATTGATATCAATTCATTGCAAATGCTAGAAGGTGATTTGCCTAAACGCGCACTGGGTCTAATCGTAGACTGGGCTAAATTACACCAAAATGAATTATTAACTGATTGGGATTTGTGCACTAAAAAACAAATGCCTAATAAAATAGAGCCATTGAAATAGGGGGAGCATTATGTATTGGGATGTCACCGCAGTAAAACCAACGCAGCATTTAGTGCTTCAAGTGAAATTCTCTGATGGATTACAAGGTACTGTGCGGTTCGAACCATCACATTTAACAGGTGTGTTTGAATCGTTAAAAGATGAAAAGTATTTTAATCAAGTATTTGTTGATCATGGTGTTGTGACTTGGCCAGGTGAACTTGATTTAGCACCAGATGCTATGCACACAGAAATAAAGAAAAACGGCTGCTGGGTATTGGAATAATTTATGCTGGTTGGTTATGCAAGGGGCTTAACTGTAGATCAAAATTTAGATCACCAACTTTCTGCATTGGGAAATGCTGGCTGTGAAAAAATTTATCAAGATCAAATATCTGGAACTAAAACCACACGACCTGGGCTGGAGTTAGCACTTGAAATATTAAGAAAAGACGATACGTTCGTCGTTTGGAAATTAGACCGATTAGGTCGTTCTGTAAAAGGGTTGATTGATTTGGTTAATCAACTTCATCACAAAGGAATTCACTTTAAAAGTCTTACTGATAATATTGATACATCAACGCCGTCTGGCCGCGTCTTTTTTCATGTAATGGCAAGTCTTGCACAAATGGAGCGAGAATTAATGACTGAAAGAACTAAAGCGGGACTCGCCGCAGCCAAAGCAAAGGGACGTGTTGGTGGTCGAAAGCGAAAAATGACTCAAAATAAGATTGACTCAGCCAAACAATTACTCGCTAATGGTACGCTGCCCAAAGATGTTGCTCGAAATTTAGGCATATCTGTGCCAACTTTATATCGTTGGTTGCCTGCATCAACCAATTTTACTGGTTGATGATTATAAGGACTTTTTACTGACACTATGGGAATTTTGCCGATGACTTGCTGTAATTGCATTCTCCGAACTGACTATGGAAATATAGCTGTGATGACCTCAGTTCTTCCACACGCCCCCATTAACTATCCAAGAGCACTGACTACAACATAAAGCCTTTCGTCCGAACACTTATCTAACTCATTAATCACATCATGAAACGCTTTAGATAATGCGATGAAATCCTTACTCAAAGAAGCTTCTGGTAATTTAAAAAATGGCTCATAATACAGGTGTATTATTTTTCGTTCGCTCTGAACTCAAAGATAAAATAATAATGCACTGGGAATCATCGCCCTCCTCTTCGAGCCATGATTGAATCGATTGTAAATTTATTATACCCTTCAAGATCTTTGAATAAAGAGTGATATCACTGTTATGAAATCCAATCCGCTATACTGCTTCGCTATTTTATGTGCCACGCTTTTTTGTACCGGTTATACTTCTATAAAAACGGTCTTTAAATCATTGTTAGGTACGGTCACAAAAACATGGTGCGATGAAGAGTTACAGCGCTGGGGTAATCGCATTTTAAAATTAATTCGAATTAAATACACGCTCGTCAATCCCAAGCATATCGCACCTAAGCAGGGACAACCAACGATTATTATGTGTAATCACAGCAGCTTATTTGATATTCCCTTGAGTTATCATGCCTTTCCAAATGAATCCATACGCATGCTTGCCAAACACGAGTTATTTAAAGTCCCTTTTTTTGGTAAATCCATGGTCGCTGCTGGTTTCCCGCGTATCACACGGAATAATCGTCGACAAGCGATTCAAGATCTGATCATTGTTGAAAAAATGTTACGGTCAGGCACCGTGATTTGGGTAGCACCTGAGGGCAGACGCTCCCATGATGGTAAATTAGCACCTTTTAAAAAAGGCGCTTTTATTACTGCGATTAAGACTCACGCAACGATTATTCCCATTGGTATTCGTGGTGCCAACCGTATTTTACCGGCGAAGTCTCTAAGGTTAAATTTAGGCCAAGAAATTGAAGTGTATGTGGGAGAGCCTATTGATACAAAAGAGTATACATTAGATAATAAAGAAGCATTGATAGCGACTGTACACGAAAAAATGTTAGCATTGGTTGGTGAGCGGCCACACTCATAATCCTCACCATCAGAACTTCTGAGAACACATATACGCAGCAACATTAGGTGGAACAAATGGCGTAATATCTCCACCAAACGCTGCCACTTCTTTCACAAGGCTAGAGGACACAAACATTAAGTTTTCCGAGGGTGTTAAAAAAAGCGTTTCAATCTCTGGACACAGTTGACGATTCATACCAGCCAACTGGAATTCATACTCAAAATCAGAGACCGCACGTAAACCGCGTAGAATAATATTCGCACCTTGTTCACGGGCAAAATGAATCAACAACGTTTCAAAGCCAATCACTTCCACACCGGGAATGTGACCAACACACTGCTTTGCTAGAGCGATGCGCTCAGACCAGACAATATGTGGTTGTTTCTTCGGATTACTTGCAACCGCGACTACCACTTTAGAAAACAACGTCGCTGCACGCTTAATGATATCAACGTGACCATTGGTGATGGGATCAAACGTTCCCGGATAAATCGCTTTTTTATTCATGCAAAGACCTCGATTCGACTGCCTTAAATTATGCAATATTTCTTAGGATATGCAACTATTTGCGCCAGAGCGATAAAATCGACAACCGTCACATTGCAAATATGCGTGTATAACGCCATTGTTAACAAATCCTAATATACGCCTTGCTCATTATTTTTTCGTTTAAACGGAAAAGGCCTTCGCATCAATGTCGAAAACTCATGTACGGAGCGTATCTATAGACTACACTATTAATTAACAGGACTGACGAAAAACATCGAGGTCGAGGCGGATTTTATTTTTAATGAGGGAGTTTAGATAACTAAATGACCGAATTAAAAATAAAATCCAACGAAGAGATCGGTGTTTTACGTAAGTCCTGATTAAATAGAAACGCAGGTGTATCGATATGAAAACTATTTTTGCAGCATCTACATGCCTATTATTGCTTTGTGCAATTCAATCTCATTTAATCGCCTCACAAACGCCATACTTTGATAACGATGGTCGTACAGATATAAAATCTGGCGGTGTACGCATGATTCCTATAAAAACGCCCAAAGGTACCTTCAACGTATGGACAAAGCGCACAGGTAATAATCCAACAATTAAAGTACTACTTTTACATGGTGGCCCTGGTGGTAATCATGAATATCTCGAGGCTTTTGATAGTTATTTTCCTGCTGCTAAAATTGAGTACTATTACTATGATCAATTAGGTTCATCTTATAGTGACCAACCCAATGAACCTGAGCTTGTTAATCTGTCACATTATGTTGAGGAAGTAGAGCAGGTACGAAAAGCGCTTGGTTTAGATCGCAGTAATTTTTATTTGTATGGACAATCTTGGGGTGGTTTGTTAGCGATTGAATACGCATTGAAATATCAAAAAAACCTCAAAGGATTAGTTATTTCTAATATGATGGCTAGTATTCCTGCCTATAATGCCTATGCTAAAAATGTGCTAATGCCTATGATGGATAAGCATGCACTTTCTGAAATAAAAAAATTCGAGGCGGAAGGTAAATATGAAGATCCTAAATATGCAACACTGTTAAAAGAGTATTACTATACGAAACATGTGCTACGCGAACCGGCCAACAAATGGCCTGAACCCGTTGAACGTTCGCTTAAGCATATCAATCCTAAAATCTATATTCCTATGCAAGGACCGAGTGAATTGGGTGCTAGTGGCGCTTTAGTAGACTGGGATCGTTCGAAAGAGTTAGTGAAAATCACCGTACCTACGTTAATCATGGCTGCGCGTTACGACACAATGGATCCTAAGTATCTAAAATGGATGGCAGGTCAACTGAAGCACGGACAATATCTATACTGCCCTAATGGTAGTCATCTGGCGATGTACGACGACCAAAAATGTTATTTCGATGGATTAATAAAATTTTTATATGATGTTGATGCGGGCAATTAAAACTTAACGAAACGTTTTATTATGTTATGGTATACAACCGCCTATTTGCATCACCCATATCGAGAATGTTAAGATTTTTATTTGTATACAAGGACAAGAATGAAAAAAATATATCTATGTGCTGCATCGCTGTTATGCCTTTCTGCTTGCACATCTATCAAAGCTCCCTCTTCCGTTAACGAACAGGTTGAGCCTAAAACTTTATCTTCCGCGCAGACCAACGCCCAAGTTGAAGCAATCAAGCCTGGCTCTGTACCCAATACCTTTGTACTATCAGGCGCCATTGCTGCTAAAAGTCATAAAAAAGGCTGGTCTGCTACTGCGGATTGGAAACAATCTGGTCCACATACTTACCAAATTACCTTGATGGGACCAATGGGCAGCCAAGCAGTCCGTATCGAAGAGCAGCATGGGAAAGTGATTTATCAAGAAGGTGCACAGACACTAACCTCATCCAATGGTGATAATTTACTGGCCAAGAAAACCGGTATTCGTCTGCCCGTCAATAGTCTTTACTATTGGGTACGTGGTATTCCCGCTCCTGGCGTCATACAGTCCGCCACACGTAATGGCAATGGTCAATTACAAGTCCTCAAACAAGCGGGTTATACCATTGAATATGTTGATTATATGAATGCCCAATCTTATGTATTGCCACACAAAATTCGTCTATCAGGTCCAGATTTGACGGTGAAATTGATTATTAAAAAGTGGCAAATATGATACTAAAAGACGCGAGTCTGCCTGAGGGCGTTTTAGAAATCATTCGCCATCAGGCCACAGAAAAGCCTTTCACTGTGACAGAAACCTCACCCCGCCCCGGCAGTTACCTCTGCCGAGGTTGTGGGTTAGCACTATTCCGCACACAGATGCAGTTTTCTTCACACTGCGGTTGGCCGAGTTTTGATGAGGCCATTGCTGAAGCTGTAGCAGAGCGTCCGGATGCCGACGGACAAAGAACAGAGATTCTTTGTGCTCGTTGTCAGGCCCATTTGGGCCATGTATTCACAGGCGAAGGGTTTACTTTTAAAAACCGACGTCATTGTGTGAATTCTTTAAGTCTGGATTTTGTGGTTGACCAAACTGTATTAGATAGTGAAGAAGCTATTGTTGCGGGCGGATGCTTCTGGGGAATACAACATTATTTCAACCAATTGCCTGGCGTGTTAAAAACCGAAGTAGGCTACACCGGAGGACAAACTGCCTCACCGAGCTACCATGATGTTTGTAGCGGTCAAACGGGTCACTACGAGGGCATCCGCATACTGTTCGACACGGCTAAATTGGATTATACAACCATCGTTAAATATTTTTTCAATATTCATGATCCAACACAACACGACGGCCAAGGTCCGGATCGTGGGCAGCAATATCAAAGTGCGGTTTTTGTTTACGAGGAAAAACAAAAACATATTGCGACCGATCTTATCCTGCAATTGGATAAAAAAGGCTATATTGCCACCACAGCATTACGACCTGTATCGGTTTTTTGGCCAGCAGAAGAAGCGCATCAAGATTATTATGCAAAACATACTCAAGCACCTTATTGCCATCGATATGTTAATCGTCTCTAGAGTTAATCTGTTTGGTATATACCCAAAGAGAGATACTTACTAAGCTCGCGAAAAATCAAAAGCCATGCCAAACGATACATTATCGGCGTCAAGCAATAAAGCAAACAAACGATCAATCCCCAATGCCACACCACTACAAGCAGGTAAACCATGCTCTAATGCTTCTAATAACCAATGATCAGCCGGCGTATCCTCTTTGCCTTGCTTTCGACGCAACACACGATCAGCTTCAAAACGCGCAGCCTGAGCCGATGCATCCGTCAGTTCATGAAAACCATTGGCTAATTCAACACCACGATAATAAATCTCAAATCTTTCAGCCACACCATGATTCACTTTCGCTAGAGCTGCTTGAGACGCGGGGAAATCATACACGGCCACAGGCGAAGCTATTTGTGCTAAAGCAGGCTCAACAATATGGCTCATTAATAAAAAGAGATACTGGTCACGATCCGTCTCATCAGCATCTAACACATAAGCCAATTCATACCGCTTTAAACAAGCCTTAAACATATCAAGACTAGCCGAAAGGGGATCAAACCCACACGTTTCTTGGAAGACTTGTTGATAAGTTTTCTTTTGTAGCGGTAAACAACCTAACACGGTCTGTAGAAACGCGTCCATCTCAGACATCAACGCATGATGATCGACATCAAGCTGATACCACTCTAGTAAAGTAAATTCAGGATTGTGCCAACGACCTAACTCATCATCGCGAAAAACTCGAGCCAATTGAAAAATAGGTCCACTACCCGCCGCCAATAAGCGCTTCATGTGATATTCTGGAGAGGTTTGTAAACAATAAGCTTGGTTGCGAAAAATAGCTTTGATATTGCTTAAATAAGCATCCGTGACACCATAACGCGCCATCACGGGTGTTTCTACTTCTAGATATCCACGTTGAGTAAAAAAAGAGCGGATTAAAGCCAACATATTGGCTCGTTGGCGCAGTGTATCGATGCTTGCAGATGGCTGCCAAGTCAATTGCTCTGACATTAATAAAAAATACCCAACTCTAAACGCGCGGCTTCAGACATACGCTCCTGGCTCCAAGGTGGCTCCCAAACCAGCTCAACGTTACAATCCGCCACACCTTCAACCGCCAACACCGCTTTTTCCACTGTACCTGGAAAAGTTTGGGCAACGGGGCAACCAGGGGAGGTCAGGGTCATTTGAATACTGACTTGTTGCTTATCATCGATATCCACTTGATAAATCAAACCCAAATCATAAATATTCACTGGAATTTCTGGATCAAAAACACCTTTTAACGCCTGTATAACCGCTTCTTTCAGGGCTTCATTGTCTTGTTTTTTCTTCAAACCAAACATATCAGCCTCACTCTGTCACAACGGTTGTTGTTTCATGTTTTAAAGCGGCTTCCATCGTATGCCAAGCCAATGTGGCACATTTGACTCTGGCTGGAAAAGTACGGACCCCAGCAAGCACCACCAGCTTATCTAACTTGGAATGATCTAATTCCGCATCAGAGGTCACTAAACGATGAAAGGTAGAAAACAAAGCATGAGCTTCTTCAACTGTTTTTCCTTGTATTGCATCGGTCATCAATGAGGCAGAGGCTTGAGAAATCGCACAACCACAACCCTCAAAGCTCACCGCTTCTAGCACCTGCTGTCGAATACGCGCATAGACTGTGATTTTATCACCACACAAGGGATTATAACCCTTCGCTTCGTGGGTGGCATCTGTCATCACATAATGATTTCTAGGATGACGATTGTGATCAATAATCACTTCTTGATATAGCTCGCGTAAATCCATCATTAGGCAAATACCTCTTTGACTTTTCGTAATGCTTTAATACACGCATCAATTTCTTCGATGGTATTATAAAAAGACATCGACATGCGTGTGCTCGCTGACACACCAAAAAAATCCATCAAAGGCATCGTACAATGATGTCCACTACGTACCGCAATCCCATCTGTATCTAGAATCGTACCAATATCATGTGCATGAATTTTTCCATGCGTAAAAGTCAATATCGGTGCTTTGGCTTTTGCCGTTCCCATGATATTAAAGCCTTTTTCTGTCAATAAAGCATCGGTCGCATAATCCAGTAAATAGGATTCATAACGATAAATCGTTTCTAAATCCAGCGACAGGAGATAATCAATCGCTGCATTTAATCCCACTGCACCAGCGATATTGGGCGTACCTGCTTCAAATTTATGTGGTAACGGAGCATATTCAGTCGCCTCAAACGTAACATTGGCGATCATTTCTCCACCGCCTTGATAAGGTTGCATGTCGTTTAAAAACGTTTCACGTCCCCACAGTACACCAATCCCCGTAGGGCCATACATTTTATGTCCTGAAAAAGCATAAAAATCACAATCCAAATCTTGCACATTGACCGATAGATGCGGCATAGCTTGCGCACCATCTAGTAATACCAGCGCATTCTCTGCGTGCGCCATTTCGATCATTTTTTTGACCGGATTAATCGTTCCCAATGCGTTCGACACATGATTCAGTGCTACAAACTGCGTTTTCTTTGATAAACATTTGGCAAATTCATCTAAATTAATTTCACCCTCTGGTGAAACAGGGACTACTTTAAGCTTCGCGCCCGTTTGCGCACAAACCATTTGCCAAGGCACAATATTGGAGTGATGCTCTAGCGTGGTAATCAGAATTTCTTCGTCCGGTAAAATACGCGGTGCAACAAAGCTTTGAGCCACTAAATTAATCGCTTCGGTTGTGCCACGTACAAAAATACACTCATGTGCATACTTCGCATTCATAAAATGACGTACTTTATCCCGTGCGGCTTCGTACGCTTCTGTCGCACGCACACTTAACGTGTGTACACCACGATGTACATTTGAATTATCTTCTTCATAATAACGCGTCATCGCATCGATAACTGACTTTGGCTTTTGTGTTGTCGCTGCATTATCCAAATAAACCAATGGGCAACCTTGTACAGTTTGTGACAAAATAGGAAAGTCACGACGAATCGCTTGAATGTCTAGATGATCAAATGTAGTCGGTGTTGTCATGAAATTATCCCATTTGCTGATTCAATAAACTGGCCATCCAGACTCTCAACGGCTCATGATCCAGTGCTTGTAAATTAGCTGAAGCAAAAGCTTGGATGAGGTAACGACGAGCCTCTGATTTATCAATACCACGCGTTGTTAGATAAAATAAAGCCTCTTCATCTAGCTGTCCTACGGTAGCACCATGTGTACACTGTACATCGTCTGCAAAAATAGCCAATTGTGGCTTGGTATCAATTTCCGCGCCAGCTGACAACAGTAAGTTTTTGTTTTGTTGCTCTGCTTTGGTTGCCGTCGCGTCTTTTCCGACCGTCACTTCACCTTGAAAAACAGCATGTGATTGTTCGCTTAAAATACCTTTATAATCTTGTTGGCTGTGGCAATCAGGAACACCGTGTTGTACTGCCGTATGATGCCCCATTTGTTGTTCACGACGCGGTGCATAAATACCATTTAACACACAATGCGCTTGTGGTGCTTTAAATTGTATATTCATATCACTGCGTGACCATTGCGAGCCGAGACTCAACACATGGCTTTTGAATTGGCTGGATGCTTCTTGTGTCACCGCAATGTGTCCCACATGAAAAGCCAGTGGACTCTCTCGTTGAATTTTATAATGCACCAAGCTCGCATTCGCTGCCAAATAGACCTCAGTGATGGTATTGGTGAAATAACAGGCATGCGACTCACCTTGAAAATCTTCAATGATGGTCAATGAACTGCCTGGCTCTGCAACCACAACATGACGAAGGTATAACGCTTGATTGTTGGTGGTTTGCCAGTGTGATAACAATAAAGGCTCAGCCAAAGTAACGTGTTTTGGCACGTAGATAAATAACCCGTCATGCAACATGGCTGTATTCATAGCGTGAAAAGCATGTTGATGCGGTAAAATTGTATCCAAATAGGGTTTTAGTTTTTCCGGATGATCGTGTGCGGCTTGTTGTAACGTCTGCACAATCACACCAGGGGGTAAAGATGCTTGAATGGTCTTTAAGCCTAAGACCACACCATCCACACAAGCAATTTTCATGCCAATCGGTGCGTCGGTTTGTCGCCCAGTTGCCATCACAGCGATCGCATCATGATCGAGTTGCTTACCAGGCTTGGCTTGCATAAACGACTGTTTTAAAAAGGGCTCGACTGCCAAATATTTCCACGACTCTTGATGGCGTGAAGGAAATCCCAACCGAGCAAAATCAGTCAATGCTTTTTGTTGTAATTGCGCAAGCCAGGTTTCTGATGCCTTCACCTGTTTTGCTTGTTGCTGATAAAAATCGAGGATATCACCCATGGCTATACCGTCTCCTCAAGCCAACTGTACCCTTTATCTTCCAGTTCTAATGCCAATGATTTATCACCCGACTTAATAATGCGGCCTTGTGCTAAAACATGAATATAATCAGGCTCGATATAATTTAATAGTCGTTGATAATGCGTCACCAGAATAATCCCTCTTTCTGGCGAGCGCATCGCATTCACACCTTCAGAAATCACGCGCAACGCATCAATATCCAGGCCAGAATCTGTTTCATCTAAAATCGCCAGTTTAGGCTCTAGTGCCAACATTTGCAAAATTTCATTACGTTTCTTTTCACCACCAGAAAACCCTTCATTAATACCACGATATAAAAAGCTTTCATCCATATCTAATCGTTTGCATTGCTCACGAATAAAGCTTAGAAACTCGACCGCATCCATGCTCTTTTTACCTTGACCTTGACGTACCGCGTTCACTGCTGCTTTTAGAAAATTAATATTGGTCACACCAGGCACTTCAACAGGATATTGAAATGACATAAACACACCCGCTTGTGCGCGCTCTTGAGGCGACATGGGTAATAAATCATGATGTTGGTACTGAATGTGTCCTTGTGTCACCTCATAAGCAGGATGCCCAGAGAGCACTTTAGAGAGTGTGCTTTTACCAGAGCCATTTGGCCCCATGATAGCATGCACTTCACCTGCGCGTACGTTTAGATTGATTCCATTTAAAATAGGTTGTCCATTCACTGAAACGTGTAAATCACTTACTTTTAAAATCATTATCCCACCGCCCCTTCAAGACTAATACCTAATAATTTTGTGGCCTCAACAGCAAACTCCATTGGTAATTCTTTAAGTACTTGTTTGCAAAATCCATTCACGATCATCGACACCGCATCTTCTGTATCAATACCACGTTGCTGACAATAAAATAATTGGTCTTCGCTGATTTTTGATGTGCTGGCCTCATGTTCAACCTGCGCCGAAGGATGTTTCACTTCGATATAAGGAAAAGTATGTGCAGAACACTCACTGCCCATTAATAAAGAATCACACTGTGAATAATTACGTGCATTCACGGCAGTCGGCGCAATCCGAACCAAACCACGATAGGCATTGTGCGAATGCCCAGCACTGATGCCTTTTGAAATAATGGTCGAGCGAGTATTTTTACCCAAATGAATCATTTTCGTACCGGTATCTGCTTGTTGATAGTTGTTGGTAACCGCCACAGAGTAAAATTCGCCGACAGAATCATCGCCTTGTAGAATCACACTGGGATACTTCCAGGTAATAGCAGAGCCTGTCTCAATTTGTGTCCAAGAAATTTTCGATTTTTTCCCCCGGCAAGCACCGCGTTTGGTCACAAAATTATAAATACCACCGCGGCCTTCTTTATCTCCTGGGTACCAATTTTGTACAGTGGAATATTTAATTTGTGCCCCATCCAACGCCACCAGTTCAACAACCGCGGCATGTAATTGATTTTCATCACGCATGGGTGCGGTACAACCTTCAAGATATGAAACATAGCTGTCTTGATCGGCAATAATTAAAGTACGCTCAAATTGGCCTGTTGACGCGGCGTTAATACGAAAATAGGTGGAAAGCTCCATTGGGCAACGCACGCCCTTTGGAATATACACAAACGACCCATCACTAAAAACAGCTGAGTTGAGTGTTGCAAAAAAATTATCTCGATAAGGAACCACTGAGCCTAAATATTTTTTTATGAGATCAGGATGCTCACGTACCGCTTCTGAAAAAGAACAAAAAATAACCCCTTTTTCAGCCAATTTGGCTTTAAATGTGGTCGCAACCGATACACTATCAAAAACAGCATCCACAGCGACATTGGCTAATAAGGCTTGCTCATGTAATGGAATGCCCAATTTTTCATACGTACGTAACAGCTCAGGATCAACTTCATCTAAACTTTGGGGGCGATCTTTCATTGATTTAGGCGCGGAAAAATAAGAAATAGCTTGATAATCAATAGGATCAAAATGAACATTGGCCCACTGCGGTGGCGTCAAAGTCTGCCAGTATTCAAATGCTTTCAACCGCCATTCCAACAAAAATTCTGGCTCGCCTTTTATAGCCGACAAACGACGAATCACATCTTCATTCAACCCGGGTGCAAAGGTCTCTACATCAATTTCCGTGACAAAGCCGTGCTCGTACTCTTTTGAGAGCAATGCACTTAATTGTTCGTTTTGTTTCGCCACCCATAGCTCCGTGATAATTTCTTGGGGGAGGATTATAACCGATGCTGGGCAAAAAGTCATAAAAACGTCAATTTGGGAGATCAATTAAAAATTACGGATTATTTTAAAATCATGCCCACTTATCCCTTTTTGATTTTTTTGATAGAAATAAAAGACAAAATACAATACAATTTTGGCTCGCAAATTGATTAGGAATTGTTCATGCGTCATTTTCGGGTCGTTGCCAATACAGTATTCGCGATGTTGTGCGCCATTTTCTGTCACTCAAAATCGTTTGCTGAGCCGCTCAATCTATACAAACTGAAAGATGAATTACATGCTTATTATCAGTCTGGATTATATGACCGTGAAATACAAACAGTCGCAACAAACGCCGATCAATACATCACGCAACAAGCCACTTTAAATGATCACAGTCAACATCCTAAAAAATTAGCGATTGTACTTGATATTGATGAAACCAGTCTTTCTTATTATGAAAACATGAAAAAAATGAATTTTTGCTATGTTAATGCGGAAGCGGTCAAGAACATTTTGCAAGCAGATGCCCCAGCCATAAAACCCATCTTGAAGCTTTATCAAAATGCTATCCGTCATCATGTATCTGTCTTTTTTGTCACAGCACGTCAATCATCCCTCTACAAAGCCAGCGTTAAAAATCTAAAGCAAGCCGGATTTCATACTTGGTCGGGATTGTATACTTTACCTGAAAACTATCGACAATCATCGATGGCTGCGCATAAAACCGAAGCACGGCGACTTATTACAGAACAAGGGTATACCATTATTGCCTCTATTGGCGATCAAGACAGTGACCTGTCTGGTGGCTATGCACAAAAAACATTTAAACTGCCGAACCCTTTTTATTATATTGCTTAAGCTCTGCTGACAATGGGTGACACGGCCAAAAGCCAAGATAATTTACGAAAATGTCAGCTTGCTTTCGTTAAATAGCGCTGGCTATTCGCTTCACTCAAGTTAAAACTTGCGCGAAATTATCTTGATTTTTGACTCGCGCCCCCAAATGTCAATAGACCCTAGCAATTTTGAAAGAGTGCAGGTATAGACTTTTTCAAAAAACTCAGGCAAAATCGCCAAAATATTGTACTGTTTCTTGAGTGGAATGAAAAAGATACGTGTTTTGCATGGCCCCAACTTGAACCTGTTAGGCCAACGAGAGCCATCCATGTACGGTGAAATGACCTTATCTCAACTCAATGAGCAACTTGTAACGCAAGCTGCAGCAGCTGGTTACAACCTGAGCGCGGTGCAACATAACAGTGAAGCTGATCTCATCGAAGAAATTCACGCATTGGCAGCTGACTCAGTTGACTTTCTCATTATAAATCCGGCAGCCTATACTCATACCAGCATCGCTATGCGAGATGCTTTATTAGCTGTTAAGATTCCATTTATTGAAGTACATATCAGTAACATTTATAAACGCGAGTCTTTTCGACATCACTCTTATTTTTCTGATATTGCCGAAGGCACTATCAGTGGATTGGGTCCTGAAGGCTATTTGTTAGCATTACAAGCAATCACGATAAAGAGAGCTACTACATGAATATAACAAAAGTTAAACCATTGATTGAATGGCTGGTAGAGATTGGCTTTACAGAAATCGAAATTAAAGAAGGTGAAGAATCCTTACGCCTTTCTCGACATAGCCATAACACCGGGCACGCAGCTGCGGCGCCTGTCTCGATACAAATGCCGATAAGCCATTCACCTGCTGCAGCACCTGTTCAGCACGTGCAACATACGCCACAAAAAGCCGAACCAGCAGCTGAACCAGCTGGACACAAAGTTCGCTCACCTATGGTAGGAACTTTGTACGCTTCACCCTCACCAGAATCGCCTGTCTTCGTAACGGTCGGACAAAAGGTAAAAGCAGGTGATACATTATGCATTATCGAAGCAATGAAAATGTTTAATGAAATCGAAGCGGATCGCGCTGGCACCATTACGGCTATTTTAGTATCTAACGGTGAGCCAGTTGAATTTGATCAACCGTTGTTTATCATCGAATAAAGGGTTACGCATGCTAAGTAAAATTGTCATTGCCAATCGCGGCGAAATTGCATTACGCATTTTGCGAGCTTGTAAAGAGCTGGGCATTAGCACTGTTGCGGTGCACTCAGACGTAGACAAAGATTTGTTGCATGTGCGCTTGGCAGATGAGACCGTCTGTATTGGGCCAGCACCTTCGCAAAAAAGCTATCTCAATATCCCCGCCATTATTTCTGCTGCAGAAATCACAGATGCGGTTGCCATTCATCCTGGCTACGGATTTTTATCTGAAAATGCTGACTTCGCAAACATTGTTGAGCAAAGCGGCTTTCGTTTCATTGGGCCTCGTGCCGAAACCATCCGCTTAATGGGCGATAAAGTGTCTGCCATTGCTGCTATGAAAAAAGCCGGCGTGCCTTGTGTACCAGGCTCAGATGGCCCTTTACCAGACGATGACAAACATAATTTAGCCTTAGGTAAGAAAATTGGTTACCCCGTCATTATTAAAGCAGCCGGCGGTGGCGGTGGTCGAGGCATGCGTGTCGTACATACTGAAGCGCATTTATTAAACGCGATTGCTCTCACTCGAAGTGAAGCCAAAGCCGCTTTTAATAATCCCGTGGTTTACATGGAAAAATTTTTAGAAAATCCTCGCCATGTTGAGTTTCAAGTATTAGGCGATGGTAAGGGGCACGCCATTCACCTAGGTGAGCGTGATTGCTCGATGCAGCGGCGTCATCAAAAAGTACTTGAAGAAGCCCCAGCGCCCGGTATCAGTGAAAAATTACGTCAAGAAATCGGTAGCTGTGTCGTAAAAGCCTGTTGCGACATGAAGTACCGCGGTGCAGGAACATTTGAATTTTTATATCAAGATGGCTGTTTTTATTTCATTGAGATGAACACCCGGATTCAAGTTGAGCATCCTGTCACTGAAATGATTACTGGCGTGGACTTGATTAAAGAGCAAATTAAAATCGCGAGCGACCTGCCCTTGACATTAAAGCAATCGGATATTGTTTTACGCGGTCATGCGATTGAGTGTCGTATCAACGCTGAAGATGCAAGAACATTTATGCCTTCACCAGGAACCATTCGATTATTACATCAGCCAGGTGGACCCGGTATTCGTTTTGATTCACATATTTATAGCAGCTACACAGTGCCACCTAATTATGACTCCATGATTGGCAAGCTAATCGCTTATGGTGAGGACAGAGCAACTGCGTTGCGACGTATGCACAACGCATTGGATGAAATCGTCATTGATGGCATTAAAACCAATATTGAGCTACATCAACGCATTTTACATAACCATGATTTTATTGACGGTGGTACCAATATTCATTATTTGGAAAAAATGCTAAAGGAAGAGTAATGCTACAGCTCAAAGTTGAACCATGCAGTCAAGATAGCACCGAAACCATCTCTGATTTATTAGAAGAGTTAGGTGCTCTATCTATCACACTCACCGATCAGTTTGATGATCCTATTTTAGAACCTGAGCCAGGAACAATACCACTTTGGCCTCATGTGGTCTTACATGCAATTTATGACGCTGATTGTCATATGGACCATATTATTGACACATTAATGACATCACACCCCGAGCTATCTTGCTCTGTCAGCCATGTTCAGGAAAAAAATTGGGAGCGCGAGTGCTTGCGTGACTTTAAACCACAACGTTTTGGTCAGCAGCTTTGGATATGTCCCTCTTGGTTCACCCCCCCTGATGCTAAAGCAGTCAATGTTGTGCTTGATCCCGGTCTGGCTTTTGGAACCGGATCGCATCCAACCACTGGGCTTTGTCTGACATGGTTGGCAGAACATCCACCACAAAAAAAAGTCGTGATTGATTATGGCTGTGGATCTGGTATTTTAAGCGTTGCGGCATTAAAGTTGGGTGCAAAACATGTGTATGCTGTCGATATTGATGAGCAAGCACTTATCGCAACCAAGCAAAATGCAGAAGTGAATCAAATCCAAACCAATATGCTGTCTATTGAGTATCCGGACACACTGGAAACACCTGCTGATATTATCATGGCAAATATTTTATTAGCGCCACTGTTGACACTGAAAGCACGTTTTGAAGCCTTACTTAACCCCAACGGTATGTTAGTTATATCAGGTATTCTGGCAAATCAAGTGGATGAATTGATGGGAGTATACCAATCAGCCTTCTCACTCGTAGAATCAGAGCGAGAAGGTGATTGGGCGATGTTATATCTTAAATTAATCTAGCAATCCAAGCGATTTAACGATATCACGCTCGCCACGCAACTCATTTAATGTTGCGTTGAATTTTTCTTGACTGTAAGCATTGAATTCAAGGCCTTCAACGATACGCAATTGTCCTTTTTCAGTGCGTGTTGGGAAGGAAAACATGAGATCTTTATCAACACCGTATTCGCCATTAGAACTGTGGCAAATAGAAAACGACTCGCCAGCCGGCGTATCATTAACCACATGAATAATGCTTTGCATCACACCATTGGCAGCAGAAGCAGCAGATGACGCGCCTCTGGCTTTGATAACAGCTGCACCACGTTGTTGAATAGTTGGCACGAACGTTTCTTTCAGCCAGTTTTCATCACCAATCACTTCAGCAGCTGGGCGGTTATTAATTTTCGCATGATAAAAATCAGGGAACTGTGTAGACGAATGATTACCCCAGATAGTCATTTCAGTCACCGCAGTCAAATCAACTCCTGCTTTTTGTGCTAACTGTGTTCGCGCACGTAACTCATCCAGCATGGTCATCGCATAGAATCGATCATCAGGAATATCTTTGGCATGATGTTTTGCAATTAAACAGTTTGTATTACAAGGATTACCAACCACAAATACACGCACATCATCACTGGCGTATTGATTAATGGCTTGGCCTTGTTTTGTAAAAATTCCACCATTAATTTGTAATAAATCAGAGCGCTCCATTCCAGCTTTACGTGGTACAGACCCTACTAATAAAGCCCAATTAATGCCATCCATCGCTTGGTTCATATCCGATGTACAAACAATGCGCTTTAAACGAGGAAATGCACAATCATCCAACTCCATCGCTACACCATGTAAGCTAGGAAGAGCTTGTTCTAACTCTAATAAGTTCAGTTCCACATCCACATCTTTACCAAACATTTGGCCTGATGCAATACGAAAAATTAAGGCATAACCAATCTGCCCTGCTGCACCCGTTACGGCAACCCTGACTTTCTTATTCATTCTATTTCCTTTGGTGTAATAAGCACGTTTTATTATGATCAGAACTTACGAAAAACGCCAATGTTGAAGCAGAAAATAATTTTAATGATAAACTAAATAGCCGAATTAAAATTATCTTTTAACGAAGAGATCGGTGCTTTTCGTAAGTCCTGATGATATACTCCTTTGGCAGTATACTATTGCTTGAGCGAATGCGCTACTTCAAAACATGATGATTCCTTTATCTCTTTATATTCATATTCCCTGGTGTGTTCGTAAATGTCCATACTGTGATTTTAACTCGCATCAAAAGACACAATCTCTACCAGAAAAAGAATATATCCAGCGTTTGCTTCATGATTTAAAACAAGATCTGACTTGTTTTCCAACAACACGCTCATTGGCTTCAATTTTTATTGGCGGTGGCACGCCCAGCTTATTTTCAGCCGACGCTTATGATCTTTTATTGACAGGTATTCAACATTTGCTGCCGTTTGAACCGGACATTGAGATTACATTAGAGGCCAATCCCGGCACGGTAGAGCAGGCACGTTTTAAAGATTATCGCGCTATAGGAATCAATCGTCTATCGCTAGGAATACAAAGCTTTAATGCGAAACATTTGGAGCGCCTGGGACGAATTCATGATGAAAAACAAGCGCACCACGCCGTTGAAATGGCAAGGAATGCGGGTTTTGATAATCTCAATCTCGATCTCATGCACGGATTGCCTGGGCAAAGCGTACCTGAAAGTCTGGCCGATTTACAAGAAGCTATCAACCATCAACCCGAGCATGTGTCTTGGTATCAACTCACCATTGAGCCTAATACAGTATTCTACAAAACCAAGCCGGATCTGCCAAAAGAAGATGATGTATTTGACATGGAGGAAACCGGATTTGATTTGCTGCAAAAACACCGTTATCAACGCTATGAAATATCTGCTTTTTGTCAACCCAAACGTGCCTCTAAACACAATCTCAATTATTGGTTGTTCGGTGATTACTATGGTATTGGAGCTGGGGCACATGGCAAATTAAGTAGCGAAGATGGGCAGAAAATTGTACGGACACGTAAACATCGACAACCCAACGATTATCTTAACACAGATAAAGACTGTCTCACGGAATGCCATGAAATTAGTCATATTGATAAACCGTTTGAGTTTATCCTCAATACCAGCCGCCTCGAGCAAGCGATTCCCTACGAACTATGGACACAGCGTACTGGACTGGACATCGCATTACTATTACCGACGTTACAATTAGCAGAGCAAAAAGGTCTGGTAACGTGCTACCCAACACATTGGCAAATTACGGCGATGGGAAGACGCTTCGCAAACAATTTACAAATGTTGTTTTTGTCTGCGTAGTCTCAAGCATATCCTCTGGTTTAACCTTATGAAAAAACGAACTTTTTTCTATCCAAGGCTGTGAGGACAGTGATTGATATTCATTCGCATGCATTATTGACAATGTATCGTCAACGTTAGCAAAATTTAATCTTGCTAACGCATCAATAGCGCTCACATTATCTTGATTGATTTCTGCATAGAATTTTAGCCTCATAGAGGGATATTCTATGACCAAATAATCAACATGATCTAACCGAAGAAGTCTGGAAGTATATCGCTCAGCATCAAACAGAGCATGCACTTGATGCGCTTTTTGATCCAATAAAAAATCTTCTAAAGCGATTAGCTCTACTGTGCGTGATGGATGTGCTCGATCTTGAGCATTTTTGTTAAAAGACAAACCTGCATTCAGGTCATCACGCGCATGTAGCCCTTGTAATGCAAATGCTTTTTGCTTAATAGCATCGCTGTAAAAAGAGCTTCCATACGCCACCAGTAAACTAAACGGCAATCCTAAGAAAAATACGCTTAATAAGCTGACCACAACACGCAATAATCCATGTGTTAACACATTCCACAATACAAAACCAACCCATACAGGATACTCCGCATAATGCACAGCCGCTCGCAACAAAAACGACGCCTTTTTTTGTACATCTGATGAATCAGACTCATCTTGGTATTTGGCTTTTTGCGCCTGAATCGCTACCAGTAATTTAGCGAGACACCATGTCACGCCATAAGGAATACACAATGTCAAATAGTCAAACAACCCCAAACGAATTTCTGCAGACACTTGCTCCCAATCAGCAACTTGAAAAAACCAATTTACACCCGAAGAAGCTGTTTTATCGATGGCAATATTACCTGTAAACACGGTGAAACTGTCTTTTATTTTTTGAGTGGCAGACGTTCGCAACGTACGTGCATGCGGATATTGATGATGCTCAAATACAAAAGAAAACGGATTTTTATCCACGATAAGCACATGACGGGTTGTTAAGTTGGAGGATATTATAACAAAGTTGTAAAATAGTATCCATTTTTATGCTGTACCACCCCGTTACAAACCACACTGAAAATGGCATAATCGTCGACATCTGATTGTTATCAAAGGATTGTACTATGCTATTTGCCTTAATCGCGATGATTGTGAGCTATATCGTCGGCTCGCTTTGCTCCGCTATCATTGTTTCAGAACTTTGCCACTTAGAGGATCCACGCACAGCTGGATCCAAAAATCCTGGCGCCACCAATGTACTGCGTTTATCAGGGAAAAAATACGCAGCGATTGTCTTGCTTGGTGATATGCTTAAAGGTTTAGTGCCATTGATTATTGGTCATCTTTGCGGTGCGAGCCCTCTCCTGCTTGGATGGATGGGGTTGGCCACTGTTTTAGGACATATATTTCCGTTTTTTTATGGATTTCAAGGTGGAAAAGGTGTGGCTACTGCGCTGGGTGTGATGCTTGGATTAAGCCCGTTACTTGGCTTACTCAGTTGTGTTATTTGGCTTATCACTGCGAAAATCAGTCGCTATTCTTCTTTGGCCTCCATGGTGAGCATCGCCACAGCACCTTTACTGGTTTTGTGTTCTGCCAATCATGGCGCGACATTCCCTATTTTAATAATCGCTGGTTGTATTCTCTATAAACATAAAGAGAATATCGCTAGACTAAAAAACCATGAAGAATCGAAAATTAATATTTAGCGAAGAAAATAACTTGACTGATTTCATACCTAGCACTAAAATTGCCAACCTATATTGAATATTTAAGGATCACTGAATGCCCACAGTTCGCGTTAAAGAAGGCGAAAACCCAGAATACGCATTGCGTCGCTTCAAGCGTTCATGCGAAAAAGCTGGTTTATTAACTGAATTACGTCGCAGAGAGTTTTATGAAAAACCAACGGCAGAACGTAAACGTAAGCAGGCTGCAGCAGTTAAACGTCATCTTAAAAAGACTTTGCGTGATTCAGGACCTGGTCGTGATAGACGCCGACGTAAATCAGCATGAGCATCAAAGCAACCTTAAATGATGACTTAAAAAATGCCATGAGAGCGCGCGAAAAGTCAAAACTTGACGCGTTGCGCTTGATCATGGCAGCTATCAAACAAATCGAAGTCGATGAGCGTATCGAAGTCGATGATGTCCGAATGTTAACTATTCTAGAGAAGCTTAGTAAGCAACGTAAAGAGTCTATTACTCAATTTAAGGCTGCTAACCGTCTTGATCTGGTTGAAAAAGAAGAGTTTGAACTGGCTATTATTCAACATTATCTACCAGAACCACTCAGTGAGACGGAAGTTAATAAAATCATAGAAGACGCTGTGCATACGCTTGACGCTAAAGCGATTAGCGACATGGGCAAAGTCATGGCTCATGTGAAAACGTCATTACAAGGGCGTGCTGATATGGCCAAAGTCAGCGCACTTATTAAAGCAAAACTCAGCCATTAACTCTTTTGTATTTTAAATTAAATTTCGATAAATCTGATCGTTCACGGCCTCGCTCTTGAAGCTTAGAAAACGGTCAGGTTTAAGCGCATTTTCGAGCTAAAATGCACCAAATAGAGCCGTTCGGTGAACAGGCGTGAACATTTACGTGAGCACTTACCGATAAATAACGCGGGCATCGACTGTGATAAAGGCATAAACATGCACGGATTGATTCCACGCCCTTTTATTGATGACTTACTTCAACAAGTTGATATTGTTGAGTTCATAGACAGTTATGTGCCCTTAAAAAAACGGGGCTCAAGCCACCTAGCCTGTTGTCCTTTCCACAATGAAAAAACCCCCTCATTCAATGTTGTCAGCAAAAAACAGTTTTACCATTGCTTTGGATGTGGCGCGAGTGGCAATGCCATCAGCTTTGCTATGCAATATCTGCAACAGTCTTTCCCTGAGGCCATTGAAACATTAGCCACACGTGCCGGCATAACGGTGCCACGCGAACAATCCACAGATAAAAACGCACCGTCTAAAACATCTCTTTATGACATGTTGCAACAAGTGACACAATTTTATCAACAAGCCCTCAAAAAAACAGGACAAGCAGCCATTGCTTATCTAAAACAACGCGGAATTACAGGCGAGATCGCACAGCGTTATCAACTCGGATACGCTTCCAATCAATGGCATACAATCGAATCGGCTTTTAAAACACATCAAAATGAACTACTCGCAACGGGTATGTTGGTTCAACGCGATAATGGTCAAATGTATGATCGCTACCGGCACCGTATCATGTTTCCCATTCATGATCGACATGGACATATGATAGGTTTTGGCGGCCGTAGTCTCGATGACACACAAAAGCCTAAATATCTAAACTCACCCGAAACAGTTTTATTTCAAAAAAATCGAGAATTATATGGGTTGCATCAGTGCATTCAATATAAAGCTGACTTTACGCAATTGATTGTCGTTGAGGGATACATGGACGTCATTGCACTAGCCCAACATGGCATTCAAAATGCCGTCGCAACACTGGGAACTGCAACCAGTAGCTATCATATTCAATTATTAGCTAAATACACCAAACAAATTGTGTTTTGTTTTGATGGTGATGAAGCCGGACAACAAGCTGCCTGGCGCGCTTTAGAAAATTGCTTAGCCCATTTAGACAGCGGTCTCAATGCCCTGTTTGTATTTTTACCCGCCGCCCATGATCCTGATTCTTTAATCCGTGAAGAAGGCCAAGCTGCATTCTTAAAACGATTAACACAAGCAATTCCAATGCAACGATTCTTTTTTGATAAGCTCTTAGATGGAATTGATAACAAAACCTTGGCTGGAAAAACGCAGTTGATTGGGCGTGCTAAACCTTATTTAGGAAAAATGCCGGATGGTCCAGCAAAAGAATTACTCATTGAAACATTGGTTCGACTCACACGCATAGAACATCATCGTGTCATACAATTTATGATGGAAGAAACAAACACAACAGCCCAACCTCAATCACAAAACCAAACCATCACACGGACACCACTTAACATCGCCCTGGCACTGTTATTACAACAACCAGCGCTTTACACACCTGATATGAATTTATTAATGCGTGACGATTTAGAAATGGCGTTATTGCAACAAATTATGCAATATATTCACGAAAATTCTAAAATATCTACCGGTGGATTAATCGAGCATTGGCGCGATACGGATTGGTTCGAAACCATGCATGCATTGGCTGCGTGGGAACATCAGGTTCCGCAAGAAGCACAACGCAAAGAACTGAAAGAAATTTTGCTATTTATCAACAAACAACACCACGAAAATAAAATTCAAATTTTAATTGAAAAAGCCCGAAACATGGGCTTAACTGAAACGGAACGTTTGGAGTTACAAACCTTGTTACAAGAGCGTCATCGAGTACAAGCAATAAAATAGTATCTAAGCGTTTTTATAAACCATTTTTTGTAATCGTTCATGAGGAATGCCTGAACTCCTAGGAACAAATGTGAATATTTGCCATTTATTTCAGAACGAATGAAAGAGGAGAAGACCCCTAACTATTTGTTAATAAACCAATAGTTAGCATGTTTATTATGCGTCATGATCAATTGTTGTCAATGACCTAGTAACTTGACGTCACAACGTTTATAATTCACGGATTTTTATCCATGGAAGCATGTTACTTTTGTAATATGAAGCAGTCTTTAAATTAACCAGCGCGAGTACTTGTATCACTATGAGCATAAATGAGCAAGATCAACAATCACAAATTACCAATGTCATTCGTTTAGGCAAGGAACAAAATTACCTTACCCACGCCCAAATTAATGATTTATTACCTAATCTTGTCGATACTGAAAACTTTGATGTCATCATTAATATTCTTGAAAATATGAATATCAAAGTTTTCGAGCAACCACCCGGTGAAGATGAGCTCGTTGCTTTATTAAGTAGTACCGAAGAGGCCCCCGAAGATATTGATGAGGCAGCCACCGTCATCGCATCCGTAGATAAAGAGACCGGTCGCGTCACTGACCCTGTGCGCGCGTATATGCGAGAAATGGGAACGGTAGAACTGCTCACGCGCGAAGGAGAAATCCGTATTGCGAAACGGATTGAAGAAGGTATTTATCAGGTTCTCCACTCATTGGCCGGCTATCCAGAAACAGTCAAATTAATCTTAGACGATTATGAGCTGGTACAAGTTGAAGAAATGCGCCTGAATGAAATTATCAGCGGCTTTTCAGATGATGACAGCGCCCCTCCATCCAGTATTGGCTCTATGCTCGAAGAGTCTCAACAAGACATATTGGAAGAGGCGCCAGTTGAGCTCGTCGATGAAGAAGGCGAGGACGGTGATGGTGAAGGTGGAATTGAAGGAGATGATGGCCCTAATCCAGAACAAGCCAAAATATATTTTGATGAGTTACGCGTTCAATATGATGCCTCAATAGCGGCCATCAGCGAGAAAGGGAGAACGGATCCAAAAACAAAAGCGGCGATTGCGCTGATGTCGGAAGCGTTTTTAAAACTAAAACTAACTTCACGGCAAGTTGATAGACTGACACGTCATTTTCGACATTTACGTAACCAAATTAGGGAGTTTGAGCGTAACATCATGCGTGTGTGTATTGAGCACGCCAAAATCCCACGGAAGCTTTTTATTGACACGTTCCCAGGCAACGAAACAAATATGGCGTGGCTCGATGAATTACTAGCTCATAACAAAAAGCTGGATCATGCTCGTATCTTATCGTACGCCCAAGATATTAAACAATTACAATCAAAACTAAAGTTTTTTGAACAAGAATACACTTTAACCATCGTTGAAGTAAAAGAGATTAACCGTGAAATGTCTATTGGTGAGGCCAAAGCACGCCGCGCCAAAAAAGAAATGGTTGAAGCTAACTTACGTTTGGTGATTTCAATCGCCAAAAAATACACCAACCGCGGTTTACAATTTCTTGATTTGATTCAAGAAGGTAATATTGGTCTCATGAAAGCGGTCGATAAATTCGAATACCGACGTGGATATAAGTTCTCTACTTACGCAACGTGGTGGATTCGTCAAGCAATCACACGTTCAATTGCCGATCAGGCACGAACAATTCGTATTCCGGTTCATATGATTGAAACCATTAACAAGCTGAATCGTATTTCTAGACAAATTTTGCAAGAAACAGGACACGAAGCAACGCCTGAAGAGCTCGCAGAGAAAATGGAGCTGAGCGAAGATAAAATACGTAAAGTATTAAAAATCGCAAAAGAACCGATTTCCATGGATACCCCTGTCGGTGATGACGACGAGTCACGCTTAGGCGATTTTATTCAAGATGACAACATTGAGTCACCGATCGACTGCGCAACAGCAGAAGGACTACGTGAGGCAACGTTGGAGATTCTTGAGACGTTAACGCCAAGAGAAGCCAAAGTATTACGCATGCGCTTCGGCATTGAAATGAATACCGATCACACGTTGGAAGAAGTTGGTAAACAATTTGATGTCACACGTGAACGTATCCGCCAGATCGAAGCCAAAGCATTACGTAAGCTTCGTCATCCGTCACGCTCAGAAAAGTTACGTAGCTTTCTTGAAAGTGATGAGAAATAACCATTTGTTTCAATGCGTAGCATATCCTTTATTTGAGTACCCTCAATGTAAACATGAATCCATATTTACATTGAGGGTCTTTCAAGCCTGCTAACAAACATTTTCATCCGGTTACGACAATTGTTTTGTAACTCCTTTACAAAAGAGAATTCTTTTACTACATTTTATAATGTAATCTAAACAAGGAGAGTGTTGTGAAAATTTCATCTGTGTTGTCTGCGGTGGTTTTAAGTACAGGTTTAGCTCTATCATTTAACGCTTCTGCTGAAGCCCCAGCACCAACTGCCGGTGCGCATTGTGATGCTACTGAAGTACAGCAACATTGCAATGAAATAATGGATAGTACGTGTAAGGCCGCGCCAGACACTCTTACGCAACAACAAAAAGACGAGTGTCAGCAATGTATGGATTGTAAAAAACAACTTATTAAAACTCAATAATTAATTTTCAAACAAACTATGGGCATCTAAACGATGCCCATAGTTTGTTCACATATTCAAGTTCTTTCGAAAATCAAGCCCGCTCTTTGATAATTTATTATGTAAAAAATTCCTTGAAAATCTAGCAATCATTCCGATTAATTATTACAATGTTCGCTTCGGGGGCCTATAGCTCAGTTGGTTAGAGCAGCGGACTCATAATCCGTTGGTCCTAGGTTCAAGTCCTAGTGGGCCCACCAATAAAATCAAGTAGTTACGAGTAGTTTTAGAGGGCGCATTCTAGCTCCAAGTGCGACAATCATTTTTATGTTGCTGTATAAACACCTCTTGAGGCATTTTATACCCCAAACACT
>CAZBNB010000013.1:0-53962 GCA_964493245.1 uncultured Legionellaceae bacterium
GTCAACAGACCCTAATGTGGTTAATAATATAAATCAATCATTGAAAGCTTGACCACGTCACTATTGATGATTATGACGCTGGCATTACTTGTTTACTCGATTGTACAACGTCGGTTAAGACAAGCCCTTGTCGCTCAAGCAGAGTAACCGTTTATCTTTTTGGTTTGAACCATCAAAACGAGAAGCGAATGTCAACGGAGAAAGTGTCGATGCGTAAGATAAGAGAGATTTTAAAACTTAACCATGAGAAGTCAGTAACCGAGAAATTGCCCCTTATAGATCATATCGTAGCCGTTAGAACCGACGTATTCGATATTTCCTTGTCTGCTATTTTTACCATATCGAGCATCAGTGTTATGAAAAATTTTTCTAATGAGTCACTCATGTTATTCAACTGATAGTCGTATTTAGGATGATAACTAATAATAAAGTGTATTACATCAAATAGTAGTTCCTGACGACTTTTATTCGTGTGATTAAAATAGCTTGCTAGCTCGGTGACAACCCATATCGCATCTTGTTCCCTCATGCTAGGTATAAATAAACTAATCACTTCTAACAGTGTGTTTAAATTAGGCGGTTGCTCATCTTTTAATAGCTTGATTAAAGCAGTTATCCATGGTGTGATCTCTTGTCCAATTAAAGGAAAAATGCCCATGGTTTTCAATAAAGCGGATTCTCGCTGAGACAATTCAGGCGCATTTAATTGCTCTAAGACAGAGTCCATCAACAGCTTGATGTCATTCGCTTCTAATTTAGAAATCAACAAAAATAAAGTCGGGTGTAGTTTGAGTACAAGATGAACAGGCAGATGACCTCTCAATAGCGATAATAAAAAAGTGAGTCTGTCATACAATGGGATTTCACTATTACTTAGTTCAAGCATACTATGGAATAGGCTAAAGATTTGTTCATAAAAACCTGCGAGGTAGATGTAGGGATTATTATTCATTATCAGTAATAATATGGCATCCAATCGCTTAATTTCTATATCACTAAACGCAGGCATCCATACATTGATTGCATATAGGACGCTAGGGAGAATTTCGCCTGGAACTGAGCGTTCAAGAACATTCAGGCAATAATCAGCCAATGATGGATATAAAGTCGCGTCTAATTTGGGACCCCATTTCGCAAGATATCGGAAAATTTTGTCGTCGAACCGTGCTCTTGTAAATTCGCACTGTTTTAATAAAAAGGCACTCACTTGCTTGTTTTCTATTGCGCTCAATTTTGGTCGTCGCAAGATGATCGCATCTATCACTTGAAATAAGTAGTTGTTTTCTCGATAATCTGCTTCTACATGATCGAATATGAATAATAAGCATTGCTCAAGTTCTACTTCTTTCAGTTGATTGATTAACGCTAAGAAAATATCTAAAACAGCACTGCTCCTCCTATCATCCTGTTCACTAAGCCTCTTTAATGAAATAGGAACCCATTGCCAAATCTCCTTCGGAACTATTTCTAATTTTTCTATCACCTGTTTTAGCATACAAAGGCCACAATAATCGATCATCAGCCTGGTGTCATTGAGCATAGCAAAGATATGTTCAATCAATCGTTGAATATCTGTGGATTTCACTGTAATAATCCAACGTTTCCAAAAACAATCAATGTCATGTATCGCTATAAAATCTCTTGGATGAATCGTAATAGCCAGGCGCTTAATCCATAGTAAACAGTCCTCCATTTCAAATTTAGATATTAATATCAAGATCATATACCTAACCGACCAAGAATCTAACCCTTTAGGTGACGGGTGCTTCTCTATCAGTGCTAATATGCGATCCGTGCATTTTTTTGCATCTGTTGGCTCAAACCGTTCAATCAATTGGCACACCTGCGAAGGATCGGCCTTAACTACCCAGGGTTGTGACATTTCGATATGCGTCAATAACAGATCCGTGATGCGTTCTAATAAATCATTTCTTTCTACAACTTGAACCAATTCAATCGTCATACTTAACGCGGTAACATAATGTAATTCATTACGCTCGAAATCTTTAAAAACCTCAACTATCCATTCCAGCAAGGATGCAGTATCTAGTTGAGGTGCCAATGCAACAATGGCATTTTTCGTTGTGTGTGTCGGGTCCGTATGATTTATTCTTAGTAAAAAACAATCTGTTATATGTTTGACTTTATTTTGTTTTAATTGTGCGATTAATAAATTGGCTAATCTTGTTTTATAAAGACTGCTATTGAGATCCTCTAAAATATCACAAAAAGCTTCTATATTTTCCTCTTCAAAGAGCGCAGATACCTGAACAATGATGAGCTGAACTGCCCTCTCATTCAGTTTGGGTATCCATGTCCCAAGTGTAATCAAAACAGACGTACAGAACGTTCTTTTAGAATCTTCAAGCATGCCTATTAAATGCTCAATAAACCATAATTGGTGTTCTGTGGTTTTAAATTTTAAAACAATGATCTTCAATAAACGAACAACCGGTGTTTCTATCGCATGCTCTATTGTGCGAAGCGTATTTAAAACAATCCAAACTACTTCATGGTATTGCGCTTCGATATCCGTAATATCCAATTTATCTAACAAAATGATCAGCGTATCTAAAGCATCTAAAAACCTATTTTTGTCAGAGAGCATTTCAAGTAGAGGACTTAGTGATACAACAATGCTATCTGTTTGTTTCGGTGCAAGTAAAATATCATAAACAGAATGTGCCAAAGGTTTTATTTGATCATCTAGCGCTATATCAGAAATTTGTATTTTTCTTTGCTTTTGACTTAAATAATCTAGCAAAATCAACGAATTACTAGCGTCATAATAGAAGAGATCGGAAATATTGTATCGTTTGAGTGCTGCCCATTGTTGATTTTGAAGCTTTGTGTAATCCTGAGTAAATGTAAAGAAACTCATGTTATGACAGCTTGTTAAAAACTTTCTTTTTAAAGTGCGATTTTTTCGATCAAATCTCGGTGGATTGGCTTCAAAAATGATAGCAAAACACAACATCAGCGTTTCATTTAACATGTTCACACACCAAGAGGTGTCTTTCAGGGAGTTTTTTGAACAAGAAGAAATGAGTAACTTTAACATATCTTTCAATGATAAAAATTGCCCCATAGCTATACTGTGTCTGTATTTAACCGTTGCAATATTGGCTAATAAACCACTCTCTGGCATAAAAATAAACGCTAACTAAAAGGCTTATTGTATCATTTGTGAGCAGCAAATCAAACTAAAAATCCACCAAATGCTTTTGTTACATATTTTATTGCACGATTCAACGCTCCGCGGATGTGCTGATGCGAAAAGAAATAAGCAACTAAACCACAACCTACCAACAATAATCAATTATTCATGGATGGATCAATAAATTCACGAACGATTTTATTAAAAACATCTGGATGTTCCTCTGGAACAAAATGTCCACAGTCATCCAGAATAACTTGCTTTAAAAATGAAGCCTCATTCGCTAAAGCATTAGGTAATTTTTCTGCAACACTTTGGCGGCCACTGATCGTTAAAATAGGCATAAATAATTTTTCACCTCTAAATGAATCGGCAAACTTAGCATCTTCTTTAAGAGTCCTATAATAATTAAAACCTGCTGTCATGCCGCCTTCACTCATATAATGTTTCACATATTCAGAAATCGTTGCGTCATTAATTGCATTTTTTTGCACTGTCCAATTTATCATTTGGGCTTGGATATATGATTTTTCTCTACCTTGTGTCAGCATTTCAGGAATATCTTTAGCCATATGAAATCCATAATGCCATGCGCCACCATGCAATGCATCTGCATTTTCTGTACCTGGAATAGTGCAGTCGACCAAAATTAATTTCTTAACCATTTCTGGATATAAGTGTGCCATCATATATGCCACCTTCCCGCCCATATCATGGCCTATTATGATTGCTTGTCGCTCACCAAGGTATGCAATTAATTCTTTGATATCCGTTGCTATCGTTTGTTTATCATAACCAGAAGTTGTTCGCTCAGACTCGCCTAACCCACGTAAATCAGGCGCAATGACTCGATATTTATCAGATAATGCTTCTATAGCATAACGCCACTCATAAGATGTTTCTGGCCAACCATGCAATAAAACGACCAAAGGCCCTTTCCCTTTTTCAAGGTAATGAAGATGTATTTGATTTACAACAGCATCATGGCTAATATCTTTGGGTAAATCCGAGGCATAGCTTAATAAACTGTTAAATATCAATGCAAACAATAAATAATAAATACGATTCATGTTAATTATTGAATAATTTTTGTATGATAAATATCAACCAACCTATCCACCTCTGAATTACAAATAACTGAGAAGTGTTCTGTAATTTGTTGAATGGACCAATCCTACCACGAAATTTGAAGAAATTGTCCCTCTATTTTTCTTCTAACTCTTCAGAGGCTGGTAAGATAATGGTTGTGTTAATTAACCCAACTCTAATAATGAGTTATATCGAAACATGAAACAAGTTCAGATCAGCATCAGACGAGATCAAAGACCTTATAGTAAGCCTGTTAGTTAAAAGCTTTAGGCATACACAGTTCTTCAGTTTGATAAAATACGGTTTTTACATTTTATCTACATATGGAAAACAATATGAAAACATTTTTAATTACAGGTTGCACACGCGGAATAGGTTTAGCAACAGCTGAATATTTAAAAGAATCGGGACATCAAGTTATTGGTATTGCAAGAAAACAACCGGATACTAAATTCCCGGGAGTTTTGTATTGTGCTGATTTAAGTAATTCGGATGAAACATTGGCTACATTAGAGATCATCAAACAAAATCATTCAGTTGACGGTATTATCAATAACATTGGTAATGTAAAGCCTATGGTTTTAGAATCAATGACAGTCGATTCATTTATGGATGTGATAGATTTAAATGTGCGTCCAGCAATTCAGGTTACACAAGCATTTTTGCCTCATATGAAAAATCAAAAGTGGGGCCGAATAGTTAATATAGCTAGTCGTGCGATGCTTGGAAAAATAGCGCGCTCCAGTTACAGTGCGGCCAAAGCAAGTCTTGTTGCATTAACCAAAACCTGGGCTTTAGAACTTGCTCCTTTTAATATTATGGTCAATGCAGTCGCACCTGGCCCCATTCAAACGGAGTCGTTTTATAATAATTATCCAAAGGGCGGTCATAAAGAAAAACAGCTTTTATCTACCATCCCTTTGAATCGGTTAGGAATGCCTGACGAGGTAGCTTATGCAATTGGTTTTTTCTTAAATGAACGTGCAAGTTTTATCACAGGACAAACATTATTTGTGGATGGCGGAGGCAGTATTGGTATTGTTCAATAATGAGAAAGTGAAGATATGCAAAAAGGAAGATTACTCAGTACGATATCTTAAAATCAATAGCAAGTAGAGTAATGAATCATCACATGAGAAGATTTTCATTAGATACGTGATGTGAATGGTTATATGTGTCGTTTCCGGATCAATGTGGTTCTGGTTTTAAGCATAAAATGTCTTCGATCAATATTTTTAAATGCATTGTATTTTGTGTGTTCGATAAAGCATTATCAAATAGCGCCAATGTTTTTGGATCATATTGGGCTAAATATTGAAATGCTTTCTTGGGGCCTTGATATCGTAGTTGTTTAAATGAAAAATAGTCTTCAAGAATCGCAAAAATGATCCAAATATGACGATATTTCCCTTCAATATCTTGCCCTTCGGCTCGAGCAAGCATTTTACGATACCAGACTTTTCGTGATGTGATTTCATCTACGGAGAGTGATTCTGGATGGCTAGCCATATGCCGTAACATTTCTAATAATTTTTTTCCAAAATCCTGATAATCACAAAGTACGATGCCATCTGCCATGTGTAAGTGTGATGCAAGAGGTGGAGTGAGTTCTATTTCAGGAAATATAAAAATATCATGAAATACTTGATGTTCTTCATCAAAGCGAGCAATCCATTTTTTATCGCCAGACGTAGTAATACCAGCAATATCATAATCACTGGTTTTGCTAAAATCGCCACGGGCTCTTGAGCCATAAAGAATGATGGTATGACAATGATAGGTCATTTTTAGTTCTTTAATGATAGATTGTAAGACGTTGTCTTGTTCCCAGGATAAGTTGATACTCATTCATTTTAATTTATAGTAAAAATATAATTTGATTATAGTGCAGAAAAAGATAATGAAAAAGTTGTTACATTTGAACATTGAAAAAGCGCATAACTCATACCAATGAGACTCATTCAGGACTTACGAAAAACATCGAGGTCGAGGCGGATTTTATTTTTAATGAGGGAGTTTAGATAACTAAATGACCGAATTAAAAATAAAATCTAACGAAGAGATCGGTGTTTTGCGTAAGTCCTGTCATTAAGATCCGGAACAGCATATTGAAATCCTTGACCATTTTTTATGTATCACGCATGATGGTATTTGACTAACCGTATGATTAAATAGAGGAATAAATATTATGCCTTCTTTAGATGATTGGTTTTCAAAAAACATTAAGCTTTACCCTTGGATATCTCCATATAAAACACAGCTCTTCACAATAATTAATAATTACTCTAAAGAAAAGAAGCAAAGTGATGATCTAAAAGAGGAGTTGTCAGATTTTTTCCAATCTTTTTCTGATCCAGCATTAGCAGAGCTTCGTGATGATTATATGTCGCGTTTGCTTATTCCTGCTGATGAGCTTATCAGCTTAGTGATGGCATATACGCGTCTTGGCAGATGCATTATGGGTAATGAGCTTTTACTAAAAAACCAAAAGACTTTTTTAAAAAGTCTTGCTATGACGCTACGTTGCTCTCAGGCTCCAATGAATTTAGTAACCAGTATTGTTAAAATATGGGATGCAGAACCTTTTTTGAATCATACGGGTGTAGAAGAAAACCTTAAATGCTTGCTTCTGCACGCGGAATGTTGGTTTGGTGACGAAAAATTAAAAGAAGCATTTGATAGCTTTCCGACTCATCTATTCAAAACAGAAGATGTTTTTGATACATTAGTTGCATTAAGCCGCGATACAGCTTCGTCAGAAGAACTTTGTTTAAATATAACGCAACATTTACACAAGATCCTTCATCCCAAAGACAAGCCTCGAACATGGTTTGAGTTTTTCACAGGAAAAAAACATGAGAAGCCTAGAGCTGGGCGAACCAGTTCTGTCGAACTACAAACTGGTAATAACTGGAATTATTACCGACGACCGTCTGTCTAGTAAATGTTCGCGCCGAAATACAGTCGGTTCAAACTTTGTCTTCAAAAACGAAACATCTCGCGATTTGTCGCGAGATGTTTCAGGACTCGAGCACTAAGCGTCAATGTTTGTTAAAATGAATTAAAAAAACAAACCACCAACAAAGCCGTACCTAACAATGCTAGAACAGGATGTCCCAGTGCAAAGGCTCTAGGAATCGGTTTTTTAGACAAGTCAAAACTTAACAACGTTAAGCCGCCGAGTGCCGCCATTGACAACAATGTCAAACCTGTAATTAACAGTGGGTTTCGATGCCCATAATAAACATAGAGCGCAGCAGATATCAACGCTGCAAAAGCCATGAACCCATGCATAACCACAGCAAATTTAGGTGTTTTTTTATCACTTAGAATGGCCGTTAGAATCACAACACCAAATAAAGCGGCTACTACCAACAACCCAACCGCAACTTTCAATAACATATTTTCTCCTTAACTTGTCATAACAACAGGGTTTCCATTAATATTGGCACATGTTGCGTGATCAATGGAGTCCTGTCAACTATGAAATACTCACGACTTTTGTTTTTTATACAAAGCATTTTGACATTATTGCTTTTGCTTTGGGGGAATGGTGCAAAAAGTTTTTCACTTGAAAGCACCGCGTTTCAATCACAAGAATGGATCCCAACCCGCTATACGTGTGATGGCAAAGATATTGCACCGACCCTGTTCTGGAAGGATATGCCACAAGAAACGCGTAGCTATGTTTTGGTTGTGGATGATCCAGACGCGCCGAATGGTACGTGGATACATTGGTTGGTTTTTAATATTCCATTCAATACCACGCAAATAAAAGAAGGGAAAGTACTCCCCGCAGAAGCATTAACTGGTATGAACAGCTGGGGACAACGTCAGTACGGCGGCCCATGTCCACCTCATGGCATTCATCGTTATGTATTTAAGCTCTATGCTTTAAACACACGTCTAACAGTGAATAGCAGTGTACATTATGCCGATATTTTAAATGCCATGCAGGAGCATGTCCTGGCAGAAACACATTTGGTTGGTCTTTATGGTCGTAAAGAATAGAACCCTGACATGATTAGAGGTTCAATAACTTTTTCGCGCAATCTACGCTCTCTAAGAGCCATTTCCCGAGATTTAAGTATAGATACCATTATTAAAAAGCCGCGGCACAATGCCTGAATGGAAGCCTCTCTTGGTTGGAGTGACTCTTTAAGGACCTTCGGCCGCCAGGGATGGCGGCCACCGAGCGACATGGATGTGTCTAGCGTGTCCTTAAAGAGTCACTCCAACCAAGAGAGGCTTCTGGCACGATGTAAGTGTTCACGCAAAAAGAACTCGAGTATATTTACAAACCAATCCAACGAACAAACTGATTCGATGAATGGATTTCTATTGGCGCCTGCGATTCAAATTGAATCGTGAACCGATCTTGCTTATTGCTCGCATTCTCTTGAATCGCTTTGACTTTACCAAAGTTTAATACCAACATTTCTGTTGCATAATAACCGCGTACCATTTTGATTTGAGGGATCACAAAATACACATATTGATCCGCCTCTGGATGATTGACTAAATATTGTAATTCGCTGCTTGTTAAAGCGATGTATTCTTGATGCTGAATTTGACGCCGCAACATACGTGTGAGCGGCGGTCTATTTTGAAAACATTGTGCATATGCCGTAGCAGGCATCACAATAACCGGTTGAGTTTCGCTGGCAGGATGTTTACCATGCGCTTCAGCAAAAAAAATCGGCTCACGCTCTTCTATTTCACGAATAGACTGATTAGCGCCCGTTGCAAATTGATCTGCTTGATGAGGTTCACACTTTAAAAATTTAGACTGCCTAAACCAACGTTCATTAGGATAGTATGCGACTAATATTGAATCTTCTTTGATAGTATTAATAATCGCTTTGTTTAGCTCAGCAGGAATCGCCGGACAACCCCAACTGCGCCCTGCTCGACCATATTTTTTAATAAATGCTTCGTTGACATACCAACCACCGTGCATCACCACCGCGCGACCATCTGCATTATCATTAAATCCCGCATCTAGCCCATCTAATTTTAACGATAAGCCATGGCGTCCATAATAGGGTTTATTCGTTGAATACACCCCAATACTAGATGCTTTACTGTTAAATAAGTTAGAAAAATAATTCGATGAAAATACACCTGATTTGATCCCATGTGATACATAAGTGTGAAACAAAAGCTTTTGTTGATACAAATCAAATACCCATAGTCTTTTTTCACCACTTGGTAAACTATAGTCAATTAAAGTAAGCAAGTGTTTGTTAGCTAATGAAGTATGTGCCCCGCATTTCAGAACCGACAATACTTTATCAACAGCTGCTTGTGGTAAATTAGGCGCTGCGTTTTTAAGCATCGCTTTAACATCGCTGAATGAGTAAGTTGATCGGATAGTCGGATATCGAACATTTGACAAGCAAGAAGGCGTCAACTCATCTGTCAGTGAGTTGAACGCATTTGCACAATGCACCGGTGCAGCGTTAAGAAATACATAAAACGAAACGACAGACACAACGTGTGTTTTCATAGGCGTTCCCTTCCCTATTCTGACGCTATTATTAAAGAATATAGCTCAAAAGCACAAAGCTTGCCTATTTTAACTAAGACAGAACATATCGATTGTAAATTTGCACATAAGTGCCATCTTGTTGGATATCCAGTAAGACTTGGTTTATTTGATCCATTAACCCACTGGCACTTAGCATGCCGACTGCACCATTGCCTAACCCAATCGGAATAGGACGACCAATCGCTTTAAATGCACCACTGGTATTGCTAAGCCAATATTTTGTCGTGGCCGTTTGCATGACAAATGTATCAATTTCGCCTGAATTCAAAGCCGCAATACCCGCTTCTGGAGAGGGATAAATTTTTAATGGATATTTAACCGCATAATTAACGGTGACCAATGTTTTAACCAAAGGATCGTCAGTGGTACCAATACGGCTATTTAATACATCCGGTAATTTATTTAATTTTGAATCTTTTTTAGCAAAAAACTGAATACCACTGGGTAGATAAGGTGTACTAAAAACATGCTCTCCATCGCCTTTCAAAACAATGACTGAGGCAACTGCAATATCAAATTGATTGGCAGCAAGCTGTTGAAATACATCTTGTACTGTTGCAACAGGAATAAAGCGGCAGTTTAACTTTAGACGCTGACACACCGCACTCATCACATCAATTTCAAAACCACTATAAACATTGCGTTTTGCATCTGAGGTTTCAAACGGCGGGTTAAAAATAAGCGTTCCGATTTTTAAGTCGGTTGTTGTTGAAAAAGCATTATGACTCAGCAAAATCAAGCCAAGTAAGCTAAAAAACCACGCACGTATTTTTTGCAAAAAAGTTCGATACATCATGTAAATAATCCTATCGTATGTCCATGTATTTGCTGTATAGTTTGTCCAGTACAGGGTAAAATCTCGATGTACTGAGGGTATAGTTTAATCAAATAGTTAGGAGTAATTCAAGATGGCAAAAGTACTGGTGCTTTATTATTCAAGTTATGGTCATATCGAAACCATGGCAAATGCAGTGATGAAAGGCGCCCGTTCGGTATCTGGTGTAACCGTAGATTTAAAACGTGTTCCAGAGCTTATGCCACCTGACGTTGCTAAAAAAGCAGGTGTCAAGCTAGAGCAAGCTGCCCCTATCGCCATGCCAGCTGATCTTGCCAACTACGATGCAATTATTTTCGGTACGCCGACTCGTTTTGGTAACATGGCAGCACAAATGCGTAATTTTTTGGATCAAACCGGTGGATTATGGGTTAAGGGCGAGCTAATTGGTAAAATAGGCAGTGTCTTTACTTCTACCGGCACCGGTGGTGGTAATGAAACCACCATTACATCTTTTTGGAATACACTCATTCATCACGGCATGATTTTAGTTGGGGTACCCTATTCAGAAAAAGGCCTTACTAATATTGATGAGCCACGTGGTGGATCACCTTATGGCGCAGGCACAATTGCGGGTGCTGATGGAAGCAGACAACCCTCTGAGCTTGAACTCAGTATTGCTGAGACACAAGGGCAGCATGTGGCGACGCTGGCAATGCGGATGAAAGCGTAATCACTTCTTCAAATGGCAATAAGTTAGGTTTTTTAGGGTAACGACTACTTTTTTCTTAACTTAGTGCCATTGATTGTAATCGCTCAGGAGGAGTGCTTGAATCTTGGTGAACATGACCATTGATTTTAGTTGGGGTCGTGTGGAATAACCACCAAAAGTGTTAATTCTGAAAAATAAGGGCATAACTGATGATATTTGCTAGATTTGGTCATAGACGTTAAAATGCTTACTTTTAATTCAAAGTGATATAGTGATGACGAACATCTTTCAATTAAAAAAATCCTTGGAGCAACTTCAAAATAATTCGCGATTTACAGAGCCCCAACGACAATTTTTTAAAATCTTGCTTGAAGGACAATCGGGCGAATCTGGCTGGAGATCTTTTGCGGAGATCGCAAAATCACCAATAATTGAAAGTAAAATAGATAGATTATGTGCGGCCATTCAAATAGAATATGAAAGAACACCTACATGGAATCTTATATCACGACAAAAATTAAGAAAACTTCGTCAAAAAATAACCGATGCTCGGACTGATGAAGAAAAAATAGATTGGATTAGAAGAAAAAATCTGCCTTTCGATTCAATCAAAAAAGAATTAGCCGTGAAAGTTTCAGCTAATTCTAATCCTGGAAACGACATTGATCATCTTATCGATACGTTAAAAAAGAAAATATCTCAAACACCATGGTCAGATTTAACTTATTTACGCGCTTTGCGACGACTCCATACACAATTAACAGCATTTAAAACCAGTCAAATACAACGATGGGTTCTTATTCAACAGAATAAACACAGAATAAAAAAAGATGACTTATTGTGTGAAGAAACGGTAACACGATTTCATGGCACGATACTATTACCCATGAAACCAAAATTTGATTATCGTTTAGGATCTTCAGCCGGTGAATGTTCAGGTTATGTTAAGGTATGGGGGCAAGCTCTTCTAAAAGACATGTCATTTTGTGGTGTGCTATCTTCTGATCAGGCTCCACTGTTTAAACATGTAAAATATGCCTCAGCTTTAGGGCAACGGTATCCAGAGCTGAATCATGGTGCAATATTGACAGAAGAAATTTCAAATAATCAACGCGGTGATGATGAACCTTTAGGTATTTCATATACCTCGATTAATTCTCTATCTTTTTTTCATTCCATAGATAAGTTAGCAGAAAAATTAGTTACAACAATAGACAATAATCCAAAAGATGTTCTTCTTTTGACATTAATGCATTATGCGCGTGGCCATCGAGTTGGTTTGTGTAAACAGGATGCTAATTATCATTTTTTTGATTCTAATTTAGGTTGGGTGCTATTTAATCAAGCTCATGATTTTCAAACATGGTTTCCATTTTATTTTAAAACAATAGGCTATAGCGATAAAACTATCGAATATAGAGATATGTTTCATGAGTCATCGATGGTTTTGATGAAATATGACCCTACAGTAACGCAGCAATCTGAGGCTCCTCCACCATCATCAAATTCATTGAGTTGTTACAGTAAAATGGCTTGTTTGTTGTTGACTTTTTCTCCTTGCGTCGCGGGCTTATTCATATATTACGTTGGTATACGTGGACTCATATATGAGGGGTTATATTTATCAGCCAAGATAAAAAATGCATGTCAGACATCGGAGAGTCTTGAGGTACCACTTACTGAATCCATGCGTAATCAACGTTCAGTTGATGATATTGGGCTTTCATTTTTAAATCGAACAGCTAATTACGTAAAGCCATCTATTTCGCATCACTTTTTAGCGGGCACATTATTTATAACAGAACGCGTATCAAATGTCATCGAGCCTGCTATGGAGCTAACGATGAATGGTGTCTGATATTGGGGCGTGACAATCATTGGAACGAAAAGTTACTCTAAGCTTTAAATAGTTTGCCTTGCAGTAATAAGACTTGAATAAGGTACTACATTTGATCTTATATCAGCACTTTGATTGTTACTAGACCAAAAATGAGCTGTTCCTGAAAACAATTTCAAACCACTATCAACCATATTAACAGCGACATCATTCGCTTTTATCGATTCTGTTTGGCTACTGTCTATCAGCGAGGTTCTATGATTTTCAGAATAACTAACGCGCGGGACACGACCAATGTATTTTGCAAATATATTTCCAAGATCACCTGCTTCATTTAAACTTAAAGGTGTCATGTAAGTAATAATAACTAGAATACACATTACAGGTAGTTTTGAAGCGACAGCTTGCAATAAACATATAGACACATCTGGTTGAATCCATCCAAAAACTAATTGATTATAATTAATTTTCTGTGTCTTCATGGTCGTATTAAATTTTATGGCTTTGGGAATTAAATATTGCGGGTTATAGGTGTTACATAAATTATCTTTATTTAACTTATTAACAATAATAGAGCATAAATCAGAGGTACCAGCCATCGAAAGCGCCTTCAACACAACATTTTTATTTAATTCTTCATGATTTTTTTTATCTTTTTCACTGGCTCTATCACGTTCATGCCAGTGAATACTACAAAGCATATCGCCGATATGTTCAGGGTGTTTTGTTTCAACTTCATCTAGAAGATTGTACATTTCCTTATTATCTGCGTTTCTTGCCATATTATGTAATAAATTATAAACACTCCGACCAGGATTTTCTTGAATAATCATTTGCAAGAACTCATAAGCTTCTGCTCTGTGCCCGCCTGCAATAAAACCAGCACCTATCATTTCTTCCCCACATTGGATCTCACTAGGATATCTTTGTTTAAATCTGGAGAAGATCTCATATGCTGATATTTTGAGTCCAATTGCGGCAAATGCGCGTCCAATAGATGGCAATTCCCAACGTAAACCAGCAGGGCATTCTCTTGTCATTTGTTCTAAGATGTTATCAACTGCTGTTATATCACCATTTTCAGCAAAACCAGATGCCAGGTTTTTTAATACAACATATGAGGGGTTTAAGAATCGATACTCTCTATCAACCATTGCCAAGTATTCATCAATAGTTGCCTGATCACCAAGCAAAGCAAAACCATGTGCCATGGAGCCTAATACTGTTAAAACATCTTCCTGATTATTTTGTTTAATTATTCTAAATAGTTGGTAAGCTTGTCTCTTATGACCATTCTCAGCAAAGCATTCTACCAATTCATGCGAAAAGAAATCCCTATCTCCTGGACGCTGACTTTTATTAATCCTGTTTCTAAATTCATAGACTTCTGTCTCGTGTCCACCTAGTGCAAAACCGCATGCTATTTCTTGTAACAAAGCGTTCAAGTGGTGAGAAGAGGATGTTTTTATTTTGAAAAAAATACCAGCGATAGCCGTTCCATATTTAGTTTGATTTAGAGCATGATCAGTTTTGTTAATGGCATGTTCAACTTGGGTAAATGAGTCATAAAAAACACCGTTTCTTAGATTTTCACAAATAAAATGATAAATTTCTTGACTAACTCTAACAAATGAATTGCGTCCATTTTCCATTAACTGAACAATAAAATTGGCCACAATCAAATTGCGATCTTCGGTTGATAGTGCCTGTCCTGCTTTGGTTTCCATTTCATCAAAAGGCAAGTCATTTAAAAGTTCTGTTCGCATTTCAAGGAGAGAAGTTATAAAACGAGTATTACTCCACGTATCGTCATGTGCCTCACGACGGCTTTTTTCCCGTTCAAATTGTATCAATAAAATATCAACTATTTCTCTATGTCCACCTTGAGCAAATCCACGCATAGCATCGTATATTGAAGCGTCAAACTGTAATAACAAACTAACAGCCTGTATGTCATTTTCCAACGCTAACTGAGTGATAGCATTGACCCGATTCTTATTTTTCAAATGAATACTTGTCAATGTTGTAGCCCAAACAAGTTTCTCTTTGTTATTGTTTTTTGCAGAAAAATAAATTTCTTCGAACAACTGTTCTGCTGTGTGATGCTTTAACAAATTTGATTTTGGAGACATGTATGCTTTTTCGCTGGACAAAATTCGGTCATTATAAAGCATATATTTATACAGCGCTAATTTATATACAACACTCACAGGGCAAAATCATACTTGGTCACGAAGTGAGCAAAGTATGATTTTGCCCTGACAACACTCACGGGACTCCTAAAAATTTGATGCTTAAATTGAAATAGTTTTGACTTAATAAACTGCAATTTGCACTCAAAAAGTTGCGGAGCAATCTTCCAATAGCAACCTCTCTTGGCTGAAACAGCTCTTTCCACTGTTCTTTTTGTCGTATATGTTGGGAATTCCAGATCCATGCTCTACAATTAAAAAAAAGCCATCACAAGGACGTTCTTCTCTATGCATCATAAGCACTTCTTAAAACTAGGTCGCTGGGTCTTTCGTTTTCGGCGTTCTATTATTATCACATGGGGTATTCTTGTCTTAGCTTGTTTACCTTTTATCACTGATGTAGTCACGCCTTTTCAGACAACTGGTTTTGTGGTGAATGGATCAGAAAGCGATGCGACCGATGATTTTATTAATAAGCAATTGGGATATGGGCATAATCAAGTCGTTGTGCTTTATCAAAGTAAATCTTTACGTGCCAATCAGACACAATACCAACGTGAAATCAAACAGTCCTTGGCTGATTTAAAGCACTTTTCAATTCCACATGAAATTCTTTTACCTGAAGAAGGTGGCCCACAAATTTCCCGTAATCAACGCGCAGCTTATGCGGTTATTTTGTTTAAAACAGCCGAAACCATTAGCCCTGAACAAATCAGGAGCATGCAAAGCTTAATTAAACAACCTGCACATTTAACCATGCAATTTGGTGGTGAGCCTATTTTTGTGGAGCGAATTGAAAAGCAAACACAGCTCGACTTATTTCACTCGGATGCGATCGCCATACCGGTCACTGTGATTATTATGCTGCTTATTTTTGGTACCTTGATCGCAGCAGTCGTACCTTTAGCATTAGGCGGTAGTTGCGCTTTAATTATTTTGCTATCGTTATATACACTTGGACACGTCTTTACGCTGTCTATTTTTACACTGAATATCGCACTCTTATTAGGATTGTGTCTTAGCTTAGATTATTCATTGTTTATTATTTCACGATTTCGTGATGAGTTAACCCATCAACAGTCCATTGAAGAAGCTATCAGTAAAACACTTTCGACAGCTGGAAATGCGGTGTTTTTTAGTGGCATGGCTGTGTTTATTAGTCTCAGTGCATTGCTATTTTTCCCCATCAATATTTTGTTTTCAATCGGTATTGGCGGGCTTGTGGCGGTTTTTGTCGCCGTTGCTGCGGCCTTAACACTCCTTCCAGCCCTGCTCTGTGTTATCAAACACCGTATTAATGCGTTACCTATTCGCAAGTTGTATTGCGTTTCAGATGATCCTAACGGTCATAATACACAAGGCGTATGGTATAAAATTGCTTACCATGTTGTTAAACGACCTATTTTATTTTCTTTATCGACTTTATTTTTCTTATTTGTTTTAGGTTATACCGTTTTTAATATTAAAATCGGTATTTCAAATTTTGATATTTTGCCTAAGCATTCACCTAATCAACAGTTTCTTGATACCTATAAAAAATATTTTTATGCGGAAGAATTAAGCCCTATTCAAATGCTGGTTACGACCGACAAAGGTAATATTCTGTCTAAAAGCGCCATTGATAAAGTGTATCGTCTGGTGCAAACAGTGCAAGATCACCCTTCCGTGCACGCGGTTAACAGTATTGTTTCAATTAATAAGCGCTTGAGTAAAGCGGCCTATCAAAATATGTATCAGCTGTCTTCTAATCAACTCGACTCGTCGGTTCGTGCCTTATTAAATCGAACCACCGGTGCTGACTTTACTGTCATTGACATCATTAGTCGATATCCAACTGACTCGACCGAAACCATGAATTTAATCCGCGACTTACAAAAAATAAAACCAGGTAAACACCTGAGTATTAAATTGGCTGGGATGCCCGTCATTAATATGGATGTATTAACTTGTATTCGTGACATCATTCCGTATGCGGTTGGTTGGATTATGTTACTAACTTATGTGATTTTAATGGTCTTGTTACGCTCTTTATTTTTACCCTTTAAGGCTATTATCATGAATGTTTTAAGTCTATGTGCGAGTTATGGGGTATTGGTTTATATCTTTCAAGAAGGGCATTTAACTTCACTCTTACAGTTTAGCTCTCCTGGTATGATTGATGTGAGCTTGATTATTATTATTTTTTGCGCTTTATTTGGTTTCTCTATGGATTATGAGGTCTTTTTGTTAACCCGCATACATGAAGCTTATCTAAGCACGAAAGATAATGAAAAAAGCATTATTTTTGGTATTGTGAAAAGTAGCCGTATTATCACCAGTGCTGCGGTGATCGTTATCTTTTTGTGTGGCGCGTTTATGGTTGCTGAAGTATTGATGGTAAAAGAGTTTGGTTTGGGTATTGCCGTTGCGATATTTGTGGATGCGTTTCTCATTCGAACGCTATTGGTCCCAGCTACCATGGCATTGGTAAAACAATGGAACTGGTATTTACCTAGGTGGCTTGTTAAGATAATTAGGTGAATGTTCACGCCTCGTTTTTATCATTTCAGCAGACCCTAATCAGCTCCTTTCATTACCGTATTAAAAGGATTAGATTAAAGTCATTTTTTTTACGAATTGTAATCCTATTCGATTTAAAAGTACGCCATAAAGCGGAATAAAAGCAAGTAAGCTAATGGTCATTTTAAAAACCATATCAACACATGCAATTTCAACCCAATGCTGACTTAAAAAAGCGTTATTGCAATGATAAAAAGCAATGGCAAAAAATAAAAGCGTATCTAATATATTTCCTGATATACCTGAAATAACCGGCGCTACCCACCAGGATGTATTGTTTCTGTATTTTTGAAATAAAAAAACATCAAGCAATTGTCCTAAAACATAAGCAATCAGACAAGCTATTGCGATACGTAATGGCATCACATGTACTGTAGTAAAAATATCGAACCATGCGCTTTTATTTGGAGTTTGCACATAAGATGTAATGACATAAGAAAGGAATAATGCAGGCAACATGCTTTGGAAAATAATCTTCCTAGCTTGCTGAGCAGAAAAAAGCCGGGTTGCTAAATCGGTTAAAATAAAGATAGCTGGATAAGTAAAAGCGCCCCATGTGGTATGTAATCCAAACAGCTCAAAAGGATATTGAACGAGGATATTACTAAGAGCTAATAAAAAAACATGATAAAAGATCATGCTTTATTTTACCATATCAAAAAAAACACACAATAATAAGTGGCTCTGATCAGGACAAACGCATCTAATTTTTGAACACAAATCGCGGCTTCAGAGGCCACGTCTAGCACTTTATGCGGCAGAATCCATACAATATTAATCAAGATCGTAATCTGGATTCCGCGCATAAAGCGCGGAACGTAGACAAAGTGGTTTTATATCACACGATTAGATGCGTTTTCTCTGAGATTTATCAGTCTTCTGGTCTTACGATACCCTAAAAATGTTGATGATTAAGGTGTTTTCATCTCAAAATCGCAATGCGGCCTTAACAAAAAATGAATATAAAAACGGAACAAAATCCTTGGTGGGGTTAATTTCTGCTTCGCCGTAACCCGCGGTATAGGTTGTACCTAGCTCTCCCATGAGGTGCTCGTTAATATTCATATTCACACCAAACGCGAAAGTCGGTGAAATGCGGTAATCGTAACTAATGTCATCTTTTCGCCATACACTGGCAACGCCCGCGCCTGAAAACACACGCATAGACGTTTTAGGTAGCACCAACATCACTTTCGCAATCAAAGATGCGGTTTGTGTGTGCGTACGTAATTGTGTCAACCCATCTTGTTCAAAAGCAAAAAAGCTATCTGGGTCGAATGTCAAAAGAGCATCCGGATAATCAACATAATTCGCTTCAACAGCAAAATAACGGGTTAACTCATAACCTGCTGATACACCCCAAATACCACCACCCTCTTGAACTTCAACCGGTGTAGAAATGCTCATGGCAATATTTTGGTTTTCCTCTGAAGGAACCAAACCTTGCCAGGTAGTTGATCCCCAACCACCAACGCCGCCGATATAAAATGGATATTTAAAAATATCTTCTCGTTTAGAAGCGGATTGCGCGTATACATTTGTACAAAACAATCCCATCAGTAATCCGATAATATAAAGATTCCCCTTAAAAAAAGCGGGGTATGAATCAGTCTTCAATAATACCATTATTTAATACAACCATTAAAAGCATATACACATTATTGGGAGCAAACGCATCTAATTTTTGAACAATAAAAACTCTTTTGCTTTATACACAGCATCCAGCCGTTCTTCGGAACTTAAGCATTTCCTCTGAACGATCAATGGTGTCAACTTAAGAGACGAAGCGACGAAAGCAATCTCGGGCTTTTGTGTTCTGTGCTCTGGATTGCTTCGCGAAGCTCACAATGACGGCACTTTTTTAAGTTGACGCCATTGCCTGAACGATTATGATCAATATCAAGCCTTAATTTCGCGAATAAAACGCGTAACGAGGACATTCTGATTTGATTATATTCATTTAGATGCATTTACGCTGCATATTATTGGCAAGCACCGCCCGTGCCACTACATAATTCGGATTTGGATGTGCTGCCACCTTGACGGAAACAGTTCCAATCATCGATACACTCTTGTGTTGAACTATCATGTTGAAATTCACATGCGCGCTGCAACGAACCAAACGTCACCAGCATACGCTTGTATATCATTTCATAATTGGTACACATCTCTTGGCGTAAACCAGATGCACGGCAATGACATTCTGCCGCTACTTTAAACGATTCACAAAAATTTGCCGAGCTAGCTGAAGTTGCGTTGGGGCAATTACCGGCATAAACAGAAAATGAAGTCGATAATACAACACTTGTTATCAGTGCAATTTTTGAAATAAAACGCATTATGAAAGTCCTTAATTGAATGCAACAAGATAAGTTGCTCCAGATTAACAACAATCTGAAGCAACTGTCATTTCTAAAGTAGATCAGTTTACACTTAAATGAGACGGAGAAAAAGTGATAAAGAGCACTATTCGTCAGTTAAACGAAAGTATTTAGTGCCAAAGTAGCGTTGAAGTTTTTTGCGAATTGTGCCGCGACTAATACCAAGCATTCTAGCCGCTTGTAGTTGGTTACCACGACGCTTTTCCATAACCGCTTGCAACAGAGGAGGTTCAACCTCAGATAAAATCATATCGTATAAATCGTTAATAGGTTTGCTCTTATTTTCGGCAAGAAAACGACTTACTAATCCGTAAACCAAGTCTTGTAATCCTTGCTCTTGTTTTACGCTATCTACTACTTCTACAGCATCTGAAACAGCCATGTTCAATTTCCTTATTAAAGTTAACTATTATACTGCTCGCTTCCTATCTCAATATATGAAAGCTAGATTTATTGTACATGAAGGTTATTTGATACGCTATAGGTGTAGTCATCTTTATTTATGCGAAATATAAGGGCAGTTCTGTGGTGTTTAGGCATGATGTATCTGATATTTTTTTATTTTGATGTTATCTTCGGCAGACGTTGAGAAAAGAAAATCATTTCCCTTCTCAATGCATAGACTTAAAAAGTTTATTGGCAACCCGTGGTATTATCACCTAATGATTTATAGCAATACGCTTTTGTTTTGGTCGCGTTGTCAAAATAAATATATCTTTCATAGCAACCAACATTGCCGTCTGTACAATTGGTAACGTGTATCACATTTTCCATATCAGCAGGACAAGGATTATTGGATGCACCGTTGCATTGTGAGGAAGCGGCTGCGTTTACATCCCAACGCACGTTATGTTCAACGCGTAATTGATTACAATATTCACTACATTTTATAACCGCATTAACATAAGTAGAGCAACTACCATTTGTATCTTCGTCTGCCTCATTAGTAGATAACGTTGCCTCTTCTGGCTGCCTGATTTGACTGTTTTTCTGTACATCCCCAATCCCTTTGTCGGTAAGAACCTGTCTACTGTCATCGTCAACACACCCACAATTAGCAGAGCTACATGGCAGAGCATAGCTACTCACAGAAAAAAGAGCCGAGCACATCAAAAGAACAGCTCGAGCAAACAAATTTGATTTTTTCTCGGATTTTAACATTATGATTTTTTGCATTATCAATCCCCATTGTTAAAAATTTCAAAAAAAGCGCAACTTGTTAAAAATATTATAGTATAAATTTCATACCTAGATAGTGCATTTTAATCTTTTGTCGTAACACATTGAAAAAATAATGCGATACAGCAACATTTATTTTTTTGTTGTTTCCTGAAAATAATACTGCCGACCGTATAAAAATTTCAACAGGCGACTATACTATATATTAAGACGAAGATGCTTTACACAGCAGTTGAGATAAATTGAGCTGATAAGTGGTTTGAGCTCTCGAACCTTGGCCTGTCTCGACAAGGTGAGAAAAAACGACACAGTGTAAGGTAGATTGAGAATTTTATATTATCGGCACTGCTAGGGAGTTTATCGATCATGAATAAATTAAATGTGACTCACGCTCATAGAAAGTTGAAGTTACTCATTAGCTCCGTATTTATCTTTTTAGTTGTAACTCAAAGTCAAGCTAGTCAATTTCACACTTGTCCTACTAGTGTGTGTCTTGGTGACATCGGTTGCCAATGCCCTGAGGGTACGGAAGCGCATTGTACATCAACGGATCCTTCAACCGGTGACTGCGACTGCCTACAATGCTACTAGTGACTGAAATTAACATTATCAAAAAAGTTGTCTCGAAGAGCCCTACTCAAATGTATGGCGCTCCGAGACGACTTTTTCTACTATCTATGCATGATGTACTAAAAGCTCATTCATTCGACGTACAAACTCAGCTGGATTATCTAATTGCCCACCTTCCGCAAGCAATGCCTGTTCAAACAACACCCATGTCATGGTTTCGAAGCGGACATCATCTTCTGTGTCATGTAAACGCTTGATTAAGGCGTGGTCAGGGTTAATTTCGAAAATAGGCTTACTGGCGGGTAGTTGCTGGCCTGCCGACTGCAATATGCGTTGCATTTCTAAGCCCATATCATTTTCATCCGCGACAACACAAGCGGGTGAGTCTGTTAGGCGTGTGGTCAAGTGCACGTCTTTAATGCGCTCACTCAAAATGGACTTGATTTGCTTGAGCATGGGTTCCATCGATTTTTCTTGCTCTTTTACTTGCTCTTCATCGCCATCAATATCGATTTTCCCTTTAGCAATAGACTGTAGCTTCTTGCCTTCATACTCAGCCAAATGCCCTGTCAGCCACTCGTCTATGCGATCACTTAATAGCAATACCTCAATGCCTTTCTTTTTAAAGATTTCTAAATGAGGGCTATTTTTGGCTGCATTGTAACTAGAGGCTGTAATGTAATAAATTTTATCTTGCTTTTCCTGCATCCGGCCAATGTACTCATCTAAAGAAACAGTTTGTTCTTCAGAAGGGCTGGTTGTGGTTGTGAAACGCAATAGCTTAGCGATGGTTTCACGATTAGCAAAATCTTCAACAGGCCCCTCTTTTAATACTAAACCAAACTCTTTCCAGAATTTTTGATAGGTATCTGGTGTATCTTGGCTTATTTTTTCAAGCATATTCAATACACGTTTTGTACAAGCAGAGCGAATACTGTCAACTTGTTTGTTGTCTTGTAAAATTTCACGCGAAACATTCAATGGCAAATCACTGGCATCCACAATTCCTTTCACAAAGCGTAAATAGCGTGGTAAAAATTGTGAAGCATCATCCATAATAAAAACGCGTTTAACATACAATTTTAAACCATGTTTGGCTTCATGTTGCCACAAATCATAAGGCGCATGAGATGGAACGTACAGTAAACTAATATACTCATGCTTACCCTCTACATGATTGTGTGCCCAACAAAGTGGCTCTTGGTAATCATGTGAAATATGTTTGTATAACGCTTTGTAATCTTCATCTGAAATCTCTGCTTTGGATTGTGTCCAAAGCGCGGTTGCTTTGTTCACGGTTTCAAATTTAGGCTCTGTTACTTCATTTTCATCTTTCTCAACTTCATCACCTTTTTCTGTGTTATCTAATCCTTTCATCACAATAGGCCAAGAAATATGATCGGAATATTTTGTGATAATATTTCGGATACGCCAGTCGCTTAAAAACTCTTCGCATTCTGGTTTAATATGTAAGGTAATTTGCGTACCACGAGATTCTTTTTTGGTGGATTCGATCGTAAACTCACCTTCACCAGCAGAAATCCAGATGATACCACTATCAACAGGCTGACCCGCTTTACGGCTCACCAAAGTGACTTTGTCTGCAACAATAAATGCAGAGTAAAAACCGACACCAAATTGACCAATTAAGCTAGAGTCTTTTGCTTGTTCGCCGGTTAAGTGACTCATAAACTCTTCTGTACCTGATTTAGCGATGGTTCCTAGATTTTCAACTGCCTCATCCCAAGTTAAACCGATACCGTTATCTGAAATAGTCAGTGTCTTTAATTTATCGTTAAACTCAATGCTAATCCGCAGATCAGGATCATTTTCGTATAAGCTACCGTCTGATAAGGCAAGAAAACGTAATTTATCTAATGCGTCAGAGGCATTAGAAATCAGTTCACGTAAAAAAATCTCTTTATTGCTATACAGTGAATGTACCACCAAGTGAAGCATTTTTTTTACTTCAGCCTGAAAACCCATCGTTTGTTGTTTACGTGCCATCTTTAATTCTCCTTAAGACAAAATAACGTTGATGGATTTAAGATGTGGGCTGAAGCATGCTTTTTCAAGCGCATATGTGAATTTTATTTACTTGCACAAACAAAATATTTGTTTATGACTCGTAATCGCCCAAACCGCCGTATTTTGAATGATTACGAGCATGTTACTCAGTTAGCGTAAGCCCGGACTATGATAGGTAAGATCAGCCAATTCCTTCTGGGTAGGAGTGATCCACAATTCATCTAAACCATAATGGTTTAAAACATCTACAAAATCAGATGAATAAGCCTGGCTCACAATAAATAAAAAAACACTAATTGTTTTTTTATTTGACAAATAAGTGTTTTTATCACAATAATTATTAAAACAAACAGGAGAAAAAAGTGGAACTATTGAAAAGGACAACGCGTTATTGCCTGTTTTTTTGTTTCGGAGTCATTGGGCTGTTATTCTGTCCTATCGCAGATGCGTGTAATGGTCAGTGTGATGGTGGGTGCCTTTCGATAGAGCAATCGGCATGCAACAGTTCATGCTGTACCGAGGCACATACAAATGGTGTAGATAACAGACACCCTTGTAAATGGGATGGCGACGAATGCAAGCCAGTTGCTTCATGGATGTAAAAAAAGAGGAGGGAGCTAACCTCTCTCCTCTTTTGAAGTTTAATATATTCTCAATGTAGCCTTTTTATTAGAGAATACTAAGTCGTTACTTATTGTTTATCCTTTTTCTTCGGCATATACAAATCAGTGATCGTGCCTTCAAAAATTTCTGACGCCATGGCAACAGATTCAGACAAAGTTGGATGAGGGTGAATCGTCAATGCAATGTCTTCTACATCACAGCACATTTCAATTGCAAGCGTTGCTTCAGCAATCAGTTCGCCCGCATTAACACCGACAATACCAGCCCCTAAAATACGCTTCGTATCTGGACAGAACAACAGTTTAGTCAGGCCCTCTTCTCGACCAATACTCAAAGCACGACCACTGGCAACCCATGGGAAGACTGCTTTTTCGTATTTTACGCCTTTGGTTTTTGCATCTTTTTCAGTTAAACCAGTCCAAGCAATTTCAGGATCAGTATAAGCGACACTTGGAATGCACAATGGATCAAAGTAATGTTTTTGTCCAGCAATCACTTCTGCTGCTACGCGGCCTTCAGGAATCGCTTTGTGTGCCAGCATCGGCTGCCCCACGACGTCCCCTATTGCATAAATGTGTGGTACGTTGGTACGCATTTGCTTATCTACAGGAATAAATCCACGCTCATCAACCTTGAGCCCTGCTTTTTCAGCAGCGATTTTTGAACCATTCGGTCTACGACCAACCGCAACCAATACTTGCTGATAGCACACAGGTTTATCTGTGCCGTGCTCACCTTCCATTTCAACATAAATACCATCGGCTTTTGCTGTCACAGCAGTCACTTTGGTTTTTAGCTTGAATTGTACGCCTTTTTTCGCCATACGTTTTTGTAAGACAGTCACTAAGTCACTGTCCGCGCCGGGAATCAATTGATCCATAAATTCAACCACGGTTACATCAACACCCAATGCTGAGTAAACGGTTGCCATTTCTAAGCCAATGATACCACCACCCAATACCAGTAAGCTTCCTTTAACATCGGCTAACTCTAATGCGCCGGTTGAAGAAAAAATACGTTTGTCTTCTGGGATAAAAGGTAAATTGACCGATTCACTGCCCACTGCAACAATGGCATGCTCAAAATCGATGTGAGTCGTGCCTGATTTGCCCGTGACTTCAACTTGGTGAGGGCCGCTAAATTGGGCTTTACCTATCACAACATTTACTTTACGTTGTTTGGCTAATGCTGCCAAACCACCTGTTAATTTTTTGATAATACTGTTTTTCCAGGCAACCATTTTACTGTTATCTAATTTAGGTTCGCCAAACGAGATACCATGATCAGCAACGTCTTTGGACTCATCTAATACTTTACCCAGATGGAGTAACGCTTTTGAAGGAATGCATCCTACATTTAAGCACACACCACCTAAAGCATCATATTCATTAATAAGCGTCACTTCGAAGCCTAAATCAGCGGCACGAAATGCTGCTGTATATCCGCCGGGGCCTGCACCTAAAACCACAACCTGTGTTTTCATTTGATTTGACATAGAAAATAACCCTTTTTTATCACAATAAAATACGTCTTAAATCACTTAATCCTTCACTAATAAAACGTGTAAAACGCGCTGCTTCAGCACCATCTATGACACGATGGTCGTAAGATAATGATAATGGCAATATTAAGCGAGGTACGAAGGCTCCCGATTGATAAACGGGCTGTATACTTGCTTTGGATAGACCAAGAATGGCAACTTCAGGACTATTGACAATAGGAGTAAAAGCCGTTCCACCGATACCACCTAGACTTGATATGGTAAAACATCCACCAGACATATCGCCTGGCATTAGCCCTTTTTCGCGAGCTTTAGTACTGAGTCTAGCCATCTCAGCGGCGATGTCACCCACAGATAATTTATCAATACCCTTGATCACGGGTACAACCAAACCTTGAGGTGTTTCAACAGCAATACCCATATTGTAGTATTGCTTTAAAATAATAGACTCACCAGAATGATCCAAAGAAGCATTAAATTGTGGGTAAACTTGTAACGCTTTACAAACGACCTTACAGACAAAGGCAAGAATCGTCAGTTTGTAAGGTGCTTGTTTATTTTTTTCAACTTCGGCTTTGCGAAAAGCCTCTAATTCAGTGATGTCAGCAGAATCAAATTGTGTGACGTGCGGGATCGTAATCCATGATTGATGCACACCTTGACCAGTGAGTCGTTTGATTTTATTTAAAGCTTTGGTCTCAATAGCACCAAATTGACTAAAGTCAATGGTTTTAGCGCGTGGTAATGCAAAGCCGGAGCCGCTATTTTGGGCGGATGATAAGAGGCGTTGTTTGACATATTGCTCAACATCTTCTTTGCTCACACGCGATTTACGGCCACTGCCATTGACATCAGTAAGGCTAACACCCAATGCATGAGCCAAACGTCTGGCAGCTGGGCCTGCTGAAATCATGCTTTCATCTTTATTTGCTGATTCGGAAATAGGCGCTTTCACTGCCTCAGCCTCAAGCGGCGCTGTCGAAGCGGTCTGCGCGATAGGTTTTGTTTCTTCCACGACAACAGGACTTTGCTCTTGGGTCTTAACCGGTGTCGCTGCGGCAGTAGCAGGTGCTTGATCAGACGGTGTATATAACAAAATGACGTCACCCTCTGATATTTTATCCCCTATTTTCACACTGAGGCTCGCAACGATACCTGCTGCTGGTGATGGGATTTCCATACTGGCTTTGTCAGATTCTAATGTCACAAGGGGCGTGTCTTTTTCAATCTTATCACCAGGCTTGACCAGTAGTTCGATGACATCTACACCACTGGCACCGCCAATATCTGGAACCGTTATTTTTTGTGTCGCGGTCATACTTATCCTCTCGCTTATTGCGTTACTGGATCCAATTTTTTAGGATCAATCCCATATTTTTTCATTGCATCGGTTACTTTTGATTTAGGAATATCGCCCATATCTGCTAACGCATGGAGTGTGGCAATGACAATAAATTTTGCATCCACTTCAAAGAAATGTCGCAATTGCTTACGCGTATCACTGCGTCCAAAGCCATCTGTACCCAGTGTCACAAAAGGTGCTTCAACAAAAGGACGAATTTGATCAGCATACAGCTTCATATAATCTGTTGCTGCAATAACAGGGCCTTTACGCCCAGCTAATTGTCGTGTCACATAACTTTGTTTTGGTTGTTGTGTTGGATGCATGCGATTTTCTCGATCAATCGCTAATCCTTCCTTGCGCAACTCATTAAAGCTGGTCACACTCCAGATATCAGCAGCAACACCATGATCTTTTTCTAACCAATCAGCAGCTTGGATCACTTCACGTAAGATGGTACCACTTCCCATGAGTTGTACACGTAAAGCTTGTTTGCTGGTCGATTCATGGAAAAGGTACATCCCTTTAATAATGCCATCTTCAACACCTTTTGGCATATCAGGATGAGCATAGTTTTCATTCATAACGGTAATATAATAAAAAACAGATTCTTCATTTTGTACCATTCGAATTAAACCTTGATGAATAATCACGGCTAACTCGTAAGCAAACGCAGGATCATACGTGATACAGTTCGGAATCGTTGATGCAAGCAAATGACTATGGCCATCTTGGTGTTGTAAGCCTTCTCCAGCCAATGTTGTGCGTCCAGCGGTTCCACCCAGTAAAAAGCCTCGTGCTTGCATATCACCAGCAGCCCAAGCCAAATCACCAATGCGTTGAAAACCAAACATGGAGTAATAAATATAAAAAGGAATCATAGGGTAATGATTGGTGCTATAAGAAGTGGCGGCAGCCATCCAAGAGCAGAAAGCCCCTGCTTCATTAATACCCTCTTCAAAGATTTGTCCGTCTTTGGCTTCTCGATAATACATCACTTGTTCGTGATCAACGGGCTTGTATAGCTGACCAACTGGCGAATAAATACCAATTTGTCTAAATAAACCTTCCATACCAAACGTACGACATTCATCTGGAATAATAGGCACAATACGTGGACCAAGGTTTTTATCTTTTAATAAGGCGGAGAGAATTCGAACAAACGCCATGGTTGTTGAGAGCTCTCGCGTCGCTAACCCTTGTGTTACTGAAGAAAAAGCTGACAAGTCAGGTACTGGCAAAGATAACTTCGGTGCGCTACGCGCTGGTAGATAACCGCCTAGTTTTTCACGCTGTTTGCGTAAATACTCAATTTCAGGGCTGTCTTCAGCTGGGCGATAAAAAGGAATTTCACCAATGTGTTCGTCTGAAATAGGAATACTAAAACGATCCCGGAATGCACGCACTTGCTCATCGGTCATCTTTTTCTGTTGGTGCGTAATATTCATACCCTCACCCGCAGCCCCCATTCCATATCCTTTAATGGTTTTTGCCAAGATAACTGTTGGTGTGCCGGTGTGCTCCACCGCGCGAGCATAAGCAGCATAGACTTTTTGTGGATCGTGACCACCACGATTTAAGCGCCATATTTCCTCGTCGGTCAAATGCTCCACCATCTTTTTCAATTCAGGATCGCGACCAAAAAACTCACTGCGAACGAATGCACCATCATTGGCTTTATAGCTTTGGTACTCACCGTCGATGCATTCATCCATCCGTTTTTGCAGCAAACCTTTATCATCACGTGCAAATAGAGAGTCCCAACGAGACCCCCAAACCACTTTGATGACATTCCAACCTGCGCCACGGAATAAACTTTCTAATTCTTGAATAATTTTGCCATTGCCACGAACAGGACCGTCTAAACGCTGTAAATTACAGTTAATAACAAAAATTAAGTTATCGAGCTTTTCACGAGAAGCAATGGTGAGGGCACCCAACGATTCGACTTCATCTGTTTCACCGTCACCTAAAAATGCCCATACTTTACGTCCTTTTTCTTCAATTAAGCCTCGATTCTCCATGTACTTTAGAAAACGAGCTTGATAAATTGCTTGTAAAGGACCAAGCCCCATAGATACTGTGGGGAATTGCCAAAAGTCTGGCATCAGCCAAGGATGGGGATAAGAAGACAATCCGTCTACTTCAACCTCTTGTCTAAATTTACTTAATTGTGCTTCTGTTAATCGCCCTTCTAAAAAGGCGCGCGCATAAATGCCGGGTGAAGAGTGGCCTTGAATATACAATAAGTCACCACCATGCTCGGCGTCAGGCCCTTTAAAAAAATGATTAAAACCAACTTCATACAAAATGGCAGCAGACGCATACGTTGCAATATGCCCACCCAACTCAGGTTCATATTTTCCTGCGCGTAAAACCATTGCCACGGCATTCCAACGAATCAAGGCTTGAATACGCTTAGAGACGCCTTCATCCGGTGGCATTAATTTTTCTTCATGTGCTTGAATGGTATTGCGGTAAGGTGTTGCTAATGGCACACTCACGCCTTTATGATGCATGTCATTTAACAATTGTTGTACTAAATAGCTTGCTCGCTCGTAACCATCGGTGGCAACTACAGCACGCAAAGCATCAAGCCATTCTTTTGTTTCGATTGGATCGATGTCATTTTGACTCATAATTTATTTACATCCCCAGAATATACTCAACATGGTGGTACCACCTTGAGACGTTTATGAATGATACCCTGACATGCTTGAGCGCACACTTCAAAATCAGCGCTACAAGCGCAAGTTGTTTTGCGGCATTGTAGTGGATCTCGAAAGGATTGCAACTCAAGTGCCACAATAGAACCTTGTAATTGTTGTTGGTGCTTATACTGATTAAAATGCACCGCTGCTTCTGTGTCAGCTAATAAACTACAGTTTTGACAGTTGTTTCGGCACGATTGCTCGCACTGCTGCATGGTCGCCTGACAGCGGTATCGGCAAGCTTTCAATGCTCGCTGATGCTGCACATAACCATGACATCCTGTCAGTAACACGCATAAAAAAACAGCTACTATTCGTTCACAAAGACTCATTTTTATCCTTTGTAAGTATTTAGTCCGCGCGAAAAAATGAGACTTCGGTGATCTGTCTAGTCTTTTCGCATTTTTTCGGACAAAGACATCGGTGTTGGGTATTTTAAAACAACCAAATAAGATGAAACAATAAACGTTAAAATCGTCGTTGCTTGAATCAGATTGGCTGCAGCGGCCGAAATGACTTTGGCACTTAACGCAATTGATCCCACTAATAAAGAAAACTCACTGGCTTGGCCTAAACGAATACCCACTTCTTTAGACACCGATTTTTTTTCACCAGACTTCATTAGCAATAAATGAAAACACAATGGTTTCACAACCAACATTAAACCAGACAGGATACATGCGGGGATAATCACTTGTGCAAAATAATCAAAATTAAACGTTGCCCCAACAGCAAAAAAGAACATGACCAGAAAAAAATCACGCAACGGTTTTAAACTTTCGGCAATAAATAAAGAAATCGGACTTGCTGCAAGTGCAACACCGGCTACAAAAGCACCAATGTCTTGAGACAACCCCAGCTTTTCAGCTAGTACTGACAAACTCAAGCACCAAGCAATCGACAGTAGAAAAACATATTCTTGTGTACGATCAAAACGTGCCAACAATTTAACCAACAAATAACGTTCAACTGTAAAAGCAAAAATCATTAATGCTGGCAAAGCAATACCAACCATCACCAGATCATGCCAGCTAAAATTGCCATCTTGACCACCATTAATTAAGATCAAAACGACAATAGCAATTAAATCCTGCATCAACAACACGCTAATCATGACTTCACCTGTGTGTTGATGATGTAATATGGTCGTGGGTAATAATTTAAGACCAATAATGGTGCTAGAAAACATCATGGCCGCCCCTAAAATGAGGGATTCTGTATGATCTAAACCAAACCATCGACCAATAAAATACGCAATCACAGCAAAAAGAACAGAACTCGCGGTGGCGATCCAAGTCACTTTTTTAAGCATATGTAAGAGATTTTGTGGTTGCAGATGCAACCCAAGTAAAAACAGCAGAAAAACAATACCGACTTCACCAACATCTTGAACAATTTCTAAATCAGAGATCCATTTTAAACCCCATGGGCCTAAAACAGCGCCCAATAAAATGTAGGCGACTAAAAGTGATTGTTTTGTATACAAAACCAGCGTGGAAAAAAAAGCTGCTCCGGCAAAAATCAAAAAAATTGTATAAAAAACACCACCATCATGCATAACTAAGTAGCTCCTTTTTTGTTAGTATTGATGTTGCAATAAAAATACACTGCACGCAGTGTTATTAAGAATATCATAATATTTAAAAGGTGTTTAGAGATTGTTGAGAAATATGGTTTTATTGCTCTCGATTTTTGAAGCGTTGAATGCGACGATGCTTTTCCCTGTCTTTCACATCACTTAAAATGTAAAAATCTTTTAAATTTAACACATCGTCTTGTGCGCTAGGACCACATACTTTGGTATTCAGTACCATATAACCTAAAAATGCTTTAGGTAACTCTTTTTTTAACGCCAGCATATCCGTGACAACAAAGTCGGGATCAAACGTTTTGTCGATACAATGTGACAGCGGCTTGACGCTAAAATCAGGCGAAACAACACTGTTTTTATGTTTCGCATAAGCATACATTTTAGATGTTAAATCATCAGGACAATCTGCTTGGGTGGAAACACATCCAGATAAGTAGTCGAGCTTGTAATGCTCTAAGTATTCATAAATACCATTCCATAGCATACTGATAACATTTTTGTTGCGATATTCTTCAGCTGTACACAAACGCCCCATTTCTACTAACTTCAAACCATGCTTTTTGATATTATCGAGATCAAACTCGCTTTCGCAATAATAGCCAATATGTTTCTCGGCAATATCATATCGCATTAAACGATACGTCCCAACAGCTTTACCTGTTAGATTATCGCTGACCATTAAATGACAACAGTAATCATCATATTTGTCCATATCTAGTGAAGGCGTACCGTCAGAAAAATAGCGTGTACGCAATTCTAAACATGAATCAACTTCTTTAGATGTCTCCGCAACTTGGACAGAAAAAGTTGTATCATATGCGTTAATGAGTAATTTAAACGGCGTTTTTTTCATCTACATTATTTCCAGCACTGTGAGCGTAAATTGCTCTATTATAACCTATTTTAAACGAATTTGAAATCAAAAAAATTCCAACGTGATAAAATATTTTACTAGGATACAATCAAATAACCTAAGTTACCTGAAAATTGGGCGAAGTATAACACCAACAAACGCCTTGTTCGACTTTTTTGAACAGGAGTGACGAAAAAGGCGCTTTCGCACGTTTTGTAAAGAGACTTAAGTTTTTAGCGTAGCAGCCGATAATGAGAAGTGATGAACAATAAGGAGAAAATCATGAAACGTTCTGCATTAATGACTGCTCTTTTAGTGAGTGCTTTCACATTGGGAGCTAATACTGCGTTTGCTGATCCCGTATCTACCGTTGTCAATGATCTTGAAAAAGCAGGGAAAAAAGTAGTCCATGGCGTTAAGGATGCGACAAAAAGCCTGGTAAATGGAACTGAAAAAGTTTTTCATAAAACAGCCAAAACAACAGGTAAAGTCGCAACAGGCACAGGAGATGCAGTTGATGATACAGTGCATGCCACTGGTCATGTGGTTGATAATACATTGAAAGCAACCGGTAATGCCACAGGAGAAGTGATAAAAGCAACTGGCAAAACTGTAAGTACGACAGGCGATAACTTAACGGGTGAATAAGACATTTTTGTTTTTCTATATGGCGTGATTCATACCTGAGAAAAACATTTAGTTAACAATGGGCCTCTGCATGAGGCCCATTGTTTGCAACTGTTAACAGTAAAACCTAAAACTCAAAAATCCCTTGCGGTTTTCCCACAATAACCCAATCGGCGGGTCGATTTGCAAAAATACCATTATTAACAACACCAGGAATAACGTTAATTTTATCTTCCCAATACGATAAATCATCCAGTGGTAAATTAAAAACATCTAAAATAATATGACCGTTATCCGTGGTAAATCCTTGGCGATAAACGGGATCGCCACCTAATTTAACCAGTTCTCTTGCCACAAAACTGCGCGCAAGGGGCAGTACCTCAACAGCCAATGGAAAATGACCTAATCTGTCGACCAATTTACGCTCATCGACCATCACAATAAATTGTTTGGCAGCAGATGCTAAAATCTTTTCACGGGTTAACGCACCACCACCGCCTTTGAGCATGCACTTTGCATGATTAACTTCATCAGCACCATCAATATAAAGAGCTAATTCATCAACCACATTGAGATCTAATACGACGAATCCCGCTTGGCTCAACCGTTTTTCGGTTTCAATTGAACTGGCAACACAAGCCTCAATACGTGAACGTATTTTTAACAATTGTTCTATGAAGAGGTTAACAGTTGAGCCAGTCCCCACGCCTAAGGTAATGCCATCAGGAATGTGCTGTAATGCGGCTTGGGCCGCTTTTATCTTCAGATCATTCATTGTAGTGCATCAATGGCAGAGATATATTCATAATTTAATTCACGTGCGACGGCTGCGTACGTGACTTTCCCTTGATGAATATTTAAACCATTCAATAAGTGAGGGTCACTTAACAAGGCCCGCTTAGTTCCTTTCATAACAATGTCTAAAATAAATGGTAAGGTAGCGTTATTTAAAGCAAACGTAGATGTCCTTGGGACAGCACCAGGCATGTTTGCTACACAATAGTGCACAACCTCGTCAACTAAAAAAGTAGGTTCTGAATGTGTTGTGGGACGACTGGTTTCGCTACAGCCACCTTGATCAATCGCTACGTCAACAAGGACTGCACCTGGTTGCATATTTTGAATCATTGTTCTTGTTATTAATTTGGGAGCAGCAGCACCTGGAACCAGTACAGCACCAATAACTAAGTCAGCGCTTGCAATCGACGCTTCTAAAGCATCAACAGTCGCATAACGGGTAATTAATCGTGGGCCGAAAGCAAAATCTAACTCTCTCAATCGTGGCAATGACTTATCTAGCACCGTCACATGCGCACCCATACCAACAGCAATATTTAAGGCTTGCGTACCGACAACCCCGCCACCTAGTACGACAACTTTTGCTGGTTCTACACCCGCAACACCACCTAATAATTTACCGCTTCCACCTTGTGCTGCTTCCATACAATGTGCACCGGCTTGAATCGACATGCGCCCAGCTACTTCTGACATAGGGGTTAGTAACGGCAATCCACCTTTATCTTGTGTGACGGTCTCATAAGCAATTGCAGTAACACCTGACTCTTTAAGCAATCTTGTTAATTGAGGATCTGGGGCTAAGTGCAAGTAAGTAAATAAAGTTTGCCCTTCTCTTAGGCGTCGACATTCTATGGGTTGAGGTTCTTTCACTTTAACAATTAAGTCAGCACGCTCAAAGACCTCTTCAGCTGAATCAACTATCATAGCGCCTGCATCACGGTAAGCATTATCACTGATTTTAATGCCTTCTCCAGCGTTTTTTTCTACCAAAACACTCGCTCCGGCCTTAATAATATCTCTGACACTGCTAGGCACAAGCCCAACACGATATTCTTGTGGCTTAATTTCTTTGGGTACACCGACTAACATTTTTCAATACCTCTTGTTTTTAATATTTCAATCAATTCAGGAATCACTGTAAATAAATCACCAACCAAACCATAGCTCGCTATTTGAAAAATAGGCGCGTCTGGATCCTTATTAATAGCGACAATAATTTTTGAGTCTTTCATCCCTGCCATGTGTTGGACCGCGCCAGAAATTCCAATTGCAATATAAAGCTGGGGCGCAACAATTTTCCCCGTCTGACCGACTTGATAATCATTCGCAACAAAATTAGCATCCACCGCAGCACGTGATGCCCCCACTGCAGCCCCCAGAACATCAGCTAATGATTCGACTAATTTAAATTGCTCCGCGCTTTGAAGTCCCCGCCCGCCGGAAACAACAATACGGGCATTTTTTAAATCTGGACGCTCAGAAACATGCTGTTTATGCTCAATAAAATGGGATCTAACGGGCTTAATAGTACACTCTGTTAATTCAATCGGGCATGCAGTTTGCGTCTCATTAACGGCATCAAAAGCGGTTGTTCTAATCGTTATCAGCTGGATAGAATCTTGTATCCGAACGGTTTCAATCGCATTTCCGGCATAAATGGGATGTTCATATGTATTTTTATCAACGATAAGGGTCACATCAGACAATTGCCCCACGTCCAGTTTCGCAGCACAACGTGGTAGTAAATTTTTTCCGAAAGTACTGGATGCACAAAGGACATGCGAAAAAGCAGTGGCAATATGGTTGACTAACTGGCAGCAAACTTCAGGTAATTGTGCTTGATAATCGAGATGATCTGCCAATAAAACGTGCGTCACCCCTTTTAGTGAAGCAACTTCTTCAGCAACTTGTTTACACTGATATCCTGTAATCAGCATGGTTACTTGATCATGCAACTGCAATGCCGCGGTTAACACATTTCGTGTTGATGCGTGCATTTTTTGATTATCGTGCTCAACCAAAATCAATACGCTCATGTCTTTATCCTTAAACTCAAATAACTTTTTCAACATGTTGCAGCTTATCTACTAATTCAGAAACTGAATGAAGTATTTCGCCACGATTACGTGGAGCTGGTGCTGATATATTAAGAACGCGCTGATGCTCTTTCAAATGGATGCCGAGCTCCTCTAATGATATCAAAGACAACGGCTTTTGCTTTGCTTTCATAATATTGGGTAAGCTTGCATAACGTGGCGTATTTAAGCGTAAATCAACACTGATAACAGCAGGAAGAGTCATTTCTATGGTTTCTAGCCCGGTATCGATTTCACGGCAAACAGAGATGCTTTGATTATCTTGAACGGTGACAGATGATGCATAGGTTGCCTGAGGCCAATCTAATAAACCAGCGAGCATTTGTGGTGTTTGATTGTTGTCACCATCGATAGATTGTTTACCCATCAATACCAAATCAGGGGTTTCTTTTAAGACCAGGGCGTGAAGAACTTTAGCAATATCAAGACTACAAACGCATTGATTGGACTGAACAAGAATAGCTCTATCTGCGCCTAAAGCCAAACCATGACGCAATGTTTCTTGGTTTACTGTATCGCCAACCGAAACCAATACGATTTCTTGTGCTTGGCTTTTTTCTTTCAGGCGAATTGCTTCTTCAAGCGCAATTTCATCGAAGGGATTCATAGCCATTTTAACATTGACCGTCTCTACGCCTGAACCGTCTGATTTAACTCTAATTTTGACGTAAGGATCAACAACCCGCTTCACTGCGACCAATATTTTCATTGTGATTTATCCGTATGACAAGTATGTAAGCGACTAGGCGTTAGCAACGCGCCATGTTCCATCTGCTTGACGACAAGCTCGTCCGTGAATGGTTTCTGCTTTGCCATTAATGGTAGCGTAAGTGACATAATCACGACAAGGCTGTTGTTTGACGTAATAAGTTTTTGTTGGCTTCACACGATATTGATTGCCACTATCAGGATTTTTCCAACTAACTGATTGGCCAACGGGTGCTGTTTCAAGCGCATTCTGCATTTCCATGCGATCTTGTTTATCCATATATTTTCCTATTTGTCCACCCAAGTAAGCTCCTACCAGTGCGCCACCTGCTGCAGCGGCAACTTGACCTGCGCCACCGCCAAATCGGCTACCTAACAAGCCACCAACAACACCGCCGGCCAAGGTGCCAACACCCTCATTATTGACAGGACCACAAGCACTTAAAAAGATAGATAAAGATACCAATACGATCACTTGTTTTTTCATACATTTACTCCAAAAATCACCTAACAGACTCACCTTGATAACCACTAAAGGCTAAATCTTCAAAACGGGTATATTTTCCTAAAAAGGCAACACGAACTTTACCGATCGGGCCATTTCTTTGTTTTGCGATAATAATTTCGGCGCAGCCCTTATCAGGGCTGTCTTCATTGTATACCTCATCTCGATAAATAAAACAAATCAAATCCGCGTCTTGCTCAATCGCACCTGACTCACGTAAATCCGACATGACAGGACGTTTGTCTTGGCGCTGCTCTAGACTTCGATTTAACTGTGATAATGCAATAACCGGTGTATTGAGTTCTTTTGCTAATGATTTCAGACTTCGCGAAATTTCAGAAATTTCAGCAGTACGGTTATCTGCTTTAAAACCAGGGACTTTCATTAATTGTAAGTAATCGACGACGATAAGACCTAATTGTCCATGCTCCTTCATCACGCGCCGAGCACGAGCACGCATTTCCGCCGGACTGAGCGCCGGTGTATCATCTACGAACAAAGGTGCTTCGGATAACATATGTACTGCAGAAGTTACACGCGGCCAATCATCATCATCTAACTTTCCGGTTCGGATGCGATGTTGATCAATCCGTCCTAAAGAGGACATCATCCGCATTGCTAAAGAGTCTGCTGGCATTTCCATAGAAAAAACCAAAACAGGCTCTGAGCCACCGATCACCGCGTGCTCAGCAATATTCATGACTAACGTTGTTTTACCCATTGATGGGCGCCCGGCCACAATAATGAGGTCAGAACGCTGCAAACCAGATGTCATTTCATCTAAATCAGTTAAACCTGTCGCTAATCCCGTAATTTGATCGCCGCTATGATACAGTGCATCAATTCGCTCAACTGCTCGGGTTAAGACCAGTTTAATTTTTTCAGGACCGCCATCTCTGGCTGTTTGATCGGCAATAGAAAAAACTTTTTGCTCAGCAAAATCAAGAATTTCAGCGACTTCACGCCCAGCGGGATTATAAGCCAAATCGGCCATTTCATTAGCCACTGCAATGAGCTGGCGTTGTACCGATTTTTCTCGAACAATTTCGGCATAAGCCATCACGTTGGCAACACTTGGGGTGTTGTTAGCCAACTCAAATAAATATGCTTCGCCGCCAGCATCATCGAGATCATTCGATGTTTTTAAGACATCTAATAAGGTCACCACGTCAAATGGTTGGCTGCGGTTTGAAAGTTGAAGAATCGCACGAAACAATAAACGATGTTCTGTTCGATAAAAATCGGCCTCACATAGCAGTGCGCCGACTTTATCCCATGCTTGATTATCAAGCATCAGACCACCAATAATAGATTGTTCAGCCTCTAAAGAATGAGGAGGCCGTTTGAGAGGATCGCTATTTTGTTTGCGTTTTTGTAGATCGATCATGGCTAGTCGTAATAAGCGCTTATTGTATATCTTGCGCATGTGCGCCAAGGTATATATGTTTTATGATAAAGATGTGTGGTTATTATGCAATAAAAAAACCGTCCTGTACACTTGTCAGGATTATCCTATCACAAAGCATCAGGACTGAGCATTTTAACAAAGGTAGAAACAAGGTTTTAACTGTGCTAAGTTTATCAGTAGTTACGGAAAATACCGATACATAACAAGGGGTGTACTTTGAATATCAAAAAAACAGTGTTGCTTGGATTAGTTGTATGCTCATTCAACTTGTTTGCTCTTCAAAGTGATCAAGAGCCAAATGCACAAGATGGCGCTATCATTGAATGCACTGGAAAATACGCGCTGTGTATCACGACTGATTGCCCTACAAGCACAGATGATCGTTCCACAGCAACTTGCAACTGCCCTGTTTATGTCGGGAAAAATTGGGGAACAAACTCCTGTGCAGAGCGCCTCGCTGCAACACAAGGACAGGTATACTCAGAATATTCTCCTATTTATTTACTTGCTTCATCTGGCACAACGCCTATGGCAAAAAAAGCATTTAATCCCAGCTCTTTTTGCAGTACCTCTAATAATGTCAAAAGTAAGTACGTCAATTGTCTCAATGTGTTATGTACCTTAGAAGGACAAGAAAACGCTGTTTGCCCTTGTCCGATTGTGACAACGCAAGCCAATGATCCGGGTTATTTTATTGAAGCTGATAATTGTGCAAAAGCATCCACAATCTGTAATCAATTATCATCTATTGACAGCCCGGTTGCTATCAATAGCGCTCCGGTTGCTTTTTCCACCAGAATTGTGAATACCTCATTGAATAGTTATGGCGACACAGTCGATGAGTCTATGTTTTGCGATCCCATAAAGGATAAAGAACAAGAGGATGTGTCCTCTATCATCAAATCAGATAAAAAAACTGAGATCAAAGATACACTAGAGACTTTTGCAAAGGATAACCAAGAGGACGATCCCAACCATATTACGGCAGAAAGAGCGTTAAATATAAAGATTGATAGCGATGAGATCAACGCAATCAAGACAAAGTAAGTTCACTTTTTAAACACATCGTCATCTTGTGTAAAGCGAGATAACAAGCGTCGATTCATGATGAGCTCTGCATTAGGGCGTGTCATCAATTAGTTTTTCGAGGCGAAAATTGAGATAATTTAGCGCAAATTTTAGTTTGAATGAGGCGAATAGCGAGCCCTATTTAACGAATTCGAACTAAAATTTGCGCAAATTAGCTCGGTTTTAGGTCGAAAATACTAATTGATGACACGCCCTAATATTGTTTTGATTTTATAATCGATTTATAATAATCGAAATAAGTGTCCAATAAAAGAACCAAAAAATGGTGTGACTCGCGTCATAAATCTAAAGGATAAAACTAACCTAGGTTGCTTGTGCATAAAAAAAACACTCATCATCCACGCTCATTAAGAACTTTTTTTGCCACAGAAATGTGGGAGCGATATGGCTTTTACGTCGTACAGACGTTGCTTGCTTTGTATCTGGCTTTGTACTTTCACTGGCCTGACAAGCGCGTTTATGCACTGGTTGGTTCATTCACAGCACTGACTTACTTATCTCCCGTTGTTGGCGGCTGGATTGCCGATCAATTGATTGGTCAAAAAAGAGCTATTCTTGCGGGTACGGTCTGCCTATTTTTTAGTTATTTATCCATTAGTTTCGTTGCTTCGGATATACATCTGTGTTTAACATTGGCCGGCATTTCTGTAGGTACAGGGCTTCTTAAACCGAATATTTCATCTTTACTTGGTAACGAATATCCAGAAAACTCCCCTAATCGAGAAAATGGTTTTACTATTTTTTATATTGGTTTAACAACCGGAATCATTTTCGGTACGACTATCCCCAGTTATTTAAATGAATTATATGGTTGGTCCACTGCTTTTATGAGTGCCGCTGCGGGTATGATCGTTGCCGCATGTGTTTTTGTACATGGCATCTACTATTACAAAATTAAAGATTACCACAACTATCAATTTGAATTTTACAAAATTGGTTTGGCCGGTGTTTTGGTTTTTTTACTCTGGATTGTTGCTTTTTATATCTTAAACTACCCAAAATTAGCAGATGGTATGTTTTTTCTAGTGGTTATTTCTTCTGTTTCTTACTTTGTATATACCATTCGTCACGAGGACCGTCAGCAAGCCAGACAAACCATTGTGCTGGGGCTATTGTGTATTATTTCCGTGTTTTTCTGGGCATTTTATTTCCAAATGTTTTTGTCGCTGACTTTATTTATCGCACGCGTTGTCAGGCCTACTGTATTTGGTTTTCAGTTTCCACCACCTTATTATGTTGGCATCCAAAGTATTGGTATGATTGTTTTAGGGTTAATTCTGTCAAAAAATCGAATCTCTTCTATTACACCGACACAGCATGCCATAAGAACAGGCAATAAGTTTCTGATTGCTGTCGGCTCTATGACTATTGCCTATGCATTGATTACCACCATTTGCCACTTTAGCTTCCCAGCTGGATTGCTATCACCTATCTATTTGATTCCGGCTTATTTAGTGATTTCATTGGCAGAGTTGCTTCTTTCGCCGGTTGGGTTATCTGCCGTAACGATTCTTGCTTGTCGTAAAAAAGTCAGTACGATGATGGGGATTTTCTTTGTTTCTTTAGGGCTTGGGGCTTATTTATCCGGAAAATTAGCTTCATTAACCGCGATTCCAACGGGCGAGCATTCTATTATTTTCTTGAAAGCGCACTATGCAACAGCTTTCACCGGCTTATTGTATATTTTACTTTTTGTCACCGTTTTGTGCTTGTTAATAAACGGCATGATTAAATATTTAATGAAAAATGGTTAGGTGCACAGAACCGAGTACTCTTTCCAAGAAGAAAAGAGTACTCGAGTCTTTTGACATTTACGATCGTTTTAAGTGATTACTTATATTATATGAAAAACGATAATCCAAGAGTGATTGCCGCACGAATACGCCAAGGTGATTATGCACACCCAGGCGGAGAGTGCTTAATAGATACATTTTTGTCTCACCTAATCCCCTATCAAAATCTGCAATCAACTAAAATATTAGATATCGGCTGTTGGCGCGGTGGGACTGCTCATTATATTCAAAAAAAATATCCACAGATTCAATCCATTTCTGGCATTGATCTGGATAAAGAAGTCGTTCATTACGCCAATACGACATACAGCGACATTGATTTTACTGTATGGGATATTAACCATATTCACCAACTCAATAAAAAATATCATCTTCTTTATCTTTTTAATGTGTATTACATTTTGCCTGAATTATCACAAAAAGCGTGTTTATTTAAATTTACCAAAATAGCAGAAAAAAATGCGATTCTTGCTATTTCCGATTACACTGTTTTACAGCAAGATAATAACGTTTTAACAGATGCTTTGTTTTCACCCATGAACCCTATTTCACTTGAAAAATTGCCTCAATGGTTGTTTGAGGCTGGGTGGGAAATCATAGAGGTTGTTGATCTACAAACGCAATATACACAATGGTATCTTGAATTTTTAGAACAGCTCCATCATCAAAAAGAGTCGTTATTAACTGATTTTACGGAAAGATCGGTTTCTATACTTGAGTCTACTTTTCAAAAAATTGCAGATAAATTAACGCATAAAATATGGGGTGGAAGTATTATTTACGCGCGCCTTTTATAAATAAAAGGCTCCATCACTTTCAACCTCAACTCATTCAAACACAACCCTTTTTTATTTTTATTTTAAATATCACCTACTTTACCTTGACTATCTCAAAAAATAGACTAATTTTTCAGTATTAGACAGATAGGTGATATATGAAAACAATCGCATCTTACCTTGACATGAGGTCGAGTAAGAATACACATGATCAAATAATCCGGCTAACGGATTATATTTCAGGTAAATTGGACGAAAAAACAGTCCGTTTCTTGGAAGAACTGTGTCTGCGTAATGCTTGTGGATTGGAAAAAATTATTACCAAATGTATACAGCTTAAAGTATCGTTGAAAGCATCTGATATTAACGTTGTCATAGCGGCACTCAATCAGCAGCATGCGTTGCCTCATAATACGCTTGATTCATTGCAATATTTTTTAATGAATCAACACACACATGATTTTTTACAAGGCTTAATGGCTTCAACCGAATATTTAAATGCGCCTTTGAATAAAGTTGGCTATTTAAAAACCACGATTCAAATCATGAATCAAGTTGCCATGTATCATCATGCAGGTGCTGAAAAAGATTTTCTCACGACGATTATCTCGATGATGCTTTATTTTTATCATGGCGAATACACGCATAATGATACTCAGGCCAAACAGCATAATACCGAAGACACTGCTAAATGGATGAAATCTTTGCTATCTATCTCAGATAAATCAGATATTTCAAAATTAATCGATTTATTAGCGAATCGTATCTTTTTAATCAGCACCAGCTTGCCTGGTGAGATCCGCAATATGGATTTAATCGAGCTATACTGCTTATTTGAAGATTTGTCTTTACAAACACATTATCATGTTGCTCATGATTCAAATCGCTCATTATTAGCTGATATACAAGTTATGATGTTGCTTGCACTGGTCTCTACACGTGCACCAAATGCGTTTTTTGATATTGTTTACACACAACAATCTCAAATCAACCAAGACATCCTCGATACATTGCAAAATCAAATAACACAATCACCGATACTAGCCAATTTTTTAAACGGACAAACATTCAAAGCCTATTTTCGTGAATGTGGTATTCGCACGCATAGCAACCAACAAGCTTTTTTATCTTCTTTAGTTCGATGGCTGCAAATAATGAGTCAACAAATCAATCTGCCATCAGAGGCATCGAAAAACATGATCGTTAAATTTTTACAGTCAGCCTATTCTATACGATCAGAAATGAGTCCTAATGACTTTCTAACTTGGCTTAGTCATGAAATTGAAACACCAACATTATTTACTTGTCTTGAAAAGACATTATTTAATGCACTTGAGTATGAAGCCAGTGCAATCAATAATCAAACAGGCAGTTTAACGTTTGTTACTAACAAATTGGTGTCGATGAAATTATCACCTAAGGCAATTTCAGCATCCCATATGGGCTCTTTTCAGCCATTCATTACACCGAATGTCTTGCAAATTGATTTAGATAATCTACGCGCACTCAATTGTTTTTTTTATCAAATAAGCTATCAAGAGCAATGCGAGCTATTATTAGAGTTGTGTTTGCTGGGATTAATGTCAAAACCATGTCCTGCTACAAAACGCCAAAGCTTACAAAAACGCACAGCAAATCAACACTACCCTTTACCAGCTTTACATCGTATTCAAAAAGCCAAGCAAGCCCAACCAGCCACACGTATTGTGAGAAAACAACCAACCGCTACCGTGGCCATAACAAGCAATGATTTGTTTGACTCACCAGTTAAGACCAAAATGCTCAAACATACCATTAAATATTTACGACATTAAAAAACCTATCCTCTGCAAAATCAAAAAGAAAAGTGCACAGTAATAGAAACTTCTGTTACAATTTGAGTTTATTTTCCATCCAATAGCCCTAATATGTTTGAACAGAATAAATCTTTATCTAAGTTAATCAAAGCATTAGAAGAAATTAAAGCCGTTGATATCGTTGTGATTGACGTTCAGCAACAAACGACCATAACCGATTATATGATTATTTGTAGTGGCCGTGCCTCTCGCCATGTCAAAGCCATTGCAGAACATGTTATGCCCATCATGAAATCAAGTGGCTTGCCTGCCTTGCATCTATCCGGATTAGAAGCATCTGAATGGGTATTGGTCGACTTTGGTGATTTTGTAGTGCATATTATGCAGCCAGATTCTCGAGCCTTTTATAATCTGGAGGGTTTGTGGCAAGAAAACGAACAACACGACAATGTTTCAAACCAATAAGTCCATACCGCTAAACCAACATACCTCTCGAATACATTACTTTCGATTGGGTATTTTAGCGGCTTTTTTGATTATACTGTCTTTTCTACTCATTCTACGCTTGGCTTATTTGCAATTTTCTCAATATAAACGCTATGCAACGTTATCATTGAAAAATCAAATGAGCATCATTCCGATTGCGCCCTCTCGTGGCATTATTTATGATAAAAATGGTGTTGTTTTAGCAGATAATATTCCTGTATACGTACTTGAAATTATTCCTGAGCGTGTCAAAAATCTTGCAGACACACTTAAGCAACTTAAATCTTTACTGCCGAGTATTAATAACACCGATATCGAAAATTTTAATCGCGCCAAACAACAACATCATGCATACGATCCTATTCCCTTGAAGCTGAAATTGAGTCAAGAAGAAGTGGCTATTTTTGCGAGCAATCAATATCAATTTCCTGGTGTCAATATAAAAGCAGTATTTATGCGTTATTATCCATTAGGAGAAATCAGCGCACATCTTTTGGGGTATGTTGGGCGGATTAATACACAAGAATTACAAAGTGTTGATGCTGTTAATTATCGCTCCACCAATTTTATTGGCAAATCAGGTATTGAAAAGTTTTATGAAGACCAATTACATGGAATGGTTGGTTACCAACAAATTGAAACCGATGTCAATGGTAGGACATTGCGTATCATTAGCAAACAAGCGCCTATTTCTGGAGCGAAGCTCTATTTAACAATCGATGCACGCCTGCAGCAAGCAGCTTATGATGCTTTACGAGATAAACGTGGTGCGGTTGTTCTCATGAGTGTTCATGATGGAGATATTTTGGCTATGGCCAGCTCACCAAGCTTTAACCCCAATCTATTTGTGAATGGCATTAGCAGTGCTGATTATGCTACTTTATCAAATGAAATTGATAGACCCCTTTACAACAGGGCTGTTCGCGGTTTGTATCCCCCTGCTTCAACGATTAAACCTTTTGTCGCCCTTGCTGGTCTCGATAAGGGATACATTCAACCCTCAACATCGGTTTACGATCCAGGCTGGTATCATTTACCTAATGTTAAACATGCTTATCGTTGTTGGCGACATACCGGTCATGGTGTCCTTAATGTGAAACGCGCCATCACAGTGTCTTGCGATACTTTTTTTTATCAGCTTAGCAACAAAATGGGTATTACAGCCATGGAGGACATGTTATATCAGTTTGGTTTTGGACAATTAAGCCATATCGACTTAAATGAAGAGGCGCCTGGACTGATTCCCGGCCCACGCTGGAAAAGGCAAGCAAAAGGCTTACCGTGGTATCCTGGTGATACGATTATTACGTCTATCGGTCAAGGATTTATGTTAGCATCACCCTTACAGTTAGCGAATGCAACAGCCAGTATGAGCCAACATGGCCAACGTTATCGCCCGCATTTAATGAGCAGCATGATTTATGATCACAATAAAATTGTGACGTTTAAACCCAAAGAAGAATATCCTGTTCTTCTTAAAAATAATGAAAATTGGTCGACTGTGATTGAAGCAATGCATGCTGTGATTACAAATAATGAGGGCACAGGTTATCGTTTCGGGCGTAATGCACCCTACTCTGTTGCCGCTAAAACAGGCACAGCGCAAGTTTTTAGTTTAAGCCAGAATGAAAAACGTAAATATGTCAACATTCCTGTCACTTTGCGTGATCATTCATTATTTATTGCGTTTGCACCGGTAGAAAATCCGCAAGTGGCTATTGCAACTTTGGTTGAAAATGACACAACAGCGTCACAAGTGTCGCGCGCCATTTTAAACGCTTATTTTAACCTTTATCCAGAAGAAAAACATGCATAGAAACGCAAGCCATCCTGTTTATCGATTTACCAAACATGCACTGTATTTTGATTTTCCACTACTGGGTTTATTACTCGCACTGATTGGCGTTGGTTTGGTTATCTTATACAGTGCCTCTAACGAAAATTTAGCGATGCTGCTACGTCAGGGCTTAAGATTAGGTTTGGCATTGAGTATTATGGTGTGCTTTGCATTTATTCCACCACACAAATATAAGTTATTTACGCCGTGGATTTATCTTATTGGTTTAATGTTACTTTTAGCTGTGATGGTGATGGGGAAAATTGGTAAAGGCGCACAGCGCTGGCTTGATCTAGGCTTATTCCGTTTTCAACCGTCTGAAATCATGAAATTAGCGATCCCCATGATGGCAGCATGGTATCTGGATAATAAGCCCTCTCCAATTCAATTTTCTTCTTTTATTGCTGTTGCCGCGTTGATTTTTGTTCCCGCCCTTTTGATTGCAAAACAACCTGATCTGGGCACGGCTATCATGGTGATTTTTGCTGGTTTAAGTGTCGTTTTTATCGCGGGACTGTCTTTAAATATTATGCTAATCGGTGTTGTTGGCGTTAGTCTATTAGCACCTTTGGTTTGGCATTTTATGCATGATTACCAAAAGCAACGTATTTTTACCTTATTGGATCCAGAGGCCGATCCGTTAGGCGCTGGTTATCATATTATCCAATCTAAGATCGCGATTGGCTCAGGTGGGGCTTTTGGCAAAGGCTGGCTGGTTGGCAGTCAGTCTCATTTAAATTTTTTACCTGAGCATGCGACTGATTTTATTTTCGCAGTGAATGGTGAGGAGTTTGGGTTTTTAGGCGGCATAGCCATTATTATACTTATCGCTTTAATTAGTTTACGCTGTTTACGAATCGCAGAAAACGCTGAAACAACCTACACCAGATTGCTAGCTGGTAGTCTAGGAATGACTTTTTTCCTCTCTGCTTTTGTCAACATGGGTATGGTGATGGGTATTTTGCCGGTAGTCGGTATTCCATTGCCATTAGTCAGTTATGGCGGTTCAGCCATGCTAACTTTTCTTGCTAGTTTTGGCATTTTAATGTCAATTCATTCGCACCGTATTCTTTTCATGCACGATAAAGGTAAATGGTAAATACTGACGCCTGCTCGATCAGCTGATGTGAACATTTACTTTTCGTTTATCATCTTTACGTCTTAACCACATCGTCGGAAAAAAGACGGCTAACATGGCGACACCTGTAAAGATAGCATACAAACCAAAATAAAAATTACTGTGTGTTGTTGCATAAATTTTATTGGCTATTTCAATGCCCAACCCCTGTACACTCATAAAAATCATGCTAAACAGCGCGGACGCTGTGCCCTTGCTAACCGGTGTAATAAATAAGAGATATCGCACCATGGGTGAAGCAAAAAGGCCATAACCGAAAAAATAAGTGATGATCCCAGGAACCAGCCAAATGTAGTCTTCTCCAAAATAGAGCGGCAATAAACCAACCGCTACCAATCCGATTAATCCAAATAAAGCACCCAGCTGAATCAACAGACGTAATGATAAGACATGCGTTAATTTTATTAAGGCAACGTTTGCCAAAATAAAAGCACCAAATATTGGTACTTGCCATAACCCATATTGAATTAAGGTGAGTTTGGCATTATTAACTAAAATAAGCGGCGATAAGCCTATCCAAGCAAGACAAACAACACCGAGTAACCCTAAAGACACCGAGCCTAAAATAAAGGGGGCATTTTTAAATAATTGAAAATAATTTGAGCACATGGATTTTAAGGAGAATTTAACACGTTTAATTTCCTCACCATCTTTTTTAATTTGCCCAACTGATTCGGGCATATAAACCCATATGCCCCATAAAGCAATTAATGATAAAGCCGCGATACCCAAAAAAATAGCTTGCCAACTGACATGGTCAATCAAAAAGGCACCAACCAATGGTCCCAGTAAGGGGGCTGATACAGAGACATTGGTCATTAAAGCCACTAAACGCACTGCATCCATTTCAGAAAAAATTTCTTGTAAAACCGCGTAGCCAATAACAGCAATAAAACATAAACCCATGCCCTCAAAAAAGCGCATTACTAAAAATTGGTGCATATTTGTTGCAAAAGCAATCATTGTGGTAAATAAAAAGAACCATACCGCACCAAACAACATAACCGGTCGCCGACCAAGATGATCTGAAATAGGTCCTAAAATAACTTGTAGGCTTGCACCACCTAGGACATATAGCATTAAGGAGGCTGCTACATTTCTTTCTGGCGCATGAAAACCATGCACAACTTGTAACATGCCAGGCATAATGAGATCATTGGCTATATACGTTAAGAATTCATAAAGCACTAAAAAAACGGCAAAACACAGCGCTTGTTTGCGTGTAATATTGATTAATGGTTGAGACATTTTTTTTCCATTTTTCTAGATCTGTTGACATTTGGGGCACTAGTCAAAAATCAAGATAATTTTATGCAAATTTTAACTTGAGTGAGGCGAATAGCCAGCTTATTTAACGAACCCAAGCCCAAAATTATCCTGTTTTTTGGTTATGTCACCTATGATTGTCAACAGACCCTAATAGTTAAGTATCTTTAGATCGCCATAAGAGCATTTTTCTTCATGTTAGTGCATGAAGGTCATAATTTATCGTGAATCGTTCCACTTTTTTTATGAAATCCGTATCATCTGCTTGCGCATAACCAACGATCACTTTTAATTGGTTATTTACATAAATCAGCGGGATGTGGTTTCGCTTCCAAGGCGGTACTCCCCAAGTTTGAAACAATTTTTTTAAACTTTTATTTTGTCCATGCAAACGAAAACGCTCTCCACCCTGCCGCGTACGGATTTCAATACAAGCGTTTTTGGGAACAACAATACCCTGTTCAGCTGCGACAGCAATAAGGCGTGTACCACCATACCATGCTATAGGCTCCGGAAATTTTTTCCACAGGGTTATTTCTTTCCCATCCTCTTTTGCAGCAGATACGTCCTTAATACATATAGACGACTTTTCAAGATAAAGCTTATTTCGATATCGTCGAATACACACATTTTGCCAAGTTAACATAGGTTCTGCATCTTCACGCGCCAAAATGACTTCATTAAGAAGGCGATCTAAATGAGTTGCATTCGGTATAGGCACTGACTGCCGCTGTAACCAAACATACAACACATTCAAAACACGGGCGGTATCTTCTAAACAAAGCGCTGACAGATCCAGCGTGTTAGCATCCTGTTGCGCTTTTTTCAAATCCATATCGGCCAAAAACTCTAAATTTTTTCTGGACAATTGGCATATCTTGGCGCAATCAGAAATATTTTGAACAACTTTGGGCCAGCGTTTACGTAAAACAGGCATGACTTCATGGCGAATATAATTTCGTGAAAAACGTGTGTCTTGGTTGCTTTCATCTTCAATCCACGTAAAAGCGTGCGTACTTGCATACTGATACAGCGCATCGCGATCACATTCTAATAAAGGGCGAATTAACACCCCGTCAGCAAAGGAACGAATTGCAGGCATTGCAGCTAAACCATAGACTCCAGTACCACGACACAATTGTAATAACACCGTTTCAGCTTGATCATCACGGTGATGGGCCAACAGTAGCGCATCCGCAACACCCACATGGGATTTAAAAACTTGGTACCGTGCATCACGCGCTTGCTGTTCAATATTGTGTGTGTCGTCAAGATGTACAGCGACTGTTTTGAAAGATATTTGCCATTCCTGACATATTTTTTCACAGTGTGATTGCCAATTTGTGGCATTCACACTTAAACCATGATTCACATGAATGGCAACCAATTTAGCTGCCAAATCAGGGTATTGTCGCAGTTGATGCAACAATACTGTAGAGTCTAAACCACCGCTAAAACCAACATAGAGGGTTTGATATTGTGCTAGCTTTTCATGCCATGCACTAATCACAAGCACCCATAGCCATTAATTTTTTATATCGACGCTCTAGTAGCTCTTTTGTCGATAATGCTTTGAGCTCTCTTAACTGCTGCGTAAGTGTGGTTTTTAAGTTCGCAGCCATCGCAACAACATCACGATGCGCGCCGCCTAAGGGCTCTTTAATGACCAAATCAATTAAGCCATTTTCTAATATTTTACTAGCAGTTATACCCATTGCACTCGCGGCTTCACTGGCTTTACTCGCGTCTTTCCAAAGAATAGATGCACAACCCTCTGGTGAAATCACTGAATAAATCGCATATTGCAACATAATCACGCGATCGCCTACACCAATAGCTAAAGCACCACCAGAACCAGCTTCACCAGTTACAACACAAATAACAGGCGTTTTTAACTGTGACATTTCTAACAAGTTTCTGGCAATCGCTTCTGATTGATTGCGCTCTTCAGCGCCAATCCCAGGATATGCCCCAGCTGTATCAATAAAAGTAAAAATGGGTAATTGAAATTTTTCTGCCATTTTCATCAACCGCAGCGCCTTACGATACTCCTCCGGTCTAGCCATACCAAAGTTGCGATATACTTTTTCTTTTGTACGCTTACCTTTTTGATGACCAAGGACAATAACAGGCTCATCATTAAAACGCGCTAATCCACCAATAATAGCCGGTGCTGAGGAACTGTGTCTATCGCCATGTAACTCATGAAAATCAGTAAACAATTGCTCAATATAATCCGTGGTTTGTGGTCGCAACGGATGCCGTGCCATCTGGGCAACTTGCCAAGGCTCTAATTTAGAAAAAATATGTGTCGTTAACTCCGCAGATTTTTCCTCTAAGCGCCGAATTTCTTCGCCTAAATTGACTTCTGTATCGCTGTCAACCATTCGTAATGCTTGAATTTTTTGATTTAATTCTTCGATTGGCTGTTCAAAATCTAAAAACTGTAAACTCATTCAACCATCCTCATTGTGCAAGACCCTAAAAAGTAGCATAATTGCGCAAATAAATCAAAAAAGATGACCATTTTGCACTTGTTTCAACGATATCAACCAGCGCTGCTACCGCTCCCTCTGAAGTTTCAACGTCTTGACGAAACCGTCCGTTGTGAGCTTGATTCACGTCGTGTTGATATTTGGCAATATCCTCTACACGATTTGTGGCCAGAAGACCGAGCATTGCTGAATCAAACAGAAGCATTACGCGCCGATCGTTATTATTTCGAACGCCATAGACGACGTTTTACTGTTGCCAGAGCCACGTTGCGCTTGATCTTAGCACACTACTTACCGGAAACCTCACCTGAAAAATTAATTTTTGATGAAAATAAATATGGCAAGCCGTTTCTTTTAGATTATCCTCACCTGACATTTAACCTCAGCCATTCAGAAGAATGGGCCTTGTTGGCAATTGGTCAAAATCATGCCGTTGGCATTGATTTGGAGTTTTTTTCTGGGCGCTCTTACATTGGGATTGGTGAGCAGTTGTTTTCACCACAAGAAAATCAATTATTTCAACAAGTTCCTTTTCATTTGCAAGCGTTGTCTTTTTTTAATATATGGGCACAGAAAGAAGCTTTTATTAAAGCGTGCGGGCTGGGTCTTTCTTACCCGACACAGACCTTTACTGTAGGCCATCTACCGGTTACAAAAATGCTCATTGAAGATAAACATCATCATACTTGGTGGCACATGACCTCTTTTATGCCTCAAATCGGGTGTGCAGCGGCGGTATGTTATCAGCCTTGTATTGAAACCATTCGCTATATGCGTCTAGAGCCGAATCACTATCATGGATAATATTAGCGCAGACTTAATTCGCACTCATTGCATACCCCATGATCCCAAAGAGGCGCTTCACATCCACATCTTCGAATCGATTGATTCAACCAACGATTACTTAAAAAAGCGACCCTATCAACATGGCATTGATATTTGCTGCGCGAATACACAGACACAAGGTCGTGGGCGTTTGGGAAGGCAATGGTATTCACCACCAAAGGGGAATATATATTGCTCCATACGGTGGAAAATACCTTGCTCACTCAATCAATTGCCACCGATGAGCATCGTTACCGCTTTAGCGATTGTTGCAACATTCGAGTCATTATCTATTTCCCAACACATTCAAATCAAATGGCCTAATGATCTATATTGGCATGAAAAAAAACTGGGTGGCATTTTGTTAGAGTCCATGACGGATACAGATGGGCAACCTTTAGTCGTGATAGGGGTTGGTTTAAATATCAACATACAAAGTCAATTAGCAGATACAGACAGTCAAATCGAGCGCCCTTGGTGCTCGCTACATGATATAACCAATCAAGGGTGGTGCCGCAATTTAATCATTGGCACCCTCTTTACTCATTTAGATCGTTTTTTAAAACAGTACTTAAAGCATGGCCTTAAGCCGCTTATACCTATTTGGGAAAAGGTAGACTGGTTATCAGGACAAATGGTTCGTGTTGCTTTGTCCAACACGCACTACATTGAAGGCATCGCTTCGGGTATTACGGAGACAGGGCAATTACAAGTTTGTGATAATCAAGGCAAAATGCACTATGTGGCTTCGGGTGAAGCCATGTGCGTATCATATGGATGCTTATAGGAAGTAAGTGTTCCCTCTTGCGGAGTGAACACTTACTATCCAATACGTAACCATCTAAAATCATACAGGGGCAACGATTGACGCCTCTCTTTCTGACAATGAATGCATTTGCCAGCAAAAAACTCACTTTGTTAAGTTCGTTTATCCTATCCCCTACAAAAAGAGTAGATTTTGGAAAAAACAGTGGTTTTTCCTACATTACCAGACCTCCGGTCTGACTTTTTTGAATTAAACCATACATTCTGCATCATTAATGCTTCAGATGTCCGAATATGTGTATTTAATTAACAAAAAACCATTATTCGAGTTCAGTCATTTTGGCAAAAATGACTGTCTTAAAAAATTGATAGATTTTAATTGAGGGTGTTACACAAAGAGAGATCATCTTCCAGCAAATCCATTAAATAAAGAGTGAGTTCGTTGTCATTGGATATTGTAATACGCTGTGAACTTGGTATGGCGCGAGTGCTTATTTCATTAGTATCGGTCTCGTTACTAGAAAAAAACGAAGAAGAGTATTTTCTTTTTTTAGAAGTTTTATTATTGATTGCTTGCTCATAGACAGGTCCACAGGCTTCTGAAGCGATGTCTTCACTGGGCCATGTATTTTTCATCACGTCATAGCTCAGGGGCTTGATTTCGCCAGATTCGGTTGTATATGTTGTTTTAGCAAGATGCATCTTAAGCGTTAAGTCCCCCACGCCTAGTGTTCCTGCAGCACCATGCAGTGAGCGACTGACTAGAATGATGCGATGAATCTCTCGCATGGTTTTTTGACTTAAGTCAACCACAGTACTACACATGGTCGTCTCGTATGCCGGCCCCCAGGCTTCTGAAGCGATGTCTTCACTGGGCCATGTATTTTTCATCACGTCATAGC
>CAZBNB010000013.1:54062-65154 GCA_964493245.1 uncultured Legionellaceae bacterium
CACCATGCAGTGAGCGACTGACTAGAATGATGCGATGAATCTCTCGCATGGTTTTGAGAGCTAAAATCATCTTCGGTATGGTGATTTGAAATATCCAATTAATTTGGATGATTATATATCACTTCATATTAAAATAATACAGAGTTTCGCGTAAAATTTCACGCTAGGTGTTTTGCATCAGATCAATCAATGGACTCTGATTGCGTATTCGTCTAATTCTAGCACCGAAAACGGGACGGTCCCATTCGAACACCCGAAACGGCACATTCGAACGACCAACCAAACTCACGAAGGCTATATTTTCTACAATGCTCTCTTGCAGTTAGTTAAAAGAGAGTCCAATTGTGAGAAAATTATCTATGCGTAAAATCAGCGAAGTATTGAGGTTGCGTTATGCACTTCATTGCAGTTATCGATTAGTGTTTCAACCGTAGCAGATTACATTGCACGTGCACGCCAGGCAGATGTTAATTGGTCATTGCCAGACAATATGACAGAGCAAATTCTATGTAACAAATTGTTCTTGCCTGTTGATTCGGAGATTAAACAACGTGTATTGCCTGATATGGAATGGATCCATCGAGAGGTGCGTAAAAAAGGCATGACACTGCGTTTATTATGGCGTGAATATCCTTTATAGACATTTCTTTAAAATTTCAGATTTAAAAACCCTTTTTTCATACCTGAAAAATCTTTGGATTCTTTTTTAATGATTTTTTTAAATTCAGCTTCAGATAAGTCGCAATTGGTTATTTGTGTTTTAAATTCATGGTATTTACTTTTGTAGTTTTCCGGGAAAGTTTTACGAATCCATTCAGCTTTTTTAATAAACAATTCAATTTCATTGATTTCTATTTTAGGCGTGATTTTAAATACACGAGGAGTCCACCGTTCACCAACAGGATTTGAATCTGCCAAAACATCTCCATGAGATGTGTGGCCTTTTTCTTCGGTGATTTTCAATATTTTTGATAAAGACTGAATCAAGAATTTTGTCTTTCCTGATTCTAATTTGTTTCGATACTCATCAGCAAGTTGAGGGTCTAGATCTAAATCAGCTAAAAGGATTGAGCCTTGATTAATAGTTACTCTTAAGGGGACAACCTCATTGTCTATAACTAGTTTTCGAATATCTGCAGAAGAGCATACTTCATAAGTCAACTGTGCACTCTCTTTATCAATACCTAAATATAGTGTATTTTTTTCATATGCCTTATCTTTAGTATATATAGATGAAATAGAATATGGTTGTTCGAAATACTCAATTGGAATTAAAGACTCTGGAAAATCTATTTTTTCCAATCTCTGAGTATTAGCTGAACTATGAGAGTTAATATGAATGGATTGTATTAAAGGTACTTTTAGTTGTTGCAATAAAGTCACTAGAGTATAAGTATCATAACTCGATGGATTAATTTTATTGCAAATTACAAATATTTCATCCAAAATTGGTTTGTTTGAAATGTAAAAATCTAAATATTGTGGGTGAGCTTGAAGAAGTGTTATAAAACAGGATAAATTAAACTTTTCTTCAACAGCAGACTTCTCAAAGGGAGCCCCTATTAGTTCCACCGATTTTTTTATAAAATCTTCTAGTGCTTCTGCAGGAAGTGATGTTATGTTTAATAAAGGTTTATACTTGGCGAGTATTTCATTATACTCAGCAATAACATCTGCTCCTCTGAAATTTATAGCATTCATGAGCATAGCCACAGAGCCAGTAAAATGCTCTCTAAATGTAAGTTGTTTAAATGTATCTTTAAGTTGATTTTGTGTTTCAATATCACCATAACGAATTAATCGATATGCATCACTGGTATACGTAGGATGAACGTGGATGCGAGAACCATCTTGATTTGATATTAAAACAGAAAAAAACATGGCCTTCTCCCTGTCCCGTCTTTTAGTTAACATTATAGACTAGTTTTAAAAAAGTAATTTCTCGCTTATTACATTTAAAAAAATTACAATATGGTTGGCTCTTTCCCGTTTTTAAAATACCCTAGATACAAAAATCAAGTCGCACAAAAAAAACAAGATTTTCAGGTGAAATGGGTATAGATTAATTAAACTAACACAATCCTCTAATTGAACGAACGACTGCTATTGTCTTGTTTCTGTCGCACACACTCTTCTGATAATCAATATCATCTTGAGCACAGTTGAGATACTATTTCACTGCGCTCAATCATTGACGTTGCGTAACTACTTGCGAATCACTCAGCAACCGCTTCTAGATCGGTGTCTGCTTTAACATCAACACCTTCGCGTTCTTGCTGAATACGTAAATAAATTTCTTCGCGATGAACAGATACATCTTTGGGGGCATTAATACCCAAACGCACTTGGTTACCTTTTACACCTAACACGGTAATATTAACATCATCACCAATAATCAATGTTTCGCCGATACGTCGCGTTAAAATTAACATAATTCAATCTCCCTAAAACGATGCTGATAGCATCTGTTGAACTTACGCGGCACTTTTCCATGACTCTTCCATGGTAACTGCGTCGTTAATTCATAGTTTTACCTATGACATTAGAGTCATTATACGGACAATTTCTTAACAGAACCTTAAGAGTCGGTTTTATCTCATTAAAATGAGCGTGAAAGATGCCAAAATGATATTTCTAATGATATAAAATGTTCTACCAAAACATCTCATGTATATATTCGAATGATTATGGGTATAGTTCTAAAAATGAAAATTTGCAAATCGTACGTTGATTTATCTACCCGCATTAAACTGCAAAACTAACACGAATAATGGCAAATAAGCAATCAAAAGACCGATTGAACCATTGAGATGTCCCAAACCCACCAATATTGCCAAAGGAAACAGCCAAACAAGGTTAATCAACATGACGCCTAACGTAACGGGTAAATGTCTTGAAAACAAACGCGCGGCATTTTGATAGGCATGGGTGCAATGTGCTTGAAAAATGCCTTTTTTCTTGACTCCTCGTATGAGTAGCGTCACGGTTGCATCTACAACAAAAAAGCCCAGCAATATTAGCCATGACCAAATAAAATTAGTATTTAAATGAATGGATTGTAAAGAAAATATAGCCAAGATCAGTCCTAAAAACCCGCTACCTGCATCTCCCATAAAAATACGTGCTGGTGGAAAATTCCAAAATAGAAAACCACCCATGGTTGCTGCCAGTATCATCAAGATGATCATGGAGGCGTAATAACCTGTTAACCAATAAATAACGCCCATCCCTAAGCAAACCATCAGTGCTTCTGAACCTGCTAAACCATCGATTCCATCCATGAAGTTATATAAATTCAACATCCATATCAGGTAAAAGAAAACAATCGTTGCCAAGCCATAGCCAAAAGGGACAGTCCAATAAAAAACCGAGATAGCGGGTATCGGTGCAACACTTTGTAATACCACAGCAGAGACAAGCACATGACCAAGCAGGCGCCAACGCGCAGACAATGATTTTTTATCATCCCAAAAGCCCAATGCCGCAGTAAAAAATAAAGCACTCACTAAGCTAAATTCACTAGACCATGTCAATTTATGTGCACTTATTAAGCAAACAATGCTAACTAAAAAAACCAGAACAAAGGCCACACCACCGCCACGTGGCGTGGGTGCAACATGAGAACTGCGGTGATTGGGGATATCCAGCAGTTGTTTTGCTAAAGCATAACGGCGCATACACCAAGTAAGCGCCCAAGTCAGCAAAAGCACGATGATAAATAAGTAACACATGATCGCTTTTATGCCTCAACACACACTTCAGTCATAACTTTTTCTAACGATTGACAAATACGTTGTTGATCAGCGGCTGATAAATACGGATGCATGGGTAAACTCATAACGCGTTGTGCAACATATTCTGTTTTAGGAAAAGAAGACTGTTTGGGATATAGCTCTTTAATAATCGGTTGCTGATGAAGTCCAACAGGATAATGCACTGCGGTGGGAATGCCCAATGCCTGCAATTGTTGTTGTACGTTTTCACGATTATCAACCTGAATCGTGTATTGTGCAAAAACACTGAGATTTTCTGCTTTGACCACGGGTGCTTGAATATATGCAGGTAACCAATCAGCATATCGTTTAGCAACTTGCTGTCTTAACTCAATTTCTTCTGGGAAAATAGCCATTTTTTCTAATAAAAAAGCAGCTTGAATTGTGTCAAATCGGCCGGTTATTCCTAAACGGGTATGATAATAACGTTTAGATTGGCCATGAACACGAATTTCACGTATTTTTTCTGCTAATTGATCGTCATTGGTAAAACAAGCGCCGCCATCACCATAACAACCTAACGGTTTCGTTGGGAAGAAACTTGTACAAGCAATGGTGGTTAATCCACAAGAACGCTTACCAAAATGCTGTGCACCAAAGCTCTGAGCCGCATCTTCGATAACAGCGATTTTATAACGCGCGGCAACGGCATTAATTGCATTTAAATCCGCACACTGCCCATATAAGCTTACCGGTAAAATCGCTTTGGTTTTCGCGCTAATCGCAGCTTCAATCGCCATTGCATCGATATTGTATGTTTCTGGATCAATATCAACAAAAACAGGGACTGCCCCTAATAATGCGATCACTTCGGCCGTTGCAAAAAAACTAAATGGCGTTGTGATAACCTCATCTCCTGGGCCAACATCCAGTGCCATCAAAGCAATAAGCAGTGCGTCCGTACCACTGGCAACGGTAATCGCATGTTTGACATTGACATAATCCGCTAATTGCGACTCTATCGCATTGACTTCCGGACCCAAAATATAGGCGCCATGATTTAGTACGGTTTTAAATCGCTCCATTAAGCGATTTTCAATGCGGTCTGATTGTGTCTTGAGGTCAATAAATTGCATGGTTCTAAATCCTAGGTTCGTTATTCTGGCGATGTTATCAAGTCCTATTGTCCATCGTCAATTGTTGAAGTTGCTTTCATGATTTGGATAGTCGCTTGTGTTAAATCTAACAACTCACGAATCACGACAAAAAACATGGTAAACGTAAAGACCGTACTTGATTTCATGTTATTTAGTAAGTTATTCCATCTGTCAATTTGATGTTGGTGTTTTAACGCCCACTCATCAAGATGGGTCACAAAATCTTTTTTCTCGGGCTTACTACAGAGAATACTGGTCGTTAATTGGCGCAAATGCCAATCAAAATCATCACGCAAGGCTTCTCGTGATAAAGATTCCCAATGATTTTCAGTTGGATGAGAAATAATTGCATTACGCATCCAGCCCAAATCTAAAAACTCACTTAAACGAAAGTATGCTTGTGCTGCCGATTCAACATCGATGTGTGCATGATGCGCAATATCGACGATATCTAAAGCCGAAAATAAACCGCGTGTCGTGGTCAACTCTAATGCTAAGTCTTCTGGTATACCCAGCGCCAGGAACTCTTGATAGTGCTCGTCGTAACGTGAGCGAAACACTTCGCCTAGAGAAGAAGGCACAACCCGACGAAGCTCCGTGACATCAGCAACATATTTTTCAATGGTCGCACTGATATCAAGCTGGCCACGCTCTAAACGCAGCAACCATCTAGCTAAGCGACGCAGTAGCCTTACATAGATAATCATGATATTCATTTGCTCTTTCGCATCAATTTGATTATCCAGTGCTTCAATTCTTAACCACATATCATCCATTTGCATAATAGCGCGAGCGGCCATATAAGCACGAACAATGGCGGGTATCGAAGCGCCTGTTTCATCTTGCATGCGGTAAACAAACCCAAATCCCATTTCGTTTACAATGATATTACTCACTTTTGTCGCGATAATTTCACGCTTCAATGGATGGTGCTGCATTTGTTTTGCAAAACGATCTTGCAAGGGTTTCGGAAAAACGCTCATTAAGAATTCTTTAAGATAGCGATCTTCTGGTACATCTGACGCTAATATAGCCTCTTTTAATAATATTTTACTGTAACAAAGCAAAACGGCAATTTCAGAACTACACAAGCCTTTTTCTTGAGATTTACGCTCTAATAACGTTTTATCATCGGGAAGAAACTCTAATTGACGATCTATTTTTCCTTTACGTTGTAAATCAGAAATGTAACGGCTGTGTAATTCGACTGTTCGATAGGCTTGATATACCGATAAATTAATAGAACGTGTTTGTAGATAGTTTTCTCGCAATACAATGCCTGCTACCTCATCGGTCATTTCACTCAACAACACATTGCGTTGTTTAAAGGTCAGATCACCGGCAGCGACAATACTATTAAGTAAAATTTTAATATTGACTTCTTTATCCGAGCAACTCACACCTGCAGAGTTATCAATAAAGTCGGTATAAATCAAACCACCATTCAATGCATATTCAACACGTCCCAACTGTGTTAAACCTAAATTCCCGCCTTCAACCACGGACTTACAGCGCAATTGTTTACCATTGATTCGTACCAAATCATTAGAGCGATCGCCCACATCCGCATTGGTTTCTGAGCGCGCTTTGACAAAGGTACCAATACCGCCGCTCCATAACAAATCAACACGGGCCTTTAGCAGGCATTGGATCAATTCGTTCGGCTCAATCATTGCTTGTTTAATACCAAAAGTCGCTTTCATTTCGGGACTAACTGTGATTGACTTAGCATGGCGATTGAATACCCCACCACCTTTAGAAATGAGCTTTTTATCATAATCAGCCCAAGTGGATCGCGGTAGGTTAAATAATCGTTCACGCTCAGTATAACTGACAGCCGGGTCGGGTGTAGGATCGACAAAAATATGCATATGATTGAAGGCGCCAAGCAATTTAATGTGCTTGGAAAGCAGCATGCCATTTCCAAAAACGTCACCGGCCATATCACCAATACCAATCACCGTAAAGTCTTTAGATTGTATGTCTAAACCCATTTCATAAAAATGGCGGTGTACAGACATCCAGGCCCCACGTGCCGTGATACCCATTTTTTTATGGTCATAGCCTATTGAGCCGCCCGATGCGAAAGCATCACCTAACCAAAAGCCATACTCCAGTGAAATTTCATTCGCAATATCTGAAAAAGTTGCTGTACCTTTATCGGCCGCGACAACAAGATAAGGATCATCCTCATCATAACAAACCACATGGCTGGGTTTGACTAATTTACCAGTCACATAATTGTCTGTAATATCGAGTAACCCACGAATAAATTGTTTATAGCAGCTCACGCCTTCGGCTAAAATTTCTTCGCGTGAAACATTCGGTCCATAAACTTGTTTGACGACAAAGCCCCCTTTCGCACCATTGGGTACAATCACCGAGTTTTTAACTTGCTGCGCTTTCATGAGACCTAGAATTTCTGTGCGAAAATCCTCTTTACGATCTGACCAACGCAAACCACCACGCGCAACTTTACTACAACGAAGATGAACGGCTTCAAAATGTGGCGAATAAACAAAAATCTCATACATTGGATGTGGTTTCGGCACACCAGGAATCAATTTACTGTTTAGTTTCAGTGAAATATAGGTTTTTTGCTTGCCTGAGGCGTCTAGTTGATAATAATTGGTTCGCAACGTTGCTTGAATACACTGCATATATTGGCGAATAATTTTATCTTCGTCTAAATTCGATACATCATCTAAATCTGCCAAAATTTGTTCAGATAGCGCGACGACCTCTGTTTCTTTCGGAGCTGTGTTAGCGGGATCAAAACGCAACTCAAATAAATGAACCAGTTTCCTTGCAATATGTGCATGGTTACTTAATGTTGCTTCGATGTAATCTTGGCTGAAAGTAAAACCACTTTGTTTAAAATACTTGGCATAAGCACGCAGCACAGAGACTTGGCGACAAGTGATTTGTGCGGCTAGAACCAATTGATTAAAACCATCATTTTCTGCATCACCAAACCAGACGCGTGAAAAAGCATTTTGAAATAATTCTTTAATGTTTTCGATATTAATTTCTTCATTACGCGTGTAATGCAAAGAAAAATCATTAATCCAGGTTACTTGGCCATTTTCAAACTTCAAAACATAAGGACGCTCACTGATAGCTCGCAAACCTAAATTTTCAACAATAGGCAGCACATCTGACAACGGTAATGTAATGTCGTTTTGATATATTTTCAGACGAAAGCTTTCTGAAAACTCATCCAGAGGGCGATAAAAGTTCATACACAGCGAGTTTTCATAAGACAGCTCTTCTATGTGTTTAATATCCGTCACGGCTGTACGCGGGCTAAAGCTGGCTCGATAGACAGGTGGGAAAACATTTCCGTAACGGGCATGTAAATAACTCGCACGCTCTTCACCATACGCGTTATATAACAAGCTTTGTAAGTCTTCAGCCCAGGAGCGCCCTACCTCTATCAGTTTCTTTTCAATTTGAGCATAATCAAAATCGACCGGTTGCTTGGGATCAATACGAATCATAAAATGAATACGTGCCAACACAGATTCGGTAAACAACGTTGTAAAAGAAATTTCGGTGGCATTAAAGCTTTCAAATAAAATAGCCTGCATGTCACGGCGTAATTCGGTATTAAATAAATCTTTAGGCACATAAACCAAACAAGAAATAAAACGATGGTAAACATCCATACGGCAAAACATACGAATACGCCGTCGCTCTTGCATGTAAAAAATACCCATTGAAATATCAAGCAATTCTTCCTCAGTCGCTTGAATTAAATCATCTCTAGGCAATGTTTCAATAATATTTAACAACACGCGACCAGCATGACTTCTCGGTTTTAAATTTGAGTTTTCTAAAATAGCCGCAACTTTATGACGTAAAAAAGGAATATGCTTAGGGTTGGTGTTGTAAGCTGCTGACGTATACAAACCCAGAATGCGGCGCTCACCAATCACCTCACCCTTGGTGTTGAACCGTTTAATTCCGATGTAATCAGTATAGGTATCACGATGTACATTAGATAATTTATTGGTTTTAGAAACCACTAGAATTTGCGGTGACAATGTGAGTGCGCGCGCTTCTGGCGTCATAAAAGAAATATTAAAATCTTTTTTAGGGCTGATTTCTTCACGCAAAATACCATAACCAGTCCCGGTAATTGCTTTTAAAACCACTTCATTTGCCTTGTGCACTAACTCATAATCACGCACACCTAAAAAAGTAAAATGATGATCTTCAATCCAACGTAAAAACGCTTTAGTTTCATCAACTTCATGCGGATCAGATTTGGCCGGTAAGTGGTCAAGCTCATGGCTGACCTCTCGAACTAAATCACGCATTTTTAACCAATCATCGACAACAGCGCGATTTTCATTCAGAGCTAGATGAAATTGTTCTAAAAGTGTATTTAATACGGCTGGATCGGTACGCCGATCAATTTCCAATAAAATAGGCGCTTCCACAATCATATTTTCAACAGGTTCGCCTTGCCGTGGTAGAATTTTGCTGACATCGTTATTGCTGTCTCGCATCAAACGAATACCACCCATATGGACAACCAGGTGCAATGCCAAGCCCAAACGATTAATCACGATGCGTAACGAGTCAACTAAAAAAGACATGTCGCTACAAATCACCTCGACAACCGTATGTGTTGTTTGCCAACCATGCTCTTCATCATTGGGGTTGTAGATGCGAATTTTGGTTTCGCCAGGATTGCGGTGCTCTATTAAGTTCCAAAAATTAATTGCGGCACCGTACAAATCATCAACCGACCATTCTTTTAAATCATCCAGAGACATTGTGCCAAAAAATTGTCTTATAAACTCTGAACATAGCTGATTTTGTTGTTCATCTGTTTTAGCTTGGACTCTCCGAACAACCGCATCAAGAATTGCTTTCTTTTCATCTTCAACTATATGAGACATTGATTTGCTCCACGCATCACTCTACACAATATGTACTTTTAAACCTGCATAAACCCAATCCGCAAGCTCGATTATATCAGCATTACGCATACGAACACATCCTCGTGATCCCGGTACACCTAAAGCCACTTTATCGGGCGTGCCATGAATGTAAATATAACGACTTAGACTATCGACTTCTCCACCTTGATTTTTACCTGGCTCTAACCCTTCTAACTGTAAAATTCGGGTTAAAATCCAATCACGGTTAGGATGCTCAGCAGCTAACTCTGGCGTATAGATTTCATGAGTCCACTGTCGACCAACAAATACGCTGTTAATATCATTTTCTTGACCAATAACACGGTGAATAGCGTGCCAGCCGCGAGGCGTTCGTTCGCTCCCCATTTGCTCACCCATACCATTTTTACCGGTAGAAATCAGATAGGTTCGATAGACAGTATCGCCTTCATAGCAGGTCAACGTTTGTTCTTGAGAAAGAATTTTAATGAGTCGCTCGACTTTTGGGTCATGAAGCATGAATACTCACCGTTTTGATGTTCATAAATTCCAGAAAACCCTCTCTAGATAATTCGCGCCCATAACCAGAGTGCTTAATACCACCAAATGGTAAACGGGGATCAGAGCTAACCATGCCATTCACAGCGCAAGATCCTGCTTGTATTTCGTGCATAGCAATCGCTTGTCCTCGTTTAATATCTCGTGTAAAAACGGCTGATCCTAACCCAAAACGTGACTGATTGGCGAGTGTTATTGCATGTTTTTCATCTTCCGCGGTGATAATAGTCAAAACAGGCCCAAATAATTCGTCATCAAATGCGGGCATACCTGGCTTGACATTCGTTAAGACGGTGACAGGATAATAAAAGCCTTGTGTTGTGGGCATCGTACCACCTAAATTCAATTTAGCCCCTTTAGCCACACTGGCTATCACTTGACGATGTAATTCTTCTCGCAAGTCTTTTCTTGCCATAGGACCTATTTTGGTTTTCGGATCCAGCGGATCGCCTATCACATAATCGGCTGTTAAAGTTAAAAGATGCTTTAAAAAAGGCTGTTCAATCTCTTTAGCTACAATCACTCGTTTGGCTGCAATACAAGTTTGTCCCGTGTTACTTAAGCGTGACATAGCAATCACTTCAGCTGCTTGTTTCAGATCCGCATCGGCTAATACCAAATAAGCATCGTTGCCGCCTAACTCCAAGACTGTTTTTTTCAAATGTGCAGCTGCATTTGCAGCCACGATTGCTCCCGCTGTTTCACTGCCAGTTAAAGTCACACCAACGACATGTGGGTGTGCTATGACATTGGC
>CAZBNB010000014.1:0-64862 GCA_964493245.1 uncultured Legionellaceae bacterium
ATAAATGATCATCTTGTGTGAGATCTATTGGCTCTATGTCCCTAATCGGTATGTCTGCTATCAGGTCTCCTGGTGTCAAAACGCCGATAACAGCGACACCTTGTTGTTTTAGATATTCTATAATTTTGAGGCGTTGCCAAACCACAACGAATGTACACGGTACATCCGTGAATAAGAATACAGGGAGCCCCTTGTTTTTTAATGTTTTTATCAACGCGTTATTGAAAACCAATGGCTTAAAAGAGCGATTACTCTCTTCTGAAATTGCTATCATCGTTCCATCGACATCAACCAACAGCGCTTGATCGCTTTGATTTAGTGGGGGGAAAGAATAGTCTGAAAATTGATTGTATTGTTGAGTTGTTTGCTCTTGGTAACGCAGATAGCGTGCTAGGTGGTGGAGACATTCGCGTATTTTTTTATTAAGCGCTTTATTATGAGGGTCTTGTTGTGCCCATTCGTAAAAGAGGTCTTTTATGAGTTCAGTTAATGGATCAAGATTTAGCTCAAATACATACCGGACTTTAGCGCGTATCATATCATAATTCCGCACAATTATTTCTTCTTCATCGTCTTCGATGCGTGCGTGCGTACTTGATAAATGAAAAGGCTCAAATAAATGATGAATCAAATCGGTCTGTAGTTTGTTGAAAAAAGTAAAAATGCCTTTTCGATCCATAGTAGTCGATAATAAAGAAACATACTTACGCACATCTTTTTGGTTATGGATCAGTTCTTTTGTTTTAACGTACAGCAATTTATTTAAGAATAAAAAATTGACTTTGGATAAACGCTCGGGATCGGGTCGACAAAACGCTATAAATACGTCAATGGACGAAAATTGATCGCGAATTCTTTTTTGGTACATAAAATAACGGCTTAGTAGATTAATGTCTTTTTCTTCTGGAAAACTGTACATGAAGTCACTGAGCTCTTGAATCGTCTCAATCTGGAGATTTTTTTCTTGTACCATTTTCTCCAAAACAGATCTCAAGAATGCATGATCGTGAGCGGGCTCTTTTTTTTCTAGTTGTTCAAGTATCAGGATGCTATCTTCGTATGTAAACATGCTGTCACCCTATATGGTTTGTAAAATAGACAGAACGGCTTTAACATGTTCGGGTACTTTGACACCACGCCAGATATGACGAATGGTGCCTGTAGGGTCAATCAAAAAAGTACTGCGCTCTATCCCTCGGACTTGTTTACCATACATAGATTTCATTTTCATGACGCCAAAAGCCTGGCAAATCGTTTCATCACAATCACTGATTAATAAAAAAGGTAAGCAATGGTTGGCTTTGAAGCGTTCATGTGATGTCACACTGTCTCGTGAAATACCGATAATGGTTGCGCCGGCGCTGGTAAATGATGGCGCATGATCACGAAAATCTTGGCTTTCTAATGTGCAGCCTGGGGTCGAGTCCTTAGGATAAAAATATAAAACCAACCATTGACCAGCATAATCAGCTAAATTACCCTTGGTTCCTTCTGTCGCTTGAAAAGGCAAAGCAGGTATTTTATCACCGATATTCATCATTAAGCTCCAAGATTAGCTTGTGTTTCTTGCTTGTATCATGTGGATGCATTGGAAAGCAAGGCTCGTTTTTATGTCTCACAGAGCAAAATTATACCTTTTATTTTATAATAATCAAATTGTATTATTTTAGGGCAAAAATATCTATCTCAGGACTGACGAAAAACAACGAGGTCGAGGCGGATTGTATTTTTAATGAGGGCGTTTAGATGACTAAATGAGCGAATTAAAAATAAAATCCAACGAAAAGATCGTTGTTTTGCGTAAGTCCTATATCTTCAATTGTTTAGAGAGAATGCTTGAATTACGGAGAACGACTGGATTTGAGCAGCCCTCGCTCTGTATTCTGGATTGCGTCGCGGGGCTCGCAGTGACGGCATTTTTTCCTTAAGTTGGCGCCATTGCGTGATTACTTACGTCTATCTTGAAGCTTGTTGGCGTTTTCTACATAGTATCTAAGGGTTTTCCCACAGACTTTTCCACAGAATTTGTGGATAACGTGTTGTTGATCACGACAGATTGCTTGGATGAACAAACTCATGTGCGCAAGGTATATCCTTATACGACATAAGTTACATTAAAAAGAACACCATTGGTATAAAGATGATTTAAACTTAAGCCCGTATTTAATGTTTGTCCTGATGCACGGCTTAACTGATTTTGCCCCCAGTCAGCAAATTCATAACCAGCACCAACCTGCCAATGTTGATTGAAAATCCTTTGTATACCGGCACCCAGGGTATAGACAAAACTTGTTTCGTTATGCGATGCGAAATTCGGTATGGCTACGGCTTCAGAAATTAACGGAGTGCTTTGAAAATTACGCGAACGGTTAAACCCAACACCTAAGCTACCACTGAGCCAAGGAATAAACCAATGACCACGGTCAATTAAGAGCTTCGCCTTGGCGGCAATATGAGTATGCTCAATTTCATAGCTGTAATTGTAATTATTAAATGTGGAGTCCGCATCGTCCCAAATATAGCCGGATAGTTTCGCATTGCTCGCTGTTGATACGGCTAAACCCAGTTGTGCTTGTAGCCTTTTTGGTAATTGTTTTTGCACGCCTAAGAATATTTCACCATCTGCTAATACGTGCGTTGTATTTAATGCGGCATACGTTTTTATAATATTAGGCGCCAAATAAAACGTTTGTGTTTGCCCGGCATTTTCCCAAACAGGCCCGGCACTGATAGCACCCACCCATGCCCAATCTTTGGGTGTCTCCGTAGGGCCCATTGTGCCAGCAATGGATTGTGTGCAAAAGAAAGTGGCTGCGGCTATGAGTAACGCACAGGTCGGTTGCATCAATGTTCTTTGCATTATAAAAAAATCGGACATATTTAGAGTGTTCCTTTCTCATATCGGGGTGATATTGAACATCATCAAAACCAAGATACTATCATTGGTCGCGTAAAATCAAAGCATTATTTTACCGCCTTCGCCAACGATGCCTGGGCTAACATTTCTGAGGCGGGGAGTGTGAAAAAATCTAATTGTGGCTGATATTGTTGCGCCGTTTTTTGCCCAATTTGATTCAAAATGCGAATCTCTTTTTCAGTTCCTGTAAACGAGCTATCTACGGCATAATTTAGTGTCGGATCGATGCGAAGATAATGATTTAATTGCGAGAAATGATGGCGGTATAAAATATCCAATATTTTTTGTGTGGTGTTGTTTCTGGTGTTAAATAAAATATCTGCCAAAGGACGTGCCCAGGCCAGTAGCCCCCAATTTTCTATTTTATCAAAATTAAGAAGAGGGGTACTTTTTCCATTACCGAGGGAGAGCATGTATTTAGGGTTGTCAGGATATAAATCGGCTGCCATGAGTAAAGCAACCGTAGCCGGATCATTGTTGATAATCGCGCCATCAATCAGCATGTATTTTTTATTTTGAGTGAGATTGTTGATTGGCCTCGGTGCAATTTTGCTGGGTGTTGTGATAGCACTGTAGATGATGTCAGCTAACATGAAATTCTTAGCAGGGTTTTGCTGCGCCTGCAGATTATCCAATTTAAGCGGCCTAGCCTGTTTTAAATCGTAGGTTAAAATAATGACATGATTCATTAAGTCGCTTAATTTTAAGTGTTGCGTTTGTTTTTGAATGGTTTGATAGATTTCTTCTGAATTTAATTGTGGTTTCAGGAAGCCTTGGGCGCTGGAAATACGCCACCACCATGATGAACGCAACAGTGTTGGAATCGAATGGTCGTAGTAGTTAAGAACTTGGGCTGCTGAATAACGTGGTTGGTGATTGGCATTAGGCTCGGTTAGCATGGTGGCTTGAATCGCGCCAGTAGAAACACAAACGATCAGATCAAATAATTCTGTAATTGGTTTACCCGATTTTTTTTCCAAATACATCAGCGAGTATGTTGAGACAATACCGTGGATTCCACCTGAGTCTAAGGTCAATATTCTAATCGGTCTTTTGGGAGCCGTGGATGGTGTTGATTGATCTGCTGTTGCGTGTGCAAATGCGGAAAATAAACAGAACAGCAGAACAATCAACGATGCGAATATTGTATTTTTCCAACAAATTCCTTTTGTTGACATGGTGAGCTCCTATGAGGACAAAGTTCGCATTAAGTTTTTATAGTCTTCAGCAAAATCACCACCTTCGGATAACAACTCTTTCACTTTACGACATGCATGGATAACGGTGGTGTGATCCCGTCCACCAAAATGATCACCAATCTCAGGTAGACTGTGGCTGGTTAATTCTTTTGCCAATGCCATAGCCATCTGGCGAGGTCTAGCAATAGAGCGGCTACGGCGTTTTGATAACAAGTCAGCAACTTTGACTTTATAATATTCTGCCACGGTTTTTTGAATGTTTTCAATGGTGACCAGTTTGTCTTGTAATGCCAGTAAGTCTCGTAATGCATCGTTAACAAACTCAATGGTAATCGCTTTTCCTGTAAAATGTGCATTAGCAATGACGCGTCGTAAAGCCCCTTCTAACTCTCTGACATTAGAACGAATTCGTTTGGCGATGAAAAATGCGACTTCATACGGTAATTCAATGTTGGATTGTTCTGCCTTACTCACCAAGATCGCAACACGCGTTTCTAATTCGGGTGGCTCGACGGCAACTGTTAATCCCCAACCAAAGCGTGACTTCAATCGCTCCTCTACCCCTTCAATTTCTTTCGGATAACGATCGCTAGTCAAGATAATTTGCTGTTGACCTTCCAGTAACGCATTAAATGTATGGAAAAACTCTTCTTGAGATCGATCTTTACCTGCAAAAAACTGAATATCATCGATCAGGAGTGCATTGAGTGAACGATAGAAGCGTTTAAATTCGTTGATAGAGTTCGTTTGCAAGGCTTTAACCATATCAGCGACAAAGCGCTCAGAATGTAAATACAATACTTTTGCATCCGGATTATTTTTTAGAATAGCATTACCAATCGCATGCATTAAGTGTGTTTTGCCTAAACCAACACCACCGTAGATAAAAAGCGGGTTATATGCATCTCCAGGGCGTTCAGCGACTTGTAACGAAGCGGCCCTTGCTAATTGGTTAGAGTTTCCTTCCACGAAGCTGTCAAAGATAAATTTTTTGTTTAAATAATTGTTGTGATAAGGATCATTCGCGCTTTTTTTGCTACTCACTTTGGTTATTTTAGTGTCTGTGGCAATGACATTTTGAGGTGGCTTTTCAATCACTGGCGTTTGCCTACTACCGATCTCAATACTGACTGACTTAATTGAGTCATCTGGACAAAGCTGCTGAATCACTTCAGTAATGCGGGTATAAAAATGCTTTTTTACCCAATCAACCACAAAGCGGTTAGGCGCCAAAAGAACCAATGTGCTCTCAACTGTTTCGGCATGTAGAGGTCTTAACCATGTGTTAAATTGTTGGGCGGGATATTCTTCTTGCAGAAGATTCAGACATTTCTGCCAGATATGTGTTGACACAGATACCTCCTGTGAGCGTACAGCGGATCATTATAACGAAACAATATAAGATTGCCTATACATATAGGTGTATATACCTTGCCAAACCCTGATCATTTATGAAAAAATCAGGTTAATTAATTATTTTAAAAGCAGCAATAGCATGCTAGTTGATCGCGCCGGTTATCGGTTGAATGTTGGGATCATTCTCATGAATGAATCAGGACGAGTCTTTTGGGGTAAACGACAAGGCCATGAAGCGTGGCAATTTCCTCAAGGTGGACTTGCACCAGGCGAAACCCCAACAGAAGCCTTGTTTCGTGAGTTACGTGAAGAAATTGGTCTTGATAAAGAAGATGTTACCATCCTTGGTGTGACCAAGCGTTGGCTCAAATATCGCCTGCCTAAGCAATATTTGCGACATGGATCGAAGCCGTTGGTGATTGGCCAAAAACAAAAGTGGTTTTTGTTAAAATTACGCTCAAGCGAACAAAAGATTCGTTTGGATTTAAGTGATACGCCCGAATTTGATAGTTGGCGATGGGTTGATTACAAGGAACCCGCTGATTTAGTGATTTTTTTCAAAAAACAAGTGTATGTTCAAGCGTTGAAAGAGTTAGAATATTTAACGAAAAAACGACGCCAACGTGCTCGTTAAGCCCATGAGGATTATATGGCGATTCGATGTTAAAAATATTAAAACGCATCGTACAAGATGTTACCACATCACAACATTTAACCGACGCTCTGAAAACCTTGGTTCAGTGCGTGCGCTCTGCTATTTATGCAGAAGCCGTTTCTGTTTACCTTATTGACAACAAACAATCAGAATATGTTTTAATTGCCACCGATGGCCTCAATAAAGATGCTGAATTTAAATTTAGAATCTCTCTGCAATCTGGACTTATCGGTTTAGTCGGTCGCCGTGAAGAGCCGATTAATGTCGAAGATGCCTCGGCACACCCAGATTATTATCACAGCGCACTGTTAAATGCTGATCACCTGAATGCCTTTTTGGGCGTGCCGATTATTCAGCATCGCAAACTATATGGTGTTTTGACGGTGCAACAAACCACCAAACGTTGCTTTGATGATGCTGAAGAAGCCTTTTTGATTACGCTCGCTGCGCAATTGGGTGGGTTAATTGCGCATGCTGAAGCAACCGGTGAGTTGGCACAGTTGACCGACTCGCATGAGGTTCGTGAAGCCAAGACTGAGCTATCTCAAATTAGTTTAAATGGCATTGGTAGTGTCCCTGGTGTTGCTATTGGTAGCGCGGTGGTGGTTTATCCTCCCGCTGATATTGATGCCGTACCACGTCATTTTATCGATGATGTTGAAGCCGAAGTCGATATTTTTCTAGGCGCCTTGCATGCCACCCGTGAAAACATGCATCGGCTCAGTCGTCGCATGAAATCGAGTGTGGCTGATGATGAGCACGCGCTGTTTGAAGTGTATTTGCGTATTTTAGAGCAGGAAAATTTAGGCTCAGAAGTTGTCGATGAAATTCGAGCTGAAAAATTAGGCGCGCAAGCCGCACTGGCTGCGGTCATTAAACGCCATATACAGCAATTTGAAAACATGCATGATGATTATTTACGTGAGCGTGCCAGTGATTTTCGAGATATTGGCCGTCGCGTATTGGCAGAATTACAGTCCTTTCAACATGAAGAAATTGATTACCCACGTCGCACGATTTTAATTGGCGACGAAATAACGGCCGCCGCATTAGCAGAGGTCCCAGAGGGGCAGTTGGCAGGGGTTGTGTCTGCTAAAGGTTCAAACAGCTCCCACGTTGCTATTTTAGCGCGTGCCATGGGGGTTCCAACCATCATGGGCGTGCGAGGCTTGAAATTTGATCAACTGTCACGTAGAGCCGTGATTGTGGATGGTTATTATGGCCATGTATTTGTTTCGCCTTCCAAAACGCTTTTAGCAGAATACAAACAGCTGATTCAAAAAGAAGATGCGTTAAATCAAAGCTTGATTAGTTTACGTGAAAAACCAGCGGAAACCACCGACAATCACCGAGTGGCATTACATGTGAATACCGGATTGGCGCTGGATTCAGGTATGTCTATGAGTGTCGGTGCGGAGGGTGTCGGGTTATATCGCTCAGAAGTCCCGTTTATGAGCCGCGATCGATTCCCCTCAGAGGAAGAGCAATATATTATTTACAAACAAATTTTAAAAGCATTTGCACCGCGCTCTGTCACGATGCGTACGTTGGATATCGGTGGTGACAAGATTTTGCCTTATTTTCCGATTGAAGAAAGCAATCCCTATCTAGGCTGGCGCGGTATTCGTGTCACACTTGATCATCCGGATGTGTTTTTAATGCAGGTACGCGCCATGATGCGTGCCAATGAAGAGTTAAATAATTTGCGGATTATGTTACCGATGGTAACCACGCTGAGCGAAGTGGACGAAGCGCTTTATTTGATTCATCAAGCTTATAGTGAGTTACTTGAAGAAGGATGCGTGATTGAGAAGCCGGCCTTAGGCGTGATGATCGAAGTACCGGCAGCCGCTTGTCAGGCCCGCGAGTTGGCAAAGCGTGTGGATTTTTTATCGGTGGGAACCAATGATTTAACACAATATTTGTTAGCGGTGGATCGTAACAATGCCCGTGTTGCTGGGCTTTACGACTCTTTGCATCCCGCGATGTTGCGTACCTTAATACGTATTGTTGAGGGTGGTCATGCGGCGGGAGTAAAGGTCAGTGTTTGTGGTGAAATGGCGAGTGATCCTTTGGCTGTGATTTTGTTAATGGCGATGGGTTTTGATACATTGAGTATGAACTCATCCAGTTTGCCACGTGTGAAATGGGTGATTCGTCATTTTTCACTGGCCTTTGCACGAAAAGTATTGGCCGATGTGTTGGAGTTAGAGCATCCAACCGAGATTCGTTTGTATTTACAACGCGCCTTAGAAGAGCAAGGCTTAGGTGACTTAATTCGCATGGGGAAAGTACAAGCATGATAACTTATCCATCATTTGATCCAGTGATTGTTGCACTGGGTCCGGTAGAAGTGCATTGGTATGGCATGATGTATTTATTGGGTTTTTTAGGTGCGTGGTGGCTTGCTAAATGGCGTACTCGACATTATCACTTAGGCTGGACGGCGGAAGATATTGGTGATGTGTTGTTTTATGCTGCTTTGGGCGTCATTATTGGCGGGCGCGTTGGTTATATTTTGATTTACGATCCGCTGAGTGTATTGGTTGATCCGCTTCGTGTGTTTCGTATTTGGGAAGGCGGCATGTCGTTTCATGGCGGATTATTAGGGGTTATTATCGCTATGTACTTATTTGCTAAACGCGTAAGACGTCCTTTCTGGCAGGTGACGGATTTTTTAGTTCCTTTAGCGCCATTAGGCTTGGGTTTAGGGCGCTTGGGTAACTTTATTAATGGTGAGCTGTGGGGGCGCGTTAGCGATGTACCATGGGCGATGGTTTTCCCCCGCGCGGATAATTTCCCCAGACATCCTTCGCAACTGTATGAAATGGGGTTAGAAGGCGGATTGCTGTTTGCCTTTGTGTGGTGGTATGCCAGACGTCCACGTCCCAACGGCACTGTATCAGCAGTGTTTTTAGTCGGATACGCTTTATGCCGTTTTATTGTGGAGTTTTTTAGACAACCTGATGTAGAATTGGGCTTTGTTGCCTTTGGTTGGCTGACGATGGGGCAAGTGCTGTCCATCTTAATGTGTTTAGTCGGATTGATGCTCTATGTTTGGGCGCGGAGAAAAGCATGAAAACTTATTTGCAATTGTTGTCACATATCTTAGCGCACGGTGAAACCAAGAACGACCGCACCGGTGTTGGCACGCGCTCTGTTTTTGGTTATCAAATGCGCTTTAATTTGGCCGATTCTTTTCCTTTGTTAACCACAAAAAAACTACATTTACGCAGTATTATTCATGAGCTCATTTGGTTTCTGCGTGGTGATACGAATATCGCTTATTTAAATGCCAATGGCGTGACGATTTGGGATGAATGGGCTGATCACAATGGTGACTTAGGTCCCGTTTATGGTAAGCAATGGCGCAGTTGGCCAACGCCCAATGGCGGACAGATTGATCAGCTGAGTGATGTGGTTCAACGTATTCAGCAAGATCCTGATTCTAGACGGTTGATTGTGTGCTCATGGAATGTCGCAGAATTGGATAAAATGGCATTAGCACCTTGCCATGCCTTGTTTCAATTTTATGTTGCGAATGGTCGTTTATCGTGTCAATTATACCAGCGCTCAGCCGATGTGTTTTTGGGTGTACCGTTTAATATTGCCTCTTACGCGTTGTTAACACATATGATTGCGCAACAATGTGATTTACAAGTGGGTGAGTTTATTTGGACGGGGGGTGATTGTCATTTGTATTTAAACCACCTAGAGCAAGCGCAATTACAGCTACAACGAGAGCCACTATCACCACCACAATTAAACATCAAATGTCATCGCGCCTCTCTTTTTGATTATCAGTATGAGGATTTTGAGATTGTGGATTATCAATCTCATGCGGCGATTAAGGCTCCGATCGCGGTGTAGAAAAGGTCCATGCTTATCAGATTAGAGACTGTTTGCCTCACTTTATACAGCTATCAATCCGACTGAATTGGTTAAATTTAAGCTTTAGTTTATTAAAATAGAGCTACTCATGCCTTTTTTCAAAGTTTATGCAAGAAAATGCCTTTTTAACTGCGCTTTAATGTGACAATTTGTTTTTTTGGTGTTATATTTGGGCTTCTGATTTTCACAAATTTTTGAACAAAAGGTTGATAATGCAAGATTCTGTAGAACCATTTGAGAAAGCCCTAAAAAACAAAACCCCTATAGATGAATACCTCTTTTCGAGTAGAAATCATGTATTTACTCTGACGTGGCGTGGAGAAAAGATAGCCGTTAAAATACCGATAACACCAGAAGGTGAGCAACAGTTGAGTAACGAAATTGATATACTCAAAGAGTTGTCGCACCCCAATATTGTTGGTTTTCGTGTCGATGCCAAAGAAAAAAAAGTGCTGGGTATGGAGTTTTTAGATGATCATGATTTAGGTAACGTATTCAATTATCCTCAGACTTATAATTTATCAAGTGATGATCGGAAATATATACTCCATGGTGTTGCATCGGCATTTGATTATTTACACAAGAGAAGAATCGTTTTTAATGATGTCAAACCAGAAAATATTCTTTTGGGTGGTTGGCGTAATAGGCGAGATATAAAAGTTAAAGTGGCTGATTTTGGTTTGTCGTTTAAATTAGAGCTCAATGAAACAAAACGAGTATTTGATAGATTGCGAGGATCAGCAGAATATTTGTCACCGGAAATGCTAACTAAGCGAGAAGGCTCAATGGCGGGTGATGTATACGGATACGGTTGTGTTGCTTATGAGTTGCTGAAGGGTGTCCAAGTTTTTTCAGGTACTTTCTTAGAAGAACGTGAATTTCAAAATACACATGGGAGCACCTTATCAGAAGAGGAGCTTCGTGCCGAGCTAGCATCGATACACATCCAGCGTGTGTATCGTGCTGTTTTTTCTGGTCTTCGTGCGCCGTTCGCTTATGGTGTCGATGGGCCTGCCGATTTGATATATAGCGATCGTATGCCAGAAATCCCTTTGGAGGATGAAGCTCAGCGTTTGATACGCTCTTGTTGGGCTAATACACCAGAATTACGACCTTCATTTAAAGCGGTATTAGCACATGGATTTTTTGGCTCGTTTTGTACATTAAACCTAGAGTCAGTGGGTGATGAGGAAGATAACTTAGCCACACAGGTTGCAAACACGAAGCTTGAGATATGATTTTTCTCTGAAATAGTCGGCCTAAAGCGTTCAGATGTCACTGTTATAAAATTGACAGCGGGCGGAAAATTTTTTATCATGGCTGCCTTACAAAAATCGATGATAGGTTTAACATGAAACGTACATTCCAACCCAGTAATTTAAAACGTAAGCGTGATCATGGCTTTCGTGCTCGTATGGCAACGCGTGGTGGCCGTTTGGTTCTGAAGCGTAGACGTGCAAAAGGCCGGAAACAATTGACAGCCTAAGTGAACCATCATTTTGACAAATCACGTCGGTTGCTAACAAAAACTGATTATGCGCACGTTTTTCAAGATGCGCGCAAATGGGTGACACCGTGCTTTATTGTATTGTACCGTGATAACAGTCTTGGCCATGCCAGATTGGGACTGGCGTTATCTAAGCGTGTGATAGCCAAAGCGCATGATAGAAATCGCGTAAAGCGACTTCTGCGCGAAGCGTTTCGTACAACAGATTGTTTGCCAGCAGTGGATATGGTGGTGCTGGCAAAATCAGATGTTCTCAAAACCGAAAACACCGCGTTAACTCAACAGTTAAGGCAAGCGTGGAGTAAGTTATGGCAGAAGCATGGTATGCACGCGGTTTAAAAAGAGCGCTGGCTGCGCTCATTCGCTTTTATCAATGTTTTCTCAAGCCATCTCTTTCACCGTGCTGTCGTTTTCATCCCAGTTGTTCGGCTTATGCTTTAGAAGCGTTGAAAACACATCGTTTAGGAAAGGGTGTCTGGTTGATTTTGAAGCGATTGATGCGTTGTCAACCCTTGGCTAAAGGTGGTGTCGATCCTGTACCGTGAATTTAGATTTTTATTGAGAGAAAATTAATGGATATCCGACGTGTAGTGCTTTATGGTGCTTTGGCTTTCGTCATTTTTTCGTTGTGGACAGAATGGCAAAAAGATTACCCCCCTGTTTCGCAGCAAACCCATGTTGCCAATGAAGCACCTGCGCAAGAGGCGGCGATGCTGCCCTCAATGGTCAGAGCCACTGACCAAGAGTCTACCGCGACACCGACTCAAAGTGCTGATTCAAGCTCTGCTACCGCGGCCAAGCGCGTTCGGGTAAATACCGATGTGTTGAATTTAGATATCGATTTACAGCAAGGTGATATTGTTAATGCTGACTTAAGACAATATCCACAAAGCAGTGAAAATAAAAATAAATCGTTTGCCTTGTTGCAAGACATCCCGGGCCGCCAATATGTGGCCAACAGCAGTCTGTTTGTCGTCAATAATCAAACCACACAAACCTTAGATGCACCATTAACTGCGGACGAAACAGAGTATAACTTAGCGCCTACAGCAGATGAGCTCGTGGTGACTTTGTCTGGGCAAACCAGTCAAGGTTTAAAAATCCAAAAGATATTCACCTTTAAGCGTGGCAGTTACGCTATTGATATGCAATACAAGATAGCTAACCAAACCGACACCGCTTGGCAAGGGTATCTCAATACACAATTGCTAAGAGGCTCGCCAACAGAAGATAAAAGCAGTGTTTTCCATATGGGTTCGTTCACCGGAGCGTCTTACTCCGTGCCTGGACAGCATCGTTATAAAAAACTGTCTTTTAAAGATATGACCAAATCCAACCTGGATGTGGATGCCAATGGTGGCTGGATTGCGATGCAACAACACTACTTTTTAACCGCATGGATACCACCAGTACAAGAAAATAACCGGTACTATACCCGTTATGTCAATAATGATTACACCATTGGCTATGTTAGCCCTGCCATTGTGGTTGCACCACAAACAGAAAAAACCGTGAATACGCGTCTTTATTTAGGGCCGGAGCTCACCGACGTGTTAAAAGCCATCGCGCCCGGATTAGATTTAACCGTTGATTATGGTTGGTTATGGTTTATTTCTCAATTGTTGTTTTCTTTGTTAAAAACTATCTATACCTTTGTGGGTAATTGGGGTTGGGCGATTGTTTTGGTAACGGTATTGATTAAGCTCGCTTTTTTCCAACTGTCTGCTAAGAGCTATAAATCCATGGCTGGGATGCGAAGATTGCAGCCTAAACTGCAAGCGCTGCGTGAACGTTATGGTGATGATAAAGCCAAAATGAGCCAAGCGACGATGGAGCTTTATCGTCAAGAAAAAATCAATCCATTGGGTGGATGCTTACCCATTTTGGTGCAAATCCCGGTATTCATCGCCTTATATTGGGTTTTGGTTGAAAGTGTGCAATTACGCCAAGCGCCGTTTATTTTTTGGATCACGGATTTATCCGCAGCTGACCCATATCATGTTCTACCGATTATCATGGGCGTCACGATGTTGATTCAACAAAAATTGAACCCTGCTCCGCCGGATCCCATGCAAGCGAAAATCATGATGTTTTTACCCGTGGCTTTTACCTTGTTGTTTATGAACTTCCCCGCTGGATTGGTGTTGTACTGGACGGTGAATAACAGTTTGTCTATTTTGCAACAGTGGTATATCACCCGTAAGTTCGGTGATAAGCCGGCGCCACGTTTGGCTGCTGCCAAATAAGTGGAAACCATTGTTGCCGTTGCGACGCCGCCGGGGTATGGTGGCGTCGGTGTGGTGCGTGTCTCAGGGCCAGATGCGTATCAGATTGGTCTCGATGTGACCGCTCGAAAAACCTTAACGCCAAGACACGCACAATACGCCTATTTTTATAATCAACAACAGCAAATCCTTGATCAGGGATTGGTCCTGTACTTTAATGCCCCGCATTCTTTTACGGGTGAAGACGTGATTGAGTTTCAAGGTCATGGCTCACCCGTTGTCTTAGATCAATTAATTCAAGATATTGTGAGTCGCGGCGCACGGGTCGCACGGCCTGGGGAGTTCAGTGAGCGCGCTTTTTTAAATGATAAGATGGATTTAACGCAAGCCGAGGCAATCGCTGATTTAATCCATGCACATTCCGTCACAGCCGCACGAATGGCCATGCGCTCTTTGCAGGGCGAGTTTTCAACGCGGATTGCTACTTTCAATGAAGCGCTGATTAAGCTTCGTATGTACGTTGAAGCGGCGATGGATTTTCCTGAAGAAGAAATTGATTTTTTAAGCGATGGACACATTGCTGCTACATTACAAACCTTAATTCAACACCTCTATGATATTCGTGCGGCCGCAAGCCAAGGCGTGATGATGCGTGAAGGGCTATCGGTTGTCATCGTTGGCCCGCCTAATGCCGGCAAATCGACGCTCATTAACTATTTGGCACAAAGAGATGTGGCGATTGTTACGGACATTCCGGGTACCACACGTGATGTGATGCGCGAACATATTTTGATTGATGACCTGCCTTTGCATGTGATTGATACAGCGGGTTTGCGCGAGACTGAGGACGTGATTGAGCGCGAAGGCATCAAGCGTGCATGGCATGCGGCTAAGCAAGCCGATGCCGTGCTGTTGGTTTTCGACGGCAGTATTGAAAACACAGAGGAAACCTATCTAGCACAACTCAAAGCTACCCTCAGTGAGACAGTTCCGATTGTGATCGTCAGGAATAAGGCGGATAAAGGCGCGAATATCGCTACTCAATCGTCATCGTATTCGGATGTTGCGCCACACGTATCCTTATCCGCCAAAACCGGCCAAGGTTTAGATGCGCTCAAAATGGTGTTGAAAAACTTAGTAGGTTATCAAACAACAGAAGGGCAATTTCTTGCACGTCGCCGCCATTTGCAAGCCTTAGATAAAGCGCAGACATTACTGTTAACCGGTCAATCACAGCTGACGTCACACCGTGCAGGAGAGCTTTTGGCCGAGGATTTGCGTCTAGCACACCAAACGTTGTGTGAAATTACGGGTGAGTTTACTTCGGACGATTTACTTGGACATATTTTTTCAAGTTTTTGTATTGGGAAATAAGCGCTAAATTCCGCCGTAAGCATTTTTTCCTGAACGATCAATCGCCTCAACTTTGGAGACATCATGATTGTTTTCTATGCAACTCCCATTCTCTGACGATGATGTCTGCGCGATTTCTGTTATCTTTGTATATTCTGACTGTATTGCTTCTTGATAACTTTTCACTTGAGAATCTAATTGATTGATACAAGTCCTCAATTTATTAACTTGCTTGGAAATAAGATCAACTGGGCCTTTTGAATTAAGTGGAGTTTTCTCGCAAATCGCATCAATCGAAAGCCCCGCTTGTGTTGCTTTATCGCTATCAGCAATAAGCCTTATTTTTTCTTTATTTTGATGAAAGGTTTCATTATTGTTTGCTTTTTCTTGCCCCAAATCTTGATTTTCCTTTAAGAGGGCAGTCGATCTGGTGGAGAAATGAGAAGTACGAGCCCAAGAGGCGCATGCTATTACACCTAAACCGACTGTGAGGCCAATGACTACTATTGGAATACTGTGTGGTAATGTCATTAGTATCAAGACAATCAGAGCTAATGTGATGGTTGAAGACAAAACGCCGCTTATTGCCCAATTTGTTTTAGCTTTTGAAGCTTTTTTAATTTGCTCTTTATTTTCTTCTATTTCCTGTCCCGTGTCAGAGTTTTTTTTGCTCAATTCGGATATATTTTCGTTAATTTTTTCTAGTTGACTCATGATATCTTGGTCGTTCATATATCGTTGAGTCAAGTCAATCATCTTCTTTAACGCCTCTTTTTCTTCTATTGACAGCGTCGTCTTCTCCAGCTCGCTTTGTAATTGATTTAGAAAAGTCAGATAAATATCATTTTCTTCTAAATCGTCGCAAACACTTGCCATAATTAGCTTGTTATCGACGATAAAGGTTTCTATTTTTTCTTCTCTTAATATCAATTTGGACAAACGCAAAGCCAAATCGTTTGGCTCAGCTAGAATAGATGTAATCGCTGTCGATACACCATTTTTTATGAGGTCGATTGGGGCGTTCATTATGCCTGCCTAAAAATAAACTGATATTTAGATTATAGCTTATTTTATTCGATACAAATCCCAGTCGGTTTTGCTCAAATTATTGTCTCTAAATTCAAATTATGGTATAATTTTAGAACTAGTAGAACTAGTAGAACTAGCAGTACTTAGGGGGATGTTATGCTGAAGTGGCACATTTTTGACTTATACAACCAGCAAACAAAAGCAGGCACTTTTTCTGCGGAAAAGAAGAAGGAAGCTTATGAAGGATATCAACGCCAAGTACATGCACGCTATCTAAATCGTCAAAGCGCAGTTTACTACAGTAGCTCAATCGAGCGTATTCGTGCTTTTCACGCTGAAAGCAAAGACAGTGCTGAGAGAAACGACAGTGCTGAGAACAACGGCAGTACGCAGACCCCCGCCCAATTATTTTACATTCGCACATCACAAGTTCGTGACGCTGTGCTTGCGGATTTTGCGCTGCTTTCATCTATGATTGAAGATAAAGCCTTGTTCGATAAATTGAGAAAAGACGAACAAGATCGCATTAGATATTATCATTATGACTACGCAACCTTATTGATGGATGATGCCATCATTAGTGATCATGATTACGACAAGTCACAATTCCCTGACATTCATGTTACACGTAAATATCAAAAAATTATTGACAAATATATAGCAGATTATAAGTTAACATCAGCACCACCAGCCGTTTCAGCAACCCCATCAGTAGAACAAAAGGATGCGGTAGCTAACAAAAGAAAAGAAAAAGCAAAATCAATGGCTTTTCATTCTATCGAATGGACGATTTATGGTTTCGGCTTTTTCAATATCTATCGTCTGTTGATCACCTTTTTGCGCTACACTTGGTTCTATCTTGTTTCGATTGCACGCTCACTGCGTTGGTTAGAAGCGATTCCTTTTGCTGTTGATGCTGATCTATTGATGTCTCCTACTCCCATATTTAACATCCTCAGTGTGATGTTGTTCTTGGGACGTTTGATATTTGATTTTGCTGCGACACTGGTACATACGTTCTTCCCAACGGAAGCGGAAAAAGGCGTTAACTTTGTCGAGCGCTTTCATATGGAATGGCGTAGACGATACCCTCGTATGGTGAATGACGTTGCTTGGTCAATGTTTAATGCGCTCACAAACTTTGCTTGGGTATTTAGTATTCCTACACCCGTTGCCGGAATTTTGTTAGTCTGCTTTTTGGCGTTTGATATTTATTGGTTTGGTTATCAATGGCGTCAAGATGAGTTAGCTATCAAAGAACAAAAGCGCGTACTTGAAGAGTTGGAAGCGTCTCTGCAATCAAAAGTAACGAAAGACGCGACAGTGAATCCGATGGGTGTTATGGAATCATTTGTTGATGGTGAGCTTCTTGAGCATGATGTTGATACGAATCAAACATCAGATGTGGGGACGGTGAGCCCGATAGGTGTGACAGAAGTGGTTGGTGATGGTGCTTCAAAAGAATTGGGTTCTGTTTCTGAACAAGATGCTGCCGAGCTGGACGGACAACTTTCATTTGCCCGCTTAAGATTGCGAGATTTAGAGTGTCGCCGTTCAGATACGCGTGCTACCTATATATTTTGTGTTGCTGCAGCCATATTGTTGGTAGCAAGCTTTGCGTTATTTTTAGCATTTATGGCATCACCACTTGCGGCTCCGCTGTGCTTTTTTGGCTGTGCTTTTGCCGTGGCGATGTATATTAATTGTGGTAAGGTTGGCGCGGTAGCGCGAGCTCGTCATGAACGTAATTTAAGTCTAGATAATCCGAACACTGGTAAATCTTTAGATGAAAGCAAATTTTTTGTGACATTGGATGTTGCTGAGGGCTCTAAAGCTGAAGCGATCAAAGCCGAATATCAAAAAGCGCGTCAAAAAGCATATTATGCAAAAATTAAATCACTGGCTTTGGGCTTTACAGAAGTGCTGCTCATCTCGGCGGTGCTGATCGCTTTATATGCTATCAATTGGCCAGCTGCTTTAGCGTTGACATTGACGTATATTGTCGTGAAGAGTATTGATTTCAAAAAAGCAAAAAGTAAGTTCTTTCCAGCGGCTAAAGACGAGAAAGATAATAATCAGAGTCCTACGTCGAAGGTGGATGCGTCAACAACAAGTGCCAATACAAGCAATATACACTCCGATGATGAGGACGAGATAGCGCCATTGTTGACGACAGGATAGCAAAAACGTTACAAAACCAGAGCGGAGAAAGGTTTATCGCTCAGGCTGCGTTGTTTTGTTTAGCGGCAGCGTCCGCTTGATCCACTTTTCAGGCTGTTTTACGGGGCACGCGATTATTCGCTTCCCGCTCAAAATCGCTAAAAAGCACATCCTTGTGCTTTTTACCCCGTAAAACAACCTGAAAAGTGGCGCTCCCGCAACCCGCTAAACAAAACAACGCAGCCTGAGCGATAAACCTGCGAGATCGATTTTGTAACGGCTCTCTTTAATAGTAATCGTTCAGCAAATTAAGGCCCGTTCGGTCAACAGGCGTGAACATTTCGCCTCTCACGACGAGCCTCTTAAGTGACGCCATTGCGTGAACATTTACTTTTTTACAAATCACGGATACATCGCATTCACCGCAGCAATGTCTTTATTGCTTAAATGGTCGCGTTGTCCAATTTCAACATTTTCTTGTAAAGGCTGAATGGTTCTTTCTCCATTTTTAGAGAAGGCATAGGCGGTGTAATGCATTATGGATTGGTAATCATACTCGCCAAAATCTTGGCCATCGGTGAGATGTTGATTAAAGTTATACTTATAATTGTCGTCAATATTGTCCCAAAGAATTTGAATATAGGCATCTCTGTCAGCACGTGATTGCTCGTGCCACAAACCCAAGACATGGCCAATTTCATGTGCAATGTTCATGGTCCCGCAGCGCGCGGCCAACATCACCACCTGTGAACCACCTTGCTTCCCTACGTAAGAAGAGCAGGTATTGCCATTGATTCGGATGAATGAAAGATAATCTTGGTAGTCGCTTTTCACATCTGGAGTGACCTCAACAAACTTCACATGGGTGTTTTTTTGCCAGAGACTAATGGCTTCAAGAATGGCGTATCGGCTAGACAGGGGTAAATTTTCGGAAATTTCATAAGGGATAATACCTTGTGGCCAACGCACGCCACCGAGCTTCAGCAGGATCAGTGCTTGTGGTCTTTCGCTATCGTCATCTTTAGCAACAGACAGTTTCTGTACAATAATATCACCTTCTGCTACGCCATAACCCTCTATTTTTTCATAAACAATATCACGTGGCCCAAGGATGGGATCAACAATGGTTACGTGGCCTAAAGAGGACGCTGACATGGCAAGGGGAGAAAGGGTAAAGGCCAAGGTAGAAACAGTGATTTTTAGCCAACGGAGTTTCATTTTGATGTGTTCTCCTGATTGTGTTCGAGCATGATTGCCATTTTATAAAGTTCATTTTTAGGTTGTCCAGTGATTTTTGTGGCAATTTTGACGGCCTGCTTAACGGACAGTTCCTCTAGTAAAAGTTGTAGTAATGCAGAAGAATCAATGCTTGTATCTGCTGATGCGTGATCGCTTGGTGGTATGATTAAGATAAATTCTCCTTTTTCGCGTCCGGGTTCATTATCTAACCACTGTCGTATTTCAGGCGCGGATGCGGAGATAAATTGCTCAAATGTTTTGGTTAACTCTTTGACGAGCACCATGGTTTTTTCATGTCCTAGCACCATGGCTATGTCGTCTAAGGTTGCATGAATACGATGCGTAGATTCGTAAAAAATCACCGTATGATCGTGTGATTGTATGGTTTTTAATTTAGCTTGTCGTGCTGTTTGTTTGGCCGGTAAAAACCCCAAAAAACTAAACTGATCGCACGGAACTCCCGCGGCAGATAACGCAGCAATAAACGCACAGGCTCCGGGAATTGGTGTGACTTGAATCCCTTCGCTACGCGCAAGATGTACCAGTGGGTAGCCTGGATCGCTGATGAGTGGTGTACCGGCATCGGTTATTAACGCGAATGATTGTCCTTGTTGTAACGCGTGAATGATTTCTTTGGCTTTTTGTGCTTCGTTGTGAGCATGAAAAGACAGCATGGGTTTATGAATACCATAAGTTGATAACAAATGTTTCGAGTGACGGGTATCTTCAGCTAGAATGGCATCGACATTTTCTAATGTGGCAATCGCTCTTAAGCTGATGTCTTCACGGTTTCCAATGGGTGTGGCAACAATAAAGAGTGTCCCACTGGTTCTTGCCGAAGTTGCATTCATAGTTTATCCTTTGGCGTTGATTGAAAAGGAAGTATCCACACAATGGCGTTAAGTTAACCGCCTCGTCATTGCCTGAACGGTTATATTGAAAAAGAGGATAGGGTGTTATGTCTGTTTGTTCGCGTGTATTTCGATACATTATTGGCGCAGCCTTGGTTTGTTTATTGTCTCAATGTACGCAGCTTTCCCAAGAAGGTGCTGCGAAGCGCAGACAACAACAGGCAATTCCCAGTCCTTATACCATGCCGGCTTCAGCTTATCTTGCCCTCGCGCAAAATCAGCAAGGTGCTGAAAAACAAGCATTGTTGTTGCTAGCGGCCGGTCGTGCAATCACGGATGGTGATTGGCAACAAGGCTCTGCTTTACTCGCAAAAATCGACCCGATGACCACAGAGTTGGCTGATGAGAAAAATTTGTTATTAGCCAAAGTTGAGCTCATCCGCGACAAACCCAGTGCTGCCATCAATACCCTATCAAATGTGCGTGACGTTAACAGATTGGCTGTTTACTATCAAGTGCAGTTTCATGATATGTTGGCATCTGCTTATCAAGGTACACACCATCCGTTGGAGGCGGTTCTTGAGCGGATTAAACTGGATCACCTTTTATCTGATAGTCTCTCGAAAGCCAATAATCGCCGCGTGCTTTGGCTATCGTTAACCACACTACCACAAGCAGAATTGAATGCACTGTTATTAGAATCCTCTGATAATCAAGAGTTGGATGGTTGGGTACAATTGGCAGGGATTTCACGACGTCAATATTCGGATGTCGATGCATTGTTGGCTGCCCTGGATCGGTGGCAGTCACAATTCCCAACGCATTCGGCCAATTATATTCTCCCCACACCGCTTGATCGTATCAAACAAAGTTTGTTTGCGCCGCCTAAACACATGGCATTACTTTTACCGACAGCGGGTGTTTTAGCCGGTCCGGCTCAAGCGATTCAAGATGGTTTTATGGCGGCTTATGAAGCAAGCCCCAGGCATACTCAAGTTGATGTCAAAGTATACAACACCAATATGGATTCAGTCGGTGCTGTGTATGATCAGGCGGTTGCTGAGGGTGCGGATTATATTGTTGGGCCATTAACAAAAGCGCATGTGACAGAAGTGGCGCGTCTCAGTCACCCGGTACCTACGATATTACTGAATGATGTCGATACCAGCATCAAAGACAATGCATACCAATTCGGGCTTTCACCTGCCAGTGAGGCTCGCCAGGTTGCTGCACGTGCAAGAAGAAAGGGTCTGGGATACGCATTGGTTATTGCGCCGGCCGGGGCATGGGGGGAGTCGGTGGTTAAGGCTTTTGCTGAGCAATGGCGTGAGGGGGGTGGACAAATTGTTGAGACGCTTTATTTTCAACCAACAGAAGATTTAACGCCAGCCATTCGTCAGTTGCTACACGTTTCGGCGAGTGTTGATCATCAAAAAAGAACGAAAACAAAAACATCTTCTTTATCTATGCGTAGGCAAGATTTTGATATGGTTTTTCTGGTGGCCTATCCAACCAAAGCGCGTCAAATTGTGCCATTGTTACGTTATTACTATGCGGGCAATGTGCCTGTTTATGCCACATCCAGTGTCTATTCGGGCAGCTTAGATGTGCGACGTGATCGCGATTTAGATGGTGTTATTTTCTGTGACATGCCGTGGGTACTTTCTCATCAAGTCGCGCAACGCCATTGGGCGGAGCAATTCAATAGCTATAATCGTTTGTACGCTTTAGGCCTGGATAGTTATGCATTGGCAACACAATTAAATCAATTGATTTTATTCCCGGCACTGGGTGTTGATGACAAAAGTGGCGTGCTTTATTTAACACAGGGCAATCGCATTGCTCGTATTCTAGATTTCGCTCAGTTTCGTCAAGGCGTTGCAGAGCCATTGGGCGATAAAGAAACCGCTTAGTGGTATACTTTTTGCATAAAATACCGAAACTTATGTGTGTAGCATTAATTGATAATACGTATAGTAAATGCACATGCGAGTTGGCAGAAATTTTACCTCAAAGAGCATATGTTGCGCAAACACGCCCGCTCCCCGCGACTTAAGAACGAGGCCTTAAGCGGCCACCCATTTTAGTATATTTTTTGGTCAAAAAATCGCTTTACTCAAAAATCATAATGATATAAAATAGAACAACATGTCTTTTATGCGCATTTTGCGACCTATAAAGCCGCATATGCGGGTTAATTCAGTTATGGAAGTAAATATTATATGATTTTTAATTCGTTGCGAGAGCGTTTTGGATTTCGTCCGTCAGAAGACACCAAAACTACTCGCGTCGAAGAAAGTCCATCTGCAATCCACAACAACATCTTTTCAGCGTATTCTTATGCGTATTTAAAAGATGATGCGCGTGATGAAATTAAGCAGTTCCTGGAAAATTTCTATGCGGGCTGCGTTCTTTTCAATGCTGGTGACGAGGCCCTGCCTGATACAGAAGATGGGCAAGCGCTTGCTCTGGAAAAAATGAAAGCCGCGCTGAACAAAGTTAAACCACGCCATACAATCGTATTATTCAATGGCCGCCTCTATTATGCGGAGTTTGATAAAAAACAATCTCAATACCTTATTTCTCCAGTGCAGGTCCCCCAAAACGAGCCCATCAGAGTTGAGGCGCGTGATGCTTTAATCAATGTATTAAAGTCATTTAAAGTATCAGCATTCAGAGATGCAACACGCGAAGAGCTGAGACAGGTGCGCCAAGTCAGTGATTGTATGCGCTTTAAAACCTCGGCTGTGGTGTCTATTTTTGATAAACGCCATGCACGTAAAGAGGCGTTATTAAACAGCGATGCTTTGCTGGAGAATTTGATTCCTGATGAGATTGCATTTTACAGCGCTAGCCGAGTCACTCAGCTTGATGAGGCATTGCGTTTTGCGATCACTCATTATTTAGCACAAGCTCAAGCCGCAGAAGATTACATTGGCCCGATAAAAAGCCCTCATGCAGATATCGCGGCCTGTTATCGAAAGATCAAAGTTTGCACAGTGTATCGACTGCAATTAGAGCTGCGTCAGTTAGAATTAGATCTGGATGCATTTGAGCACGCAAAAAACGATCCAAACGCGTTGCGTGATCTCATACCAGCTTGTAACCGCCGCTATAACGAGTCTAGGCTAGATATCGCGGCTGATGACTATATTGCTAAGCTTAAAGAGCGACAGATGTCATTGTGTTTACAATGGAATAAATATGAGCGCCTGGCGTTGTTGTCACTGGATATTAAGCGTTTGAAGTCAGCGCACAAGCAAAATGATGAAAGCGTTTTACATGCACTACGCGACAAATATGCCGTGCATACCGCGGATAATGTGCAGCCGATTGAATCCTTGCTTGAAATAATTAAATCACAATACGATGTGCTACAAACCGAATTAGATACAAGCAATGTTGCTGTAGAAAGTATAAAACCAGATCCCTTCTCCAGCTATTTACCCAGTTTTCTGAAAGACGACGAAGACGAATATGATAGCGATTATCTGATTGGTCAATTAAATAAAGCCAATGGCCGTCGTTTATTTTGGGTCTGGACACGCTGTTTGATTGAGACCGTGCTTATTACTGCACATGAAGCCTTATTGGTGTCTACCATGATTGCTGCTTGGGTCAGCTGGTCTTTGTATTGGTTCCGTGGCGGTGTGACAGCGGCAGCTGCTGTTTGGCACTCTTATGATAGCTTAGTGACAGAACGTGAACGGGCCATTGCCTCTCATAAGCGTGCTTGGGCACAGTGGAGTGCGCGTTATGATGATATTTTAAATGATTTGATTTGGGGATCGGCCAACTTTGCCTGCTGTTTTTGGCTGATTGGCGCTGGGGTATTGGGTACGGTTGGTGATTCACTCACGTTGGTTTTACTGGGTATGGATTTGTTATTATCCGGTCTTCGTTGGCTTTTTGGTAAGCACACACATCGAGGAATGATGGCCGATTATAGTGAGCAAATAAGCGCATTGCTTGATCAATTAATAACATTCATTGACAATCAACCGAATATCGTCGCGTCATCTACGCTCAGTGATGTGGATACAAATAGTTTAGAGCAAAGAGTAAAAATGATTGCTCCACTGTTAAAAGCGAGCTATGAAGCTTATAATAAAATAGAAACACAAGAGCCTTTTTTCTTCGATATATGGGCTAAATATCGCCGAGCTGAAGAGCTCATTGCTGCAAAAGAACGCATTCGTGAGTTGCATAAGGCTTTGTCAATAGAGCTGAATCAATCAAAAAGCCTTGTCGCCCTGCCAATGCAAGTACTTAGTTTGCATTGGGAAACCTTATTCAATGATGAACAAGCCTATATAGATCGTTGGTCTAGCAAATGGTCTAAACTCGATTATGATATTACTTATGCTGTGGCTTTGGCAGTGGCCTTTGGCTTAATGTGCTTTTGCCCGGTGGTGGGTTGGAGCTTATTTGGTGCGATATTCTTAAGCGTGAGTACAGTTATTTGGCGTACTGCTTATGCTAAAGACGATATTATTGACGAAATGGGACAGACTATTCGTCTTGGTGAGCAAGCATATCAAGAAAAATTGAATACATTTATTGATCTTGCTCAGCAGTATCAAACGGCCGATGAGACTGTCAAAGCAGAGATTGATATGCAAATGCGGCAATTGTATTTGCAAATGCGTACCTTGGGCGCTAAATCCGGTTATGAGCAAGGATTGCGACGCTTTAAGATCGCCGATTTTTCACGTGAAACAACCATGCGTATTTTGGTTCCGATTGCGATTGCTCTCACGCTTTTACTAGCCCCAGCAACCATTGCGACGATTCCAACGTACGTCTTTCTAATGCTCGGTGTTTTGCTGACAGCGGTGTTAATGTCCGTGATGATTCATCGATATTTAAAACCTAAAGCCTCGTCTTGGGAAAAAGAAAATGGCTTAGCATCTTCGACGGCGTGTTTTGAAGACACAGAATATCGTATGTTTAAAGAAAGCGTTTTGGTAAAAAACAGCACAAATTCGTTTGCATCTGACACAGACGCGCCATCTGAAACAAACCCATTACTGACGAAAGTGAAGGTTCAAGATGCGTTTGATGTTCAGCAAGGACAAAAAGCGGGTCAGTTATTCTTCCGTGCAATGAAAGAGCGCCGTGTAGAAAATAATAAATCATTGATGACGGAAACCAACCTGGCTCTTTCAGCGGCCTGATCCCGTTATTTCAAATTCATGCACCGATCTTGTGTTTTCCTCAGCATGCATTATCGTGTATAATGAAGCACTTTTATACAATTCGTTGTTTCGCCAAATAAATTATTATGAACCTAGAAAAGCAGTATGACATTATTGTAATTGGTGGTGGCCATGCCGGCACCGAAGCAGCCCTGGCTGCTGCGCGTATGGGTGCCCAGACCTTATTGCTTACGCATAATTTAGATCTATTGGGGCAAATGTCATGTAATCCTGCGATTGGTGGTATTGGTAAAGGACATTTGGTTAAAGAAATTGATGCGTTAGATGGCGCAATGGCGCGGGCTGCTGATTTGGCTGGGATTCAGTTTCGCACACTCAATGCCTCTAAGGGGCCGGCCGTGCGCGCTACACGTGCGCAAGCAGACCGCGTATTGTACCGACAAGCGATTCGCTACGTATTACAAACACAAGAAAATTTAACGCTGTTTCAGCAAGCCGTCGAAGATGTGTTGGTTGATGGCGATAAAGTGGTTGGTGTGGTGACTCAAATTGGTTTAAAACTTTATGCAAAGGCGCTCGTACTAACTGCCGGGACATTTTTAGGTGGTAAAATTCATGTGGGTATGAATCAATATGCGGGTGGACGTGCGGGTGATCCTCCTTCTTTGAGTTTAGCTGCACGTTTGCGTGAATTGGATTTACCAGTCGGGCGATTAAAAACCGGTACACCACCCCGTATAGATGGTAAGACCTTAGACTATTCTCAGATGACTGTTCAGCCCGGTGACACACCCGTACCTGTTTTTTCTTATTTGGGTCAGGCCAGTGATCATCCAACTCAGATTCCCTGCTACATTACGCATACCACAGAAAAAACCCAGGATATTATTCGCAATAATTTACATCTTTCACCCATGTATGCCGGTGTGATTGAAGGCACAGGGCCGCGTTATTGTCCATCAATTGAAGACAAAGTAGTACGTTTTGCTGATAAATTATCACATCAAATTTTTGTTGAACCAGAAGGGCTCACGACCCAAGAAATCTACCCCAATGGCATTTCAACCAGCTTGCCCTTTGAAGTGCAAGTACAGTTTGTCCGGACATTAAAAGGATTCGAAAACGCGCACATTACACGCCCAGGTTATGCGATAGAGTACGATTATTTTGATCCCCGTCATTTAACCTCTTTTTTACAAACGAAAACATTTGCTAACTTATTTTTTGCCGGGCAAATTAATGGCACAACGGGTTATGAAGAAGCCGCTGCACAAGGTTTGATTGCCGGAATGAACGCGGCTTGTTTTGTCATGGATAAAAGCATGTGGAGCCCGCGACGAGATGAGGCATATGTCGGCGTGTTGATAGATGATTTGATCACCCTTGGTACACAAGAGCCTTATCGTATGTTTACTTCACGCGCAGAGTATCGTTTGGTCTTACGTGAAGACAATGCTGATTTACGTTTAACAGAAAAAGGCCGCGAGCTGGGATTGATTAGTGAGACACGTTGGCGTGCGTTTTCTGAAAAACAAGAGCAATTGGCACGTACACACGAACAATTGAAAGATACCTGGGTGCGTGTTGCGCATAACGATGCTTTGGTGTCTGTTCTAGAGACGCCTATGACGCATGATACCCGCGCGGTCGATCTACTAAAACGTCCAGAAATTCGTTTTAAACATCTACAAGAGCTGGGTGATTTATGCCTGTCATCGGTGCCAGAGGCGATTGCTGAGCAAGTTGAAATTCATCATAAATATGCCGGATACATTGATCGACAATATCAAGATATTGAGCGTTTACGCAAACATGAGCATACACAGATTCCAGCACATTTTGATTATCAGGCTATTTCAGGATTATCAACCGAGGTGATACAAAAGCTCGTGCATATTCGTCCCGCAACACTTGGGCAAGCCGGGCGTATTTCAGGGGTAACGCCGGCCGCATTGTCATTGCTTTTGATACAATTAAAAAAGCATCAGTTGCTATGACCACGTCGCTTGAACAACAACTCACCCAACAGCTAAGCGCGTTTAAAGCCATTGCACCTTATTTGCCGACATCTTATACAACGCTCACGCAACAATTGGAGGCTTACTTAAGTCTTTTGTATAAGTGGAATCAAACGTATAATCTGACGGCTGTGCGTGATTTAGATGCCATGGTTGGGCGTCACATACTAGACAGCTTGGCTATTTTGCCGTGGGTGCAAGGTCCTCGCGTGATTGATGTAGGTACTGGACCTGGATTACCTGGCATTCCCTTGGCGCTTGCTAATCCTGATTTACATGTCGTTTTGTTGGATAGCAATGGTAAAAAAATGCGTTTTTTGCAAGAGGTTAAGCGACAATTGTGCTTGCAAAATGTGGAAATAAAGCATTTACGCGTAGAGGACTATCAACCTGATCAAGGTTTTGATACAGTAGTCACGCGGGCTTTTTCTTCTATTCAAACAATGTTGACATGTACCAAACATGTATTGCAACCACACGGAAAATGGCTAGCAATGAAAGGGCTTTCGCCAGATGATGAGTTACACGACATTCAGTATCCTTATTGTATAGAAACCTATACCGTTCCAGGTGTACAAGGCCAACGGTGTTGCGTCATTCTCAATCAGGAATCAGCGATGTAATACAAGAGACAAATAACATGACAAAAATAATAAGCATTGCCAATCAAAAAGGCGGCGTGGGTAAAACGACTACCGCGGTGAATTTAGCGGCTTCATTGGCTTTTAATCAACACCGCGTGTTATTAGTCGATTTAGATCCGCAAGGAAATGCGACAACCGGTGTGGGTATCGATAAAAACACCTTAGCCTATTCTTGTAATGATGTTCTTCTGAATCAATGTGTTTTTGAAACCGCGTGTTTGTCTGTAGCGGCTGGATTTGATTTGTTGCCAGCGAATGGTGATCTCACCGTGGCTGAAGTCCAATTGATGCAACAAGCAAAGCGAGAGGAAGTACTACACCACATTTTGATGCCACTACGAACTCGTTATGACTTTATTCTGATTGATTGCCCGCCCACACTGAATACACTGACTTTAAATGCCTTGGTGGCTGCTGATTCAGTGCTGATTCCTATGCAATGCGAATATTATGCCTTAGAAGGGTTAGCCGCTTTATTAAATACCATTGAGCAAGTCAGAGCGTCGGTTAATCCTCGGCTACAGCTCGAGGGAATTTTGCGTACGATGTTTGATACAAGAAGTCGTTTGTGTACCGATGTTTCTAAACAGTTACTGGCGCATTTCCAAGATAAAGTCTACCGCTCAGTGATTCCAAGAACCGTTCGTTTGGCAGAAGCGCCTAGTCATGGTTTGACTGCCCTACAATACGACAAAAAATCAACGGCTGCTTCCGCTTATTTGGTCTTGGCTTCAGAAGTGTTAAACCGCAATCGTATGACAGAAGAAGCCATGGAGTCAGTATGAGTACAAAACGTCCCAGTGGTCTTGGTCGAAATTTGTCTGCTTTATTGGGTCAACAACCGACTAAAGAAAATACCAATGACACACTTATTGTAGACAAAACCACCTGTGCTATCGATTGTTTGCAACCAGGAAAATATCAGCCTCGAGGTGATTTTGATGAAGCGTCCTTAGTCGAGCTTGCAGACTCAATTCGTAAACAGGGTTTACTCCAGCCCTTAGTGGTTCGTCCGTTGGCGCACGGTCGTTATGAAATTATTGCCGGTGAGCGTCGTTGGCGGGCCTGCCAACAAGTGGGATTGGCAGAAGTGCCTGTTATTATTCGCCCTGTCGATGATGAAACGGCCATGGCTATGGCGTTGGTTGAAAATCTACAACGTGAAGAGCTTAACGCGATGGATCAAGCTCGTGCGATTCAACGTTTGGTTGAGGAGTTTAACCTGACACATCAGCAAATTGCCGAACTGCTTAGCAAATCACGTACGGCGGTTAGCAATAGCGTACGCTTGTTGAATTTGGTTCCTGAAGTCCGACGCATGTTAGAGCATGGTGACCTCGATATGGGGCATGCCAGAGCCTTGCTGATGCTTGAGCCTGTGCAACAAATTGAAGTGGCGCAATGGGTGATTGCACGTGGATTGTCAGTGCGAGAAACAGAAGCTTGGGTAGCAAAAATCAAAGCCGGACCAAGATCTGAAAAACCAAAAGATAGACAAACACTTTCCCCTGTTCTGACTGAACAGGTTGATGCGCTGTCATTAGCATTAAAAACACGGGTTAAATTAAAACATGGTGCAACAGGAAAAGGTGTATTAATGATCCACTACAATGACCTATTGAGTCTCGAAAATGTGTTAGCGCTTATCAAAACAACAGAATAAGGTTTTGACGATGTCCAGAGAGCGTGGTTTTGAAGCAGAGCGTATGGCTCGTGATTATTTACAAACCCAAGGTTTGGTTTGGCAAAGTAGCAATTATCAATGCCGTCAGGGCGAAATAGATTTAATTATGCGTGATGGTGTCTATTTGGTGTTTGTCGAGGTCCGTGTGCGGCGCTCGGAAACATTTGGCAATGCGCTAGAGTCGGTGGATAAGAAAAAACAACACAAAATAGTGAAGAGCGCTTTGTGGTATCTGAAAGCTCAGCGCTTGCATGAGCGCCATCCGATTCGTTTTGATGTTGTCGGATTACAAGGTGCCACGCCAACCATAACGTGGATTAAAAACGCTTTTGATGGTTTTTTATGAAAATAATAGAAGACAATGTAAGACAACGCTTTGGCTTGCTGATGGAATCGATCATCTCCGCAGCGGATGATCTTTCTCCGGCGATTGCAAAAGCAGGACAACAGCTGGTTGATAGTTTGTTAGCGGATGGCAAAATTTTGATTGCTGGTCATGGGCCTTCGTGTGCAAACGGGCTTCATTTTTCAGTGGCCTTACTTAACCGCTTTGATGTGGAGCGGCCAGCATTACCGGCCATCGATTTGACTGGTTATATGGCACTGGCTACTGGCTGTGCTCAAGATAGCAGCAGTGATCAGGTGCTATCGCGACAAATTTTGGCGTTGGGACAAGCCCAAGATGTGGTTGTGTTACTCACGACCAATGGACACGCGGTGAGTCTATTGCATGCGGTGGAAGCGGCTCATGAAAAAGGTTTGACGGTGATAGCACTGACGGGGCAAGATGGCGGTGCCTTGGCAGCGCGGCTGGGCCCCAATGACATTGAGATTCGTGTGCAACGTCGTCAAGCCGCTCATATTCGCGAAATACATTTATTTATCTTACATGGTTTATGTGATGTGATCGATCATGCCTTGTTTGGACACGAGAGTGACGTATTGTGACGCAGAATTGGTTAAAAACAGGCTTTTTAGTTGCGGTGACGTTATTGTTAAACGCGTGCATTGCCGATATTTGGACCGGTGCTAATTTGGTATACGATCGCCATAATATTTATATTAAGGCTAACGACTTCCAACTGGCGGCCAGCATCAGTCGTGCTTTGTATCGTGATAAAATGTTCAAACGTTCCGATTGTGCTATCGAAATAGCTGTTTTTAATCAAGATGTTTTGGTGGTTGGTCACGTTCCAACACAAGCACTGAGACAAGCGGTAGAGTCTCGTATTCGCGCTATCCCAGATATTAAACGCTTTTTTAATCAACTCGAATTGTCCAGCGAAGGGGAAAATCCACTCTTAGATAGCTGGATTACTACGACCATTCGCAGTGAAATTTTAGCTGACTCATCAATTGATCCACATCACTTTAAAGTTGTAACGGCAGATCAAATTGTTTATATCATGGGAAATGCCATGCCTGATCAAGCACAAAAAGTCATTGATTATGCGCGGCGCTGTCGGGGCGTGAAGCGAGTGGTAAAGCTGTTGAAATATTATCACTTGAGTGATAAGGCTTAATTTTTCAGAATGGTACGGTAGCTCGTACCATATTTATGCAAAATAAGTATAATGGCTCACGCAATGCTACCCGCTCTGCTTAGATCGGTTGATTTAGAATGAAACTGATTTAAATCCTCATGTTTTAATTGCTTTTTTGTGCAAAAATTGATACAATAAGATCTTTTTATGGACTATGGAGTGCGTTATGCCTTTACCAACCGACGATAATAATCGCAGAGCCCTTGAGAGAAACAGCTTATTCTCACAAAGTGCTGGTATAGCAATTCCTCAAACACAAAACAACCCAGGTCATGAGCATGAAGCGCTGACTGATGACCAACGAAATGATTTGCGTCGCGCGGCGACATCCCCATCTTCTCGTTTCTATCTAAGCTTCATAATGGGCGCGCAGCGTGGAAATTCCACCGATCGAGTCTTATTTCTCGACGAGTCAGATGTCATTTCGCTAGATGGCACAGAGCCTGTTACGTCTCAAGGAATCTCTAATCAGTAAGTGATTTTGTTTTGAATACGCTTTTTTTATTCAAATGAAAAAGGCCTGAATTTATTCAGGCCTTTTGATGAAGCTTCCCAATCAGGAAGTGGCTAACCTGATGTGGATAATAATACTTTAGCAGTGGTTTCATTTTATAGCTATCCTTTCTGATAAATTATTTTTATCCCGTTACACACGCATTTAAAAAAAGCATATTCATCGAACACAGGAACAAAATTATACTCAACATGCGCTTTCGAGTGACGGATTTTATTTTCACCGCGGATTTAGAGCCAATATGGGCGAAAAGCATACTGCTTATTGTGATGATCAACGCCGCGGGCCAGTAAACATTTCCAATCGTGCCCCAAGGCACGGTATTTGTCGCAGTCTCTGACCAATTGGCAAATGTCACAATGCATGTGCCAATCGTCGCAATTGGAACACCACACAGAGCGGAGGTTCCTGATGATTCATTCATTGGCATGCCGATAAAAAGAAAGAAAGGAACAATTAATAACCCACCGCCAATACCAAATAACGTTGAAAGTGTCCCCACACATAAAGCGATGATCAAGATAAAAACGGTTGTTGACCAAGACAGCGATAGGCCGGCGTCCTGAGTTCGATGCTTCTTTGTAGAAGCCTGTGATAGCAATAAATGTATGCCAATCAAAGCAAGAAAGACCGCAAATGCGTTCATCAACAAACATTTGGAAAGGTGTTGTGCTAAAAAAGAGCCACATATCATGCCAGCACACAATCCAGGGAAAAAACGCAAAAACACGGGCCAAACCACTAATTTTTGCTGGGCGTACGTGGTTGCTGAAGAGATCGTTGTACCTATCATCGCGGCAAGAGACGTCCCCGTAGCCAAATGCATTGATAACTGTTCGGGAAACAAATGCATCGATTGAAAACAAAAAAGTAAAGCTGGTACAACAACAATGCCCCCGCCAATACCCAATAAGCCAGACAATGTTCCGGAAAAAATACCTATCAATAAATAAATCAAAATACTCATCATCGTGTTGTTTATCCGTTTTAATACCAAGTTTAGGAGTCGTTAGAAGTTGTACGCTGGTGCTTCGGTTTTCACATCATCATTTGTCAACGCACCCGTGTTTTTGATATCAAGAGCGTGCTTGTTTTCAGCATAAGGGATTTGATCACTTTTCTCAATTTTTTGAGTGCGAATCGCTCGATAAAGCTGCACGGCGTTTTTTAGTAAATAAAAACTTGCCGTAATGATGATGAGTATGACGGCGGGCAACTGTGGTGACGACGACAGGCATAATAGAATCCAACCCGTTGTAACCAGCGCGAAAATAAAGCTTTCAGCGGCTGCGTAAATATATTCATCAAAAAGATGTTGAATCATTTTTTCCTCTTCTTGACGTGCGTTGGCTAATGCTGCCTTATTAGTCGTGAATAGTGTATTGAGGTGAGGCGCTTTCAGAGTCGATAAAACAAAATCATGCTCGCCCAGACTGCTTTGAAAAGATAAAATATAATCTTGATGGGTCGTCAAGCGAACAATAATTTGCTCACTTATTTGTTTTATCTGCGAGGCTTTTTTTTCGAACCGTAATTGCTTTTGTGCGATTAACCAGACAAGATCTTGATGAAGAAGACTGTCCTGATCCGGGTATTTTTGCAATAAATCGAGAATAGGCGCAATTTCTTTGTTAATTGTAAATAGTTCTGACTCTCGTTTCTTCAACTCAGTGACACGATCCTTTAACCAATAATCAAAAAAATAACGGCATCGATATGCGTGCAGCAAGGTTTCCAAAGATAAAATAAAATCGACCAAAGCCGCGACGATAAATGCCATAGGCGCCGCGGGGCTCATTAGAGCACAAATCAATATGAGCTGAAGACCGTTAGTCACATTTATCATGCCTTTTATACGCTGAATCCAAGGTCGGTGTGTTTCTGTATCGAAAATTTGTGTTAAGCCAATACCAATCGATGCAACACCATCGATGAGACTCCAAGAAAAATCAAGTTTCAGGGGAATTGGGACGTTTATCGCATAACAGCGAGCCTGCAAAAAAGGAATAATAATTTCATAAAAAGAAAAGGACCAGTAGCTGATTTCAGGCACAGTCCAAGCTGCTTCGTTCAGCGTCTCAACTAGCTCGGGATAGTGCTTTCGCATCTTTTCGGTTGCGCGCCTTGACCAGCTATGCACAAAAGTGTTTTGTTCGAAAAATGCCTTCATATCGATTCAATATGATCAAATTGATCAATTATATCACAAATTAGACTGCATTGTATCAAATATACCGAGCACAAGAACTTTCAGGATGTTTTTTGAGAAATTTCTTATGCGTTAAAGCTCTATTTTCAGCGTGACACAGACTGTAAAAAAGCTAAACTGTACGTACAGGGATGACAGGGATTGTCTGACAGGATGTCACTTGCAGGATGCAGTGCAAAGGATTTGCACGGTTTCATGGATGTAAAACTTAAATTTATTTAAGTACCAGCTGTTCCTGCCAGGCTAATGCGGAGTCATTAGCCTGGCAAACCTTCTTCTCTTACGCTTTTACTAAGCTACTGACAAATTCCCAGTTAACGAGATTCCAAAAAGCTTGAATGTAAGTCACTCGTGCATTTCGATAATCGATATAATAAGCATGCTCCCACACGTCACACGTTAGCAGTGCGGTGTGATTGTTTACCATCGGTGTCCCTGCGTTGCTGGTACTGGTAATGCTTAACTTACCATGGGTATCTTGTACTAACCATGCCCAACCAGAGCCAAACGTGGTCGCTGCCGTTTGAGAAAACTGCTCTTTGAACTTTTCAAATGATCCAAAGTCGCGATCGATCATCTCAGCCAATTTCCCTGTTGGCGCGCCGCCACCTTGGGGGGATAAGCAATGCCAATAAAAAGTATGGTTCCATACTTGGGCCGCATTGTTAAAAATAGGTCCTTCGGCTTGTTTAATAATCGCTTCTAATGATTGGCCAGTAAAAGGGGTGTCGACAACCAATTTATTTAAATTATCTACATATGCTTGATGATGTTTTCCATAATGATATTGCAAGGTTTCTTTAGAAATATGCGGCTCTAAAGCATCCATCGCGTAAGGTAGTGGGGGTAATGTAAATGACATCGCAGTCTCCTTGTTGTGATCGTTTAACGCTAGATTAATTTTCTTCCACGCTGTTACCGCGCCGAGTATAGCATAAATCCAATGAACACGCGTATTCACCATCAGGACTGACCATTCTCCACATTCTTGCTATCTGGCTTGATTTTCGCCATAATCTTGCTTTTGAATGAGTATGGTAGGTGAATCGTGGATACTGTAGAAAACGATACAATTGCAAAAATTAAGAAACAAATGAGCGAAAACGCTGTTTTGTTGTACATGAAAGGTACTCCAAAAATGCCACAGTGCGGTTTTTCTGCTCGTGCAGTACAATGTATAGAAGCGTGCGCGGTGCCATTTGCATCCGTTGATGTTTTGGCAAATCCGGATATTCGACAAGCGTTACCCGGCTACGCAGATTGGCCAACTTTTCCTCAGCTATATGTAAAAGGTGAGCTCATCGGTGGTTCAGATATCATCGCAGAAATGTATGCTCAAGGAGAGCTTGAAAAATTATTGGCTTTCGCTAAAGCCAGTTAACAAGAATGAGCCGCAAAAACAGCCCCCACCGTAAACAGGTTGGAGGTACGCTCTAAATTTAATCTTGATTTCATCGAGATATGGTTGGTTGTTGGATCATTCAAGATCATAATGAATATTAAACGAAGCGGTGTCTTGACGGGGTATTCATTTATTATTTTTTGATAACGACTCATAGGTCAATCTCTTGCTTCACTTAAGATAGCCTATGAGCAGTTACATTTTTTGGAGAAAAGCATGAGTGTTTTAGTTGGTCGTAAAGCGCCAGATTTCACAGCACCGGCGGTGCTAGGTAACGGTGAAATTGTTGATAAATTTAATTTATATGACAATCTTAAGGGAAAATATGGTTTGGTTTTCTTTTATCCATTAGATTTTACATTTGTCTGTCCTTCTGAGCTCATCGCCTTAAATCATCGATTGCAAGAGTTCAAAGCACGTGGTGTTGAAGTCATTGCCGTATCCATTGACTCACATTACACGCACAATGCTTACCGCAATACGCCTGTTGAACAAGGCGGTATTGGTCATGTTGGCTATACGTTGATTTCTGATATGACGCATACGATTTGTCAAGCATACGGTGTTGAACACCCTGTTGCTGGTGTGGCTTTTCGTGGTGCTTTTATTATTGATAAAAATAGTTTAGTACGCTCGCAAATCGTCAATGATTTACCGATTGGCCGCAATATTGATGAAATTTTACGCATTATTGACGCAGTACAATTCTTTGAAGAAAACGGTGAAGTATGCCCAGCTGGTTGGCAAAAAGGTCAGGCTGGCATGAAAGCCTCTCCACAAGGTGTGGCGGCTTATTTAGAAAAGCATGCGGAAGACCTGTAAGTTAAACGCCCTCAGTGCCGCTATTTAATAGTGGCACTGAGGTATTCTCGCTGAATGATTAATCTTCACACTTATCTTGCCAAGTATTTAATATCGTACAAAATAACTCAGCCGTTTTTTGCGCATCATAGATGGCGGAGTGTGCTTCTTGCGCGTCAAACCTGATATTTGCGGCACTCAGCGCTTTTGATAAGACAGTTTGACCATACACCAGGCCAGAAAGTGTTGCGGTGTCGAAACAGGTAAACGCATGGAAAGGAGATTGGATATCACAACGCGCCATCGCTGCTTTAATAAACAACAAATCGAACCATGCATTGTGTCCTACCAAAACAGCCCGTTGACATTGATGTGTTTGTAAAGCTTGAAAAATAGGTTTTACCCACTGCGTTAGCGCTTGCTTCTCTTCTAAAGCAAAGCGCAAGGGTTGATAAGGATCGATTTGATTGAAAGCCAGCGATTTTTCATCTAATAACGAGCCCTTGTAAGGTAAGATATGCTCAAAAAAGTGTTCCCCTGTGACAAAACGACCCTGCTCATCAATATGAATTAAGACGGCACAGATTTCTAATAAAGCATGCTTTTGCGGCTCAATCCCCGCGGTTTCGACATCAACAACAACAGGCAAGAAGCCTCGAAATCGTTGCTTCATCCATTTCATTTTTGACTGAGAGTCAATTTTCTTCACGATGGATTCCTTCTACATAGATATCTAATCTGATGGTATTGATTTTTCGAGAACACGCCAACTAAGCGTTTGCCCCGCCGCTAATGGTACAACGGTCTCGTTACCTAACGGCAGTGATTGTGGAATGATGTGTGATTCACGAACCAACTCAATCTCGCTGTTTGTTTGCGGTAATTGATAAAATGCGGCACCAAAATGTGATAAAAAAGCTTCTAAGTGCTGTATTTGATTGGCGGCATCAAATACCTGGGCATACATTGCGACAGCGAATGGTGCGCTGTATACCCCAGCGCATCCGCAGGCATTTTCTTTTTGTGGCTGTGAATGTGGTGCGCTGTCTGTTCCTGCGAAAAAGCGAGGATGACCACTGAAAGCGGCTTGTTGGAGTGCTTGCTGATCACGTTCGCGTTTGAGTATTGGTAGACAATAATAATGCGGGCGTATACCACCAGCTAACAGTTGATTGCGATTGAACATAAGATGGTGTGGTGTAATCGTTGCCGCAACGTGCTCCGGTGCTTTTTGAATAAAATCAACCGCGGCTTGTGTCGAAATATGCTCCAGAATGATGCGCAGGCGCGGGAAATCTTTTATTAACATAGTTAAATGTGTTTCGATAAAAGCACGTTCGCGATCAAATATATCGTCTGTGATGGTTTCACCGTGAATTTGTAATACCAGGTTGTGCTGTTGCATCACCTCTAATTGTGGATACAGTTTGCGAATCGATGCAACGCCTTCAGTAGAGTTTGTGGTCACGCCAGCGGGATATAACTTTCCACCGAGAATAAATGGATATTGTTTACTTGCTATCAAGTCATCTGGTGTAACCGACTCATTGAGATAAAAAGTAAGGTAAGGCTCAAAATCAGGCGTGTTTTTTGCCGCAGCGATTAATCTTTGATGATATGCCAACAAACTGTCTAGGGTTGTTAGTGCGGGAGATAGATTTGGCATGGCCAATGCACGCGCAAAATGCCTTCCTGTATCCGGAACGGTATTGCGCAATGCATCACCATCACGAAAATGAATATGCCAGTCATCCGGTCGAGTGATACGTAAGGTCTTAAGCATGTTTGGTTTCCAATACGATGATTGTGTGTCATCAAAAAATCGTTGACAACGAGTGATTATACGATAATACTGACCTAATCGTACATGTTACGGTTGTTAAAATCGTTTAAAAAGACACAGAAAAAACGGTTGTACTTTCGCGTTTATAGCCCGTTCTACAAGGGCTAATAGACTTGGTAAAGTTAAAAATTACGTTGAAAAGCGATAATTTTACGCATTACTGTTGACAATTGGAATTTGAGGCTTGATAATCGTTTCAAGTACGTTTCCGAATTTTAAAGCGATGATAGCGTACTGAAGTTAATGCTAGAGTTGTGGCTTTTACATAAAACGGAAGTTTAATAATAAAAAAGTGGAGAAAAGTATGTTAAATCTGAAAAAAACAGCAGTAGCTGTTCTTGCTTTGAGTAGTGGTGCTGTATTTGCAGGTACAATGGGTCCTGTTTGCAGCGCAGTAAATGTCACAGTTCCATGTGAAACAACTGCTTGGGGCGTTGGCGCTCGTGCTTTGTACTTACAGTCAAGCGTTACTGGCGGTACTGCACAAATGGAAAAAACAATCACTGCACCTAACCAATCAGTTAACTTCGGCCAAGATCCAAAATGGGGTTGGGGATTCATGATTGAAGGTTCATACTTGTTTGGAACAGGTAACGACGTTAACGTTAACTGGTACCACATTAACAATGGCCATTCACGTAGTTCTACAGGCGCTAGAACAATCAGCAATGATATATTCGCTACACATTTCCCCGCTATCACTGCCGGAACGTCAACAACTGTTTCTTCAGCAAGCGCTTCAGTTTCTCCACAATGGGATGCTGTAAACATTGAGTTCGGTCAACACGTTGATTTCGGCGAAAACACAAACATCCGTTTCCACGGTGGTTTTGAGTACGCTCGCCTAGCAGCTAAGACTACATTGCAATTGTCTGGTACTAGAGTTACAACAACTGGTGGTGCAGCAAGTGCTTTCAATGCTTACACATCAAACAACCCAAGCTACAACGGTTTCGGTCCTCGTTTAGGTGCTGACATGGGCTACGATTGGGGTAACGGTCTTGGTGTTTATGCTAACGGCGCTGCTGGCTTATTGGCTGGTTCTAGCAAGTTCTCAACTGTTTACACTGACAACGCAACAAACAACTCTGTAACAACGAGTGGTTCTGTTATGACAGTTGTTCCTGAGTTAGAAGGTAAATTAGGCGCTAACTACACTTACGCAATGGCGCAAGGCGACTTGACATTGGATGTGGGTTGGATGTGGATCAACTACTTCAACGTAGCTCGTTCACAGTCTTCTACACTGGCTACTAGCACACAATCAGGCGATGTCGGATTCCAAGGCTTGTACTTTGGTCTGAAATGGCTTGGAAACGTTGCTTAATTGCATCGAATCTGAAAAACCCGCTTTCGAGCGGGTTTTTTTTATCTTAGTATTTCTCTGCTCTTACTTTTGTCACTCATGTCTTCTTTCATACAGTAGCATTTCTCATAACGACCTAGTATAATCGCGCCCGAAGTGTAATCAAAAGATGCGTGCTCGTGGCCTTTCATTTAAAGCCGATCACACCTTCCGAACGGTTACATCAAAACAGGACTTATGCAAGACACCGGTCTTTTCGTTAAAAAATAATTTTAATTCGGCCCTTTAGTTTATCTAAAATCCCTCATTGGAATTATTTTTCGCCTCGACTTGAGTGTTTTTCGTAAATCCTGAAAATAGTTCACGCTGTTCGTCAAAATGCTGAAATCGAGACCTGAGCAGTAAAATCAAAAGCAAACCAACCTGTCCAGGATTTCCTCGAAGTCTTGTTGTCACCTACACCATGTATTTTGGTGCGGAGCGATGCGTGGGTTGCGCTGCCAATAAGAATAAAAGAGGAGTAATGCGGTATGAAAATCAGAAACTTACTACCAGCGGTCATCTTTGTTTTGCTACCTTGCTTAGCGCAAGCAGATGATGAAGAGCAATTACAAGAGCAGATCCAGCTTCTCAAACAACAGACTAACGCGATGCAAGCGCAACTAATCCAGCTGCAACATCAGTTAGATAAAAAACCCAAAGCAAACAAGACTCAGCAACAGACCTCAACGTCTGCAGAACCTAAAGTGACGAAGACATCGCCAACTCCTGCACCCTTGGCGAATGAGCCGCCTAAACCCACACAAAAAGTGAGTTTAGTGAAAAAGAAAGTCCGCCCAACGTCTTCTGGTACAACACAGAAAACTAAATCTGTATTACAACCTGTACCCGAAGCGACAAAAGCCACCAATTTAGAACCAGCATTTCACAGTAGTATGGTGAGTGTACACTCCTTAAATGATGCTGATCCAGAGTCGATTGACTTTTATCCGACCGCTTTGGTTGCCGACAAACACGTTTTAGCATATATCGCTGGAACGCCGGTGGTGTCATCGCCTTATCTTGGTAGTCGCCCAGCATTTGATGGCTCTGATTATATCGTTAACATTTCGAGTATTAATCGTGACGTTCGTCTCATGCAACAGCGTCGCAGCCTAAATCGGGCTTATGAAAAAATGGGTTATCCGATGCCAAATCGGCCTATTCTTGCTATCAGTGGTAAAGTTGAGCCTATTGGCACGATTGGTCAACCTTATTTTGGCCCTTCACGCGGTGACTGGAATTTGGGCTCTGACGAATTAGATTTAGCCGCTATTTTGAACAATAAAGTCGAGGCATATATGGGGCTTGCTTACAACGCAGCACCTCCTTCAGGTGGCGGTCAGCGGGTTTCTAACTCATCTCTTGGTTTAAACATGGGTTTTGTAAACATTGGCGATTTGGACGTATCACCTTATTATATTACCGCTGGCCAGTTATTTGCGCCATTTGGTCGATTTTCAACCTCGATGGTAAGCCCAACTTTGCCAATGATGTTGGCGCGTATTAAAGCCAGACCTGTGATACTGGGCTACAAATCACAACAGAGCACTGGAGCTTTCGCCGCGATTTATGGTTTTCGTGGTGACACAACCTTGGGTACGACGGCTGTTGGTGGCGCGAATTTGGGATATATTCTCGATGCATTTCGTGCTACCACCGAAGTGGGTGTGAGCTTCGTGAGCTCTTTAAATGATGCGGGCGGTATGCAAAACACAGGCTCCGTGCCTGATACGACATTTGGTGGTTTTGCTTCCATTACGAACGGCAATGAAAATGTGCACAAAATTCCAGCTTTTGATGCACATTTAACCACAAGCTTTGATCGTTACAATATTACGCTAGAATGGGCGGGTTCACTCGGTCGCTTCCGTACAGAAGATTTAAGTTTTAATGGTCATGGTGCTTTGCCGCAAGCGGCTCAGATCGAGGGGGGGGTGACGTTTTTCTCATTTGACAGACCTTCTTCAATTGCCGCGGCTTATCAATTGGCTTATCAAACACTGGCGTTGAATATTCCTCATCAACGTTTTAACGTGGTCTACAACATCTCAATATGGAAAGATACGGTTGAAAGTCTTGAATATCGGCATGATATTGATTATGGTATCAATCAGTTTGCGAATGGTGCGGCACCGATGGGACTAACCAATCTCAACACATATGGTACTGGTGGCAAAGCCGACACATTGATGGCACAAATCGGTATCTACTTTTAAGCGACGTGAGATAAATTATGGCAATTAAATCGGATCGATGGATAGAATACATGGCCTTAGAGCACGGCATGATCGCGCCTTTTCAGCCCGCACAGTTACGTGAGCGAGATGCGGAGCGGATCATTTCTTACGGTGTTTCTAGTTATGGATATGACGTACGCTGTGCAAGTGAGTTTAAAATTTTTACTAATATTAACTCTGCTATTGTCGATCCGAAAGCCTTTGATGAAAGTAGCTTCGTTGAAGTCAATTCAGATGTGTGTATTATTCCCCCTAACTCGTTTGCTTTGGCTAGGACCATTGAGTACTTCCGGATTCCACGAGATGTGCTCACCATTTGCCTGGGCAAATCCACTTACGCGCGCTGTGGAATTATTGTGAATGTCACCCCGTTAGAGCCGGAGTGGGAAGGTCATGTGACCTTGGAGTTCTCTAACACAACGCCATTGCCCGCTAAGATTTATGCTCACGAAGGTGTCGCACAAATGATTTTTCTGCAAGCAGATGAGCCGTGCGCTGTTTCTTATCGTGACCGCCAAGGTAAATACCAAGGACAAACCGGCGTGACCTTGCCAAAAACGTAATGTTTTGTGAGGACTTGTGCTACGGTGTCAATTTATTTCGTGGAAACTCGGTTCTCAATAGCATAGCCATCAAGGCTTGTACGACGATTTTGTTCAAGATGCGCCAAAAAATATCAGGACTTGTGAAAAATACCGATCTCTTCGTTAAAAAATAATTTTAATTCGGTCATTTAGTTGTTCTAAATTACCTCATTAAAATTATTTTTTGCTTCGTCCTTGGCATTTTTCGTAAGTCCGGAATATATCTGCTCCTTAGCATAGCGTGAGCAGCTACGACTGAGACTTTTACTTTTTCTCTTCTTCACCATCATCTTTAATCGGATATCTTGTTTTTGATGCATCAATCCGCTCTTTTAATTCCTTACCAGGTTTGAAATGGGGGCTATATTTTGCAGTGGTTTTGACGCGCTCGCCGGTTTTAGGATTATGGGCGTTGCGTGGTGGGCGAAAATGTAAGGTAAAGCTACCAAATCCGCGTACCTCAATGCGCTGATTTTGCACCAGGGCATCACTCATTAATTGTAATAGCTGGTTCACACTGTCAGCAATGGTGTGTTCAGGCAAGTGTGTCATTTTAGCAGAGAGATTTTTAATGAGACCGGACTTAATCATATGTACCTCGAATCCTTGAGTGATTAACGACAGAATATCTGGATTTTTTTGAGATGACAATAGGGTTTATTCAGGGCAAACGCATCTAATCGTGTGATATAAAATCACTTTGTCTACGTTCCGCGCTTTATGCGCGGAATCCAGATTACGATCTTGACTAAGATTGTATGGATCCTGCGCATAAAGCGCAGGACGTAGCCCCGAAAGCCGTGATTTGTGCTCAAAAATTAGATGCGTTTACCCTGAGGGTTTATTTCAATAACATGCTCTCTACGCGTATGAATAAATGCCTGTACGTTTCCCCAGCTCATTTGTACCCAAGTCGTGTGTGTCAGTTTGTATGTGCATAAAATGCTCAATGGCTTGGTGGTGGTAATAATCGTTTGGCAACGTGGCAGATTTTTTAATTTTTGATTCAAGCTTAGCCATGTTTCTCCAATACAAGCACTGGCATTGATGTAAATAATGTTCGCATCTGTTAAATCAGTATTCAAAAAACTATCTTGAATATAATCAACTTTTTCCATATTGGCGTGATAATGTTGGCACTCACTCAACCGCATTTTTTGTAGTAACGCAGCTTGATGTAAGGAAGAGAACAATTCTATCCCACAGCTCTTTTTAATCGGAAATAGCATCGCCATGAATAACACCAATTTACCGGTTCCAGAGCCCAGATCATAAAAAACACTGTCCGCACTCAAAGGAATTAAACCGACTAATGCAGCGAATGCGGTTAAATCGGTTTCTCCGTACACATACTCCATGGCATCTTCTGTTTGCCTAGCTGCTTTTGAGAGTGCAAAACCATCTAAATCCGCACTGACTTGTTGTATCCAGTATAAATGTGTTGGGATACGTAAACGCCTTTTCCAGAAATAAATTTTAATGAAATGCGAGCGTTGTAATCCATAAACAACACATAATAAAAAGATCCCACCAATCATGACATGATTTATTTGCATAAAAATCGCATTTTGGAAGATGACAGGTATACCCGCTGACGCTTCTGGCACAATACTAATATAAAGCTTAGCATAGGTTGATTCATCAAAGACATCAGATTACTCTATAACAGGAGTTACGCAAAACAAAGATCAGGGCAAACGCATCTAATCTTATTATATAAAGTCACTTTGTCTGCGTTCTGCGCTTTATGCGCGGAATCCAGATTACGATCTTGATTAAGATTGTATGGATCCTGCGCATAAAGCGCAGGACGTAGCCCCCAAAGCCGTGATTTGTGCTCAAAAATTAGATGCGTTTATTCTGAAACAAAGATCTCTTCGTTGGATTTTATTTTTAATTCGGTCATTTAGTCATCTAAACTCCCTCATTAAAAATAAAGTCCGCCTCGATCTCGTTGTTTTTCGTAAGTCCTGTATAAATAAGGAATAAATCGACAAGTATTAAGGATAGATTATGATTTATGCAAATGTATTAGAAACGATTGGCCATACACCCGTGGTCAAAATTAACCGTATTGGTACAGGGCTGACTTGTGGATTATATGCCAAATGTGAATATTTTAATCCAGGCGGTTCGGTCAAGGATCGTATTGGTTATGCCATGGTAACGCAGGCAATGCATGATGGTAAAATTAAACCTGGTGATACGCTCATAGAACCCACCTCTGGAAATACCGGTATTGGTATCGCCTTGGCCGGTGCCGTATTGGGCTTCAAAGTGATTATTACCATGCCAGAAAAGATGAGCATGGAAAAACAAGTGGTGCTTGAGCGTTTGGGGGCCGTCATATATCGCACGCCAACCGAGGTTCCTTCGGAGCATCCAGATAGCCATATTTCACTCGCTAAAAAGCTGAGTCATGAAATCCCCAACTCACATATTCTCGATCAATATGCCAATCCGAATAACCCCATGGCACATTATAATGGCACCGCACAAGAGATTATTGATGATTTTGCTGATAATTTACACATGGTGGTTATTGCGGTGGGTACGGGTGGAACGATCTCCGGAATCGCAAAACGCTTGAAGGAGTATAATCCAGCAATCCAAATCATTGGTGTTGATCCAGTCGGTTCTATTTTAGGCGGAGGCTCTGAAGTGAAGCCCTATTTGGTAGAGGGCATTGGTTATGATTTTTTTCCAGATGTACTCGATAACACACTCGTTGATCGCTATATCAAAACCGAAGATAAAGCCTCGTTTCATATGGCAAGGCGATTGATTCATGAGGAAGGCCTTTTGGTCGGCGGATCCAGCGGCGCTGCAATGTGGGCAGCACTTCAAGCAGCAAAAGAATTGACAGCGCAACAAAATTGCTTGGTTATTTTGCCCGACTCAATTAGAAACTATATGTCAAAATTTGCATCTGATACATGGATGAGTGATAACCAATTATTATTCTAAAATACGCTTCCTATCATCATTTAAATCAGCAAACAAAGGCCATATTTGGCCTTGTTTACTGATTATCTAATGCGCATCATCCCAATTCATCCCCACGCCCATAGACACAACTAAAGGAATGTCTAGCTTAACGGTATGCTCCATGATTTGGCGTACAGCGAGCTTTACATTTTCTAAGGCATCCTCTTGTACTTCAAATACCAACTCATCGTGTACCTGCATAATCATGGTTGCGGGTGGTTTTGGGTGCTGTTTTTGCCAAGCTGCGGCGGCTATCATGGATTTCTTAATGATATCAGCAGCTGTGCCCTGTAAGGGAGCATTAATGGCGGTGCGTTCGGCAGCTTTACGGCGCATGGTGTTTTTTACGTTTATCTCTGGCAAATAAAGGCGTCGGCCAAATAAGGTTTCGACAAAACCTTGTTCGTGCGCCAGGGCACAGGTTCTTTCCATGTATTGGTGTACACCTGGATAGCGCTCAAAATATTTATCGATGTATTGTTGTGCATCACTTCTTTCAATGCGTAATTGTTTGGCGAGACCAAACGCGGACATACCATAGATTAAACCAAAATTAACCGCTTTTGCTCGACGACGTTGCTCGCCATTGACTTGATCCAAATCAACATGAAACAACTCGCTGGCCGTGGCGGCATGAATATCCCATCCTTGCGAAAAGGCGTATAGTAACTGAGGGTCTTGTGACAAATGCGCCATGATTCGTAATTCAATTTGTGAATAATCTGCTGTTAGCAATATATGCTTGGCGGGTGCAATAAAGGCTTTACGTATTAAGCGGCCTTCTTCTGAGCGTATGGGAATATTTTGTAAATTAGGCTCACTCGAAGAGAGTCTTCCCGTTGCCGTGACCGCTTGATTATATGAGGTATGTATTCTTTGGGTATTCGCATCGATGCGTTTGGGAAGTGTGTCAATGTAAGTCGAAACCAATTTACTTAAGCTACGATAATTTAAAATAACCGCAGGTAACTCGTAATCTAACGCCAATTCTTGTAACACCGCTTCAGCAGTGGAGGATTGCCCTGTGGGTGTTTTAGCTAAGATAGGTAGTTTAAGCTCATCATATAGTAGCGCTTGTAACTGTTTTGGGGATTGTAGATTAAAGGTTTTTCCTGCTAAATGAAACGCCCGTTTTTCAAGATCAAGCATGGTTGTTTTTAAGCGCTCACCGTGCTTGGTTAATTGGGGCACATCAATCATGACACCATGACGCTCCATGTCGGCGAGTACTGTGACTAAAGGGACTTCAATATCATGTAATACGCGTTGTAAAGGCACCGCCATGCTTGGATATAGCTTATGATGTAGTTTCAAACACACCGCAGCGTCCTCTGCCGCATACTCAGCTGCGCGCGCAACAGCAACTTGTTGAAACGGGATTTGTTGTGAGCCGGTGCCAGTGACATCACTATAACGAATGGTTTGGTAATGCAAATAATGCAATGCCAACGAATCCATATCATGACGTGCGGCGGTGCTGTTGAGCAAATAAGATTCCAGCATGGTATCAAATAAAATACCTTTTAGATGAATGCCACTATTTTGGAAAACGTTGTAATCGTATTTTAAATTTTGTCCTACTTTTTTAATATCATCGCTCTCAAGCAATGGCTTCAGTGCTGCCAAGGTGTCGTGATAGTCTAATTGCGGCGTACCATCTTCATGTGCAAGCGGTAGATAAGCAGGCTTTTCGGCGTCAATTGCAAATGAGATGCCAACCAATTTTGCTGTTAAAGCATTTAAGCTGGTTGTTTCAGTATCAATGCTGATTAGTTGACAATCAGCAATCGCTTTTAGCCACTGTGTTAATTGTCCCTTTGTCGTAATAATTTCTACCGGCGTATTTTGCGTTGCTATTTCAACTGATTGAGGTGTGGCAGAAAACTCTTTAATCCACGATTTTAATTCGTAATCGTAAGCCAGAGCCAGCAGTTTTTCTGTATCCATGGCGGCTTGTTTGAGATCACGGTAAGTCAGTGGTAGAGACACATCTGTTTTTAGCGTGACAAGCCGTTTAGACAAAGGCAATTGCGCTAGACTTGATCGTAAGGATTCACCGATTTTACCGCCAATTTTCTCAGCGTTTGCAACTAAATTTTCTAATGTCTGATATTCCCCTAGCCATTTAGCGGCGGTTTTAGGGCCACATTTTGGCACGCCGGGGACGTTATCACTGGTGTCACCAACCAAGGTAAGGTAATCAATGATTTGTTCGGGTAACACACCAAATTTGTTTTGTACGCCAGGGACATCCAACATTTGCTGCGACATGGTGTTAATGAGGACAATTTTATCATTGACCAGCTGTGCCATGTCTTTATCGCCAGTTGAAATTAAAACAGATTGTCCCGCTTGATGTGCTTGGCAGGCAAGCGTAGCAATCACATCATCTGCCTCAACACCTGATTCGATGAGGATCGGTAATCCCATGGCTTTTAAAATTTCAATCAACGGTTCAAATTGACAAGCTAAATCATCGGGTGTTGGCGGGCGATGGCTTTTATATGCGGGATACCATTCATCGCGAAAAGTTTTGCCTTTCGCGTCAAAGACGATAGCAACATATTCAGCATCATAATCTTTTAGTAACCGCCTCACCATGGAGGCGACACCATAGATAGCTCCGGTTGGCTGCCCTTTGGTGGTTGTTAGAGGAGGTAAGGCATGAAAAGCCCGAAAAAAATAAGATGATCCGTCTATCAGGATCAATGGCTTATGCATGTTTATTTACTCTCTGTTTCTCGTTGTGTTAATAGCTCAGATAATTTATTGACCCGCTCAGTGAGCGTTTGAATATTTTTGCGCATGAATGGAATACGTGTGGGAGCTAACTCTTGTTCGATGGCTTTGTCTTTTGGGCGAGCTGGATTACCCAAATAGATATTACCTTGTTTCAGCAGTTTTTTTGGTGGTACGCCAGCCCGTGCGCCAAGCACAACACCATCTTCAATGGTAACGTGATCACTAATGCCGACATTGGCGGCAAAAACCACATGGTTACCACTGGTTGTACTACCCGCAATGCCTGTAAAGGCGCATAAAATATTGTGTTTACCCAATTTTACGGAATGAGCGACTTGCACCAAATTGTCAATTTTAGTGCCTTCACCAATCACAGTGGCGCCGATGGTTGCACGATCCACAACGGTATTTGCACCGATTTCAACATCATCTTGAATAATAACTTTGCCAAAATGATGTACCTTAACGTGTTGTCCTTGCTCAAACTTATAACCAAAACCATCAGAGCCAATGACTGTTCCGGCATGAATGGTGACACGTGCGCCTAATTCACAGTTGTCATAAATCGTGACATGTGGGTGGATGGTTGTGTCTGCACCAAGCTGAGCTTGATGACCAATATGCACATGGCTTTTTAGAACACATCTATCACCAATGACACACCCGGACTCAATATTCACAAACGGACCGATAGAAGCACCTTCACCGATGAGCACATCTGCCGCGATAATCGCTGAGGGGTGAATCCCTGGTGACGGTTTATGCGGTGGGTTGAAATAGGTTAAAAGTTGCAGAAATGCTTTAAAAGGGTTGGCTACTTGAATGATGGGTTTATTCACATCATGAACGGTATTCGCTACCAAAATGGCGGCCGCGGCAGAGTTTTCTGCTCGCTTTAAATTGTCGCTTCCTTCTGCAAATACCAAGGATTGCGCTATGATATTGTCGATCGGAGAGAGTGCTGTAATATAAGTTTGTTCATCACCAACAATAACACCTTCAACGATAGATGCAATTTCAGATAGCGTAATATTCATGGTTAATCCTAATGTTTAAGTTTTACAAAAGGATTATATACTTCTAATCTTTCAAAATGCTAGGTTTTAGAGGTGAGATCGGAGCGTTTCTCCACTGGTGTTTTCTCTAAAAGCGTAATCGTTCAAGATTCGCCAAATAAAGCCGTTCGGTCAACGGCCTTTAATAGCGTCGCAAAATTAAAGCAGCGTTTGCGCCACCGAATGCGAAATGATTGGATAAGGCAACATCAAACCGTGCTTTTCTGGCTTGATTAGGGATGTAATCTAGATCGCACAAGGGATCCGGGTGATGTAAGTTTATTGTAGGTAATAGCAGATCATGCTGCATGCTTAAGACTAAGGAAATGATTTGCATTGCGCCGGCCGCGCCGATAGCATGCCCCGTCATGGCTTTTTGTGCCGTGATTGGAATTTGGTAGGCTCGCTCGCCAAAAATTTGCTTGATGGTTGCGGTTTCTGTCGTGTCATTTAACTGGGTGCCAGTACCATGTGCATGAATATATTGTATTTCATTGGGTGAAATGTTGGCAGTACGCAGTGCGGCTTGAATCGAGCGTGTTTGTCCTTCGGAGTTAGGCGCTGTGACGTGATAAGCATCACAACTGGCGCCATAACCGATGATCTCTGCTAAAATATGTGCACCACGTGCTTTTGCTTGCTCAAGCTCTTCGAGCACAAGAATACCGGCGCCATCTGCCATGACCATACCATCACGCTTCATATCAAAAGGACGGCTTGCGATGTGTGGATTGTCATTTTGAGTGGACATAACACGCAGCTTGCACCAGGCCGTCATAATGGTTTCCCATACCAACGATTCTGTTCCACCACACACAGCGGTTGTTAGCCTGCCTTGTGAAATATGCTCAAATGCGGAACCAATGGCTTCCGCTGATGATACACATGCATTAGAAATCGTCGAATTAGGGCCACCCAATCCAAAAGCAATGGCAATGTGATTGGCAACAGAGTTTGGCATTCCGCGGATGACACTTAAGGCGGGTACTTTTTTCCAATGACCCGAGTAAAAAGACTCATATGCTTGCTCAAGCTCAGGCGAGCCTCCCAAACTGGTGCCAATAAATGTTCCCGCTGATGTTAACTCGTTTTTTGATAACGCAGCCTGTGCAATGGCGTGATGCGCACAGTACAAAGCATATTGTGCCGCTTTGGGGTAGCGTTTGGGTTTGTTAAACTCAGGTAGATGCTCTAAAGAAAGGTCTCTAATCTCACCGGCAATTTGTGTTGGATAAGGGGATGGATCATAGGATTGAATGCGTTTAATGCCACATTGCCCCTGGCTTGCTGCTTGCCAAAATTGATTTAAACCACTTCCGATAGAGGACGTAATTTCCATACCTGTAATTACAACTCGTTTCGTCATCACTTATCCTTTACTGGGCTTGCGGTCATGCGTATTTTCAAATATTGGTTATTCTGCGTCATACATACTCTTCGCACATGCGTTTTCGGCTTTTATGCTATTTTTTCCGTTTCAGCTGTCATTAAAAACTCGCCATAGATTCGGATATGACTCATTTTTAATGACGGCTGAAACCAAAAAATCGAGTCGCATAAAATACCGAACATGCATGCGCTGGAGAGTCTATATCTGGCGCATAGGCTAAAGATGGGTGAAATTTTACCAAATGTTAATCTTGAAAGCAATTGATTCGCGTCTTGTTTACGGATGCTCAACAAATATTGACAGTCCATAATGCGGTGTATCGGCGGGAGATGTCCAGTAATCGTGCGAATTGGTCGCAATAAATCCCAATCCTGTGTAGAGGTTAATCGCACTTTCATTCGTGGTTTCTACGTCTAAAAATATTTTAGTTTTGTTTCGTATCAGTGCTTGCGTGATGCAATGTTTGATCAACGCGGCCCCTAGTCCTTGTCCACGTGCTTTTGGTAAAACACCAATGTCAGTTAAACGAACTCTGTCTGGCTCAGTGAAAATATGGGCTTTACCAATGATTTCTTGATCTTGAGTGAGTACAAATAAATCACAATCTGTGGCGTATAGTAAGCTTTCGAACAAAGCCTCCTGATCTGTTTTTTTATTGGGGAAACAAATACGATCAATTTCACACAAAATGGCGACATCGTCTAATCCTGCGCGACGAATGCTTGCGTGTTTGGGATGCAGTGTGACCGGTTGGTTACGGTCATATTGCATTTGGCATTCGCTGTTTCGATAAGTAAATTGCAGTTTTGTGAGCCAGTCATGGTGTTGTTTTGCCGGGACTGAGAAAATCAAGGAGACTATATTTTCACCTTCAACAACCGATAAAATTTCACGAAAAAGCTGTGCAGCAATCCCTTGCCGACGATGAGTAGGTGCAACCATTAGCGCAACCTCACAAGCATCGGTATAAAAGAAATAAGTGCGTAAGTATCCTAAAAGAACGTTATCTTCGTAGCAAAGCACATTACATGCTAAGGGGTGCCTTTTACTGATCAGATGTTTATAGATAGGGATCGTATTGCCATCGGCTTGCTTGCACGCCTGATGCAACTGATCGACGTCGTGCAATTGTTGGCTTGTTAGCTCATGAACCCGTGTAAATATCATTTTTTAGTATCCGGTTTTTGATTGTGACAGGTCTTACGAAAAACATTGGTTCCTTCGTTGAATTTTGTTTTTTGTTGCAAGATCATAAGTATATTTTAGCTCACTAAAAAGAATACGACAAAAACAGCGCTTAAGATCAGCAACAAAAGTGGAATTTTTTCTCTGGCGAATAATTTCAATAAAGTATAAACAATGATGCCAGCCCCCAAGCCATCAGCAATCGATGCGGTGTAAGGAATCATCATGATGGTGAGCATACAAGGTGCTGTTTCTGTGATTCGCGTGAGCTTGAGATCGCTGACGTGTTTCATCATACAGCACGCTACATATAAGAGTGCTGGTCCTACAGCAAATTTTGGAATGATCATTGCCAGTGGATAGAAAAACAACATCAGTAGGAAACAGCCAGCAACGACCAAGGTAGTCAATCCTGTTTTTCCACCGGCATTGATACCGGTTGCTGATTCAATGTACGGTGATGTGCTAGATGAGCCCAACAAGCCGGCAATGGCCGATGCTATCGCATCCGTGGCTAAACTGGCGCTGAATCTTTTCAAGTAATCCGGGCGATTTCTGAAGATGGGCTCATTGAGCAATCCAACCAATGTACCGGTGGCATCAAATACGGTGATTAAAAAGAAGGTAAAAATAGTTTTTAACTCAGCTGTTTTGGTTAACCCAGAAAAATTCAGTTGTAACCAGGTGGGGCGAATGGATGGCGGTTTACTGATGATGCCTTGCCATGTCGTCAGTCCCAATAACAGGCTGATGACGCTAATGCAAAGGATGCTTATGATAATCGCGCCACGGACTTGGTAATGTTCTAGCAGCAAAATCAACAAAAATCCGGCAAAAAACAATCCATTTTCTGGTTTAGATAAATCTCCTAAATGCATCAAATGTTGGCCACCACCAACGATAATACCGTTGGTTTGTAATGCAATTAACGCGATTAATAAACTGATGCCAATTAAAATGGCAATTTGTAAGTTACTGGGAATCGATTCAGTCAACAAACGCCGCATAGGTGTCATACTGACGACTAAAAATAGCAATCCCGATAAAAACACCATGGCCAGTGCATGCTGCCAATCGATGCCCAATCCTTGTACCACACTGTAGGTAAAATAAATGTTCAGCGCCATCCCCGGTGCAACAGCGATGGGCGTTTTGGCAAAAATACCGGTTAGTGCACACGCAATGGCAGTGACCAAACAAGTGGCGGTAAAGACAGCCCCCCTGTCCATACCCGACTCAGATAAGATAGCCGGATTGACAAAAGCAATGTAAACCATGGTTAGAAACGTTGTTAATCCAGCCAGCACTTCCGTTTTTATGTGACGAGATTCAGTGTGATCAGAAGGCATGTTATTGAGTGCTCAAGAACAAGGAATGGCGATCGTACCGTTAGAACGAATATGTTTGCAAGTTTTTTTCTCCTCAGTCTACGCAGTATAATCGCGAATTGCTCGAGATTTTAACCAACCGGTGATGCTATAACGTGATTGATGTGTGGGATGCACTTCATGTAACAACGTACTGTTAAAACAAACCAGGCGATTACCTTCTGGTAAGATGTGAGCGATGCGTTGTTGTTCTTGGTTGTAAATACTGAGCTCACCACCATATGCTTGAGACCAGTTGTCATTGAGATAATACACACAAGAAATCCGTCTATCTTGATTGCCTACAAATTGATCAATGTGCTTCTTGTAATATTGTCCAGGGGAATACAAAGCAATATGCGCTTCAAATTGATGTAGTCCCAGGTACAAGTGTTGATTCAGATATTTTTTTAAGACATCGATAGCATCAAAAAAAGCATGTGCCGGCTCAGGTGGGTTGGTTTCATCTAACCAATGAATGTGATCAGTGCGAATCCGGGGGTGATGCGTGGCTTGTGAGGACGGCCCGACTTTTGCTTCATGCAGTGTAGCAGAATGCGCTAATTTTTGAACAAAAGTTTGTAAAGCAACATAGGCTGATTTAGCAAGAAAATGGTCTATGACGTGGTATCCGATGTCAACCAGAGCCTCATCTAAGGCTCTGATCTTATCGACAGTCATACATTAATCTTCTTTTTTATTACTACTTAGTTTTTCTTTAATACGAGCAGCACGGCCAGCTAATTCACGCAGGTAATAGAGCTTAGCGCGACGAACATCACCACGACGCTTAACAGTAATGCTGTCTACTATCGGGCTGTATGTTTGAAATACGCGCTCAACACCGACATTATGTGAAATCTTACGTACAGTAAACGCAGAATTAAGACCACGATTACGCTTAGCAATGACGACACCTTCAAAAGCCTGTAGACGCTCGCGCGTGCCTTCTTTTACTTTGACTTGAACCAGTACCGTATCACCAGGTGCAAAATCAGGAACATTTTTGCCTTGCATTTGCTCGGCATTGAGTTGATCGATAATCGTTGTCATGGTTACTCCTCAGTTTTTTTCTGTTCACGCTGAAATTCGGCTAACAGCGTTTTGTCTGTATCGTTTAAAGGCAACATTGCCAAAAGGTCGGGGCGTTTCAGCCAGGTTCGACCCAGGGATTGTTTCCGCCGCCAGCGCTCAATATCACGGTGGTTCCCGTTTAGTAATACTTCAGGAACACCCGTTTGGTTGACCAGTGCCGGACGAGTATAGTGCGGATAATCCAACAACCCATTCATAAATGAATCGAGTGTGGCCGATTGTGGATGCCCTAAACTACCCGGTATCAAGCGAACTATCGCGTCGATAAAAACCATCGCCGCCAGCTCACCGCCGCTCAAGACAAAATCACCAATAGACCATTCTTCATCTACGTTTTGCACGATAAATCGTTCGTCTACACCCTCATATCGACCACATATAAAGCAGAGTGATTGCTGGGCGTGAACAACTTGATTTAAATCTTGCTGTACAATCTTTTTTCCTTGCGGGCTTAAATAGATTGTTTTGCTGTTAGTTGGCATCTGACTTTTGGCATGTGTGAGTGCTTGATGCAGAGGCTCATACATCATCACCATGCCTGGTCCGCCACCATAGGGCTTGTCATCTATTTGTCGAGATGGTTTGTCTGACCAATCTCTTGGATTCCAACAGTCTACTTTTACCCGTTGTTGCTCAATGGCTCGACCAGTAATGCCATGTCTTAAACTATCAAACATTTCAGGCATTAAGGTGATGATGCCAACGTGCAACATTTTAAAATTCCGTGTCCCAATTCACGTAAATCGTACGTGTTAATCTATCAATTCGTACGATAAAGTCGTCAAGCAAGTAGGGGACTAAGTGCCGCCTTTCACCCGTGACAATGAGTACATCGTTTGAGCCTGTAGCCAATAAATCGGTTACCGCTCCCAGTATTTTATTTTCTTGATTGATGACTTGCATACCAATCAAATCATGCCAATAAAATTCGCTATTGGACAAAACAGGCAATTGTTCTGATTGAATACCAATTTCGCAGTTGGTTAACAGACCGACTTTCTCTCGCTGCTGATAGCCATCAACTTGTACCAAAATAAATTTGGTATGCGCTTCAATCGCGTTGATTTTTATCTGCTGCCATTGGCCTTGTATAGACACATGCCACGGAATGTAATCAATCAGATTGTGAGCTGGGTCCGTAAAAGAAATCACCCGCACAAGCCCTTTCAAGCCCTGCGGGCGACCAAATCGACCAACAACAACCCACTCAGTCTGTTTATTCACGTCCTTCAGCAGTTTTAGCGTGTTCTTTAACTAAAGATGCCACACGGTCAGATAACTGTGCGCCAACGCTTTGCCAGTATTTGAGTTGTTCAGCTTCAATAAATAAGCGTACTTCACCACCACAAGCAACCGGGTTAAAATAACCGATACGTGTGATGTAATTTCCGTCACGACGTCGACGACGATCAGTGACAACAATATGATAAAATGGACGCTTTTTAGCGCCACCACGTGATAAACGAATAACGACCATTGTTTTCTTTGCCTCGATAACCTAAAAATGTGGTGTATTCTACTTCAGGCAGGAAATAAGAGTCAAGCGTCATATCGGACTAAATTCGCCTGATTTTTAACCTGCGGTACCAAATGCCAACAGACCTTAATCTTTTGACGAATCATTGGGTAATATATTTTTCATTCCCGCTAAGCCTCCTAATCCAGGTAACCCATTCATTCCGCGCATCATTTGCTTCATACCACCCGGTTTTGACATTTTTTGCATCATCTTTTGCATTTGCATAAATTGCTTTAAGAGGCGGTTAACATCTTGGATTTGTGTGCCTGAACCCAGTGCAATCCGACGTTTGCGAGAGCCAGCAATGATTTTAGGAATTCGTCGCTCTTTGGGGGTCATTGAATTAATGATGGCAATGGTTTTCGCTACAAATTGATCATTCATTTCGTTTTGCGCGCCTTGCGGTAATTTCCCCACGCCCGGTAATTTGGCCATCAAACTGGATACGCCGCCTAAGCTGCTCATTTGTAGTAATTGCTGTTTGAAATCATCCAGATCAAAGCCGGCGCCTTTTTTGATTTTTTTGGCGAGCTTCTCGCTGGTCTTTTTATCGGTTTTTCGCTCCACCTCTTCGATAAGTGATAAAATATCACCCATTCCTAAAATTCGCGATGCAATACGTTCAGGATAAAATGGCTCAAATGACTCTAGTTTTTCACCAAAGCTCATGTATTTGATCGGTTGCCCGGTGATCTGTTTGACCGATAGGGCAGCACCACCACGTGCATCACCATCGGTTTTGGTTAAGATCACGCCGGTGAGAGGTAAGGCTTCATGAAATGCTTTAGCGGTGTTTGCGGCATCTTGTCCGGTCATGCTATCGACCACAAACAACGTTTCGATCGGTTGCAGTACCTTATGTAAGGCTTTGATTTCATCCATCATGGCCTGATCGATGTGTAAGCGCCCAGCGGTGTCAACGAGTAACACATCCATAAAGTTTTTCTTAGCGCTGTCTAAGGCCTGTTTGGCAATTTTAATGGGATCATCTTCTGGACTGCTGGGAAAAAATTCGACTTCAATCGATTCTGCCAAGCGCTTTAACTGTTCGATTGCGGCGGGGCGATATACGTCAGCACTGACCACCATGACTTTCTTTTTATCATGTTCTTTAAGGTAGCGGGCTAATTTTGCTGTATTGGTGGTTTTACCAGAGCCTTGTAAACCAGCCATTAAACAAACAGCCGGTGGTTGCGTGTTAAAATTGAATTCGACTCGCTCCCCGCCCATCACGCTGACCAGCTCATCATTGACCAATTTAACCAGTGCCTGCTCAGGCTTTAAATTGGCGGTCACGCTTTGACCTAATGCTTTCTCTTTAATCTGCTCAATAAATTGTTTGACGACTGGTAAAGCGACATCGGCCTCAAGCAAGGATAAACGTACCTCGCGTAATGCGTTTTGCATGTTTTCTTCTGTCAGATGTCCTTGGCCACGAATATTTTTAAAAGCAACAATCAGGCGGTCAGTCAGATTTTCAAACATAAAAATTCCTCTACAGGTTATGCAAGCAGTTTAATGATCATCTGGTCATAAAATTTACAATCAGGTGTTGTTTAGATCTTTTCTGCCGTCGTTTCGGCGCAACAGCTTCGCAGTTTACCACAAGGTTTCTTTTTTTTTAACGATAGTATCGTTACAATCTAAATGCAGGGACCAATTACTATGTCGTTTTTCAAAGCGAAAGTCGTGCAAATTTAGACTGAATGGAGTGAGTAGCCTCTCTATATTAATGAATTCAATCTCAATGATGCAGGACTTACGCAAAACAACGATCTCTTCGTTGGGTTGTATTTTTAATTCGGTCATTTAGTCATCTAAACTCCCTCATTAAAAATACAATCCGCCTCGACCTCGTTGTTTTTCGTAAGTCCTGTGATGATTGGCTCTAAGCAAGCTCGATAGGCTTATTGTTCGGATTTGACACAAAAAAGGAGTGCATGTGCATTTTTCATTAGCAACACTGTTGTCCATCGTGGTTACGTTAATTTTGATTTCCGGATTCTTTTCAGCGGCAGAAATTGGTGTAATGTCTTTAAATCGTTATCGATTACGTCATTTGGTGAAGAAAAATCACAAAGCAGCCATTCGAGTGAATCAAATGCTTTCACATCCTGACCGATTGCTCAGTGTTATCCTGATTTGCAATACCTTATGTAATATTGTGGCCGCAATGGCAGCAACGCTCATTGGTGAGTCGCTTTATGGTGAAACCGGTGCCTTGATTGCGACGACTATTTTAACCGCATTGATTCTTATATTTTCAGAAATGACGCCTAAAACTTTGGCAGCCATTCGACCGCAAGCGATTGCTTTTTTTAGCTCTTGGCCTTTATTAATTTTACAAAAACTGCTGGCGCCGGTGATTACTGTGACCAGTTGGATAGCTAATCTATTGTTACGTTGTGTCGGGATTTCATTAGATAAATTTCAGAAAGACGCTTTATCCGGTGAGGAGTTACGCTCGGTGGTACATGAAGCAGGCAGCCTTTTGCCAGTAGAACACAAGGGGATGTTGATTAGTCTTCTCGATCTGGAGCAAGCTTGCGTTGAGGATATCATGGTTCCTAAAGGGGATATTACAGGTATTGATTTGGCACAGCCATGGCAAAAGCTACTGGATCAACTTGAAACAATGCAACACACGCGTCTACCTATTTACCGTGACAGCATTGATAATTTGGAAGGCATTATTCATTTACGTGATGTGCTTAATTTGGTGCTAGAAAATCGGCTAGATATGGAGAGCTTATTAAAAATTGCCGAACCGCCTTATTACATTCCTCAAACAACCTCTTTAAACGTGCAAATTCTTAATTTTCAAAAAATGCGTTGTCGTAGCGGTTTTGTGGTGAATGAATATGGTGACTTACAAGGATTAGTGACCATGGAAGATATTTTAGAAGAAATTGTTGGTGAGTTCACCACCGACATTGCTGACCTTAGTAAAGACATTGTGCGTTGTGACGATGGTGCTTATATTATTGATGGCAGTACAACATTAAGAAATATTAACCGTCTATTGAATTGGCAGTTGCCAGCGATTGGCCCACGAACGTTAAGTGGCTTGATTATCGAACACTTGGGATATATCCCGCCACCAGATTGCTGTTTGAAAATTGAAAGCTATCGCATTGAAATTTTGAAAGTAGGTGATAACACCATTAAAAGTGCAGTGATTAGGAAAATGAACAAGATACGTAAATAAAGGTCCACCATCATACCGATATCTGTATCTGCTGTGCTTAGCCACAATCTGACGTTTTTTGACTGTTAACAGCCGCGCTCTTGAACCTCAGAGAATGGCCATGATCTTAAGTTTGAACGAAAAAGTCATTTCACAGGTGCGGCACAATATTAGTATGTGAGCATTATGAAATGACTGTTTCGTTCAAAATGTGCTAAATAGGGCCGTTTCCTCGTGGAGAGGGAACATTCATTATCTATTTACTTCCTGTTTGGTTTACTGGAACACGCTTACACACACCAACACAAAAGCCTTTTGCATTCTCACAAGTCCAGTTATAGTTTTTCCCTGATGGCGGCTGATTGTTGATACAGTCTTCAGGAATATCACACCCTTTTTCACAGTAAGGTATGCCTTTTTGTGTGTGCTCGACAGTCGCATTATCAAGTGGCTGTACAGTAGTGGCAAATGCACTGGAACCTAACATACACAAAGTTGCCGAGAAAAAAGCAATCAAAATATTTTTCATTTACGCTCTCCTAAAATAAAACCAACAATGCGTATATCCAGAACCGGAATACGACAAAGTGTTTCATTGCACGAAACGCATTATTCGAAGGTTACCAATAAAAAAATTCCTCACATTGTAAAGTATAGCCTATATTTAACCCCTGTTCGGAGTTTTTATGCTTTTAAACCTTCGATAAATCAATGATTACTTCGTTAAACGCTCTAAAAAATGCTCACATTAGCGCTGCTAGTGCTGCGCTTTTTTAGAGCGTTTGCCTCGTACTCATTGATTTCTCTCGATTTAAAAGCATAAAAACTCCGAACTGGGGTTATATTTAGTTTTTACCAGGACCTATGCAAAAAACACTGATCGCCCATTAAACTTATTTTTCACCTCTATCTTGGCGTTTTTCGTAAGTCTTGATTATTTCAGCGCTATCTTAAAGTATGAATAATACTCTTGTTAAATTCAAAGCGTGCGGTAACTTTACATTTTTTAAATTTCTGATAAGATTCTCGTCTCATTATGGTAGCGCTATGGGTCCCCTCGCGACGACAAGAATGCGAACCCCGTCAGGCCCGGAAGGGAGCAGCGGTAGCAATCGTTTCGTGCGCAGAGGTGTGGCTCCTAGAGCTGCCGCCCTTTTCCCTTGCAATACATCACGATTCAGCCGTGAGTCATATCATTCCAGTTAATCGTGAATAAACTTGGCAGATATTCATCATGAGCTACCTTGCGCTTGCCCGTAAATGGCGACCACGTACTTTTAAAGAATTGCTCGGTCAAGCACAATTAACCACCGCTTTGATTCATTCCCTAGAGCAGCAACGTGTTCATCACGCTTATTTATTTACAGGAACACGTGGCGTAGGGAAAACCAGTGTTGCACGTTTATTAGCAAAAGCATTGAATTGTGAGCAAGGTGTTTCGGCAACACCCTGTTTGCAATGTGATGCCTGCATATCAATTGAACAAGGTCGCTTTGTTGACTTGATTGAAATCGATGCGGCTTCTAAAACACGAGTGGAAGATACCCGAGATGTTTTAGACAACGTACAGTATGCGCCTACAGTGGGTCGATATAAAATTTATTTAATCGACGAAGTGCATATGCTTTCACAACATAGCTTTAACGCTTTGTTAAAAACGTTAGAAGAACCGCCCGCACATGTGAAATTTTTGTTGGCGACCACGGATCCACAAAAAATTCCCGTCACTATTTTGTCGCGTTGTTTACAGTTCAACTTACGACATGTTGATGAAGCCGTGATTGCAACTCATCTTCAGCATGTTCTTGAACAAGAGTCGATTCAATTTGAACCAGAAGCCATTGTCCTATTGGCCAAAACAGCAGCAGGCAGTATGCGTGATGCATTAAGTCTATTGGATCAATCGATAGCAACGTGTGGTGAAAAATTGGAATTACAACCGATTAAAGCGTTGCTGGGTTTTACACAACAAGACTACGCCTTGCAGATTCTCCAGGCTTTATCACAAAATCAACCAGAACAACTAATGGTCATTAGCCAAGATATTTTTCAAAGTGGTGGCAACTTTATCTATGTCTTGGATTCGTTACTGAGCCATTTACATCATATTGCTATGTATCAAGCATTAGATAAGCCAAGCCCACTCTTAAAACCAACGGAAGAATTGGTTGCACTCAGTGCATGCCTTTCTCGAGAAGATGTGCAATTGATGTATCAAATCGCCTTAAAGGCTAAAGAAGACATCAGTTATGCGCCCAGTTTACTGGTGGGATTTGAAATGACGCTGTTACGTATGCATGCGTTTATGCCGGCGTCTGAACAGGCTATGCCGATTAAGCCTGCTCAGCCTGCCCCTGCTATCATACCCGAAGCAACTGAGCAACGCACTGCACCGCTTGAGCTAGTGCCTTCTATACCATCCGTTGATGAAGCGGTTGAATCCTCGCACGCGAATAAAGAAAATGTATCTTGGGTGGAGATTTTTCCACACCTGAGCTTACGAGGATTGGCGCATACAGCAGCAGAAAATGCACAACTTAGTCGTCATGAGGATGATATTATTTTTTTACAAGTGGAAAAAAAGCATGAATCTTTATTTACTAAGCAAGTGATTAACCGTCTTGAAGAATCACTCAGTCAGTATTTTGCAAGGTCAAAACGAGTTCATCTAGAATTCAGTACCGATGTTGTTGCTTCTCCTGCAGTGCAAAAAAAAGAACAGGCTGCGGCTGCTCGTCAAGAGGCAAATACGCAATTAGAACAAGACATTTTTTTTAAAAAATTACAAACAGAATTTGCGGGTGAAGTGATAAATGATTCGGTGACTTTGAATGTAGCTGGCTTCTCAGAACCGAATGACTTATAATGATAAGTTAAGTAGCATAAAAGATGAGTAAGTGTTCACTCCGCACGAGAAAATAGCCAGATTTCAGGCTTCTCCGACGTTCAGGCGCGAGGCTGTGAACAGTTACAAAAATGACTGCTATACTTGGTTGAGCCAAGGTTGTGTACCCATAATCGTCCAAAACATAGCATTTTTGAAGTTTTTGGGTATAGATTGGACAATTTAAAACGATATTCTATACTGAGTATTTACTCTTAACTAAAAATAATGAGGCTAGCATGAGTGACATTGGTGGCAATTTAAATCGATTATTAGACGAAGCGCAAAAAATGCAAGATCGCATGAAAAAAGCGCAAGAAGAGTTGGTCCAGCTGATTGTTGAAGGTAAATCAGGTGGTGGCATGGTTAAAGTGCGTATGAATGGTCGTCATGATGTGACTAAAGTCACGATCGCAAGCTCCTTACTCAACGAAGAAGTCGAAATGTTGGAAGATCTGGTGGCTGCAGCGATTAACGATGCTGTTCGTCAAGTTGAAAAGGTTTCTAAAGATAAAATTAATCAGCTGACCGCTGGATTGAATATCCCTGCCGACTTCTTGAAAGACGAAGATCAAGAATAATTGGCAATGGATGCAATTGCTCGCCTGGTGGATGCATTACGCTGTCTCCCGGGGGTTGGTCCAAAATCCGCGCAACGGATGGTGTTTCATTTACTACAACATCAACGCCAGCGCGGTCTTCATCTGGCTTCTTGTTTACAAGAAGCCATGCATCAAGTGACACATTGTGAAAGTTGTCATACTTTTACAACAGAGAAAATTTGTTCCATTTGCAGTCAACATGATCGTGATAGTTCAATGCTATGTGTTGTCGAAGGTCCTGCGGACATTGCAGCAATCGAGCAAAGCGGATTGTATCGTGGCAAATACTATGTATTAATGGGGCGCATTTCACCTTTAGACGGTCTGGGGCCAAATGAAATTGGTTTAGATCGCTTACATCGCTACGTGTTATCAAGCCATATCCAAGAAATTGTTCTGGCACTCAGTCCTACCGTTGAAGGCCGAACCACTGTCCATATAATACAAGAACTTTTTAAGTCACACGCTGTGCGCATTAGCCAATTAGCGCATGGTATCCCTGCTGGCGGAGAGCTGGCTTTCTTAGATGGGCACACCATCGGCTGTGCATTGCGTAATCGTGAGGTTCTGGTTGAAGGTAGTTAACGACAGCGTAAATGTTCACGACACTCCAGCTGCTCCCCCGAGACGCAAGCATTTCTTCTGAACGATTACAGGGCAGCGTTCAGGCAAAAATATACACAAATAGTGCTTTATTTGATATAATATGACATGGTAAACATAAAATAAATAAGCATGCAGATAATTCCAACCAACTTAGCCACGCTGGTCTCTAATGGCAAAATTTTCGAAGCGATTGAGGCCGTCAAAAACAGTCTGAATACATCAGAGCGATATATTGGCTGGTATTGCGACGTTGTTCGTCGCAATATTGGAACATCTCCTTCCCCTTCAGATGCTGTTCTCGAGAACTGGATGCGCTTCATATGCGTGTTTTCAGAAAAAATACCGAATCATCACGAAGAAGATCCTGTCGAATTATCTGATATGGTCTTGAAGCGCATGTTACCCGCGCTTCGACCAGATAATGCATTCAAACTTTTGTTTGCTTTTTTTAAACAGCATGTTCACAAAGCCACTGCTCACCAATTAATAAGCTTAAGCAAGCGCTCTGTTGTTGAGCCAGTATTTATAACATTAGTCAATGAACTAGAAAAAAATGCAGTTATCTTTTCAAGTGCGACTTATTTTACGTTACAGATGATAAAAAATAAGTATATTAATGCAACAAATAGCGAAGATGATATTCTTAAACTCATATACAATGTCGACATCGATATCCTTATACAACTAAGAAATTACTTTTTAGAAGTGTATGATTTGGCTTTATTCACCCAAATACAAGCAATGATTGATAAACATCCCCCTCATTATTCAGCAGTGTTATCCGATCGCTTAAATAACAAAAAAAATCTGTTGTTCAACAGTTCTTCTCAATTAATAAGTCATTTAAATCAGCTGATGAAACAAATCATTCAGGCATGTGGTCATATTTCTACAGATGAAACCAGTGTTGCGGGTTTTATTTTAGCCGCAATCAGACAAGATAAAGTCGATGACTATATTTTTTTACCAACACTGCTTTTTGTCGATAGCTTGAATAACTTAAAAAATGAAACCAGTGAATTTGTCAGATATTTAAAATGCATAGCAGACATGCCACCGCCTGTTCATGAACGCTTTGTGATTGCATCACCGCATTGGTTATCTGGTGAAATTAAAGTAGATACGACAGGGGAAGTACATATTTTTATATGTGACCCAATAAGAGCTAATGATAATGATTTTATTCAAACACTACCCTTGATGAATCAAATTTTTATAAATAAAGCTATCACGTTATATTTTGCATCTACGGTTCGCCAATCTGCCACTGAGGGATGCAGTGTTTTTGCATTAGATGATGTACGACATTTTTATACTATAGATCGATACGCCGCCAACGGAAGAACGTTATTTGAACAACTTGATGCCCGATGTCAAAAAAAACAAAAGCTTGATACAAATACAACTGTGAGTTTTTGTAAGTTGCCCGCACCTTTACTACGTACGACGCAGTCTGTTTCTTTGTTTGAGAGCATATCAGATGAAATGACGCTGATTACAAACAAAAAAGGTGAGACAGTTGAGGCTTCTATTAAAAAAACATTCCCAACATATGCATATGTGTTATCAGGGAAGCTAACAGGAAGAAATCAGCGACTTGAGCTCAAGCGTGAAAAAATGTTCGAGAGAGTCGATATGTTTATTCTAAACCATCTTTTACAAGATAATTCTGAACAAGGCTATGAAAAATTAAAGGCGATGGCTGGTGAACATAGCTTAAGTGCTTTTTTGAATAGAGTTTCCCTGAATCAGGATCAGACTTCAGATGTAAAACCAATATTTCGTTAAACATAGTCTTTCAGCTACGTGAAAATGCCAATATTTTTCCAAAGTGGTATGGTGTTGATCTAAGTTATTTGTTTAGATAAAAAAG
>CAZBNB010000015.1:0-63332 GCA_964493245.1 uncultured Legionellaceae bacterium
CAGTTGAGATTTAATTATCTCTTAACTGGGTGTGTTCATCTATTAAATCACGTCACTGCCGTCTATTACATTAAAGCCCGCAATTATTTCACTCCACGAATGCCAGGCTATTTTTTGCTCTTTCGCATAAACAGCTCTCTGATATGTAGCAATTAACTTATTGAGCGGTTGATGGTTTAACATACGTTCAATGACATGAGGCTCTGTTTTTAAATGCTCCCCCCAACCTGTGGCAGCGGAGCGTCTTAAGTCATGGATGCTAAAGGAATCTATTTCTAAAAGACTGCTTTGCTCTTTTTTCTTTTTACTGCCACTAGATAAACCTCGTAATTTAGCGATAGCACCGGTTAATGTATCAGCATGGATGTGTCTTGCAGAGGAGCCACGAGCACTACAAAAAACAAACGGAGTTTGTCCTGATATAGGAATCAATGCCTGAATGAGACTAATTGCGAGATTAGAAAGATAAATACGGTGAGACTGACGGTTTTTTGTTCTCTCTGAGGGCAATATCCAAACACCATGATCAAGATCAAGCTCACTCCACTGCATAGCAGCTACTTCACCTCGTCGTGCTCCAGTTAACATCAATAATTTAATAGCCGTTGTAATAACTAGGGACAATGAAGTGCTGCTCGCTTGGTCTAATACGAGCCATAATTGCTTCAACTCTGCTAAGGATAGCACTCTATCTCTTGGACGAGCAGCCGTTGCTGCAAAGTCTTTAGGGCGCAATGTTCTCGCTGGATTTTGCTCAACTAAATTACGGGTTAACCCATAGTCCAACATGAGATTCAACGTAGTTAACGCTTTTCGAGTTTCCTCTCGAATACCTTTACGCATCATCGCATCTAATACAGCAGCTAAATGCACACGCGCAATATCACGCGCCAGTAACTTACCGAGCGAGCTTTTTAGATGAAGACGCCAACGGTCTTCATGGCTCTTCATCCATTTAACCGTTACCCTATCGGCAGACTTCTCAAAATCAATCCAATTCTCAAACAGTTTTTGCATCGTAATAGCTTGTGCATTTTCGGCGATAGCAGCGGCTTTTGCAGAACGAGGGTCGATACCTGATGCAACGTACTTTTTCAGCTCAATCACCTGTTGGCGTGCACTTTCGATTGAAACATCTTTTATTGAACCTAGAGTCATCTTAGTTAAACGACGCTCACCTGGTAAACTAAAAATATAAACCCAGCTTTTAGCACCGCTCGGACGAACTCGCAAAAACAACCCATTACCATCGTGTTTTTTGTATTCCTTGTCTTTAGGCAGAGCCTCTTTTATATCTTTTTTCTTTAAATTACTCATACTCACATCAAGTTGTAATTGTGCAACGCTACGTTGCATAATTAGTGCAGACGACATCTGCACAATTCATCAATTTTTATTTTCGTTAACTTCAGCACTTAACTCAGCAACTGTTTTCTGAAGAAAAGCTTCCATCTCAGCTTGAGGAGGCAGTTGTAACTGATAACGAGAAACAAATAAGCTATTATTCATGCCAGCAAGAGCAAATTTCACCATTTCATGATTTTTTTGTGTACATAATAGAATACCTATTGGTGGCTGGTCTCCTTCTGTCATTTGATATTCTTTGTAATAGCCCACATACGAGTTCAGTTGACCCAAATTTTCATGACGAAATGCATTGTTTTTCAATTCAATAAGAATGTGGCATTTAAGAATACGATGATAAAATACTAAATCGATGAAGCAATGCTCTCCTCCAATGGTGATTCTCTTCTGCCTTGCCTCCAGACAAAAACCATGCCCCATCTCTAATAAAAATGCTTGTAGCTTATCAAGCAGCGCATCTTCAAGCCTTCGCTCAGTGACTACATCATGTTGCTTTAAACCAAGAAACTCAAAAACGTATGTATCTCGAATAATATGTTGAGGCTGATTTTTTTCAGCTTGTTTGTGAGCAAGACTCGCCAAGGTGTTTTTGTCTTTTGACAGGCTACTTCTCTCAAAATACTGTGTTGCTATTTGACGCCTTAATTCACGCACTGACCAATTTCCACGAAGTGTTTCTACTTCATAGAATAAACGTTGTAATGCATCTTCTATTTGAATAAGCTCAACAAAATGCGAAAAAGATAATCGCTCAAGCAAAAGGCGCGAATCCACGTTATTAATATTCTTTTTCAATTCGGGAGTCAGTGTCTCCCGAATCTCTGGGAGGACTATTTTTGAGCCCGAAGGCAATGATTCCAAAACGGGAGACAGTGTCTCCCGAATTTGAGGATAGCATGTATAAAATTGGCGAAGACGCCTTAATTCTCTAATATCCATGCGTTTAAAACCATTTTTAGCCAGTTGCTCAGAAAGATTATTCAGCAAGTAGTCGCCATAATTTGCTCTATCAGAACCCTGCTGCTCGTATTCGACAATGTAATACCCAATTAACCAATTTCGAACAGTTAAACAAATATTCACTGCTTTGTTGGCTTGAGTGACAAAGGTTTCATGAGTGGTTTGGATGACACGAACTAATCCATCAAAGTTCATAAGACTGCTCATTTATAAAATCTCCTTTTTTAAATCAGTCAACAAGCGGTTGACCAATTGCGACTTGGCATGCTTCTATCCATAAATAGTTGAGTTCGTTAAAAACGGGGACCTACATGGGGGCCTAAAAACAAATAGACGGCGCTTGATCTTACTAGACGAAAATGGACAAAGCAATCAATAATAACGTGGATTTTAAAAGATATTTAGATTATATTGGACAACCTTAGATAATAATTATTACGCCTCCTAAGGGGCAGGTCGCAAGTTCGAATCTTGCCTGGGACGCCAGTTAAATCAGTTACAAAATTTGCCAGGGGGCGCATTCTAGCTCCAAGTGCAAATATAATTTTCGGGATAACCACAGGGATAACCAAATTAATTGCTAGGCTTCTAAAGTAAATTAAATGGCGCATCCAACTATACTGTTTCAGTAATGTTTAATAGAATAAACAACTTCTTTAGTTACAAATAATATGAAACAAATGAATCCCTTACTTAAAGGAACAATCCATGCGCCCTTATGAACCAGCCACATTGCCAGTAGTAAACTTAGATTATCAAATGCTTTTTGCTGTGGTTGGCAACGCTAATGCAGAATTGGCTCGATATGATGGATTACTTCAAGGAATTGTTAATCCTTCCGTTATGCTTTCACCTTTAACTAATGAAGAAGCTGTACTTTCCTCAAAAATCGAAGGTACTCAAGCTACGGTTGATGAGGTATTGGAACAAGAAGCTGGATTGCTAAAAGAAGGAGAAAAATTCAAAGATATTCAAGAAATTGTTAACTATCGTGAAGCATTACGGTCAGCACATTATTATCTTGAGGAGCGGCCTCTTAGTTTATCTTTTGTTAGAGAACTCCATAAGATTTTATTGAATAGTGTGCGAGGACAAGACAAAACTCCCGGTGAATTCCGCAAGGATCAAAACTGGATTGGCAAAGCCGGGTGTTCGATGGATCAGGCTTCTTTTGTGCCTCCTTCCCCGCTACAACTACAAACATATCTGGAAGCATGGCAAAAGTATGTTGAATCTAATGATATTGATTTGCTACTACAAGCCGCTGTTGTGCATGCTCAATTTGAATTATTACATCCATTTAAAGACGGGAATGGACGTATAGGCCGTATTCTTATTCCTCTTTTCCTTTATCAAAAAAAGAAATTGTCACAACCTATGTTCTATTTAAGTGCCTACTTAGAAAATCATCGTGAAGAATACTACCAACGCTTAAAAAATATTTCTCAAGATGGTGACTGGAATGGATGGATTGCATTTTTCTTACAGGCAATTACTGAGCAGGCAAAGATCAATAGTTTGAAAGTTAAAGCGATTATGGAGCTATATGCCGATATGAAGACTAGTATTTATGATATCACCCACTCCCAGTATACTATCCACCTTCTTGACGCTATTTTTGATCGACCAATTTTTGATACAACCGATTTCATTACTCGTTCTAAAATTAATAAAAAAACAGCGATGGCTTTACTTAAGCAACTGAAGGATCAAAAGATTTTATCTGTTTTGCGAGAAGGAAGTGGCCGTAAAGCCTCTGTTTTATGCTTTCCTAAACTCCTTAATATCGCAGAAGGTAAGGAAATAATGTAGTTGTGTCACCTCTGTGAGACTCTAACTTTCTTGTGTCTTGAATTAATCGATTTAGGTTACACAAATCAATTTGCGTCTTACTAGCGGGACACAAATAAGAATTAGTGCAACGCAACGTTGCATAATTTAACAAAATAGGTATGGGGGCGTTTAAAGGCTATCCTGTAACTATTATGAAAACAGCGTTGTGAGCTACCATAGGCGTGTGAGAAAAATCGATGAAAATAAAACAGAGGATTGCTACTTATAATACAATTGCTACCCAGTTAGGCTTGCTAAGCAACAAGCAGTTATTGGTAATCCTCCCAAAAAATAACTGATGTCAAAAGTAGAATTTTCTCGTAACCTATGCACAGACTTGAAATCACCAATTATTTGTTTAAGACGCATATAGCCCGCTAAAGGTATGATTGCCATTTCTATTTATCTCCAAGTGTTAAAACGTCAATTGGGACATAAATGAACGAGATAAAAAATATGAAACAGTTATACCCGTTTTTCTAATAATGGGTGGGTAGGTTTTATAAAACCCTTGTCGTATATGGCTTTGAATGGGTGGTATAGTTATTTTGAAAATAATTTACTTCGTAACCATCAAAGTATTGAAAAGCAATTTTCCAATGATTTTTTTGCAACTGAATATAGTTGCGTTAAATTTAATATGCATCTATAATTTGTGTAACTAAAATTAGTTGCTTAATCATGACAAAAATAGACAAACTTAAAACAAGATTTTTAAGTAAACCAAATAATTTTAAATGGGATGAGTTAAAAACATTACTCAGTGGATTAGGATATGAAGAATACAACGCTGGCAAAACGAGCGGTTCTCGTGTTCGCTTTATTCATCAAAATCATAGTGACATCATGATGCATAAACCACACCCAAGACCCGAATTAAAAGCGTATCAAATTCGACAAATTATTGAACAGTTAAAAAAGGAAGGGCTTTTATGAAAAATATGATGAGATATAAAGGCTACTACGGCTCCGTTAACTTTGATGCTGACGATTTAATATTTTATGGAAAATTAGAATTTATTAATGCCCTGGTAAGCTATGAAGGTGAAACAGCTAAAGAAATAGATGCTGCTTTTAAGGAGGCTGTTAATGACTATCTTGATACCTGCAGCGTCAGAGAAGTTGAGCCGGAAAAACCATTTAAAGGTTCATTAAATATTCGTATTGGGCGTGAGCTACACGAAAGAGCGGCTCTTATTGCAAAAGAAATTGGATGTTCCAGTTTAAATGAATTCATTAAACAGGCTCTGGATCATGAAATTGAGAGATTTGCTTGAGGGTGAGCCTTTCAATATACAGCTCAAAACTCTAGTTAACTTCTGATCGAGGTTTTCCACCAAGCTTACATTTATCTGGGTTAACCATAACTGATCTTGCCCGGGAAAATCGGACACTTTGCTAAGCCACTTTTTTGATCTCAAAGGATGCGGGTGATTTATAACCAAGCATCGAATGAAGTCGCTTTCGATTGTAGTAAATTTCAATATATTCGAACACATGTTTTTTAATACAATCACGTGTTGCAAATCGTTCTCGGTAACGAGCTAGTTCTGCTTGTTGAAGTTTTTGGTTTTCTAAGGAATTACCACCTTGTTTCCGTTGTGCACGCCACGAGTACAAAAGCGATTCGGCTAAACCAAGATCTGTGGCCACTTGAGGTACGCTTTCTTTATCTGCGCGCTCTAAAGCCTGATCTTTAAATTGAGGGCTATATTTCTTTCTGGTTATTTTTTGTTCTAAATCATTATTGTTCATTGTTCACCTCTGCTTAAGATTTTACTCTCTTAGCAGGGTGTCCGACAAATCAGGGCAGGATCATCATTTGATATTTCCCTCAATATTATTGTTTTTATAGGAGTTTATCCAGGTAGTGTAACAGCATAATTTCAAACCTTTTTTTATCTACTTGGGTTACTACATATACTTTGTTTTTTTCTTTGGGATCAATCACGGTTGCTCCAGATTTTATTTCTGGAGATAATATTACTTTTATGTGTTGTGTTTTAAAATGAGCAATTGAATCATCGCTAGCAATAACAGCAGCTAGAGGATCCCAGAAATACCAGTAATGTTTATGGATCATATTGATATTATTTTTAAGTAAAACAAAAACAAAATTTGCAGCAGGACTTTTGTGACGTTGTTTAATTGCATTGTAAAAATTCATATCAATGGGTAATTGATTGGTAATATCTAGCGGTACAAGCACCACTGGAATTTTTTGGCTAAGTACAATCTGTGCAGCTAATGGATCAATGTAAATATTCCACTCTGCAGTTAGATTATCTGACTTTGGATCAATAGCAGAGATATTTCCGATAGTTTGTATTGCACCTCCCATGATATAAATCGCGCGGATTTTTTTCTTAATTTGCGGTGCTTTTTGCAATGCTTGAGCAATATTAGTCAGTGGACCTATTGCTAGTATAGTAACTGGCGCAGAAGCATTCTGGATCGTTTTAATCATCAAATCCACTGCGTTAAATTTGGAATTGAGTTGTGAGTATGGTAACAATTGGGCTGCACCAGCAAGTGTATCGGACTCTTCCAATATCTTATCTGGAAAATGGTGATTACCGCTCAATGGTTTTTCTTGGCCACAAGCAACGGGTATTAAAGGTTGCTTCATCATCAATAATAATCCTAATGTATTATTCAGAGCGGGTTGACAATGGGCATTACCATCACTTTCAATTGTAATGGCTTGAATTTGAATCTGGGGGTATTGTAATAAATATAAGATTGCCACAACATCATCAACCCCTACATCGGTGTCTATTATGAACGGTCTTTGAGCATAGATCGAAGCTGTAGATAATAAATAAATTAATGAGCCGAATAGTGTGTTTTTTAAGGCTAATAACATGGTTCAAATTCCTATATAAATTCTAATCCAATGTAAGCATAAAAAGGAAGCTCAATTTTTTTCATTGATAATCAGGAGTTTCTTGGCTTCATCAATTGGATCAACTGTCGTATCAAACGCGATTGAAGGCTCAATTTTTTCGCTTAGGAGCGGCATATCATACTCATCCAGGTCATTTGCAATGGTTAGCATATAATGACCTAATTGATTAGGTAATGGCATGAGTTCATTCCCGGTTGCTAAGCCATGTGTTGTTTGTCCAGCCAAAGTAATATGTGGTTGACGTTTTAAAGCCAATGTTAAAAATTCCGCACTACTACCTGTTTTTGATCCAATCAATACAATGGTTGGCAAAGTAATTGTACCTACCGAATAAGTATTTTGATACGTTAACAAAGGTACCCCATTGGAATAGAATGATTTTCCATTGAACGTTATCTTTTGTATTCGATCCTTCGGATCTGCTGCATAGTAATAAAAACCACCTAAATCAGGATTGATCCAAAAATCACTCAGGCAAACTAACATAGGATACATATTGCCGCCCAAATTATTTTGCAAATTGATAATCCAGCCCTGCGTAACAGACGATTTTGCACGGTCGATATCTTGATGAAGCCGAATAAACAATGCCTCTGTCGGTGAATTATTTTCTGTAAATGTAGGAAAATTAATGATTCCAATCCCGTCCTCGACTGTGACCGAAGTTAAATCCGAAATATTATTTTGATTATCTTTCTGTGAGGTCTCTGGTGTTAGCAAAAAACTATGATGATCCCCAAGATCATTCAGTGCATCTTGTACTGCTATATAAAAGCTCTTTTTTGAAGTGAGTGGTAGTTTAAGTAATTGTGAATTTACATAACTACGCCAGTTATTTTGATCCCAATCTCGATTTTTAATCGAGTACGTTTGTACATCATGTAAAAATTGACGAAAAAAATCATCATACATAGTCTGGTTTTGAGCAAAAGACAGTGTTATGACGCTATATAGCGTGAGAAGCACAAAAAGCTTCTTCAATACATTCATCATAGTGTCACATCATATTCTAGCGATAAAATTTCACCGAATTCATTTTTAGCACGGATAATGTAAGCACCCGACATTAAAGCTAAGCTTATCGGTTGTTTTTTTGTTATTAAAAAACGATCGATTGGAACACTATCTGTGCCTTCATTTTGTTTAAATGCTTCGATAACACAGGGGAAAGCATTTTTACAAATTTCACCCGATACAGTAAATTGTTTACGTTGCTCAATTTCAAATAACCAGGCTGGACGGTGATTTTTATAAATTGTCCTGGGCTGAAATATGATTAAATCATAGGGATTTCCTTTCTCTAGAGGTAACCAAGAAGAACCGTCACGATTCAATAAGACGCTATTTTCTTTTAATTGGCCTGACTCAGCGACCTGCTTGAAAATAGCATTCTCATAATCACGACGACTGTGCTCAGACATGATAGTTTGATCAATTGAAAAGGGTTCAATACCGGATAAACGTTCAAAATAAATAGCCATGGGTACCCAACCATCGCCTTCTTGCTTTGCAATGTGCCCCCACCCGGCATGAACCAAGAGCTTTGCATTAGGCTCGATTTTAAATACACGCTCGTATAGATTTTTTGCCTGCCCCTCTTCACGGAGATTCATGCAATATTCAGGGGATGAGCCATGAAATGGATCACAGTTAGAAGAATAATCTTCGTATGCGATGATTTGATAACCAATTTTTCGTGCTTCTCGAACCAACTCTCCATAGATAGGTTCATCCGTATAATATCCTGTTTTTAAAGACAATGGATAACCGCGCTGATTAATACCACGATCTGTCTCATCAAACGTTTCTGCGGCAAAATATTGGAAGCCTTGATTATAAAGGTCTTGCAATAGACTTAATGTAAAGGCCCTGTGTCGGGGAGAATGATGCGCTTCGTTAATAAAAATAACCTGATGCATCTTACTTGCTTCAAGGATGGCATCTTTGGCATTTTTGAGCTGATGTTCTTCAATAACAAACTTACTCTGGCTGGACTTAGTCGATACTCCAACGTTTAGTGCCATATCTTCATGTGTTAATGCTTTTTCTTGTAATCCTAAAAAAGACTCATAATCAGCGAGGAGACCGTAATAGATGATAGGCACGCTCTCATAAGTTGCTCGATTCTCGCGTAATTGCTTCAATACACCTAAATAATTAGCTTGCTGTCTATTGTGTTGTACAAGCTCTTGTATATCTGAGTTGCTAGCATATGCGTTTGTTATAAAAAATAGAAAGGCAAAACACCAACATAAGAGTTTTTTATGTTTCACCTGTTCTAAGCGCCATGAGTTGGATCTTTGAGTCATTTGTACATACTCATAATTTGTGTATCACAAGAAAGCAAAGTCTGATATTCGGTTGAACGATATTGCTCTAAAAACATGGATATTGATTGGGGCCCCCATCCAGCTCGTAATTCATCAATTGATGTTGATTCATTGCACATCGCTACTTGCAATGCAGCCCAAAGGCCATAATATAATTTGACCAATGGCGAGTAGAATTTAACGCGTTTAATTTCGTCTTTGTATTGCTCTGAATTTGTACTGTCAAAATAATTTAAGACAAATGGAGTTTGCTGTTCTAGAGTAAGACCTAGCATCACTGCTAACATAGCCACATCATACATTTTATCGTTCATCCCAGCGTATTCCCAATCAATCATTTGATAAGCTCGACCGTGAACAGGATACTTTAGTTTGATAAAATTAGTGGGCGTGATGTCATTATGGCAAGGACTTAATTCAATTTCATATGGAAATAAATTGCTTTTTTTCTCCTGCAACTCATCGATATACTGTTTAATTCCTTCGATTAGCATTGAGGATAAGTGACCGTCAATAAAATAAGGAACAGTGCTGATGTTGTTAAACAATAGCGTATCATGCATGAGATTCAAACGAGCAAAGATGTTAAATTCATTAGCAAATTGAATGCCTGAATCATGTAATTGTTTTAGCGAAGGCAATACATGCTGTTGATGTAAATGGAATGTATCGAATTGTAACGTTTCTCCCTCAATGAAAGGTTCAACCTTACAACCTTTTAGTTCACCTTCTGAGTATGCTTCACAAATGGGAGGATATAAACCATTACTTGCAAGTTTTCTGAGTGTATCTAATTCAGCATCCCTATCAATCAAAAGATCGGAGCTTTCACCAGGGATACGAATAAAGACATTTCTTTCATTATCTTTTAATCCATGATTGGTAATCCCACCAAGATAAGATAAGGTGATTCGCTTTACTCCTGCAAAAAAACTCATCTTCTTTAAAGAGGAAATCTTCTCTTCAAGACGTTGTCTTGAAATATTAAGAGGAAGATTCTCGATCTTGATTTTGGTCATAAAAAAACCATAGAAAGCAATATAATTACACAATTGTAACATATTGTGATACCTAAGAAAATAAATAGGAAGTTGATCAGCGGGTCAGCTCAGATGGCTTTTCAGATATAGCCCCCCTGAGAATTGTAACAAGCTTGTTTTGAACATAATCAGAACAAGATACGGCCAGATCACTTAGCATTGCCCGCTGCTTTTTTTTAGATGGCGCGCTTTAACAACAAATCCGTCAATAAATAAACGCGATAATACCGGATTATGGCTACTTACACATTTAAAATGGCAGGCCCGGTCCAAAACCCAAATGATAAGCCAGATACAATGTGGCATGGTTCAATTTGTCTTTTCTCTTTTGCTAAGTCATCCTTCGCCTTCAAAATCTGCTTACGCTCTCGTTCGTGCAAAAAATACAGCTCAAACCAATAATCCTTGTCATAACACATGCTAATTGCCTGATGCAGTGAATTTCTCAACGCAATCTCCAGCACTTGCAAGGCAGGATACAGCGATTGACTCAACTCAATGAAAAAAGTTGCTTAACTAGGTTTGTGCATTTGCTTGACCACGTCACTTGCCTGAGACGCCAGTTAAATAAAAGACTTACTAGTTTATCTTTTTGATAAAAGGATTTTTTTGAATTTTGGTATAGCCAAATTAGTTGTTAGCCAACCCCATAGATTCCGTTTTGCTTTCAGAGTGAGCTTCAGCTAATCCTGCTGGCCTAAACAAAGTCGGCATATTTCTCACTTTAAAATGAGGATATGCAACTTTATCGACTAGCTCTGTAGCCAGTCCTGTTTTATACAATACCGCATGTATGAATAAAGCCACTGCAGGGATAATAGCTAATAAAGAAAAAGCTAGAGCAGGTGCCATAGAGGAAGCTAAGGTACCGCTGAAAACCAATCCTGCTGCAATAATAAAGGCAACAAGCCCCCATTTAAATTGAGCGGCCAAAAAAGGATGATCAGCCATACAGCGTTTGATGATGGATAGAAGACTATTAGTTTTTTCAATCGTGGCCAATACTTGACTTGGATCGCATTCCACGTGGGAGCGCTTTTGATGATCTAAATTGAAATACAACTTTCTTTCTTTTTTAGTCCTAATTATTGTGCCATGTAAAGAATGAGCCACACGATTTGCAATATCATATTTGCCAAGAGCTCTAGAGTAAGCGTTTAATAATTTTTGTTCATTCAAAGGCTCTATGCTGGGTGAGAATTGTGTACCATGTTTTTGTAAAAATTGAACCACATGATAAAAATTGATATAATGATCCCATGCTAAAGTGTGTTGAGTACCTGAATGACATCCAGGAATAACTTCTTCCGCCACATTCGTATGCTCAGGATATAAACAGAACTCAGGGGCATGACAGAGAAAAGATGGGAGAGGTTTATGAGGATATAGTGCTAATACACTTTTTAACTGAGGACAATCTCTGAGATCCATTGTTTTATTTGCGAGATAAATTCCCAAAACATCCAACATTGCAGTGGTTAATAAACTACCCGGCACTGGATCCATCATGACTAGATTGATTTCTAGTAGATTGGGATCGATTAGTCTGAGTTGTTTAATGAGTAACAAAGTAGCTAGCGAACCGCGGCTATGCCCACATAGATTCAACGTTACCTTTCTACCATGCCCTATTTGTTTTATGACTTCATCTGCAACTATAGCTGCTTGTTCATCTAAGCCAGTTCCGAATAATCCGCCACTAAGGGGATCTCGAACACCACAGCCGTTGAAGCCAAACTTTTTAGAATCTGAAGAATCATCTGCTGTATATTTTATAAAATCATTAATTAACCATGTGTCTTCCTCAAGCCTGTGACTTGTTCCATTAAAGTAAGCACTTATAACAAAAGACTTATCTTGCATCGCGTAACTCCAATTTTATTTTGGTCTGAAATTTAACACATCGATCTTGTTATATCAAATTATTGGCCTAGAAAAGGAACACAATGCTCTCTGTCTTTTTTTGCGTTTGATTGTATGGTAATGCATTTCTATGTAATGAAAAATTATAAAAACCCTTTGTTTATAAGGATATGACATTCATAATGATACATGGAGATACATCAAGACCTTTATTAAATCCCCCTCCTAAGAGGCAGATCGCAAGTTCGAATCTTGCCTGGGACGCCATTGATAAATAAAGATATTTTCAAAAATTTATCTTTAAATTTTTAAAGGTTCCCCATAAATTTTTCATCGGTTTTGAATGCTATATCCACCACACCATTAGGTTCAAACATGGCTATAAAATGTTTGTACATTTCTGACCTGTTTTCGCCTCCGGCAGTTGTTAGAAGTAAATTTTGACCAAACTCGGCAATATCTTCTACGATTCGCTCATGCCGATAATACGTCAACATTGTCATATTTATTTCAATCTTTCCATAGCCTTTATAGAAAAGCGCCTCTTCGTGTGATTTATTCCAAACATTCGCAATACCGCCACCAATAAACATGAGGTCACGTTCCTTGGGTGCCATGATAGGGTCATCCCAATCCACGATATAAATAGTATTATCATCCATCAATACATTGCCTCCATGAATATCCGAATGACACAACACAAACTGGGGTGATTCATTTTGAAGAATGTTAGCTAACTGTTCTGCCCGATCTACCAATCTATGAATTGTCAGGATATTTTTCCTCATAAATTCCAGCAATTTCAAAGCAATCTTGTCACCAGGTGGTTTAGCTTCAATATAAGCGTAAAGAGACCGAACAATTTCTCGCCATTTTGATGAATAGGCCTCTTGTCTAATCCGCTGCCTAATTGATAATGGCACATCAACCTCATGGATTGTTCTCAGCGCTTTGCCAAGCGTTAACCATTGCTCGTTCGTTAAAGTACGAGTAAAACCGTCTTGTCCTTCGATAAATGGATACAAAATCAGAGTAAAGTCATCAATGCTCTGAGTCAGATGCCCATGTATTGTTTTAACAGGAAGAATAATTTGTTGAATTCCAACCTTATGTAATAGTTCTACAACGGCAATACCCATATCGTGATGGTGACCACGTTTTAGTTTTACGAAATAAGAGGATGCATCTTGTGTCTCGGCCTTATATACGGATGCATTGGTATCTGCACCCAAAGGCAGGAATGTAAGTGTAACAACTTTTATATCGTAATGGGCTTGTAAGCAATCAATAATGCGTTGATCTGAGAGGAGTTGTTTTACTAGCATAGTGAAAACCTTGTAATAAGCTATAGAAATTTATCGAGGTATCTGAAGCATTTGATCATCTACCCTAGTTATTTTCTAAAATGTTTACGATCAGTTCCGGGATGATATTTTTTAATTGAACTATCGTGTTTAATACTTGATTGACTTGCTCTATTCCTAAAGCTTTCTGTTCCGAGCTAATCATACAAGCACGTTCAATATTATAAGCCATCCAATTAATCCAATTTCCTAAAACTGCGTTAAAAGCTGCCGGAAGAATATTATTATCTACATTTCCTCCCGATGCAGAGTAAGCTTGCATCATTTTGAGGAATATATCTTTATTAAAATTCGTCGTGATACCACTCCAGTCCAAACAGGCATTGACGATTTCGTGCGTAGGATTCAGTTTGCGTGCACATTCCCAGTCAATCAAAATTGGATTATTGCTTTTATCCCATAAAACATTTTTTTGATCTAAATCTCCATGACTTACAACAATCTGTGTTTTTAGAAGAGAAACCGTATTTTGAAATGCTGTGTTGATTGCAAGAATATCGCTTTGCAGCTCTATTAGAGCCATTGAAAAAGGACATTGGTGATGCTTAGATTTTTGGATCAACTCTATAAGGACAGCGTTCGAATGAATATCAAATTCAGGTTCAGTAATCTCTGGTACTGAAAGATTAATTGTGTGCATTTTTGCAAGGATTTTAGCAATTTTCAAAGCATAGGATTCAGAAACCATATCCCTATGGAGTGGTGCAGCATCCACCCATGGATAAATCAAAAAACCAGTACCTCCAAACATGGTGAGGTAAGTGTGATTGTGACTTATAGCGTATATGACAGGAATTCCTCGCGCAGAAAATCGAAAAGCAATCTCTTCTGTTAAATTATAATTTTTTACGATTGCTTCATTTGCCAGATCAATATTTGGTGAAAGTTGTTTAACGGCATAAATGGCCTTTTCTGTGCGAATACACCACATTATATGCAATAATCCACCATGAATTCTTTCTGGTTCACTTATGAGAGTGCCTAGGTTAAACACATCACAAAGAGCTACAAGATGAGTATTATTCATCTGTTACTCCTGTGATCTAAAAGTACCTCACTAATGATATTCAAAGATTGTTTAGCTTCAACAGCATTTGAGTTCGTTAGATTTGCAGCGCAGATTAATGCCTTCCATAAAGTCCATGCCCGACCACGAGCCCATGTGCCAGCATCAAGATTAAGCGATGAACGAAATGCTTCGCGGCTCTCATCTTTAAATAGTGTCCATGAAATAGCTAAATCACATGCTGGATCGCCCACTGCCAACTGCCCGAAATCAATTACAGCGCTCAATTGCCCATCTGTTACCAGCAGATTCCCTACGCTAATATCACCATGGACCCACACTGGCGAATCATACCAAATAGTCGCAAGAGCGGTTTCCCAAACTTCAGTCGCAGTATCAACATCAATTGTGTCTTTAAGGATCTCAAGTGCTTGACGCGTTCCAGCATTATAGGTTGATAGTAGACCTCCACGATAGAAACTGTGAGGGCCTGCTAATGGTCCATCAGTTGAATCAATTTGTTCTAATGCGGCAAGAAACTGCGCTAGATGGGTTGCAAAGTCTTCTAAGTTTTTTATTGGCGCAAATGCAGCAGCTTCACCTTCAAGCCAACGATAAACTGACCAGTGCCAAGGATATTCTGCTGAAGGTTTTCCTAATGCCAATGGTACTGGAATTGGTAAAGGTAACTCCGGTGCTAATTTAGGAAGCCATCGTTGTTCTTTTTCTACTTGTAACGCATATTCAGCATCACTTGGTATGCGCACAAGCATCTCATTACCCAAATGAAAAGTTCGGTTATCCCACCCACTAAATTCTACGGGTTTAATCGTTAAATTCGCCCATTCTGGATATTGTGTGTTGATTAGTTGTCGCACGAGAGTAACGTCAATTTTGATATTGGGCATTATGAATACCTGTTAAATAGTTCAGTTAATTTTTTAAAATAAGTTTCATCGCAGTTATCCTCTAATGCCCAAACCCAAGCAAGTACAGCTTGAACATAGCACCAGTTGATAATTCGCTGCTTTGATAATTTAAGAGTTTTCGCAAATTGATTAATGCGGTTATCAATAATATCTGACGCATTATGATGCTCAAGCAGTTCCGGTATGGGATTTCGAATAAAGGCCGCAATTTCATAAGTTGGTTCACCTATCACGCCTTTAGGATCAATAACAACCCAACTGTTACCATTGTGTAAAATATTATCATGATGTAGATCGCTATGGAGCAGTACAGGCTTTGCAGAAGTTGCAAGTAACTCATCCCTTAGCCCTCTTGCTTTATGTAGAGTATCCGTTGGTATATCAAGATCTGTATCCAGCGCCACGAGCCAATCCTTGATATGGGGCAAGCCATGATTACTAGGTATTGGGGCTTGATGTAACTGCTTTAAACATTCACCAGTGATGTGAATAGCATCATTATCGTTTTCTGAAAAATAGGACTTCAAAGAAACGCCTGAAACGGCACGCTCTAGTAGTAGCATTCCATCATTTTCTACTAACACGCTAACCGTACCAAATCCTGCAAGGGCTTTAAGTACAAGCGCTTCTCGTTTTAAAGCATGACTATCAAGACCCAGTTTTAAGACAATAGGCTGTAAACCTTGAAAGCCGGATAACACGTAATTGTAGGTTAAATTTTTAAAAGGTTTTAAATTGGATAATCCGTAGGATATTTCTAAATGAGCGACTAGTTGGGGTAAATCAGTAAGCCATTTCTTCCCCTTTGCACCATATAAATTGATTATATTTTCTTCTAATTTTTTCATGAAATATCTTTTGTAAACCATCAAACTAAATCATCATCAACCGGTGCACCATCCCCTGGTACGACTGCTTGGTAATTATAAGTTACACCATATCCGTCAGGAATATACCCTTTCTTAATATACAATTTTTGCACACTACCATAATCGCCATATAATCCAACGCCTAAGCCAACAACAGGACTTTGTGTCGAAGCTAATTGCTCTGCAACCTCTAATAATTGGGTACCAATTCCTTTATTAGTGAATCTATTGAATCAGGATGATTTTTAAGTAAATCAATTTTTATCATGGGTTTTCATTTTCTCTATTAGTGAAGCAATTAAGATAGCTCTGAATAAGCGTATTTATTGTTTCTTTATTAAAATCTGGACAAAATCTTGGATAATCTCGATCTAAACCATAAGACCATATTTATCAGTATTAGAAAAGCAATTTTCCAATGTTTTTTTGCAACTGAATATAGTTGCGTTAAATTTAATATGCATCTATAATTTGTGTAACTAAAATTAGTTGCTTAATCATGACAAAAATAGACAAACTTAAAACAAGATTTTTAAGTAAACCAAATAATTTTAAATGGGATGAGTTAAAAACATTACTCAGTGGATTAGGATATGAAGAATACAACGCTGGCAAAACGAGCGGTTCTCGTGTTCGCTTTATTCATCAAAATCATAGTGACATCATGATGCATAAACCACACCCAAGACCCGAATTAAAAGCGTATCAAATTCGACAAATTATTGAACAGTTAAAAAAGGAAGGGCTTTTATGAAAAATATGATGCGATATAAAGGCTATTATGGCTCCGTTAATTTTGATGCTGACGATTTAATATTTTATGGAAAACTTGAATTTATCAATGCATTAATTAGCTATGAAGGCGAAACAGCTAAAGAAATAGATGCTGCTTTCAAGGGGGCTGTTAATGACTATCTTGATACCTGCAGTGTCAGAGAAGTTGAGCCGGAAAGGCCATTTAAAGGTTCATTAAATATTCGTATTGGGCGTGAGCTACACGAAAAAGCGGCCCTTATTGCAAAAGAAATTGGATGTTCCAGTTTAAATGAATTCATTAAACAGGCTCTGGATCATGAAATTGAGAGATTTGCTTGAGGGTGAGCCTTTCTTGCCAGTTTTTCGTGTCATATATGATGGAATGATAAAATGGTCTGGCAATGTCTTCGATGAACCGGTTCATACTTGGCAAATCAAAATTAATAATATGAATTTGATGGCTATCCGTTAACACATTCTCTTCTCGATGAGCGCCGTGCGTTAAACCGTAATTATTCGGACGTTTACGATAATATCGTTTTTTACTAGCGTAATGTAAATCCTCCGTCAGGAAAAAGAATGCTTCCTGTTGTATTTTCATTAATCATAAGATAAATCACTGCCTGTGCAACATCTATCGCGGTTCCAACTTTTTCTAATAAAGAATGCTCTCGATAAATTGAATACGCCTGTTCACGAAGTTGTCTATCTCTATTTTCCCATAATGGAGTAGCAATAGTTCCTGGTGAAACGCCATTTACTCTTATGTTGGGTGCTAGTTCAACAGCAAGTCCTCGGACTAATCCTTCGATGGCTGAGTTGCAAGCCACATACATTGCTATACTGAATCCTTTGGGTATACGTTGACTAGCCGCGCCAGACATTAGTACAATTGATCCGTTTTTTTGTATATTTGAGACTCCATATTTTACAGCCATATATTGGGGCCAAAACTTCCCCGAAAAACAATTTTCAGCTACTTCTTTATCAGATGTTATAGGACCTATGTCGTAGCTTGCTGCTGGTGTAAAAAGATGATCAAATGCGCCAATTGAATCAAAAAATGCCTTGATTTGATCGTCATGTTTATTGTCTAGTTGATATATATCGAAATTTGCCATTTTTTTTGCTAATTGTAATTTTTCCATGGAACGACCTGCTATAGAAACTTTTGCTCCAAGTTTTTTTGCATGAAGCGCTGTTTCAAGACCGATACCAGAGCTACCCCCTAAAACAACGACATGCTTATTCTCTAAACTCATGATATCTCTCTAATAATTGTTATACATCAAATATAGAGAAGGATTCTAAAAATATCTAGCCAGTTACATTTCTTATATTAGAAGAATAGCTCTTAAAAATACCTTTTTTCCCAAAAAATCCTCACCTCCCCAAACACTTTCTTGGACATAGGCTCATTATAGTGATTTCCCATGACGGCATTTTATTGGATAATATTCATATTACTTGGAGAATTGCTTTATCATGAAAATTTATTTAGGCTCAAAAAGCCCAAGACGAAAAGAATTACTTGAGCAAATGGAAATCCCTTTTGAAATATTGCCGATTGATACCCCTGAAATCGTCAACCCTAATGAAACAGCCGCAGATTATTCAAAACGAATCGTCGAAGAAAAACTACATGCGGCATGGAAAAAAATTCGCGATGAGCATCTCCCTCCCCTACCCGTCTTATGTGCTGACACAGAGGTTATTTTAAATGGCGTCATCTTGGGAAAACCGCGTGATGAAAACGATGCTTTTAATATGCTTTCGCAATATTCAGGACAATTCCATGAAGTGATTACAAGTGTTGGCTTGATTGACGATAATTTTGAGCAAATACGTATGAATACAACCACAGTCACTTTTGCCAAAATGACTGATAAAGAAATCCAACACTATCTCGCTTCTGGCAATTACAAAGATAAATCTGGCGCTTATGGCATTCAAAGCTATATCGGACAGTTTATTTCTCGTATTGATGGTTGTTTTTATTCAGTCATGGGTTTACCGTTAAATACAGTCAGAGAAATGATGAACGATTTAATCTTTCATCATCAAACGAGAGAATAATGAACCGTTTCACGGTTTATCATAATCCAAAATGCAACCAGATAGGCTTAATGATCGGTCAATAAATCTCGGGGGCATAGGTCGGTTTCGTTCCTCGTTTTTTAGTTGTCTTTGTTTTCTTTTTATTCAGTTTACGAATTAAATACTTGCGGTTCACTCCAGTGAAATCGCATAGCTCATCTAAAAGTAAACTTCTTTTCTTTACGTTAGAACGACGATATTTGTGATGTATTCGTTGCCAATCAATGCATTTTTCATAGGATTTTGACATCGTCGCACTCCACAATTTCGGGTTACCTTAATTGTGATGCAACGAATGCTTTTTTGACCTTGGTTAAATTTTTATCGGGTTACCTTTAATGTGATTCAACACGCTGAATAGAGTCTTAAAATATTAAAATTGATATTTTTGATCATAAATATTACAATGTGATTCCGTTATGCTTGGATTTTTAATTATGAAAAAAATAGCTTCGTTCTTATCAGGATTTTTTTTCCTTCTTATGTCAACTACCCTCTCAGCAGAGTCAATATGTAAAACAACACGTGTCAGTATAAAAAACGACAGCTCTTTTGATTGTGTTTTGACTGATTTTATAAAACCAGGAAAAACAGAGCCTGATTCTGTGATTTTTAAAAATCAATCTATTAAATTTGATTTAATGTCAAATTCAAAAACCCTTATTTTGAGATACCAATGCGGCCATGAAGCAAGTGTTTTATTATATTTTTTCCAACACATTGAGTCTAGCGGACGCGGAAACTATTACTCCGATCGATTAAAAGCGAAACCTAAAAATTTACAAGTAAAGTCTGTAAGAAAAGAGGGGGTATGCAATTTAATCAAATCTGGATCACCTGCTCAATGGCTTTTAACTATCGAAAATTAAGAGGCGTAAGGTAGTTAGGTTCTATGCACCTAACTACCTCATCCATAAAATAAAAGATGCATAAGACAAAAATAAAGCAAATAGACCTTTTTGAAACTATAAATTGAGTTAATTTTTTTAAAAAGCGCTATCACAAGGAGCTGTAATGAAATACCCTCAAAATCTTATTCCATGAACAAGACGATAACATCTAATAGTTCAAACTTGATCTGGCAGTTGCTGGTTTTTTAGAAACTCTCTCAGGTCAAGTTCGAACGACTCAATAGCATTATTATTTTATGGCTGTTAGCCCGATATATTCTTTTCCATTCGTTTTGTACTCATCAGGTATATTTTTTAAGCTGTAGTAATAAACTTTTTCTATTTCAAATCCCACTTGAGATACAAGCTTGACTGCATCTTCGATTTTAAAAAAATAAGCATACGGCGGTAATTGTTTTTTCCATGACTCTTTAGCAAATCGAATTTGATCAATATAACCAGGCCACTTTTCTCCTTTTGCCAGTCGATTATTATATTCCTGAGATAACGCTGCGTGATCGTATAAGCCCAGATAAGGCGTCATGTTGGCGATAAACAATTTGCCGCCTGGTTTTAAACTGGCATATATTTTTTTCAAGCCATCAAGAATTTGCTCGCCGGATAAAAAATGAAGAATCATCGAAGCATGAACTGCGCTGATGCTTGAGTCTGGGAAATCAAATGCCTCCGGAAAGGACGATACCTGAACAGTTAAATTATTTTTTAAGGCCTCAGGAGTATTTTTTTGCAAAACTTCTAGGTGTTCAACCGCTAGATCTATCGCAATAACTTTAGCACCCGTTTTTAATGCCGCCAAAGAAGAAACACCATAGCCACATCCAATATCGACAATCGGATATTCACAATGATACGCATAATCAACAAAATCTTGAGCAGGAGGCGCAAGTTCTAACGTGGTAATGCCCATTTTATTGACCGTTTTAAGCATGCCTTTTACCCATGCATCGGGATAAAAAAGCAGATTGCGATCAATCCAAGCACCAATAGTGCTATCAAATGATTCGCTCTCTTCATATTGAGGCCAATGTCCACTGTGTTTAAAACGTATTATTTCAAACCGTGGTGGTAACTTCTCTACGTTATTCCACTCCCAAGGACAACAATCAAAATCATAAAGACCCGCTGCTAAAACAATCGGTATTTGAATGTGACTTAAATTATCCAAAACCTCAATATTCGGTAAAATATTTAAAAATAATTCAACCAATCTTGGTCCTAAAGCAATGCCTTTCCAGAGGTCAGAACAATTAAATTCAGCGTCGTACCAATAACGCGCTGCATCACGATAAATATATTCTTGTAAAAACAATTGTTCAGGTGTAAAAGATTGTTTATCTATTGCTTTAAATTGCACTTTGTTTTGAGCGTCGATCTCTTTACGGTGAGCGTCAGCTTCAAGCTCAAATATTTTTTGATTTTTTTCGGCAACAACGGCATTACAATTGACTGGTGTACCTATCATGATGATGCCACCAATCATATCTGGGTATTTTTTGGCAAATTCCAGAGCAATAATCCCATAAGCCGAATGAGCAAACAATACACATTTTTCTAATTTTAATGCATCAATCTGCGCTTTAATATCATCCAGTATAATATCAATTGTTAAAGGTTCATCTGGATAAGTTGCATTTTTTATCCAATAGAGATCACTCGAATAGATCGCATATGACTGCGAAAAATGAGCGGAAATCGTACGTAACGAAGGCGAACCGAGACACAAAATAAGACATGGAATACCAACACCTGTTTTTTGTACTGGGTAAACATGCCCTCTTATTGTTATATTCAAGATTTCAGAATCAACATGCATATATTCACCTTCCTTTAAAAGTTTTGACCTAATGACATTTTTTTATCAGCTAATTTTTCAGTATAAAATTGCCAAAGAGAGCGATGCACACCTGTATGTCCACCGTCATTTCCAATAATCACCGCCGTGCTACCTTCGTTAACTTGTGTCAATTTATGGATATAAATCTGATCATCCCGATTAGAAATAATCTCATCTGATTCTTGGAAATGAATCATCATATCTAAAGATAATCCGTGCAGTAATTCTACCGTATCAATGGGGCGAAGATGATTATCTCGATAATTCTTAGCAAGAATCTCAAGCTCATCAGTTGAGCCTCTGAAATCAATAATTTCTTCTACAGATTTGAGCGGCACATCCAAAATAATCAATCCATTTTGAATAGCGATTAACAACTGTTTTTTTTCTTCACAGCCAATACCTATTTGTTGAAGCTCATCGTTAAAACGTTCTGTATTTAAAATTGCAATGACATTAATGAGCGCCCCACCACCAGCTGATCGTCCATACAGATCAATCGAATGTATGTTTTCATCAATAATATATTTTTTTAAAACATATAAAGCAGGCAATAACTCTGCAATTGTTCCAAATGTTAATTGATTGGGATCATCGAGCTTTTCAGGTATGTCATGATCAGGAAAATTAAAACTAACGAGTGTTGAGTCAATCAAACCCGTGTTTTTGAGCTCGGTAATAAAATGACAATTTCCCCCATAACCATGAAAACAAACCATGATTTTAGCGTTTTTTCCAGGAATAGTTGATATACATAAATCGTAATTAAACATATTCATTCTCAAAGATGATTTATCATTGGTCAATTTCGATTTGAAATGGGCACAAGCCAATCCAGGAATTTATCAAAGTGGTCCTGATCTTGTCAACTTGGCAAAGCTCTCTTTCTTTTACAGATGAGCAGCTGTTAACGTTATGGGATTGGTTTTTCGATGATGAAAAGAAAGTTTATGATAAATTAGCCACCAAAACGCGATGGGTGACTTACGACATGAGTTAATATTTAGCAGTTTACTTTCCAAGGGCCTTCATCACCTTGTTAACATCTTCTTCAACAATTTTATTGATTTCAGAAACTTGATCTGAACTACCAACAGATTCAACGATCAAGGTAGCGATTTCTTCAAAGAAAGCATCTCTTTCACTGTGTTGTTTTTCCAAGAAACGCTTCATATCATCCACCGGAAGCGATGAAACTCTTCCATTTTCCATACGACTCAGTTGAGTTGGAATAGAGACCTTCAAATAAACAACATATTCAGAAGATAACAATTTTCGACAGTGTTCACTTGAAACAACACATTCTTCCAATAAAACGACAACATTCTCCTTCTCGATGCAATGAGAAATAATGTCTGCTTGACTGCGATTAAAAGCTGCTTCACCTTGCTCACCCAGAATCTCTCGTGTCTGTCGGCCAATATAACGCTCAATACTTGGATTTGCATCGACAATTCGCCACCCTAATTTTTTAGCCAACGCTTCTGTAAATATAAACTTGCCCGCTCCCATATGGCCAACAATAAAGATACGCTTTGTCATTTTTAATATCTCCTTCAGGACTTACGCACAACAACGAAAAGATCGTTGTTGTGCGTAAGTCCTGTCTTTTTAGTTTCAATAATAAATCCTATCATTTTTAAACTATCAATGCTCGACTCAAGCAACTCATGTATCAATTAATCGACGAGTCTCTTCTGAGTTATAAAATGTTAGATTGTTCATAAAGCTTGTTTTTAAAACAAAATTCGCGATAACTTGATGTTTTTTCAACTAAGGCAGAATCAGGCTATGCCTCACCCTATTTTTTATATTCACGAAAAAAACCACATTCTTGATATCCTAATTGTTGATACAGCGGGTAGCCTTCAGGCGATGCTTGTAAAACAGCAAGATGATATCCCAGTTCTTTAGCACGGTTTAAACGATAAATTTGCATGGCTCTGGCATAACCTTTTCTTCGTTCGGATGGTGCTGTTGACAGCCAATGCAGTCCTGCAACTTGCGCAAAATAACAAGATAAACCACGAACAACAGGTTTATCATTCACATAACCAACATAATATTCGATGGGGTCGTCATCGGTTAAAATTGCTGCAATCCATGAGAAATAAGTTTCAAATGCCGTTGCATTATTTGTCAGCACTAACGCAAAATCGCGCAGAGTTTTTTCATTATTTGCTCGAACGATATTGAGATCTGGAATAGAAAAATCCTCACCGCGCCACGCATCTAAATCAAAATACATGACACAATTATTTTCTGTATTTTGATATCCATTGTTTTCTAGCTGAGAAGACAGATCGTTTGGTTGATCATGGGGGCTTATCCACCATGAAAAAGGCGTATGACTCTTATCAAAATGATTCGTTACCTCCGCTATTTTCTCTTTTGCTTCTACGGAAGAAAAATCGGCATCAATCACATAATTAAACGTATCATCAGCAAGCTCGGAATCGACTAAGGTAAATCCGGGTACTCGAATTAACTCAACCTGGTTTAAATATTGGGCAAAGTAAGTCATGTGAACATTAAAGTTTGCCTCCATCGCTTTTTGAATATTTTCATTATTCCAAATATTTGCCGTAGGACCGGTATTGGGCGCAGGATAATCCGTTTTGCGATCACTCCAAATTTTAGCTTTTTTATCAATTTCTTGAACTAATTTACTTTTACCAGAAACATATGAAAAGCGATCATTGCAAAATTGATTAGCCAATTTGACTTTCAGGTCAGCATAGCTTCGAGCGATATCGGGGTGTGCAATCAGATAATCTCTAAAGTTAACATGTCGATTGATCTGAGGACTACCTCTTTCATGAATATGTAAATGAAAACCAATACCATCGATTTTACTTGTAATAAAACTCACATGAGGAATAATTTGACGATGCAGTGGTGCGTAGCCAAGTTGTATTAGTTTTTCTTCAACACGGGATAGATGGTAAGCATCATCAACTGCTATTAAGATATCAACGATTGGTTTTGCTAGCATCTGGGGAATACTTGTACTGCCTATATGATAAATATCAGCAAGCTCTGTATTCAAGGCGTTTTGAATACATATCGATTCATTTTGAAAAATAAGAGGCCAATTTTCATCATACGAAACAATTTCTATTTTATGTGCGCTAGTGGAATTCATGATACAGCGTCGGTGATTAATGTTGTTTTCATATTGAACCCTTTATTAAGTAAGTGTCACTCAATTTAGGTTCTGTGAACCAATTTTTAAAGCAACCATATGAGCGCCCTACAAAGTGTAGGAACCCCAAAAAATCGGGCGATTTTTTATCAAATCGAGAAAAAATCTTCGAAAGTGTTTTATTTTGGAGAAAAAATCCTCTACCAAAAACCGTTCTTTATAATGCCATAGATCAATTCTTCTCGCCAAGAAAATTTAGGCGCTAGACATTTTTATGAAAACATGTCGAATAAAAGAATGGGAAGCCAAAAAACACGCTTTCACCATCTATAGCCGGATACTCTTTGTTTTTTGATCTTTTTTTACACTAAAATTCGATTTTTATATTATAATACTGGACTTTGGACAAAAGCTTAATTAATATCGGCAAGCCGCCGTCGTCGCCACATCCATTTCCAGTTGCTTATTTTGTATCGCATTAATTTCTTCTTGAGTGGTGGTATGATTAAATCCACAGTAACGATTATCATATCCCAACTGTTCGACCTCATCTTCACCTATTGGCGTAAAACCTAATCTGTCCTGATAAAGTGTTTTGGCGTTTGTGTTAAAAACTCGTGTCAATATATAAAATTCAGTATCAGCAGGGAAATGAGTAAGTACACATTCCATAAGATGACGACCTACACCTTGACCACGATTTGAAACACCTGCTTCGGCAATATAAATAACGTTTTTACCATCTACACATTGTTCCGTGAAATGCACAAAACCAATTTTTGTTCGACGACCATTCATGTTTTTATAAGCGATATAGCATTTTATTTTCCCATCAGATTCTTTCCATTCTTGCATAGTGCCGAGAGAACATGCTACTGAGTAATGATACAATGGCGATCTGATAACCTTGGGCGATTCTTCATAAACATTTGAACGTTCTCGAATATCTTTAGCTAAATCTGGTTTTTCAGCATAAGAATCGTAAACAGTATTCCTATAAAGACCATAAAGATGCAGCGCAGTTAAATTTAATTTATAAGCAGATTCATTTTTTATACGTAAGTTTATCGTCTTATCTGGTATCCGATCATAATATTGAAACTCTATCTCTTGCGCATCTTGAAAAACTATAGGCATAACAAGTGGTTCCTGAAAATCAACGTAAATCTGGTTTTCACACAACTATCAAACAGATACTCACTGATTGAGATCATTGTGTAAACTGCAAAATAGCTTTATTAGATGCATAAAACAGCAGTACAATTCAGATTTTTTCTTAGCCAGAAAATAATATATAAAGTACGGATGCTGCCTTATGCTGGAAGAGATTGTACCTGTTTTGAAACATTTCCGCGATAGACTTTATCGTTTTTTCCCCTCACGACGAGATGCAGCCATGGAGTTGGTCGATGCATTAGCAAGCAATAGAACAGCGAGCAGTGTTGTAGAGCTTTCATTGAGCCCATTGCACCGGCGTAACTACTGTAGTATCACTCGCGTATTGGATGAACTGATGTCAAAAAATCCTGTGATCGCACAAGGTCAAAAACAAGCATTGGCAACTCTTCTTGCAAGTGTGTGTCCACATTTACAAAAACGCAAATTTCATCTATTTGCAGTTGATTGCACACCAGGGCCGCGTATTTTTTCACCCACCTTGGAAGATAGGAGTTACGTTTACTCGCCTAATGCTGTTTGTGGAAACAAACCTGTAACGATTGGTCATAAATACAGTATCGCAGCTTATCTCTCTGAAAAATCAAGCACGGACACGCCTCCTTGGTTAGTTCCCGTAGCATGTGCACGCGTTAATACAACTCAAAATGCTGAAGTGCTTGGAATGGAACAAATTTCTACCGCAATCAAGTCACATAGCCACTTCATCAATGAATTATGCGTTTCGCTCGGTGATACTGCATACAACACACCTCATTGTTTGGGCATTGTAAAAAACAATGTGAATCAGGTTCATATTAGCCGCGCCAGGAATAACAAAAAATTTTATTATCCATATAGTCAAGACAGAACAGCCCCTGCAAAACGTGGTCGCCCCACTATCTATGGCGACATTCATAAATTAAATGACTCAACAACATGGCATCTTCCAGACGAACATGTTGAGTTCTCACAGTCGACCGGAACAGGAAAAATATTAGACATAAAAATAGATGCTTGGAGTAAGGTTATCATGCGTGGCAAAAAAGGTGAGAAATTATCTGATTACCCCTTGCGGCTATTGCGTGTTCAGGTTTTTAAATCCTCCGGTGAATTATTGTTTAAACGACCGCTGTGGCTTACAGTAGCGGGTGAAAGACGTATGGAATTATCACTATTCGGCGTTTATAGCAGTTACCGCCAACGTTTTGATATCGAGCATTTTTTTAGGTTCGGAAAAACGCGGCTATTGATGGATAAAATACAAACACCCGATGTTACACATGAAGAGACTTGGTGGCAGCTGGTCATGATTGCTTATACTCAACTGTATTTGTCTCGCTCAATAGCAGCTAATCTCCCCAATCCTTGGGAAAGATACTTGCCTGCATTTAAACAAAATGAAACAATCAAGCACCCAACAGTAGTTCAAAAAGACTTTGAACGTATTATTCGAATGATTGGGACACCTGCTCAACCGCCCAAACCCCGAAAAAATACACCTGGACGGCAAGTGGGTGATACACAAGTGAAACGTACCCGTCATTCAATTGTTAAAAAGGGTACAAATCCCGCTTATAGCGAAAAAATGACTGCTTAATTAAAGAGCATTTGTTAACAAATGCTGCATATCGATTCTCGAACAGGCTCGCACTCGGTCATGTGCTCGGGCTCGTTTAGATCTGATTTTGTCCAAAGTCCAGTATAATAAATATTATATTTATTCGAGATCAAAACTGTTATGACGTATTCATCATGTTCTTCAAATTATTTTTTCAACCGCAATCCTCAACGCTTCGGCTCTCAACAAGAAGATTACTTAAATCAGGTCAATGAAATTGTGTCTGCAACGGCTGATCGCATTCATGACACAGTCAATAAAAAAAGCGATTTAACACAACTTTTCCATGATCTTCTTGATTCGCTAGGAACGACGCGGCATAACATCGCGCAGCAACATGGTACTCGAAATGCAGAAATATATGGCCAACGCCGAGATAGAAACACCGTTGAAAAATCTATAATGACCACAATGCTTTACGAAGCTTATGGAGAATATAACCAGCCATTGATGGCTAGGTTACAAAATTATCTTCGTAAGATGCCACACACCGACAGAGCATTTCAACAAACGGAATTGAAAGTCCCCGGAAAACCTTGTTTAGGCAGAAAGACATCCACAGATATTGCAATATTAAGCGCAGAAAAAATGAAGGAATGGAGTGCTGAGTACTCTCGTGAAAACTATGAAAGAATATGTGATCTTTGTGCGATCACGCCCTTAGATACATCTTATACTTTAGAGCAATTGTTTAAGCATTTAAGCACCAAAGACGTCATGCGCGTCATAAAAGAAAAATCCATTGATGATTATAAACGATTAAAGACGACGAGTATTTTTCTAGATATTCGAGAGCAATTTGCCGGTAAAAAATCCGATTGGGTCCTTGCCACAGAGCGTTGTGAAATACGTGGGAAAATGTATGCCCTCACACAGTACATAACCTGGATGTATCGAACATACACAGATGATCCAGTCGAATTAATGACAACTCGACCAGACCCTACTGTCATTTCTTTAATACATCAGGACGTATTTCTCATTCAAGAAACACTCAACGATATTGCTGATTTATTTAAACAAGCGATCGAGTGGGATGGAAAAAATACACAAGAACTGACTGATCTTGTTGGATTAATTAACTATCTATTTGCCCACAGCATGCCTTTTATACGAGGCAGCGCCGCCATTGCCGAGTGGTTGGAAATGGCTATTTATCGCTATCATGGGCTTGATTTACAGTACAATGAAGCAACGAGCATTAATATGGAAGCGCTTGTACAACCGCTCAATGAGTTTATTGAAAAATATCCATCCATGATAAAAATTGAACCTATCCCGACAAGAGGATTTGAGCGAAAGTGATTTTAAATGCTCGGATCAAAAACCGATCTCGCCAGTTTCTCGTTGAGAGCTGGTTTTTTTGTTTAATGGATTGCGGGTATATGTTACAGGACTTACGCAAAACATCGAGGTCGAGGCGGATTTTATTTTTAATGAGGGAGTTTAGATAACTAAATGACCGAATTAAAAATAAAATCCAACGAAGAGATCGGTGTTTTGCGTAAGTCCTGCGTTAAAAAATTAAAACCGTCCTGCACGGTAATCCATAAAGGCTTGATCAATTTCATCCTTTGTATTCATAACAAAAGGACCTTGCCCAACAATAGGCTCGTTAAGTGGCTTACCATTCAATATCAGAATCATTGCATCACTGGATGATTCAATGGTGATATAGTCACCTTCACGTTCAAAAAAAACCAGCTCTTTTTGTTTGATAGATTCTATGTTATTAACCAAAACCGTCCCCTTTAAAACCAGCAACATCGTGTTGAAACCTAACGGTAATGGCAGCTTGTCTGTTTTATATCCCTTCTTTATCCTAACATCCCATAGATTCACAGGCGTGAATGTCGTTGCCGCACCATGCGTACCGTCATAATCACCTGCGATCACTCTGAGTATACTTCCATTATCATCTAACTTCACAACAGGTATATTGTGACTTAAAATTTCTTGATAATGCGGCGCTGACATTTTTACTTGAGCCGGCAGATTGACCCAAAGCTGGATCATTTCTAACGTTCCCCCTTTTTTCGAAAAATCTCGACTATGCATTTCCTCATGAAGAATACCTCGCGCAGCCGTCATCCATTGAACATCACCAGGACCAATTTTCCCCGAATTACCCGCATTATCCTGATGCTCGACTTCGCCTTGATACACAATCGTAACAGTCTCAAACCCACGATGTGGATGTTGCTCAACTCCTCTTGGGCGATCAGAAGGTTCAAATTCTACAGGGCCTGCGTAGTCAAGTAATAAAAAGGGGCTAATGTCTGCTCCCGGTGTTTGATAAGACATTAAATTATGAACAGGAAACCCATCGCCCACCCAATGAGTGGCAGTATCTCGATTGATTTTTATGATTTTTTTTATGTGCATGATTGATTAACTCATTTTCTGAGTGACAGTGATATGTTAATTGTAAACGAAAACTATTGGCGTAAAAACTGGGTTGATACTCAAAAATGAAGGTATCACCAAAGACAAGTCATCATCACTGTTTGCAATGCTGTATTGAACCTCATGTGTTCAACATCGCCAAAATATCCTGACGTTCAAATACACGGGCCAATAGCGCTGGATGACAATAACAGGGCGAATTTTCTAAATCAATGTCCGGGTGCTTAATCAGTTTCTCTACAACATCTGGTACATCAAATCGAATAGCCAATTGCAACAAGGTAAATGGCATTTTTTCTGATACATAATTCGGTTGATTGTAATGCAGCAACCAAGACAATGCTTGCGTAATAGATGCTTTCTTTTCATCTACAGTAAAAGCCATCCATGCATCAGAAAACAATTGATCCACTTCAGGCAGTGCCACAGGACTAGCAGGAAACCAATGATTCACAGAAATAGAGGTTGAAGATAAACTGCGAACCTCGTGCCACCAACGCTTAGGAATAAACAGTACATCACCTGCAAAAAGATGCACATGATAAGGGGTAGCCTGTTGATATGTTGGAAAAAAGCCGTCACAGACATCGGTGCTGGGAATACGGCTTCTATGTACGTGCATCAGGCCGGTCGTCTTATCTGGCGGATACTGAAATAGAAAAGGCGTATCTTCTGGTGCAAACAGCGTCATCGATTTTTGACCATAGATTTGAAAAAATAAGTTATCAAACTCATCAAAATGTAGTGGTGTATGGGTATCATTTTGGCCAAACCAAATATTGGGCGTAAATTGATGAAAAGGAATCAAGTTAGTAAAAGCAGGCGGCGTAAGTTGGTATTTTAATTCTGGAAACGCATCGAGAGAGATTTTTTGAATATAAAGACGTCGTGATAAGGAATGAATAGTGGCGGGATCATCAAATAAAGCCATAATCTGAGCGACTTTTAAACGCAGATGTTGCAAACGTCCTGCACGTAAATTAGCGTCATCATCAGTCGTCCAGACAGACAAAGTGATTTCTTTTTCGCCGAAAAGACGGCAGAAATATTCAGGACACCAGGTCTGGGACACGAGTGATTGTTTTAACGCCCCTCTGACCACCACCGGATGTTGTGCACGATAAAATTGGGTCATAAAGTCATTGGCGCTCAGATCATCCACCTCCTCTACCAAGCGAGCCCGTCGATGTGGGTTGATTGCCAATCGCCTCAAACCATCTTTATTTGAAAAACGAGCTCGAAATTCGGTATGAAATTGCTGAATACACGCATCCGATATAGCCAAATTCCCCGCTAACTCAACCCGCTCTAACGCGTGATTTCTTCGCAACAGTGCAAGTAGATACGCAGCCCCCTGATCAGTAATCTGGTTCCAATTGAGTAAAAGAGAATGAACCTGTGTATTATGAAGTAAAGCTTCACAAAGCAACTTAATATCGCTGTCTTTGAGCTTACAACAACTTAAATGAACCACCTTTTGCTCAGGAGCGTTTTTCAATAGTGAGTCCAAAAAGTGTTTCTCAAGCGTCATGATATTTGGCTTCATTTATATGCGACCTGACACATGCTACATAAAATATCGTTTTTTTACAGCATATATGCAATAAATTTCAAAATACTAAATTCAACAACGGATCTCGCAAGTTTCTCGTTGAACGTTTGTTGTTTGTTTTAGCGGATTGCGGGAACGCTACTTTTCAGACTGTTTTACGGGGTAAAAAGCACATGGATGTGCTTTTTAGCGCCTTTGAGCGGGACGCGAATAGGCGGCGCCCCCTTAAAACAGTCTGAAAAGTAGATCGAGCGGACGCCTCCGCTAAAACAAACAACAAACGTTCAACGAGAAACTTTTTTCCGATCTCGTGTTTTTTTAAACTCAGCATATCGCTCAAGCTTTATTGTTTTATTTGGGTATAGATTTCATGCTACATTTCATCTAGAGTACTACGTAATTGACTCCTGCACGCCATCCAGATCATGTTTGACACCCATGTTTACTTAGGTCCATCATTAGATAAAAAGACCGCACAGCATCTATTACCAGCTGCGCACTACCACCCGCCCGTTAAATGCGGTGATCTCATTCGTTTACTGCGCCTTTCTCCCAAACGCATCATGATTATTGACGGATTTTATGAGTCTGTTCCGGCCGCTTGGCATAAGGAAATTTTGTTGGTCATGGAGCTCGGTATAGAGGTTATCGGGGCCGCGAGTTTGGGTGCTTTACGTGCTGCTGAGCTACACCTCTTTGGCATGCATGGCATTGGACAGGTATATCATGACTTTAAAACCGGCACTTTAACCGATGATGACGAAGTAGCCGTTTTGCATCAAGACTACCAAGGTGATTTTTTAGCGATTAATGATGCGATGGTGAATATTCGTTATACCTGTCAAGCCGCACTGAAACAAAACATTATCTCTCAAGAGATGCATGATCGTTTAATCAGCCTCTCAAAAACACGCTTTTATCCTTATCGATCGCTGGTAAATGCCGCCAAACAACTGCATGATGAATACCCTATCATGAGTCCCGTGTTGATTGAATGGTTAACCGAAAAAGGCCTCGTAGACGTGAAAAAAGCAGATGCGATAGCCGCATTAGAGCACTGCGCTCTTTATCCGCCCAAAACGCATTCCACTTTTGATTACAAAACACCCATGACGATGTTTTTAAGAAATTCGACTTATTACGCCAATTTAACGCCATTTACAGACAACTTCACCGATTTCCCTGATATTGAGGCCGAACTTCGTACACTACACCAGACCTCTATTCATGAATACCGGCTGGTTGGAGAATTGGCGCATTTATCTCGATGCCTGTTTTCGTTGACAACAGAAGAAACCACCCATATTAAGCAAGCATCTTTAATCACCTACATTGAGAAACACACGCTTTACTCACCCCAACAAGATTTCGCATATTTTGAAACCCTCAACCCTTTTGCCGCGATTCAGGCGTTGATTTATCAATCTATTTGTTTAGGCCACATAACCTGTGAAAAAATTGAGCGATATCTACCCGTCATCGCGCACTATTATGAGCTAAATAGTGAGCTTACCATCAGAAACACCCCCATTCTGCGTATGCTATTGGTCATTTTATTTTCCATTGATATTCAGATGGAAGCCAGCCAAATTTATTTATCGTCAAAAGCACTGAATCAACAATTAAAAGGTTTGTTTATTCGACGCGCTTATAACAAAGAGCAATGCGAAAGGTGGTTACATCCCACACACGTCGACAAAAATACGTTTTTTGAATTTTTACGTTGTTATTTCAAAATAGCAACCGCATATTTTTCAGAATCATCTGATGCGGCTTATTATTTTAAATGGATTTATGATGCTTATAATATATACCGCCACACGCTTCAAGATAGTTGCTCATTTACCACAATACAGGAAAAAAAATCTTAGGACATCGTAAGGATCCGCCCAATGTATCTTATAAAGACATTTAGCTTAATTGAAGTCTGCTCGGATCATTATCTACTGAATCCTTCCATCAGTGCTAAAATTCCATCTGTAACATTAAGAGATATTTTATTTGCTCTCGAACAACAAGAAAAACATGAGATAACAGAAGAACAATTACACTGTCTCGCCAATAAGTATGCGGTTGATTTTACCGAGCTTAAGCACATCTTATTGTCCACATTGCGCTTGATTAAACCACTATTACCTAGAAAACTGCGGCATATTTATATTCAAACCGATGATGAGCTGGTTGCGACACTGTTGCGTGAAACATTAGAAACACATTACACCGTGCTTGATTACTCGACCATCAATCCAAACCAACCGACGCCGGCACTCCTCATTTATTATCGACAAAATTATTCAAGCCCTGATTTAAAAGCCATTCAGCAGACCTTGCCTGATCAGATATATTTAATCACGGGCGGCGTGATTCATGATCAATTAATTTTAGATAATCTTTACTTTAATCACAGCGGATTGCCAACCCATGCCGATCATTTGGCTCATCTCTTAACAGAACAAGATGAAAGCTTCGCTTTTTATCGTAAGCTCATTGAGCGCGACATCCATGAATTTCCTTTATTACCATTAAATGCATGCCAACGTGGTTATATTGCCTATGCCATTCATCAATTTATTAAGCATCTGACACACTTTGATGATCACCCTGCTACTTTTGATACGCTGAATTGGCAATGGCGCGTTCATTTATCCACATTCGATATTCAAAAAAGAATTACAAAACCAATGCGCGCTGATCTTATTCATGTTGATACAGAGGTCTATGATGACATTTTAAATACACATGCCAAACAAGCCTTAGCGATGATTCCTATTGGCAATGTGTGTTTAACTCACGCCAATACAACCATGATTAAAAAAGTTATTGCCGACGAAACCAAACTGGCCCCGCCAGACAATCCTCATATCCTCCCCTGCGGCACAATCAGCACCTCTCTCCTAAGTGCCCGCAAACCATCACTCCGTGCTTTTGCTCACAAAAAGCTAGCATTATCCACCATTCAATCGATGCTCATTCAATCTTTCTCACCCAATCATTTAGGTCACAGACCTTATCCATCAGCCGGCGGCATTTACCCCATTGAGCCCGTGGTATTTTTGTTTAATGAGCGTATCACACATCATCAGCCATTTATTTCAGGCTGTTATCATTTTAGGCCGCTACAAAAGCAATTGGATCTCGTCAAAACACTGGACTTATCCACCGCCTTACAACAATTTTATGGCAACATGATCACCCAAGATACATCACCGAATGTGTGTATTTTATATCTGGCTCATGTAGGCAAAAGCATTTTTAAATATCGATATCGTGGGTATCGTCATGTACTGATGGAGGTCGGCTCGATGTATCAACAAATGACCCTGGTCGCACAAAACTTAGGATTAGGCAGTAGCGTCTGGTCAAGCTTTAGCGATCACCAAGTCATGCATGCGTTGGCGTTGGACAACCAGGTCTATCTACCATTGATGATGCAACTTGTGGGCTATGCGGAATAGGCGCCAATTTACCCTGCTCTAACATCAAGACTCTGTCTGCGTATTGTATAGCAGCGGATTGGTGTGCGATTGAAATACACGTGATAGGTAAACGACGAATAGCCGCAATCACATGCTGTTGCGAAACAGCGTCTAACGAATGGGTTGCTTCGTCTAAAAGCAACAGACGCGGTTGTCCTATTAATGCTCTGGCAATGAGCAACAATTGCTGCTGACCACCAGACAACATCGTGATATGTTGAGATACCATGGTATGCATTTTCATCGGTAATGAAGCAATAAAATCACTTAGCCCGACTAATTCCGCCACTTGCCAAGCATCTTCTTCGGTTTTGCTTGGATGTGCATCCAAAAGATTACTCAATAAACTACCTGTCATCAGTTTACTGTCTTGCAAAACCACGCCAATTTGATCTCTTAATTGTTTTAAATTGATGGATTGAATGGACTGTTCATCGAAGGAAATATTACCTTGCTGAGGAAAATAAAATCCCAACAATAACTTGAATAAGGTCGATTTACCCACACCAGACAAACCAACAATCGCCACATGCTCTCCTGGCTCGATAATACAAGAAGCTTCATTCAGAATAGGCAATTTGGCATTGGGATAATGAAAATGCACTCCATTGATCGCAATACGCCCCTTTAAGGTGAATGTTTTACTTTTAGATGTGTCGGTTTGACGCTCAGGTTCTGTCTCTAAAATCGGTTTTAAACGTCGAAAAGCACAAATCGAAAAGGCCAATTCGCTCCACTGCATCGAAAAACTGACCAACGCACTCAGAAATTGAATCAGTGCTGTATAAAAAATAACATAATAAGTTGCTGACAGGCGAAAACTCATCCATTGCGTCGCGCAATAAAACACAATAATCAGTGTCAATAGCAACATATTGTTGATAAAGGTAAATCGCCAGATACCATGACGATATAAATGAAAGAGACTATGGCGACCGCGACTATAAAGATCTGCCCAACGCGCCTTAGCAAAAGTATCGCTCAAAAAAACTTTAATACAAGTGATGCCATTGAGGACATGAAACATGAACGCCGCCGTGTGAGCAGAATTCGCCATATAACGCTCAATATAAGGCAATTGTTTTTTGATATTACGTATTAAAAAAGCAAAATACGCACTCACCAGCATCAGCGTCAGCAGTGTCAATTTCCATGAAAAATACAGCATGGTTAAAAACCCAGAGGTAGAAAAAACAAATGACAATAAAACACCCATTTGATTTTGTCCGCTCATACGTGCCAACGATTCGATCATCAGTACCCGATGACACAAATCCCCCACAGCATATTGTTCGAAAAAGGATACAGGCAGGCTAAACAATTGTTTCATCACACCAGATTGCACATGCTCAATGATAGCGCGTTCATATTTTGCAAAACACGCAACACGCAAAACGTTCAGCACGCCAACACCCAGACTGATGGCAGACAAAAAAAACACAAAACGCGCTATATCAGGCAAATAAACATAATCAGCATGGTGTGTAATGATATATCCCATCGCAATCGGGAAAAGCGCCGTTAAGGCCGCAACCATGACGTACACAATCAGCATTTTTTTAAAAAGCATCATATTGTCCATCAATGCATGGCGTAATAAGGTTTGTGCATTTAAAACAGATGCTGACGCCTCAATATGCGGGCAATGTGATTCCGCATGATGTTCTGAGTATTGTTCCTGAGCGGTTTGTTTCAATCGTGCTTTTGTCTGTTGTTCTGTTTGATGTCGTAGATGATGAAGCGCTAAATATCGCTGGTATTGAGTAGAGAGTTGATCAACAACAGTGCGTATCATCACGTGCTCTCCATTTCATGAACCCTGTCCGCTTCTCGAATGGCACTAACACGATGCGTGATAATAATACAAGTCATCTCGTAAGTACGAAGATGACAATGAATTTGGTGCTCGACATAAGGATCTAATGCGCGGGTCGCCTCATCAAGTACCAGCACTTTAGGTTGACGCAACAGTGCTCGCGCGATTTCTAAGCGTTGACGTTGACCACCACTTAAATTGCTGGCACCGTCTTGTAGCATATAATCAAGCCCATCTTCGGTATTCAACAACTCATCAATGCATGCCATTCGCATCGCATATCTAAGCTCCTCTTCCGTGTAGTAAGGCGACCACAGACTCAAATTTTCGCGAATCGTCCCCCTAAAAAAAAACTGATCTTGACTCACGATAGCAATCAACTGTACGCGCTCTTCTGCGCTTAACTCAGACAAAGAAATATCGTCAATCAAAATACACCCTGACCAAGGTTGATAAAGACCACTCATAAGCTTAGCCAAGGTACTTTTGCCACGCCCTGATGGACCAGTAAGCGCCACACGCGATCCTGGCTCGATTGTCATCGAAACGCCTTGTAAAATGGGCTTAGTATGAAAGTCGTAACCAAATGTCACATCACAAAGCTCAATTTTTCCACGGCATTGGGGTGTGCCGTATAGGCGAGGCGGCCAGGCTGGTTTTAAAGCGACCGTCTCCACCGGTTGGTTAAGGATATCCGCTACACGATGGTGATCCGCTTGCATCACTGCAAATTGACTGGCCAACTTAATAAACTGCATCAATAAGGTATTAAACGGCAATAATAGCCCATTAAACGCGACAAACTCTCCCACACTGATTTGTCCATGATTGACTTGAAAAACCCCCATCGTCAAAACCACGACATTCGTCACCGCTAACATCAATGTGGTACTCACCGTGAGCAAAGCATTGAGCCAAGACAGCGGCTGATACGTATCCAAATAATACGTAAATTGACGTTGCCATTGAGAAAAAATATCCGTTTGGCTATTCATGGCTTTCAACTGGGGAATCATCGCCAAATAACCCAAGGTGACGGAGGTTAAATGTGTTAACGCTTGTTTGGTTTTTGAGGTTAAATGCCGACGACGCTCTTTAGTCAAATAAAAACCTGCGAGATTAACCACAGTCAATCCACAAACAGCCGTGCTCAATGTAGGATTACAGTAAAACAAGAGGCTTAAGTAGAGCGGCATTTGGATAGCACTGGTGAATGCCGCGCATAGGGGACCAATTAAAGTTTCAAATAAACGATCATTGGATTGTAAACAATGGTTGAGCGTATCAGCTTTTCGATGTGCAAAAAAAAAGAGCGGCAAACGCATCACGATGTTAATGAGCTTTTCCGCTTGAGCAGTCGCCATTTTACATTCAAATCGCCGTAAAGATCGCCGTTGCCAATAGATGATCACGCCTTGCAGCAACAGCATGATGAGCATGATTTGAAATAAACCCGATAACGAGGTGATAGAATGTGCATGCAAATAATCATCAAGGTATCGCTGATTAAAGACAGGTATCACCATATTGGGTAAGGTGAGAAAAAAAGTGGTTAGCGTGAGTAGACATAAGCCGAGAGGATGCGCTTTCAACAGTTCGAAACAATAAGCCCAACACGTTTGTTCAGCACGCTGTCTTTTAAATCGAGCTGTTCGCTTAAATTGGATACAAACACCTGAAAAAGCTTGATTAAACTCATCTCGAGTCACTTGGTAATGCCCCACATTGGGATTATTGATATAAGCTTGTTTCTCGTTCAACCCCTCTAAGATTACGAAGTGTTTTTTTTCCCAAAATAAGATCACAGGACATAACGATCTCATCAGCTCATCTGGCGATGGTTGAGTGATGGTGGCTTCTAATCCATATTTTTCAGCGACGCGTACCAATGTTTGGGCGCTTGTCCCATTCCGCGATGTCCCGCAATCAGCTCTGAGAGTATGCAACGGAATCACACAACCGAAATAACGCAGGAGAATACTCAGTGCAACCACACCGCAATCTGTTCGTTCTAATTGCAACAAATGCGGTGTTTTGATTCTACTAGAAGAAAACAATTAGAGTCCCTACATCAAGAAAAGAACTTCTTATAAAATACGCATTATCAATACATGTGAACAATGCTTTGGCGCATTTAGGCAGAGACAGCGCTTACGCCAACTTGGACGGCAGCCACCGTGGTACTCTCCCCGCCGGTTGCTAACACTTCTTCTACTTTTAAAGCGGTCACTTCGGGTGAGGTATAAGCGGCTTGCTCTGGTGATAGTTCAGATTGAACCAGCTGCTCCCTGGCTAGTGCACATTTATCTAAAAATGCTTTTGTGGCGTCACTCATGTTTTATCCTTAATTACAAAACAACACAACCTGAAAATATACCCATAACCATTAAAAAACTTGGGTTTGGGATGATCACGACTATATCATGAGTTTTTTTTCAAAAAAGATCAAGATCACAAACAATCAGGGTAATACGCATGATTCATGTGTTTCATATTGTCATACAACAATCCTGGTACAATCGCATGAATCACCGGGATCCCAATCTCTGGCTTAGTGTGATCGTAGATGATGACCTGATCATAGCCGGCACAATTTAATTGTGTTAATAATTGATGAATACTCGCTGTAAAATCAATAGGCGTATGGGTTTCGACAAATGGATGTAAAGTCGGTTGTGTTTTTTTATAACCAAGTCCATCGCTGGTCTGCTGTACTTGATTCCAGCTGCTTCGTAGTGCTTGATAAACGGAAGGATAACAATCATCCCGTGTTCCAGCCACAAAAGTTAATCTGGCTTGAATCGCTTCGGTAATCGCCCGAGATAACGCCACGACACTCGATAAATGTGCCCCTGCACCACTGAAATTTCCCAATGCGTGCAGACCGGTTAAATCAATCACCGATGCCGTGTATACTGGCACACCAATCTCATTGGTGATGTCTGCCATCTCCAAACGTACTTCATTTGGATTCAAACGACCTATGATATCGGTAAGATGAGGAGACGTAATCGTGGCAGGATCTATTTTTCGTTTCGCCCCAGTTTCTGACAATGCCCAATTGTCTCGTTCAATCACTTCATAAAGACCGTGGCAAACCGCCTCCTCATAGGTATTGCCTGAAGCCAAGCCATTGCTTGAGCAGCTGAAAAAATAATTGTAGTTTGGCTTGCGATACGAAACCTCTGTATTTAAATCAATCAAGCATTGAGGGAAATAAATCGGCCGCCCGGTATTTAACTCGGTGCCCTTTAACCAAGCAAAACACACTTCCTCCACTTTCTGTGTTGACGCGACCAAATTAAAACTGTCGTTGTGCTGCAGTTTGTGTAAATCAACCAGCGGATATTGCGTATGCAATGCACCATATGATCCGATCAAATCAGGATCAGGAATGCGCTCCGCGTGCCATCCTTCTATAGACTCCATGATAGCCGAGATTTTCGCCAGATCATCTGTCACGCCTTTTCCTTGCGAAGTCGTGACCAACTTAGATAAAGGCCTAATCGCAATATAAGTGGGGATATTAATATTATCTAATCCGGTGACATTGGCCACACGCGAAATACCAAAGGTATCCCATAACAAGGGTTCAAGCTTTGCTAAAGTCTCACGAGGATGAAAAGCGCGATAAGTTCCCCCTAAATCGTGCATGATGTGTTTGTCTCTTGATAAGCCGAAAATACTCGGTAGAATAAACAATTTTTCATGGAATGAAAACTGTGGACTTAGATGCGAATGAAATCAAACGCTATAGTCGGCACTTGCCTGTCATTGGTTTAGATGGACAAAAAAAATTAAAACACGCGCGCGTCTTATGTGTCGGAGCCGGTGGTTTGGGATGCCCTGCATTGCAATATCTGGCTGCGTCTGGTGTGGGTACATTAGGCATCATGGATGGTGATTGTGTTGATGTCAGTAATTTGCAGCGTCAAATTTTATATACCGAAGCGGACATTAATCAACCCAAAGCCATTGTCGCCAGTAAGCGCCTTCAAGCAATGAATCAACACGTCACTGCTCATGCTTATACGGTGTTTTTTCAGGCATCTCATCGCGCGATTATTGCTGAATATGATGTTGTTTTGGATGCCACTGACAATTACGCAGCCCGATACGCACTGAACACGGTATGCCGTGATCTAAAAAAACCGCTTATTTCTGCTAGCATTTATCAATATGATGCGCAAATCAGTGTCTTTAATCACCAAAACGGTCCTTGTTATCAATGCCTTTATCCTGCCCCCCCTCGCGAAGCTATTAATTGTAGTCTTGCTGGTGTATTGAGTGTACTTCCAGGCGTTGCGGGAACCATACAAGCCACAGAGGCACTCAAAGTCATTTTGGGATTAGAAGGGGTTTTATCCGGGCAATTACTCTGTATCAATCTTTTATCCATGGAATTTAATCAATTTGAAATCACCAAACAAAATTGCTCGCAACATCCCATACCGCATTTCGAAGAAAAATCGCTAGACCAAAGCGCATCTATCAGCCCTCAAGCATTGTATCAACTGCTACAGTCTGCTGACGACAGCATACAACTCATCGATGTACGCCAACCTTATGAGCGAGATATTTGCCACATTGGTGGCGTTTTGGTTCCCCTAGCCGAATTAGCTGATGTCTTGCATCAATTTGATCAAAATAAACCCGTGATTATTTATTGTAAGTCCGGTGCTCGTAGCCAACAAGCGCTTTCGATTTTTCTAGATGCGGGTTTTAAGCAAGTCAAACAACTGGCCGGTGGTATTTTAGATTGGCAAGCTACCATTGATAATCATTTAATACGTTATTAGAGATCAATATGATCGATTTTGGTGGCACGTACCGTGCCATTTCCCCAAGAGAAACGCTCGCCAAAGTAGAGCCCATGTTATGGAAAAACTTTGGCATTACCCGTGTTGCTAATATCACCGGATTAGATAACATTGGTATTCCTACTTATCTGGCGATTAGACCACAAGCCAAGCTATTAACGACCGCTCAAGGTAAAGGTATTAACGATGATCTGGCTAAAGTTTCAGCTATCATGGAGTCCATAGAAGGCTGGCATTGTGAAAACATGCCTGAGCCAGCGTTATTTGGGTCGTATCAAACATTAAAACCGTTATATTCATTATGCACGATGCACCCCTCGATCAATCATGGACCGTTTGAGTGGATGGAAATTGAAACACTGAACATTCCCTGGGCAAAAGGTCTAGAGCTACTGAGCGGCCAAAACATTTACTTTCCTTACACCACCATCAATGTCAATACTGCTTACTACCGCCCGGGTTATCGTTATTTTCCGCCGACAACCAATGGACTTGCGTCAGGCAATACATTAGATGAGGCTATTTGTCATGCTTTATTTGAGGTGATTGAGCGTGAAATAGAAGCGCAAAATATGCCTTTCATGATGCAACCACAACTCGATTTAAGCACGATCCAATCACCACATATTCTATCGCTTTTAGAAAAAATTGAGCGAAGCCAATTATCACTAGAAGTATGGTCTTTACCAAATCGCTTTGACTTATGTTGTTATGCAGTTGTCATACATGATACTCATGATGTACGCGGCGTGGGTATGCAATTTGGCTCTGGCGCACACTATTCTAGTGTTGTAGCGCTCTCGCGTGCGATTACAGAAGCAGTGCAGGGTCGCGCCACCATGATCTCAGGATCACGAGACGATCATCCCAATCGACTTTATAAAAAGAATAAAACAACCTTGCCTGCTTTATTCAAAGCATTCGAAGCCTCACGCACTCATCGCCAGCCCTTTATCGAAACCACAGCGCCACTTGATTTTAAATCGTGCTTACAACGTTTATTACAATGCCTACAAAGTGAAGGCTACGAACAAGTCATTTTATATAATCATACCCGCGAAGCATTTGATATTCCGGTTGTGCATATGGTTTTACCTGGTTTTCGTTATGTACATGGCTCCTGTTTTGCCTGCCCGGTGTCAAGCTAAAACATAAGCACTAAGATAAGAGTTGAGAAAGTAACATGAACTACGATACACACGTTTATTTAGGTCCAACACTGCCAATCATCACAGCAAAAAAAATATTGCCGAACGCCCATTATCATCCGCCTATTCAGTGCGGTGATATTATTCGCGTGTTGCGTTTAAAACCAAAACGCCTCATCATCATCGATGGCATCTATGAAACGACGCCCACCGTATGGCACAAAGAAATTATGCTCGCATTAGATAATGGCATAGAAGTGATAGGCGCTGCGAGCATGGGCGCCTTGCGTGCGGCAGAATTATCGCCTTTCGGTATGATCGGGATAGGCGCTGTCTTCCAAGACTTTTTCGCGAATCGACTTCAAGATGATGATGAGGTCGCTGTTTTACACCACCACCACGATCAAAAATACATACCGATTAATGATGCCATGGTCAATATTCGTGCTACGCTGACGCACGTATATCATAAGCATCTCATTTCTAGTGAGCTGAAAAACCGTTTAATAACCGAATGTAAGCAACAATTTTATCCTTATCGTTCATTAGAAAAAGCCATTTCTCAACTTGAACCTTCACTGCCAGAGCGGTCATTGCTTCTGAGCTGGTTATCGACACATGGCCTAGTCAATGTCAAACAACAAGATGCTATACAGGCATTAACGCATGTGAGACAAACAATCACATTAGAACCGACACGTGCAGAACCTCTTATGCCCGTCACTAAATTTATTGCCTCACTGATTGATGATGCGGAACTCGAGCCTTTTGCGTTTACAGCCGACTGGATGCCTGATCAAGAAAAAAAACTACAGCAATGGTCTCAACAAGGCCATTTTCAATTGATTCAAATACTGGCAATCGCTATCAAATGGCTTTTTTCACGGTTTGAATCAACCGCTCAAGAATTGGACTGCGATCGTTTACTGCAGTATATTCAAACCAATAACTTATATTCACCAGAAAACGACTTAGATTGTTTAAAACAATCTGTTAAATGTCAGCCATTGTACGCATTGATTTGTCAATTAATCTGTCAAGGACACTTAACACATCATTCTGTTATGCATTACGCACCTGCTATGGCATTTTATTTTCAATTGGATTACGACGATTTATCGATGGCACATCAACAAATCATTCGTATCATTATTGTTTGTTGCTACGCCGCCACAGTTCAATTAGAAGATAAGCGTTTAAAACTCAAACAAAGTGTGATTGCGAATCATTTTAGAGAGCAACGATTGTGGCAAAGACGTGATGCGTACCTCAAACAAAACCCAACACGCCAGATTGACCAATATGCGTTGATTGAATGGGTTACATTGTATATGCAAGTCGCTTATGTTTATCAAGGGTTTCGCGATACGCACTTAGGCTCGCCCACGACACCACAATACTTTGATTGGATACATGATGCAGCCACATTGTACGATCACGTGGTTTTTCAGAGCACAATATGATGTATCACTATGATGCTTATCAACTGCGCTTCAAAAGTGAAATCATACTCAATGAGCTCGCTTTCGCTCCGCCATCTAACGAATACGACGTATCCATACAGTTGCGAGAGGTACCATTACTCAGCACCCCTGTTCTGCAAAGTCTTTACTACCAAGTGCAGCCAGAAGCGTGCCGCCTAGAAATTCCCAATATCGTGCGCTTTTTGATTCGCCATGGGCAAGAAATTTGGGTTGAGCCTCTCAATCATGCAGATGAAGACAGTATTCGTTTGTTTTTATATACGATTGGCATACCTTGTCTTTTGATTCAACGTAACTACTTTTTACTACAAGGGGCCGCAGTACAAGTACAAACAAAAAATATCGCTTTTTTAACGCATTTCGGGCAAGGAAAATCGACGTTATTGGCTGCTTTTTTGCAACACCAAGCTCGCTTTATCAGTGATGATTTTTGTGTGTTAAATCCAAATTTCGAATTATTGCCAGGTATCCCTTACTTACACCTACGTGAAAACACATTAAAAAAACTACAAAAAACACCCTCATCTCTAAAGCGCGTCAGACCAACCATTGAAAAATGGGTCGTCCCTATTTCATCTTACTCACTTTTAAAGCCGCTTGTGCTTCACACCATTTATGTCATCAAGCCGGTGCCACAATCTGATTTTCGCATCACTCAACTATTCGGATTGCAAAAAATTCAATGTATGAATCAGTATGTTTATCAACCAAGTATTGTCAGAGGCTCTGGCAAGTCGCTTTTTTATTTTCAGAAATGTCCAGAATTAGCTGCACACATTACACTCATACAGATAGAACGTCCAGAATTTGGATTTCAACTAGATGAGTTGGTTAACTGCATCTTGGAGGCCTCATGACCCAAGGTCTTATCTGGATAGCATCCTATCCAAAATCAGGCAATACTTGGTTTAGACTGGTCCTTGCAAATACACTCTCTGACCGCCCCTTGAGTATGAATGAAATTAACATTTCACGCTTAGCCGCGGATAGAGCTTTATTTGTAGAGGCATTGGGATTTAATAGTTATCTGCTTTCTGAGGACGAGCTTTGGGCATTAAGACCCAAAGTCTATAGTTGGTTAAAGCAAAAACAACCACATGCTCAATATTTAAAAATACATGACGCTTATCAGGCAGCGCTTATTCCCTGTACAGATAGCTTAGGCGCTATTTATTGTATTCGAAACCCCTTAGATGTGGTTATTTCTTATGCACACCACTCGCATATTTCGATTGATCAATGCATTGCTTTACTATGTAACCCCGAGGCTAAGATTTACGATACCGTGCGTTTTCTGAGTACCCAACTTCAACAGCATCTTTTCTCTTGGTCAGATCATGTGCGTAGCTGGACGGTAGCATGTCCGATTCCTGTGCATTGCATACGTTATGAAGATATGCACCGAGACCCCTTTTCCACGTTTAAGCAAGCGTTTGAATTTTTAAAATTAAACCACACTGAACACACCATCCAAACCGCCATCGATGCCGCTCGTTTCGAAAAACTACAACAACAAGAATCAGAACAAAACTTTAGAGAAAAATCAGTAACGCAAAAAAAATTTTTTAGAAAAGGCATTGTGGGTGATTGGGAAAACACGCTAAATCATTTTCAAATTGAAAAAATTATTAAGCATCATGGTGAATTCATGTTCAAACATGGTTATCTTGATAAGCAAGGAAAACCCATGAAGGGAGAAGCGGTGTGTTAAACAAATTATCTAGGAAATCGACCATCACACACTTGGTTGTCGATCAAGAGACCATCCTTTTAGACGCCTCAAATGAAACTTATTTTAGCTTGAATCGAGTAGGAGCAAGCATTTGGACCTTTTTAGAAACTCAAGATTGTACCGTAATGGATATCGCGTCTTATTTGCAACAACAATATGGTATCGCTGAAAAACGCAGCCTCCACGACGCCATACAATTTGTTGAGTCCATGATTAAAAGCGGCCTGATAAACGCTCAGCCCCCAACCAATGCGGTGACAAAATCAATTTTATCAGAAGATTGAAGTGCTGTTTTGGGCGCATACTGGGTGATATGTTTACCATTAATGTAGCAATTAACATACGGACTAAGATCCCCTGCTTCATTCACCAGATTACGCTTGAGCCGAGGAAACAATTGACACAACATGGGTATCATTTCATCCACAGTCGACACAGCCAGTGCTACGACACGCTCGTTGTTGGTGTAGTGCGACAGTGATGCGTGCATATTTACATTAATCATAATTCGCTCTCGTTCGATCATGAAGCGTGGCTATCAAGCCAGTCAGCAGTAAAGCTTGGGTGAAAAAAATGCTGGCAACCACAGTTGTTGGCAGCATTGTACAACGATTATTTCCGCGAAAGCGGGAGCCCATACTCAATAATGGACTCTCGCCTTCGCTCGCGGAAACGACGCTACACGAGCAGTGAAAAACCATCACACAAAGTTATAGCGTAAGCCAAATAGAATTGTGCTAAGCGACGGATTTCTCGCTGTACTCGCGCCATAAGCGGTAAAAAATGATGGTGGCGCAGTAGCCGATGACGTGTTAAGTTCTCCTGATACAGTAGAGCCAAAGACATAAGTATACGCTAATGTCAGTGCAACATTATCGGTTACATTATACAGGCCTCCCACTTTGATCTCTGGTAAAACCTCTGTTGCCGACGCGTGCTGTCTAATTCGGCCAGTTATCCCGCCACCGACAAACTGCTTGGCTTGATCTCTTAACATCGAAGCAAAAAGCGTTTGTGCCATAAAACCAATGTCACCAAACAAATCAAATGATTGAAAATGATATGATCCACCGAATAAGAAATCGTAACCAGTAATGTTGTAGTTCCCAAAGATACCCGATGCTGCTACATTTGAACGCGTATTGCCATAGTATCCGCCACCAACTTCCGCATTTAAACTCACCTTTTCGGTGTAAGGATGATTAATACCCACTGACAAACGGCCGCCCCATCCATTCTTACTCACGGAGGGTGGATTACCGTTAATGTTATATCCGTTTATCCCGTTCCACGCATACAAAGCCTCACCGCCAAAGTATGGCGTGGCCCATGGTGTGTCAGCAACTGCACCCATCGTCCCTGCGTACGCTGTCAAACCAGATAATCCTAGTCCTAATAATGTGATTATCCTTCTCATCCCTAATCTCCAAAATAAAAATAACCTGAAAGAAAATATCATGCCCTATTTTAAATTACTAGAGGGATAATCATTGCTTTGGATAACCGTACAATAGATTAGATTATGTATGCAAAAAGAGCACGACAATCATATAATGGGGGTTTAATATGTGAAAAACACCAGATTTACAAAGGAAAATTTCAATGCGTCATTGTATATGCGTCATCATTTGTTTGTTTAGTCAATTTATTCACGCTCAAACATTGACAGCAAAAATTGATGATATCATCACGCAGCAGTTGCCACATGCAACGGTTGCTATCCTTGTAAAAGACGTAAAAACAGATCACATTATTTATAGTAAAAATGCGGACAAACTATTATCTCCAGCCAGCAGTATGAAGTTGTTTACAGCTGCATCAGCGCTTTACCAATTAAAACCCAGCTATCGTTTTTTAACGACACTCTCACAAAAGCAACAAAATTATTATATTACTTTCAGTGGTTCACCCTCATTGACCGAAACTGATTTAGCAAAGCTATTACATCATTTAAAAGAACATAACGTAAACACCATTTCAGGTAATATTATTTTAGATACCTCTCGGTTTAAAGCACCGTTCAATCAGGAAGGCGTTTCTGTTGACGATTTAGGTTGGTATTATGCAGCGCCAGACACAGCGGCCATATTGAATGAAAACGCAGTGCCCTACGATTTCATAACAACAGAGCCAGGAAAACCAATCCAAATTAAACCCAAAGATGCTTCTAAAGCACTGCATCTTATTAATCAAGTTATCACTGTCACTAAAGAGCAAGAAAAAGAGCATTGTAATTTAAGTATTAAAATAAAAAACCTTAATACATTAAGACTTTATGGATGTTTAGCTCAAAGTGACGAACCTATTTTAATGCAGCTGGCTATTCCCGATCCTGTTTTACGAGCGAAAGAGGTCATTCAAGACGCGTTGAATAAAAATAATATTGTGTTAAAAGGACACATTATAAATGGCCATACACCATCAGATAGCGCCCTCTTAGCAAGCAATCAATCTGATAATTTAGTCGCATTGGTAACACACATGCTGAGAGAATCAGATAACTTGTACGCAAGCAGTTTAACCAAAACATTGGCCTACGATTTGACTAAAGAAGGCACCAATAAGCAAGGCGCTTTTGCGATGACAAAGATTTTATCAAAAAATACAAATCTTGACATGTCGCAAATGCAAATTGTTGATGGCATTGGTACACGATATAATTTAGTCACAACCGAGCAACTTGTCATTTTACTGACGGATCTTTATCAAAATCCTCATCTACAAAAAATATTGTTAAGTGCATTGCCGCAGTCTGGCGTATCGGGGACATTACAAGAGCGGATGAAAAATACCGCTTTAGAAAAAATCGTGTTTGCAAAAACGGGAACCATGCATGATATTTCTTCTTTATCTGGGTTTGTTATCAGCCCAAATAAAGAGACTAATCCATTGGTTTTTTCTGTTATTATCAATGGTATCAACAAACCTATTAGCACAGCAAAAGCGTTAGAAGAGGCAATCTTGCTTGCGATTATTGAAGATAAGCAGAATGTTAACAGATCCTAATATTTAAACGCGGTTGGATCTAATAACTCATTTGTGACAGCGCTTGTCGTATTATTCGCACACATCATGTTAAGAAAACTAAACGAGCTAGGTATATAGCAATTATTTTTATCAAAGCTAAATAATTGTGAAAGTAATTTTTCAATGATTGCTATTTTAGTACCAGACGCGACGCCTACACCCACTAAAGCAACCAAAGCCAGCTGTAACATAAAACGCACACGAGAATACATCTGCGCCGATTGACGCAACGCTTCTTTTTCTTCAGCCTCTTCTTGTAATACATCGCAATAACAATTAGCGTTATCTCGATCAAAATCCGAACTATTTTGAATAGCGCTTTCAGGATGATCTGCATATTCTTTATCAGATAGCGCTAATAACTCATCCAGCACCACAAATAGATTTTTCATTACAAAAGTAGCCGCATTACAACCACCATGTCCATCATATACACCGAATACACCATTGAAATCCGTGCGTTTGTTTTTCTTTATAATCGCTTTAATAAACACAGTTACATCATCATCAGATGCTTTTGTTGCACACATCAAAAGATAAGCAGCTATTTTTTCCTCATTTGTTTTATTAAAAGACATCCTTCTTAGCAAGCTTGATAAAAAATCCTCGTAGGAGCGTTGATTCATAACCGCGGCATCCGTAAAACCATCTGAGGTTTTTATCAACAATAATGTACCAAAAGCCTTTACATTAAAATGTTTTAATAAGCTTGAGATGGTATGAACATCTATGTTCGCATCAGCAACAACAGCAGGCTTGAAATCATCATCACCAATAGCGCGGGGTACGGAAAGCACGCCATTGTTCAGTGTAAATAAAGAAAATAATACATTTTTTCCAGATTCATTTTTAGTGTAAACAACAGGACCATATGTTAGTTTAGCTTCTGCTCTTGCTTCAGGATTATTCGCATACTTTTCAATCAAATCATCTTTAGGAAAAGTATATTGAACACCGGCAGTTTGAATACGTGCTGCTTCCGATTCTGATTCAATAGAATGCAAACGGCTTAGCTGCTTTACACCAATAAATTCATCATTTGTATTCCACGCAGCAGCAAATAAGACCGTATCTGAAATTGTTGCTGTAATAAACGTGTTTTTATGCACAATCGTTGTTGATGCTGTTGTGCCACCCGTCGGTTGAGGGGTCTGCGAAAAACGTTTTGCTAGTATACGATGGCTACTCCATAAACGGTCACCTAGCTGTTGAACAGACTTACCTGAAAAAATCAACTTAGCATCTTTCGGCGACAGTACAACATCTTCATTATTGAGGTGACGAGCTCCCACTGCACTTTGTATAGAAAAGTCATGTTGAGGTTCAATGGTATTCGGCATAGGCTTAGATACTCTTAAATTTAAGTTAAAGCAACAGTGGAAAAATATTTTATTTAGTGAGCCATTATAAAACACCAAATCAAACTATTTCAATACAATAAATTCTTTGTCAGGCAATAATAATCCTAAAAAATCGATGCAAAAAACATCTCATCTCATCGTGAAAAACACATTTTATGTCTATAAATCAATCTAATTACTGTCTATCTTCATGTTTTTGTATAATAATTCTAATGTTCAATTGATTTAAATTCCGCGCCCAACCAAAGCGCATTGAGGAGTCCAATATGATTTATGCATTTATCTATGGCGCGATATTAGCGCTTGGACTAATTGTACCGCTGGGGGTACAAAATATTTTTATATTTAATCAGGGTGCCAATCAAAAACACTTTTTACACGCCATGCCCAGTGTGCTAATGGCTTTACTCTGTGACACCATTTTAATTATTTGTGCGGTTTTAGGTGTTTCGATGGTTGTTTTGGCAATTCCATGGTTAAAAACAAGCATTTTTTTGATAGGTGTTGTTTTTCTATCATATATGGGTTGGGTAACTTGGCACAGCAAGCCGACCAAATTAGAGGAAGGGAAAAAACCATTGTCAGCAAAAAAGCAGGTGATTTTTGCGGCCTCTGTTTCCTTGCTTAATCCACATGCACTGCTGGATAGTATCGGTGTGATTGGAACCAGCTCATTGCATTTTGTAGGGCGTGAAAAATGGATGTTTACATCGGCATGCATTCTTATTTCTGCCTCATGGTTTTTCGGGCTATCCGTTGCCGGGCATTTTTTGCATAAGCTAGATAAAACAGGACGATGGTTGCGATTGATTAATAAAATATCGGCAATCATTGTGTGGGGAATTGCGCTGTATTTTGCTTGGTTATTGATCAATAAATTATGATGGTAAGACCGTAGCTTCTAATGCAGCGCGAAGTGCGCGAATCTTCAAACACATCTCCTCATATTCCGCTTCTGGTTGAGATAGGGCGATAATAGCACCGCCTGCCCCCATAGAAATATGCTCGTCGTCAATCACCGCAGTTCTTATCACCACATTCAGATTAGCTGTTCCGTTTAAAGACAAATAGCCAATTGAACCTGAATAAATACCCCTAGCCTCTGTCTCGAGCTGTTGAATAATATCCACTGTGCGAATTTTAGGCGCACCCGTCATAGAGCCTGCGGGAAAAAGTGCACGAATACAATCAATGCTGGTTAAGTCCGCTTTAAGCTGCCCTCGAATCGTGCTTACCAATTGATGTACCATTTTATATGATTCAACTTGCATCAATTTTGTCACGACCACACTGCCTACCTCACACACACGCCCCAAATCATTGCGCAGCAAATCAACAATCATTAAATTTTCAGCACGATATTTGACATCATTGGCTAATGTAATTTTTAATTGCTCATCTAAATCAGGTGTAGCACCTCTAGGCAATGTACCTTTAATCGGTTTGGTTTCTACTTCACCCTGCGCATTAATATTCAAAAAACGCTCCACAGAGGCAGAGGCAACGCTCAAACCACCGAAGCGTAATAAAGCAGCGTAAGGTGCCGGCGTGAGTTGGCGTAAGCGCATATAATAAGCGATCGGATCCAGATGCTTAACCGTTTTAAACTGATTGGTTAAACAAATCTCATAACTGTCACCTGATTGTATGTATTTTATACATGATTGGATGTTCGCATGATACAAAGCCTCTGATTGGTTAAAAGCACCCGAATCTATTTGATTGGCGATGTGTATAGGTTTATCAACAAAATCAGTCAGGCGCAGCTGGTTTAAGGTATCTTCCATTGTTTGAAACCAGATATCCGCGGAGCTGCATCCCTGTCTATCGTGTAGTGCTAACAAATAGATTTCTTTTGTTTGATGATCAAAAACCAGCGCCCGGTCTAAAAATAAAAACTGAGCATCAAAATAAGGTGAGCGATAACGTGACTTTAGAGGCAGCGTTTCTTGGAACAGCTCATAACCTAAATAACCAATAAAACCACAAGAAAAATCAAACGGATAAGGATGCGCTGGAATCACATATCGTTGTAATTCTTGCTGTAGATAATCAAAAATAGGCATTGAAAACGTTGTTATTTGATTTTGATGTGTCCGTGTTATCGTCGTCGTCGACACATCATATTTTAAAGCATAACTTAAAGGCCCATCCAAGCAACCCATGATAGAAAAACGTGATAATCCGGGCGTCACCAAACTGCTATCTAACCAAACAGCGCAATCTTTTTGTGCAAATAAAGCTTGAAAAACACTTTCAGGCTTTAAAAAAAACGCATGCGACTTCACCGTCAATAAATAACTTTCTGCTATATCCTCTTGATCATTCAAAATATCCGATTTTGGACGATTCGACTCTTTAGATTGCAAATTCAAAAACAGTGCCGAGCGATCTGCTTGATTACACTCTTTTGGGGGATTCACTGGCTCATCAAAAACAGCATTTTGAGCGGTCATAGAAAAAGGTAATTCAGCTTGTTTTTGAGTAGACAAAGTTGATTTTGAACCAGACATATTTAAAAAATTTACCAACAGTTGCCGACCATATTCACTACAAATAGATTCCGGATGATATTGAATACCAAATAATGGTCTCACGAGATGCCGCACGCCCATGATAAGGCCATCTTGTGTTTCAGCTATGATTTTCAAACAGTCAGGTAGAGGGGCTTCAACAATCAAAGAATGATAACGCACAGCCATAAAGGTTTGTGGAATGTCTGCGAATAAAGGATCATGCCAATGCTTGATTTCACTCAGTTGCCCATGGACAGGCATAGGAGCACGCCCTACTTTACCACCAAATGTGCTACACAATCCCTGGTGACCTAAACAAACCCCGAGAACAGGTAAATTTGTCTCACGCAAAACTTGCTGACAGACACCAAAATCTTCTGTTTTTTCTGGGTTGCCAGGACCTGGCGAAATAATGATATTATCAATTGGTAAACGTTGTATTTCTGCAAATGATAATTCGTCATTGCGAATGACCAATGGACAAACACCGGAAATATCGGCAACCAATTGATAAAGGTTATATGTAAATGAATCATAATTATCAATGATAAGCGTCTTCATAAGCAGTATACTTAAGAATGAACTTTTAGTTGTGAATGAATAGGACCCACTCCCCTAACACAACGCATAACATACAAGATATTATCTCTGATTGCTTCACTGGCAACCGTACCAGATACATACACCTGCCCTGCTTTGGTTTCAATATAAATAGGCCAAGTTGACATGTCTTTACCAAGCACATTCATCGCGATTAAAACACCTTTGATCTGCGCCGTCATCAATAAATCGCGACGAACTTTTTGTGGATATTGAATGTTCAATTGATTGGCATCCACATTGATCACGCTCGGCGCAGAAAAAGCGCGAGCAACGACAATCTCAAAGATGCTATCGGTTTTAACAAACCCCGTTAAAAATACGACGCCATCACGTACAGCGACCTCTACGGTATCGGCATCAACAGGCAATCTAGATTGCACTGATATTTTAATCGCCTGATCGTCAGGTTGATTATTTGCAACTGGGGGATTCGGATTGTTAGGTGCAGATACGGGGGCGGCAACATCCGGCGTTGGATCGAGTTGCTGGGCTTGGGATGTCGAAAAAAGCCAGCAAAAAACAAAAAAACAGGCTGACGCTCGCGCCCTTATCTTTTGTCTTTTGTCACCTAATCTTTTTTGCCAAACATGCATAATATTCCTTCTTCACTGAGAGCGAATCAAAAAACATTTGGGATATTTAATGGATAAGTCCGTCCTATGATTCCCTGCTGTATAGTATTGTTGCATTTTTTGAGTAGAAATTTGATTCCAACACTGCTGCATGCTCAATGCGGGTGAAGCGCAATAGGTTTTCTGAAATTGATATAGTTTTTGCAATTTCAAATGATGCTTTTGGTCTTCTGTCACATAAAAAGTTGTATAGTCTTTTAGTTGCCAATCAGAACCTTGTTTTTCATAATCATAACTGCGAATAGCAGGCGCATTTTGATGCGATGTCGATATTGCTGGAGAAAGGTAAAACGCCAATATATTTTCTCCTTCAGGGGTTTGAACCAACTTTATTTCATCCATATGCGTGTGGCCCGCTAAAATCCCTAAGATGATTTCATGGTAATTTGCTAAAAGCGTTATCAGACGAGCTGAGTTATTACTGTGAAAAAAAATCGAGTCATCATAGAGATTGTTGCCTGGTGGAATATGCATGGTTATGAGCACTCGCTCATGCTTTTCTTTAGCTTGTTGTAATTGTTGTGCCAACCACGTAAATTGCTGCTCGATTGCTTGTTTGTCTGGTATGAGTTGCCAAACAGAAAGCAATACCGTATTAAGTGCAATGAATCTTAACTGTGGCTCAAGATAAGCCGAGTAGTAACCTTGATCCTGATTTTCTGATATGACACAGGGCATTTCAGAGGAAGCGGCGCATTGTTTTCCTTTTGAGATAAAACCATTTGTCCATTTTCCCGTAGCATAAGCGACATCGAGCGGACTTCTACGCTTTCCATGTTTGTCAATGGACATAAATGGCCCATAGTGCCCAGAATAAGAATCATTATTACCGAATGTATATAATATCGGCGTATCAGCAAACACCTGTGTCAATTTTTCAAAAAAAACCTTTTCACTATTCCAAACAACTTGTTTGCTAAAACGGATATGACCAACGATATCACCTAAATACAAAACAAATTTAGGTTTAGGAATAAAACCGGTTTGAATTTGGTCTGCGATTAAATCCATTAAATGTTCAAAAGTTTCTTTATCTAAATCATTTAATGGATTGTTTTTTTTAGGTGCTAGACTCATAGTGAACGGACTAAATGGATTTAAATGCGCATCATTAATAACCAGAAAATGATTTGTTTCCGTCGACGTTGCAAACGTTTGACTAGCACAAACGATCATGAGAGCAGTAAAAAATTGCCAAATAGAATGTTTCATTGTTGAAAATGACGGTGTCGTAATTAATTCTTAAGTCTAACACAAGGGCATCGCTATATAAAAACGAAGTGTAAGGAAAACGCATCTAAATTTTAAGCATTAAACCAGCATTTTTTATACATGCTGGTATCCATAACATCTAGAATAAAATTAAAGCAGGACTCCACACATAAAGCGCGGAGCATCGACATTGTATGGTTGCCTTGCGCGCTGCGCAGGAGCAATCACATTCCCGATGCGCTCTCTCAGCTTTGTTTTCTACGCCAAACCGTTCCATTGGGGGTGTCTTCTAATTCAATACCTTGCTCTAACAAAGTATCGCGAATGACATCCGCACGAGACCAATCACGGTTTTGACGGGCTTGTTCTCGCTCATCAATCAATGCGTCTATCTGCAACCCTTCTTCCTGTTGAGATGTATTTCCTTGTTGAAGAAAAGACGTGGGAGATGCCTGCAAAAGACCTAAAATACTGCCAAGTTGTTTTAACGTTGCAGCCAATATGGGTGATTTTGTTTTATTTAATTCATGGCTTAATTGAAATAAGACAGACAATGCAACAGGTGTATTAATATCATCATCCATAGCAGCATTAAATTGCTGGGCCCAAGTCATATCTATTTCAGTACTGATTTCAGTAACATCACGTAAAGATTGGTATAAACGCATTAAAGATTTGGCTGCTGCCTGTAAATTATCTGCCGTGTAATTCAGTGGACTACGATAATGATTACTCAGTAAAAAATAACGGATGACTTCCGGATGATGCTCTGCCAAAACAGCTTCAATGGTATAAAAATTACCCAATGATTTTGACATTTTTTCGCCATTGACCTGCAACATACCCGCGTGTAGCCAACAGTTTGCAAAAGGTTTCCCCGTTGCACCTTCGCTTTGTGCAATTTCATTTTCATGATGAGGAAATTGTAAGTCTAATCCACCACCATGAATATCAAATTGCTCACCTAAGCAATCCATCGCCATCGCTGAACACTCAATGTGCCAACCAGGTCGCCCCTCTCCCCATGGAGAAGGCCAGGCGGGTTCACCAGGCTTAGCCATTTTCCACAATACAAAATCAAGCGGCGAGCGTTTTTCTTTCACAACTTCAACACGTGCACCTGCTAACAAACCATCAATATCTTTTTGTGACAATTTTCCATAAGATTGGAAGCGTGCAACTTCATAACAAACATCACCATTATCACTCACATAAGCGAAACCAGCGTCGATTAAGCGCGATATCAAAGCAATCATGTGATTGAGATATGCGGTGGCTCTGGGTTCTTCATCAGGCGGCATAATCAACAAAGCTTCTTCGTTGGCATGCATGGCATCAATGTATTGAGCTGTCAGGCTATCAATGCTGACTCCCCGTTCATTGGCCCGTGCAATAATTTTATCGTCGATGTCGGTGATATTGCGAACATAACGCACGTCATAGCCACTGTGTCGTAAAAAACGCACCAAGACATCAAAACAAACCATCGAACGCGCGTGTCCGAGATGACACAAATCATACACCGTAATACCACAAACATAGAGTCCCACTTTGCCTGGTATCATGGGTTGAAAGACTTCTTTTTGACGTGTCAGTGAATTAAATAAACTTAGCATGTTTCCTTATTCCTTAACCTCGCTTGGCCCCCAAGTGTCTTTTAAATCGACCACACGGTGATAAGCAGCTACATTGCCCTTGTCTGTCAGATGATTAACACAATAATATCCCAAACGCTCAAACTGCAGTACCGTATTCAACGGTTGTTCAGCTAATGATGGTTCACACCAAGCTTGTTGGGTTTGTAATGATTGCTGATTTAAAAACTGCATGAAATCGTCTTCACGGCCTGGATTCGCGTCATGAAATAAACGGTCATATTGATAAACCGTCACGGCATAAGCATGGGGTTTAGAAACCCACTGGATCACACCTTTCACTTTACGGCCTTCTGGATTTTTACCTAATGTGTTTTCATCAAGTGTACAACGCAACTCAATCATTTCACCCGCCGAATCACGAATCACTTCACGGCAACAAATCACGTAAGCATGACGCAAACGAACCTCTGCACCAGGAGAAAGCCGATGATACTTTTTAGGTGGATTTTCCATAAAATCGCTGCGATCAATATACAGCTCTTTTGAAAATGGCAGTGCCCTTGTTTCTGCAGTTGGATCTTGTGGGTAAAAAGACGCTTGTAGCATTTCTACTTTATCATCCGGATAATTCTCAATCACCACTTTTAGGGGATTCAAAACAACCAGCGCACGCTTAGCTGTACGATTTAATTCTTCGCGTACACATGCCTCTAAAATGGACATATCAATCACAGAATCACTACGCGATAAACCGATTGTTTCACAAAATTGGCGGATGGCTGCGGGTGGATAACCACGACGGCGCATGCCACGCAAAGTCGGTAAGCGAGGATCATCCCAACCAGACACAACTTTATTTTCAACCAATAAACGTAATTTACGCTTACTGGTGACGGTATGCGATAAATTAAGACGAGCAAATTCAGTTTGTTCTGGTTTAGCAGGCACCGGCAAATGTTGAATAAACCAATCATATAAAGGTCGGTGATCTTGAAACTCCAAAGTACAGAGAGAATGACTGATATGTTCTAATGCATCTGAGATAGGATGTGCGTAATCGTACATAGGATAGATACACCAAGCATCTCCAGTACGTTGATGACTGGTGTGACGAATACGGTACAATACGGGATCACGTAAATTAATATTACCTGATTGCATATCAATTTTGGCACGAAGCACATGGGCACCATCCGCAAACTCACCGGATTTCATGCGTTGAAACAAATCAAGGCTTTCTTCCATAGGACGCTGCCGATAAGGACTTTCTCGACCAGGCTCTTGCAAAGTACCACGATGCTCGCGAATTTCTTCAGCAGTTAGGCTGTCTACATATGCCAAACCTTTTTGAATCAATAGTACCGCAAAATCATACAGTGTTTGATAATAATCAGATGAATAGGTCTCAGCACACCATTGAAAACCCAACCAGCGCACATCATCAATAATCGCATGAACAAACTCTTCTTCTTCTTTCAAAGGATTGGTGTCATCAAAACGTAAATAACAGCGCCCTTGATACCCATTCGCCAAACCAAAATTCAAACAAATAGATTTTGCATGCCCTATATGTAAGTAGCCATTCGGTTCAGGTGGAAAGCGCGTGACAACAGCCTCATGTTTTCCTGATGCCAAATCTTGAGTGATCATTTGCTCAATAAAATTTAAAGGTTTAACCGTTTCCGTCTTGTCTGTCATGTTCAAAAATCTCTATTGTTCAGGTTCTAAAAACCATAAGGTTGATGCGGGTTTAGCTATTTCAAACTCAAAAGGATATGTCACATCGGATAAGTAAAGACCGTATGGGGGAGCCGTTTCTGCGCCCATTCTACGATCTTTAGCTAATAATACTTCATTTACCCATGCAACTGTTTTTTGTCCGGATCCAACCGCCATTAAAACACCGACAATATTTCTAACCATGTGATGTAAAAATGCATTTGCACTGATATCAACAATCACCCAGTCATGTTTGCGCCACACATGTAATTGTGTCACACAACGCATAGGCGTTTTTGATTGACACTCAACGGAACGAAAAGAAGTAAAGTCGTGCTCACCAATCAGTACCTGAGCAGCCTCGTGCATGAGGTGGTGATTCAATGGTCGGTATTGCCAGGTCACATTCGAGCGTAATAAAGCGGGACGAATTTGTGTATTTTGGATCACGTATCGATAACGTCTTGCGGTTGCTGAGTAGCGGGCATGAAAAGTATCGGGCACTTCTTTACCTGTTTTGATACAGAGATCTTTAGGTAAATAAGCGTTGGCTCCATAAATCCAAGAGCGAATATTACGTGTTTTAACAGAATCAAAATGAATCACTTGATGTATCGCGTGCACACCTGTATCGGTCCGCCCAGCACACACCACATCCACCGCTTGATCCGCAACGCGACTTAAGGCTACTTCTAAAACACCTTGCGCCGTACGCAATCCTGGTTGAGCTTGCCAACCATGATATTGACTACCATCATATTCAACGACCAAGGCCACACGCATTACAACACCCAATATTCAAAATATCTGCATATTTTTATACAGAAAAATAACATACAAAAGCGCACAATTTACCGCATTTTAGGCGCTTTTGTCTAGTGAAACAGTGATTTTAATCGCACGATTAGATGCGTTTACCCTGTTGTACTGCATTTGGGTGCGTGAATCAAAAAGCAGGATAATTTAACACAAACTTTAACTTGAGTGAGGCTTATCTTCAGATATTGATAAATATAGTTTTTATTCATATTTTTATGAAGCAAGCTCATCCTGAAAACAATCTGACGTAACATATCGCATTTCGGAATAACTTAGGTATACTTGAAATATTTATCTCTTCCTTGGTTTGTTTTTATATGCAGCACAAAGATACTTATTCTGGCATTTTATTCTTGGTTATCGCTCAAATAATGGTTGGTCTGAATATTGTTGTTTCTAAATTTCTGCTCGTTTCTGTGCCCATGGTTTGGCTATTGGAAATTCGCTTTGCTTTAGCTGCACTGTCACTGCTTCCTTTGCATTGGCTCACGCCAGCTAAAAAAATAACTGTTCTTTCGCACTTTTCACCGCTGCAGAAAAAAGATTGGTTATTTATATTAGCACAAGCGTTAACAGCCGGTATTTTATTCAACTGCCTAATCTTAACCGGATTACATTACACCGATGCAAACGCAGCGGGCATTATTACCAGCGTACTTCCGGCAATCATTGCTGTCATGTCATGGTTGATTTTAAAAGAGTCGTTTTCCATGCAAACCATTCTGTGTATCTTTTTTGCGACAGCAGGGCTGTTTGTGATCGCATTTGATAAGTTCACCGGACTCAACGCGTCTCACTCCGTCTGGGGTGATGTCATCGTTTTAATATCACTGCTACCCGAAGCTACTTATTATATTTTATGCAAGCTACATCCGAATCGATTACCTATCTTTCTCATTGCCTCACTGATAAATGCTATCAATGCATTGCTGCTATTGCCGGCGCTGTTTTTCATTGAATGGCACCCCGTGGGCTTTTCGATTCAAAACATGGGTATATTATTTATAATCGGACTCACTTCCGGCCTATTTTATATATTTTGGTTTTTAGGCGCAAAAAAAGTCGACGGCATGATGGCCTCGTTATCAACTGCAACCATGCCAATAGCAACCGTTATCTTTGCCTATTTAATATTAGGGGAATGGGTAACACGCTTACAATGCTTAGGTATGGGGCTGGTCATACTTTCGATCGTTATTTATGCAAAGCGATAAATAATTTTTTAGGGTCTGTGCACCTAACCCCCGAATAAACTTCAAAATACAAAGGTCTCGCGGGTTTCGGGCTATTGAGTATAACTCACATCTAGAATTCTAAACTTTTTTGGAAAGCCTCTTCGATGTTCTGAACAGCTTTTTCGTTGTTGACGTCAGATGGTTCTTCATCTAGCTCTTCCACTTTGCGCTTTTTATCGCTTGGTTTATCATCTCTGTTTTTAAACTCAAAAAAATTACCCGATCTTTGAGGCGCAAGCGTTTTTTCTATAATATCGGGTAAATGATATGTTGCGCATTTAGTATTATTATATTTCCACACACCATGCGTATCTCCAGATATTCTTACATTTTCAATCACTGCCGCCATCTCTGCGACTCTGCTACCAGGGTCAACCGCACCGTTGATGTCTTTTCCCATTCCCGTATCAACCAAGCCAGGAATGATAGAAAAAATGCGTGGGCAAGTATCCAGCGTTGTTTCTGATAAACAGTCAAGGTACCAGTTGCGTGCAAAAGCCTCTCCAGCTGCTTTACTTTCACGGTAGAAAGGATAACCTCCGCTGGTGTTCTGCGCTGTATCAGCAACCCCCGTACTCACATAAACAACCGTCGATTTAGGTCGCACTATCAAATGTTTTTTTAATTCCCGCATAACACGTTGAAAACCAAAAGCATTCACTTCAAAGGCTTGATACATGCCCGCTTCTCTTGATGCAACATTATCTGTTATCAATTGTGCATTACTAACCGTTGCCTTCTCATTATTAGGCAATTTGGTATACCCTTTTACGCCCGCATTATAAATCGTAATATCCGGTGCTCTATCTACCTGAGCCATAGTCACAGAAACAGACGCTTCTTTTGTCACATCAAGTTGTAAGATTTGATCTGGTGGTAAAAGCGCATTTAACTCCGTAGCTGTCTCAATATTTCTTGTTGTAGCCACAACAAAGTGACCTTGCTGCAGATAGTACTTAACCCATTCTAAGCCCAATCCTTGACTAGCACCAATCACCAAAACAGTTCGCATATTTTTATCCTCACTCTGTGATGAACCTGTCAGGACTTACGCAAAACATTGAGATCGAGGCGAATTGTTTTGCGTAAATCCTGCCTGTATCAAACTACACTGCGATGAAATCGTGTAATCATTTTGTCCAAATGATTTGAAAAAGACACAATGTCTTTTTGTTGCAACGCACACGGCCCACCTTGAATCAATCCACTGCTACGCAAGGATTCATTGATATTTCTAGAAGTCACCATTTGTTTAATATTATTTTCAGTATATAGCAAGCCTCTAGGGCTCAAGGCTAAGCCTTGTTTTTCAAGAATAAGCTCTGCCAAAAGAATATCGCCTGTTATGACTAAATCCCATTTTTCTATATGATCAACAATATACTTATCTGCCTTATCAAAACCAGCCTCCACCACAACACGTTTAATAAAGGGTGATGGTGGAATATTGATCATATGATTGGCCACAATGAATAACGGCACTTGGCGTTTACTTGCTGCCCGAAATAAGATTTGCTTAACCTGTTTTGGACAAGCATCTCCATCAATCCATATATTCATGAACTACCTACACAAAAGATTGTTGTAAAAAGCAGGCTCAATTACCACAAATCAGTGATTTCTCTACGCCCTAAATACTCATCGATTCTTCGACGTGTTGCGGGTGTCACATCTTCAGGTAAATTGTCTAAAGCAAACCATTGTCTATCTGCGATTTCCGGAGACTCTACGGTTTTTTGTGTAAAATCACGCCCGATATAAAAGACAACATAATCATCACGTTTTTCATAATCACTGTAATACACCGCAAATAATTTCGGTGGCGAAGTGAGCGTCACACCAACCTCTTCTTGAAGCTCGCGCTCAATCGCAAAACGCGGTGTCTCTCCTGACTCTACACCCCCACCAATCGTGTACCAACCTTTTTGATAGGTATGTTTCACCAATAACACCTTATCATCACGAATGAGCAATATTCGTGCGCCAATGGTTCGTTTCGACAGCAGTGATAGTACGGCTGTTTTAAGTGCGTTATAAATTTTCATTTTTTCTCAATCCTGAGAGCCATAATGCTTTCCGTAAGTCTTATGGAAAAAGTGTTTTTTAGCAAGTGATCTATTTAACCCCAGTTCGGCGTTTTTATGCTTTTAAATCGAGAGAAATCAATGAGCACGAGGCAAACGCTCTAAA
>CAZBNB010000016.1:0-63210 GCA_964493245.1 uncultured Legionellaceae bacterium
TGCCACCGCTATCAAATGTAATGCCTTTGCCAACCAAAACAACCAAGGGTGCATTGTCAGCACCTTGATAATGAACCTCAACCAATCTCGGCGGTTGTTGACTGCCTTGGCCTACCGCTAATAAAGCCCCCATACCCATTTTTTTCAATGCATCGTGATCGTGAATCGTGGTGGTTAAATTATTAAATTGTTTCGCTAACTCTTTTGCTTGTTCGGCTAAGTAATGAGGCGTACAAACATTGGCTGGCAGATTGGCAAGATTACGTGTTAATTGTATCCCGCTTGCAAGGGCTTGTGCGGTTTTCAATGTCGTGATTTGAGCACCGGGAATATCAAACCAAATGGATTCGAGCGCGTATGGTTTTTTAGCTTTGGTTTTGAAGTCTAGATGTTGGTATCGTGCGGATTCCATTTGTAACAACATGGATTGCAGCTGCCAATCTGCACTGCGTTGTTTAAGACGAGGCAGGGCAATGACCGCAGATTGGATGCGCTGTGTTAGGAGATTGGTGGCGATTGTTTTCATGATTTTACTGAGCGTTGCCTCGTCATATTGTTCTGTCTCTCCACAATGAACAAGACAAAGGCTATGACCTTGATGATCAGCTTGCCAAACGGTATCACCACAAGTGGCTAATTTGTTTTTAAGGTTCTGCATGACGGGTATATAGGATGCGTCTAATTTCAACGAACAGGACAAAGAATCTTCTTTTTCAAACACGCCGATCACTAAACAAGCATCTCCCTGAGGCAGTGTGTTGGTTAAGCCGTAGTTCATTATTTCTCCTTTCGCTTTCCTAAGCGTTTATGGTCATGCAGTTATATTGATTATTATAACCCCATTTCGGAGTTTTTATGCTTTTAAACCTTCGATAAATCAATGATTACTTCGTTAAACGCTCTAAAAAATGCTCACATTAGCGCTGCTAGTGCTGCGCTTTTTTAGAGCGTTTGCCTCGTACTCATTGATTTCTCTCGATTTAAAAGCATAAAAACGCCGAATTGGGGTTTATTATAAAATAAAAGTATGATTTTGTAGATATTCAGTCTACTGAGATAATGACTAAAAGTTGAATCTCAATGAGGTGTCGATTAAAATTGGGAAATGTAATGATATATATGAAGTTAAATCATGACAATTTTTCGTCAGAATTAGAGAGGCAAATGTTTTGCTGATTTTCCGTTATCTTGCCAAAGAAGTTTTTATTACCCTAGTCGCATTGACCAGTATTCTGATGCTGATTTTCATGAGTAATCAAGTAGTTATCTATTTGAATCGAGCAGCAACGGGCATTATTCCTGGCATGCTGGTGATGAAGTTGATGATGCTAGAGTTGCCCAATTTGCTGAGCTTGCTCTTGCCCTTGGGATTTTATTTTGCGCTGCTGTTGGCTTATGGGCGTTTGTACGCAGACAGCGAAATGGTGGTGTTACAAGCCTGTGGTTGGGGGACTGGGCATTTGATTCGCTGTAGTTTATTAATGGCGTTAATTGTCGCTTTTATAACAGGATCAATGATCCTCATCGCGCCATCCATTTATTATCAACGTGCAAAATTGTTAAATACAACCGGCGTTAAAACCCTAATTCAAACCATTGTCCCTGGGCATTTTCGTGTTTTAGGGAATGGTCATGATGCCTTTTATGTTGAGTCTATGAATAATGCCCATACCCAAGCCAAACATATTTTTTTAGTGCGTAATACAGAAACCACTGGTCAAAAAATGTGGCAAATATTGTGGGCTAACCGTGCACAAGTAAATGCAGATAAAGTAACCGGTGAAACGACTCTGGCTTTTTTAGATGGCAAGTACTATCAAGGCACGCCGGGTAAAGCGGACTACCAGGTTGCAACGTTTGATCGTTATCAAGCGCATTTACCAAGCCCAGAAGTCAGTGTCAAACACGATATTCGTGCCGAGCCTTTAAGATCGTTGTGGCCGCTTAATAATATAGATAGAAAAAAAGCCGCTGAATTACAATGGCGAATTTCTATTCCTTTGATGGCTTTTCCATTGGCGTTGGTTGGCATTCCATTAAGCCGTGTCAATCCCCGTGCGGGTAAGTTCGCTAAACTATTACCGGCTGTGGTGCTTTGCGTGGTGTATGCGAATTTTATGTTTATTTCCAGAGATTGGATTGCAGCAGGGAAGGTACCGCCTTGGATTGGTATGTGGTGGTTACACGGCGTCGTGGTGAGCTTGGGCTTGTTTTTAATTTGGCGCAACAAACGGGTGTTGAGTTAATGCGATTAATTGATAAATACGTTACCAAAACAATTTTGGCTTCTATCAGTTTGGTTTTAGCGATGCTGACGGGCTTGCAGTTGTTTATTTTGTTTGTCAATCAATTAGGTGATTTAGGCAAAGCCGATTATGGTGTGTTACAAGCACTTAAATTTATTTTATTAGGTATGCCATACCAGGTGTATTTGTTTTTTCCCATGGCAAGTTTATTAGGGTGTCTTATCGGTTTAGGTATGATGGCGAATCATCGAGAGCTGGTGGTGATGCGTGCGGCGGGTATGTCCATTGCACAGATAACAATGGTGGTATTGCGGATTGCGTTGGTATTGGTGATGTTGGTGACATTACTCGGTGAGTTACTTTTACCTAAGCTGGTGTTATGGGCAAATGAATACAAAATGCAAATGTTGACCGCAGAGGATACCTTGCGTACCTCGAAAGGCATATGGCTACGTCAGCGCTATGACTTTATTGCCATTAGCTCAGTTTCTGCGCGCGGTGATGAACTGACAGATGTGCAACAATTACATTTTAATCACGCATATCAGTTAACATCGATACGTCACATCGCACGCATTCATTTTACAGAAGGGAAATGGATCGCTGAAAATATCGATGAAACACAATTGGATAATGAAGCGACACACGTGGTGCATCACGAGCAAATCATTTGGCCTATTCATTTAAAACCACGGGTCTTAAGAATGGGCTCAAATGAGCCAGACGAAATGACGTTTCAAGAGCTGTCGCAATTTTTACGAGCGCAACGAAAAAACCATCAATTAATGCGACATTATCAATTGGGATATTGGCAACGATTGGTTCAACCTTTCACAACGCTGGTGATGATGTTATTGGCAATCCCCTTTATTTTTGGCCCATTGCGCTCATCAACCATGGGTTCAAAGCTGTTATTAGGCGCGACGATTGGTTTTGGTTTTTATATTATGAATCGATTTCTGGGTTCATTAAGCCAAATTTACCAATTTTCTTCTCTCGCTGCTGCACTGATGCCTACATTGCTGTTTGCGCTGTTGGGCTTGTATCTAATGCGGCGAGCGCGGTAACAAATGCTGTAAAGGTTCACGCCCGAGACTCAAGCATTCCCTCTGAACGATTATTAAAGGGTGTAAATTTGTGCGCAAGGTATCGTTTCATCTCGCTTGAAAAATAGACTGAAACTTTTCTTCAATTTTTCCATATTGCTCAGCAATTTCCTTGATATTTTTAATGTTCTTTGCTTTTTTCCCTTCATTGAGCGATTGATACATCGCTGCTTCTGGTAGTGCAAACAAACTCAGTATAGACAGTGATGAGCGAATGGTTTGTAAAGTGTCTTGAGGGGGGAGGGCAGGCTCATTCATAAATTGTTTGATTGTAAGATGATGCGGGTTAACATCAGGGCCGATTTCATGATGAATGATAGATATTTTTGCCCATGCAAACATGATTTCAATATAGCTTTCCAAAAAATGTAATTGTAACCAAGTTTCTTTTAAGTTTTTGGCAAATAGGATCGCACTCTCAGCACACATTATTTTTTCAAAGCTTATTTTGGCAAAAGCAAGTAATATGCTTTGTGCAATCGGTGTAAGCTTTTCTGATGATTCAGTGTCCATTTGACTGGCGCTAGATGTGTCTATATGCGGTTCTTTTTTGTTTGTAGATGTATCAACATTATCTATTTTTTGTGTCGTATAAAATGATCGCTCTTCTTCTACGAGCGTCGCTTCGACATAAAAAGCGTTCGTTGAGGCACTAGAAGAAGAGTAGTAGGCAACCGCTTCTACGGCTTTTTCTTGGTTTTGGTCATCAGATTGTGGCGCACTGGGTATGACCAAGGGTTGTGTGGGATGTATTTGCTGCTGCAGCAAACAAAATTTAACATATTGATACTGATCATCAATATTTTCTACGCTAATATAGTCGTCAAATAGTTGGTAAAAATCTTCTGCGATAAATGCGCTGTGATAGCGATAAATTAAATGAATTTTATCTTCAATTCTGGGAGCGATTGCCAAAAGTGAGCGTATGGCTGTTTTATCAGATGAATGTGCTAATTTATGGACCAAGTCTGATATTGGTGCAATCATATTGAATAACTCTAAGTTGAATATCATCGAAGTATTTTGATGTTCAATCAGGTCTCTTAGAATCGGAAGAAGCCAACCTTCTTGTTTAATGGTGTTTAAATCAGCATAGAGTGTTATCAAATCAAACTGTTTTCCTTGATATAATTTTTTAATGTATTGTGTGATTTTTTCTGGGTTGTTTTGATAATTTTCAAATAGTTGTTTAAGTACACTTAACCGTATCGACTCGCTGACCTTGCCATCAGAAACAAATAGAGCTTGATCCGTATCAATATACCAATCTATCAAAGAAGAGACATCTGGTGTCCCATCCGTGAGCGCTTGTAATACGAGTTGACGTAAGGTGTTTTGATTTTCGTGAGAAAAAGTTGGATATAATGCTATGATACAGTTGCTTTCTTGTTTGTTGATTAAGCGCGATAAAAATGCGGTGGAATAAGGCTTAAAGGCAGCTGGACGTTGATGTTCAACAGTAACAATTCTTTTAATAATACCGACCGCATAAACATCTTGTTGTATTGCCGTTAGGTCCTTAAATAATGTCTCAAGATCATAACATCTTTTTTTGTAATACCATCTTTGTAGTGTCTTTGCGACCTCATGATTGTTTTGAAATAATGTGCTGAGTATCGCAAGACGATTTGCTTGAGGCTCAATGATATTATCTGATAATGATAGTACTTTACGTGCAAATTCAAAATGTGTGCTTTGGGTTTTGACGGCGAGATCGACAAGAGCCGCATTGTTTTCGCTATTAACTGTCTCTTTAGATAACCAAGTCTCAAGGATAATCGCGCATTCTTCGGGTGTTTTCGGCGAGAGCAGTGTTTTTTGAATCAGTTTATTCTTGCTGCTCATATCCAATTTGTCTTTTACAACTTTGGCAAATTGTTGTACAAAAGTAACGTCGTAAGCCAAGAGTATCTGGTACCAATATTCTGATGATAAAGCGATCTGTGACGTTGTATTTTTTTGACAGAGTTTGCCGATATAAGCCAGAGCATCGGCTGGTGTTTTTTGTGATGTACGGATTAAATCACTAAATAAAACATCAACACGAATTTTTTTGTTATGGTGTGATTCTATTTCTTCGTAGCATGCGCCTAAGGTTTCATCGATTATTTCTGATGAGTGAGGGTAACGTGTTAGTAATTCAGTTAAAAAAAGAGTTCGCACTGTCGTGCTTTTTTTTACGAGCACACCTCCCTTGGAGAGTAAGCAACGATATAATTCAAAATGTGTTGATATCGCACTTTCTATTTTTTGGTCTAATTCATTAATGATTTTTTGAGTTAATTGAGTTAATTGAGTTTTTTTAAGCAGCCACATTAAAATATCATCACAAGGACTACCTGTTAAATCAAATTGTGAAAATGCTTCATTGCCTAAGAATTCATATTCTTCCGGTAAGAGATTTCCAATTTTTTCTAAAATAGCCTTGGCATCGGAGTGTTGGCTCAGTCGCTTTAAGGGATTACGGTTACCCAATTGGGGCAGATATATTTTATAGTTCTTTGTTTGAATTAATTGTAAAAAAAAAGCTATATTATTATCTTCTAAGAGCAAATAAGGGAGTGTTTCCCCGTTAGAGCGGCGTGGCGGTGTGTGACTTTGTGATTTGGTGAGCGGCTTGAGCTTATCGAGTGAATCATTAGAGAGATTAGGATAGGCATCTAATGCTTTTTGATGGGTTGAATATATGTCTTGTATGCGTTGTGCTTCATGTTGCTGTTGCTGTTGCTGTTGCTGTTGCTGTTGCTGTTGCTGTTGCTGTTGCTGATGATGATGATGATGATGCCGATTCTGTGGGACTTTTCCAGTCCCCAAATTTATACTAACTTTAAATTTAACCATAATGATTGCTCTTCGATAATGGATGACACGCTCTAATTAATGGCCTTAAGAATCCCATTAATAAAAGTGAATGTGACACTCGGTTGATACTGGTTAATCGTATAAACCCACACTTGTGGTTTTTGATTGCCGGGTATTGGTTTGTTAACGTAGGTGTTATTAATGAGCGATGGTGAACCGCACGCGTTGTAAACCACACTGATAGGATCTCCAACCTGTATTCGTCCACCTTGACAGACACTGAGTGCATTGCTTTCTGAGCCATTGACTTTGATGGTATTCACTTGATTATCAACCAAATCAATTTCAACAGAGGTTCCTTGCGAGCCACTTGGAAGTGACCACATATTGTACACTGGATTGATGCCGGGGTTATAATACATTGCGCCTTGATTGAGAATGGTGTAAATCAATTGTGTCACCGGAATTTGCTGAACAACCGGGCTGTTGTTGTCACGAATCGCAGTGGGTTGGCCACAAGCGGCAATCACTTGATCTTGCGTCATACCAACATTAACGTAGGCGTGGCGCTGTGGGCAATAGTATGAGGTAGCGGCCGCCTGTGCGAGGATGGGCAAGGTGAGTGACGTTAAAACTGACAGACCAAAAATAGCATTGTGATATTTATTGGGCATATTCATCATTTGAGCCTTAAAAATATATTCATCATGATATCATCCTCAACTTGCACACGCTCTCTGGTCGTCAATGTTCACGTCTGTTGACCGAAACAGCTGTATTTGACGCATCTTGAGCGAAAAAGTCGCTCCCCGAGATTCAAGCATTCCCCCTGGTACCTCAGGTTGAACGGTTTAACTGCACTTAAAATCGCCCCTCCTTTATCGATTAAAATTGGCTCTTTCAGTCAATAGAAGGTACAATCGGTGCTTTCAATTTCGAGTATCCACTGCATGAAACCCATTGTATCAAAACCCCATGGAAAAGCTTGGCCATTAAGTAAGCGATTGTTTCGCAATGTGAAGCCATTTGCCGGGGTGCTGATACTCGGTATCATTGCTAATATTCTTTATAGCATAGTCGATGCTGGTTTTACATATATGTTACGGCCATTTTTAGACAAAGGTTTTATCAATATTGATATGGGCTTTGTGCGTCAGATTCCGTTGATTGTACTCATTGGGATTTCATTTCGAGGTTTAATCAGTTCGGCGGGCAGTTACTGTATGACTTGGGTTGCTCGCTCAGTGGTAAATGTGTTGCGACAACGCATTTTTGAGCACATTGTGCGCTTGCCAGCGGATGACTACGATCAAGCGACATCCGGAGAGCTGCTTTCTAAAATTTTATATGACGTTGAGCAAGTGTCTCAAGTCAGTGCCGATGCCTTAACTGATTTTATACAAAATACCTGTTTGGTGACCGGCTTATTGACTGTGATGATGGTGATTTGCTGGCAGCTGTCTTTGATGTTTCTTTTAACCATTCCATTTATTGGTATTGTGGTGAATTATACCAATAAGCGTATTCGCCGGGTGAGTCACCGAGTACAGCGCTCTATGGGGCAAGTCACAGAAATTGCGGCTGAAGTCATTGAGGGCTACCGTGTGGTGCGTATTTTTGGTGGCGAGTCTTACGAAATAGACAAATTTAAGGAGGCAACAGAGGCCTCACGTTTAAACGATATGAAGGTCGCTGCAACCAAAGCGCTGAATGTTTCTTCAGTCCAAATCATTATTGCTATTGGGATTGCTACGATTATTTTTGCTGCGATTCAGTTACAAAGTGTGATTACAGTGACGGCAGGTTCGTTTTTAGCGATTATCGCTGCGATGTTGCAATTGATTAAACCCATGAAAACCTTGACCACATTAAATGCGGTTATTCAACGCGGTTTGGCTGGTGCTGAAAGTGTGTTTTCTTTACTTGATAAGCCAGCCGAATCGAAGCATGGTCAAGAGATCGTGTTAAGTGGGCCATGCAGTATACAGTTTCAAGACCTTTCTTTTGCTTATCGACACGGGCCTCGTGTGTTGAATGGTATCAACTTCGATATCCTTCCCGGTGAGACGGTGGCATTAGTCGGACATTCTGGCAGTGGTAAAACCACTCTTTCAAGTCTACTTCCGCGTTTTTATGAGTTTGATGAAGGGCAGATCTGTATTAATCATATCCCTATTCAATCGATCGCTTTATCCAGCTTAAGAAACGCAATGGCGCTGGTCAGCCAGCACGTGACCTTGTTTAATGATAGCGTCGCAAAAAATATTGCTTATGGTAAAAGCGATGTTACACATGATCAAATCGTAGCCGCTGCGCGCATGGCTTATGCGCATGATTTTATTGAAGCATTACCGGATGGTTACGAGACACGTGTTGGTGAAAACGGCGTATTGTTATCTGGTGGGCAACGGCAACGTTTAGCAATTGCGCGCGCGATTTTAAAGGATGTGCCTATTTTAATTTTAGATGAAGCAACCTCCGCGTTAGATAATGAATCAGAGCAATATATTCAGGCAGCACTAGAACGCATTATGAAAAATCGTACAACCCTGGTCATTGCGCATCGACTCTCTACTATCATGCGTGCAGATAAAATCATGGTGATGCATCAAGGACAGATTGTTGAATGGGGCAAGCATGATGAGCTGATCGCCCAGGGCGGTCATTATGCACAATTATATCAAAAGCAAGATACGCAGCATGATTACCAGGCGGTTTTGGCATAAAAATGGACGCTAAAAGTTACTTACGCAACTGCCTAGAAAAAAAAATAAATCGCATGTGGTATCAGCACGGGCATTCCTTACTCAGTGATGTGCTGTTGCCGATAGCAATGATATTTAAATACCTTGCTTCGGTGCGTCGATTTATTTATAAACGCAGCGCATCCCCAATAACCACACCGATTATTGTGGTTGGCAATCTCACTGTTGGTGGCGTGGGAAAAACGCCGTTTGTGATTGCTTTAGCAAAAGCGTTACAAGCTGAGGGTGTGCGTGTGGGTATTGTTAGCCGTGGTTATGGTGCGCGTGTCAAACATTTCCCGCATCATGTGCAGTTGACTGATTCGGCATCGTGCGTCGGTGATGAGCCTTTACTTATCGCTCAGCATACCGCCTGTCCCGTTGTCATTGCTCCTAAACGGACAGAAGCCGTTCATTTTTTGTTGAAAAATCACCAACCGCAAGTCATTTTAAGTGACGATGGTTTACAGCATTATGCGATGAAACGTACCCTTGAAATTGTTTTGATTGACGGTGTTCGTCAACTGGGTAACCAACGCTGTTTGCCCTCAGGCCCCTTGCGTGAGCCAGTTAAACGACTCCAGGAGGTCGATTTTATTGTGATGAATGGCCATCAACAAATGCAAGATTGTGACCAGCCCATCTATCACATGCAGTTGCAAGCCAGTGAGCCAAGACAATTGGGGACGAACAAAGTAGTGGCATGGCAGGATTTAGCACAACCGATTACCGCTATTGCTGGAATCGGGCACCCGGAGCGTTTTTTTTCAACCTTGCAAACGTTAAATATTCCGCATCAAGCTTATGCTTTTCCAGATCACCATGCTTTTTCTGCACAAGATTTCGCAAAGTTTGATAAAACGGTGTTGATGACAGAAAAAGATGCGGTAAAATGTGCACCATTTGGCACGAAAAACATGTATTATTTACCTATAGAAGCGGTATGGAGCCAGGCATTCTGGCGTGCTTTCTGGGAAAAGTTGCAGAACCTAATGATACCCTAATTGGGAGAAAGTCGTTTCATGTATAAGCTGTTTTCAGTATTAAAATACGTATTTGTGATTTATTCGTTTTCTTTTTGTGCTTTTTCTGAGACATCCTCACAAGAAGCGATCGAGCCTTCTGACGGATTTTTTTTCCCAGTAAAAGCGCCACAAGCCAGCTTTGTTTTGTCTGGTTTATTAACCAATGAAAATGGTGAGCACTACGATTATTTTTTTCAAATTCAACGTGATGGACAAGCTTTTCATGCCAAAGTCGCATTGTTTGATTCACAACATCAAAAAATAATATTTGAAGAAGCAGGGGATGCAAAAATCGAGCATCCAGATGATTATGATTGGCACATTGGCCGTGCATTTTTAAGATTTAATGCCATTAATGATAGTTGGGTTTTTGGTTTGCTAAATGATGAAAAAGGCGGATTTAATTTCAAGGTAGATATGCTGAATCAACGCGAACACCATACGGTCACGCGCTATTTTAGACATGGTATCTCGTTTGTGGTGATGCAAACCGGTGCGTTAAATGGCCATTTACAGCTTGCTGATCATGAGGAGCAATTTGTTATCGCCAAAACGGCTTGGTTTCGTCAGATCTGGCTAACCCGTGAGACATCCAGCGAGCATCAATTAGATGGTCTGTTGTGTCGCTTTCAAGATGGAGGCGGATTATATTCAGTGCGTTTATCAGAGTCAGATATGCCCAGAGGATCTGTCTCTGGTTTATTGAGCGCCGACGGTGAGGCAGCTGCGATTTCACAATTTATTCATGTAGAAGAAAAAGATGAGCACGCTTGGTTGATTCGTGTTCTTGCGCCACACATGCAGTTAAACATTAATGCCGCACTTGCGCAGCAAGATGTTGTGGCTGGATTTATGCTGAATAAAGAGCGCCCAGGCTTTTGTCTTTTAAGTCGAGATCTGATGGGCGTGCAGGGAGAAAAACCACCAATAGTGATGCCAAAACCAAACATCCTGGCAAAATCAACAGTGACTGTTGATAGTCCGCCAATCTGTACACGTTTGTGGTGCTAAAAAGCGCTAGCGTTAGTCCGATTAAAGGTTGTAATAGCGGTGTTGTGGCTAATGCGAGTGTGTTGGTAAAACCAGCTGCCGTTGACATTTGAGACTTTGCAACCAGCTCATTGCTAATGGGGTAAGCCAACAGATAAGCCCCACAAGATAATCCGGTTAACAACATAAAACCACCGATAATCGTCATCGATTGACTGGGTATGTATAGCGTGATTAATAAAAAGACGGCACTGGTCAGATAAGAGCTGGCGATTAACATTCGACGTTGTTTGATAATATTCGAAAGCCACCCAAATAAAGGACAGCTGATACCGGTTCCAAGGAAAAACAATCCCGTGATAAGACTGGCTTGTCGCAGTGAGCACATGCATTTCAATTGTATGAAAGGCACAGCCCATAAAGCGCCAAATACGGTAACCAGTGTGAAGCTAAGCCCAATCATTAAACCGTTAAGCCAAAGTTTTTTGTTTGCACAAATCACATAAAGTTCTTTTGTATAAGACGAAGCGGTTGATTCAGTGTGTTTTCCTTGATTGGGAATCATTTTCCAACAAAAATAAGCGACAATTAAGGCGGCGAAAGCCGCGCCATCGATTAAGATTCGCCACCCGAAATGCGTGATCATTTGCCCCATACCGATGATGCCTAATACAGTCACCAAAAAGCTTCCTGTTTCAGTGATACCAATCAAAACGGCAAATCGATGTATTGGATAATGCTCGCGAACTAAGTGTGTTAAGCTGACAAAAGCAACGGAAGAGCCGATACCAATCACGATTCGACCAAGGTACAGTCCAGGTAAAGATAGGCTATTGGCAAAAATCAAGCAGCCCAATGCGCACAGGAAAGCGCTGGCGGTTAAAATGAGTCTGAGATTTTTGCGATCGCACAATAAACCCACGGGAATTTGTAGCGCTGTGTATATAATATAAAAAGAGCTTCCTAAAAATCCGGCGCTGATGGGTGATAATTGCATTTCTTGCATAATGGCGCCAATGACGACACCAGAAGACAGTTGCAAAAAAAATTGCAGCAAGACAAAAGAAGATGAAACAAGCCAAATATTTAAGTTCATTGTTTTATAAGTGTTGTTCAAGTGTCAGCGTCTCGTGTCAGTTAGACCGGCATATTACACTTAAAATATTTTCTAGGGAAACAAGCTGCGGTTCGGTTTCGGTTCGAGGCTTGTATTCGACTTGTTGGTTAACCAAATTGCGCTCACTAATGACAACACGATGCGGAATACCAATTAAATCATGATCAGCAAACAAGACACCTGGCCGTTCTGCCCTGTCATCGAGGAGTACATCAATGCCTTGTTTCAAGCAGCTTTGATAAAGTGTTTCGGCCGCTTCTTTGACCGCCGGTGTGCGCTCTGCATTGATTGGAATAATAACCAATTGAAATGGTGCAATGTTTTCTGGCCAACAAATGCCTTTTGTATCGTGATGTTGCTCAATGGCGGCTGCCACAATACGTGAAATACCCAGTCCATAGCATCCCATCGTCATGGTTTGCAATTGTCCTGATTCATTTAAAACGTCTGCATGCATGGCTTTAGCATATTTATCACCCAGTTGAAAAATATGTCCCACCTCGATACCACGGCAAGAGCGCAACGTCCCTTGTCCATCTGGACTGAGATCGCCTTCTTTGACCATACGCAAATCAGCGATTTCATCTGCTTTTGCATCGCGTTGCCATACCGCGTGTTGATAATGATGATCTGCTTCGTTTGCGCCACAGACGAACTGGGACAATGCACGCGCTTGATGATCAATAATGATTGGCATGGGTAAATCAATCGGGCCAATATAACCCGTCGGAATTTTGAGACTTTTTTCTATGTCAGCATCGTCTATCAAACAAAGAGGGGATTGCACCCAAGGGTGCTTGGCTGCTTTGATAGGATTGAGTGTGTCGTCACCACGTAAAACCAGGGCTACCATAGGGTGCTCCCGTCCGACCACAATCAATGTTTTAACCGTTTGTTCTGGTTTGATATGTAAGTATTGACTGACATCGGCAATGGTTTTTTTATTTGGGGTACTGACCTTTTTTAAGGTATCTGTTTCCGTGGCTGTCGTTATCTTCGGTAATAAATACGTTGCTTGTTCGCTGTTTGCAGCATAGTGACTGGTATCACTATAAAATAAAATATCCTCACCCGCATCGGCTAACACTTGAAACTCGTGAGACACCGCGCCACCGATTGCACCTGTATCCGCTTCCACCGCTCGATACTGTAATCCAAGACGATCAAATACGTTACAGTATGTTTGATACATTGTATTGTAGGTTTTTTGTAAACTCACGTCATCCAGATGAAACGAGTAAGCATCTTTCATAATAAATTCACGTGCACGCATCACACCAAAGCGTGGGCGAATTTCATCACGAAATTTAGTCTGTATTTGGTACATCAAAATTGGCAGTTGCTTATAGGACTGTAATTCTTGACGCATTAAATCGGTGATCACTTCTTCATGTGTTGGTCCAAAGCAGTAATCACGTTGGTTGCTGTCTTTCATTGTGAGCAATTGACCGCCAAACGTTTCCCAGCGACCAGTTTCTTGCCATAACTCGGCAGGTTGTACAGCAGGCATTAAGACTTCCAAACCACCGGCAGAATTCATCTCTTCGCGCACAATGTGCTCAACTTTACGCAGTACTTTCAAGCCTAAGGGTAACCATGTATATAACCCAGAACCCAATTTACGAATCAATCCTGCACGCAACATAAGTTGATGAGAGGCAATTTCGGCGTCATTAGGTGTTTCTTTGAGTGTGGCAATATACCATTGTGATGCACGCATTTATGATTCCTTCACTTCGCGATTGGCGGCGGTTAATGTTTTGCGTAACTTTTCAGCCAGCGTATTACCACTGGGCGCATGCAGCTGGGTTAAAAACGGTGAAAAATCATTGAATTGTGCTTCACCTGTATTGACTTCATACAACGCACCCACCATACCAACTTGTTCTGCATCAATCATCTTTTGCAAAATCTCACTTTCATGATAGATATGCTCAAGTGTATTGGCGATGTTTAATTGGGTTACTTTGTGAACGAAATGGCGATTTTTACCCGTACGATCGGTCGAGGTGTATGTTTCTGCTTCAATGGCAGGTTTAATTTTTGCTAAGAGCTGGGTAATATGGCCTTTCTCTACGCCATCACAAGCAGCCTGAATCGCACCGCAACGGGTGTGGCCTAATACCACGATGAGCTTGGCACCAATGACATTACAAGCATATTCGATACTGGCCAAGACATCATCGTTGACCACGTTTCCGGCGACACGGACACAAAATAAATCACCAAAACTCATGTCAAAAATAGTCTCAACAGGCACACGCGAATCAATACAACCTAAAACCACCGCGATCGGATGTTGTGTTTTGGAGGTTTGTTCCACATCTAGCTTGACGCTGCGGTGAATACAAGTGTCCTGACGAAAACGTTGATTGCCCTCACGCAGCAAGTTGAGAACTTGATGTTGTGTAAGATGAGATTGCACATCGTAGGTAGTGACATTAATAAAATCAACGTAATCATGTATTTTATAGCGATCTTTAAAGCCCATTAGATTCAGAGAAATTTGTTTACTGGGCGCTAAGTCAGTTTTAAAGTCTTTAATGAACTCGATGATTTCTTTATCAATAAAATCGGAATCACGGGCATCAATAATGAGCTCAGATTTGTGTGGAATACTCTCTAACTCTGCGATAAGGGAGGCTTTGTTTAAGAAGGTTGTTTGTTGAGGCAACACCAAACGATTAATAACACCTTTGGGATAATGTTCTTTAATGATATCGAGGCGAGCTTGGCTGTTGGATTTTAAAATAAAAAACAAACTAACCATCAAACCCAATAAAATACCCAATAATAAACTATAAGCAAGAATACCAATCACGGTGACGATAAAAGGAAGAAATCGATCAAGACCCTGATAGTAAATCTGTAAATAAAGCGATGGGCGAGTTAACTTATAACCTGTATACATCAGTACAGCCGCTAAAGAAGACAATGGAATCTTGTTCAGTGCGTCGGGAATTAACATCACGGCAAACAGCAGTAGCAGGCCATGCATAATAGCGGCCATTTTGGTTTTTGCACCCGTTTGAATGTTAACAGAAGTGCGCGCAATCACCGATGTAATAGGGATACCACCCACCAGTCCGGCTAAGACGTTACCAATGCCTTGAGCTACGAGCTCGCGATCTTTAGAACAATGGCGATGTTTTTTATCGAGCTTTTCACCCGCTTTAATATTCAGTAGGTTTTCTAAACCGGCAACCAAACTGATAAGACAGGCGGAGATATACACGCGGATATCGAGAAGTTTTGTCCAATCAGGGTGTTGCATATTTGATAAAAAGTCACTGAAACCATTTTGTTGTGGTAGGTTAACCAAATGCGGGCTGGCTTGAGCCAACGTCGAATTGGAAAACAAAAACCATTCGTTTAACAAAATACCCATAATCACGACCACAAATGGCCCAGGTAATGCTTTCAACCAACGGACGCGAGTGCGCTCTAAAGCAATCAAAATAGCGATCGAACTCACTGATAAGACCACGGCGCCAATATTGATATGTTGAGACAAATCATGCAGGGGTTGATAGGTGATATGTGTGGATAAATCCACCAATTCGTTTTTTAGATCATCTAAGGAATGTGATAAAGTAAATGCCAATGGCAATTGCTTCACGATCAATAAAATACCCACCGCTGACAGCAGGCCTTGAATAACATTAGATGGAATGTATTCCGCAATAAAACCAGCACGCAGTGTGCCTGCTATAATTTGAAAAACGCCGGCGATGACAACCGCGAGTAAAAAGGTATTAAAATCACCTAATTGAGCAATTGCTGTCAGCACTACAACTGCCATACCCGCAGCGGGGCCACTGATGCTGATATGTGAGCCACTTAATGTGCCTACGATAACCCCGCCAATAATACCACTTAAGATACCAGAAAAGAGCGGTGCCCCAGAGGCTAAAGCAATCCCTAAACAAAGGGGAATAGCAACCAAAAAAACCACAACAGCAGCAACAAAATCGAATCTCAGTGATTGTTTGCGATAAGTATTAACTTGTTTCAATAAATGTGTCAGTTCTTTTGTCATCGTCGTAATCCTCTATCATGAATGGCATTTCAGCTTGTACATTTTCGGGTTGTTGACTCAATAACTCTTTTTCCAACTCTCTAAAATTCCACAGTGACTGATCCATCATTTGACTGGGCTTGATGCTTTGTAACGCATGTAAAATATTACTCGGTACTTTGGGGTTTTCTTCTGCTAATTGATCAATCCAACGAGCAATCCGTTTGCGCGCTAAATTTTCTTGTGAACCGCAAAGATTGCAAGGAATGATCGGAAATGCTTGCTCTTCAGCGTAAGTAATAATATCACGTTCTTGGACGTAACACATCGGACGAATAACGATATGTTTACGATTATCGCTGAGTAATTTCGGCGGCATCGAGCATATGTTGCCGTTGTAGACAATGGACATCATTAATGAACGGATCATGTCATCGCGATGATGACCTAAAGCGATTTTATTAAAGCCATGCTCTTCGGCATAACGATAGATGATCCCACGACGCAAACGAGAGCACAATGAACAATACGTTTGGCCCTCAGGGATTTTTTCTTTGACAATGCTGTAAGTATCGCGTGTTAAAATTTCGTGAGGGATATTGCGATCAGCTAACCATTGTCGCAGTGCTTCATCATTCCAACCGGGTTGAGCTTGGTCTAAGGTAAAAGCAAACAATTCAAATAAGTTGTTTGAGCGCCGCCGTAGCAGGTTCAAAATCGTCAATAATGTAAAAGAGTCCTTTCCTCCAGATAAGCAAACCATGACGCGATCGCCGCGGCGAATCATCTTAAAATCATCAATTCCTTTGCCAATGTAGTGTAAAAGCTTTTTTTCTATTGTTGACATTGATTAAAAAATTGCCATGTTTGAGTGGCGTGTATTATACTATATGTTCGTCGTACTGGCTAGTTTAAGATTGATTGTTTGGGGTGTATTGTGGAACAGGCAAAAGAAATGATAGGACACCCAGAAGCAAAGGTTATACACTGTTTTAAAGGTAAGGATTTAGTTAAGTTAAAACAGGCCATGCGTGCGTTGTATGCCAAGCGAGGTCGGGCGGATATCAATGCCCGAACCTTTATAAAAGACAAAGCCACTTTAGAGCTAGTCGTTGCGTTGGGTGAGAATGGCACTTACAACGGCACAAACATTTCACCAGACATCGCCTATGATAAAATTGATCCGAACAATCATTTTGATGGCATTATTCGTGGTGTATTAAATACGGTAAAACCGGTATCTGTTTCTCAAAATCGCGGTATTTATCATCCCGGATTGAAAAAAATTTGGTTGGGAAGTGCGAACATTGTAGAAAAAATTGAATCAGATGATACATCAACTTATGAAGCGTTAGCGGATCTAAAAGCTTTGTTAGCAAGAGCGCGCCAACTAGCGGAAGAGCACCCAGCGGCCGCGATTGTTTTTAATACCCGTTTAGCTCGCAATGTAGGAGGTGATATAGCTCCTATGGGTCATTATGAAACGTTTATTTTAACACCTGACTTAACAACCAATCCGGTGAGCTACGCTCTTCGCCATAGAGATTCTCATATGGCGGATGAATCCACAGAATATGTTGATGATTTGTCTGCTCCCATCCAAGCCGCCGCCGAGGAAGCCGGATTTTCTATTTTTGAAACGCAACCTGAGCTTCCGCGATATGATCAAAATGGTTTATCCTGCGGGCCGTCAGCCGTTGGTGAAGTCATTGACTATCTCTTATTTGGTGATAATGATGCATATGACGGTTTTTTTAAAAGACAAGATGCTGGCAACAGACGCCGTTACGATGCCTATGCCCCCATAAATATTGATAATACTTTTTCCTATGTCGATGTAAATGGCGATCCGTTAACCCGTGAAGAGTTCATGAGATTATCTTTACACTATTTTCTTGCTGTTCAGCAAGAAAACGACGGTTTGCAAGACGCTATCAATATTGCGCCTTTTGAATTTAGTTGTTATTTACGAAAACAAAATGATCACAGCACAACTTATCCCGTCCCCAGCTATCTTTTAGAGCAATATGCTAAAGATGCTTATCCCATGCTTTTCTCAGATGTGAGTTTCGAAGCAGTCAACACTGTTGTAAATACTGGTCCTGTTGTGAATGTTGGTGCTGTTGTGAATACTGGTCCTGTTGTGAATACTGGTGCTGTTGTGAATGCTGGTCCTGTTGTGAATGCTGGTCCTGTTGTGAATGCTGGTGCTGTTGTGAATGCTGGTGCTGTTGTGAATGCTGGCGCTGGTGTGAATGCTGGTGCTGTTGTGAATGCTGGTACTGATGTGAATGCTGGTACTGGTGTGGATGCTGATAATGGTGCTAATACTGGCGCTGTACCCTCTAAAAAACAGCCAATTCCTACCCCATTATCGGAAAATAAAGATACAACAAAACCCTCTTCTTGGTACACGCAATTTCTTTTCGCAGCCATCACACATCCTATGACACGATATGGTTGTCTTGTAGTATGCTTAGCGGGTCTTGTCGGTTTTTCCCTTGCGATTGCAGCACTTGCCGCTAATCCAGTAGGGTTGGCAATGGTTAGTGGTCTAGCTATTTCAACTGCAGCCGCGCTCGCGACCACGGTCAGTGTTGCCTGTGTGAGCGGTGGCTTGAGTTTGTATGGATTTTTATCTTCTTGCAAAAGGTCGCTTGATAATCAACCATCACTTGTAACGAACTCACGAGTCTCGATGCCTTGACGAGAAGTAAAATAAAACAAACAACAGGACATTGATCAGACCGGTGGTTAATTCAATCAGTGCAAATGAAGGTGAATATTTGCGAAATAAGAGAGCATAAGTGGACGTGCCAATACCAATTGCAATGGTTGATAAACAAAATGAACGGAACAATCCGATCCGATCAAATTTCTCACCTAATAAAGAGTAAACCAAGCTCCACATACTGACAGCAAAAGCTGACTCTAGACTAGCCATCACATAGAAGGCTATCGAATCATGTGCTTTGAGAACGATTAAGCCGGTGCTAGCTAATTTGCACAAAGCTAATAAGGGTGTTACCAATAAAATAGAGGTGTTTCGTCCTATTTTATCAGAAAAGGTACCAATGAGCATGGGGCCAATAATACCACTGACAAATAAAATGTATTGGTAGGTTTGTGGTGATTTATTTGGCCATAATGCTCTGGCTAAATCCAGTGAGTAATAAAGAATCCCATCGTTAAAACCCAGAATAAAACAAGCAATGAAAACATGTGGATATTTGATAAGCATCCCAACGATACTTTCCGATGCTTGTGGATTCAATTTATTACTCACGGCCGTGTTTTCTAATTGCCGTGTCGTAAAATAGAAAATAATAAGCGAAACGGCGATAGCAATGTAAATCAGATCTAAGCGAATATGTAAGAAAGAGGATTTATCCTCAAAATAAATACTACCTATATCAAAATAACCGGCCAGCCCTTCAACAATGCCTGTGATAGTCCCGCGAAATTGATGTGGGACCACCAGCTGCAGCCATGCATTTCCAAGCTCATTGATTGCATTTGGTAGACCGCTATAGAGCGGGAAGAAATAGATATTTAATGGCACAATTAACATGCCAATGGTTAAAAAAATCAATAAAAGACGTTGTATGTAAAAGTTTTGGAATTTTGTGAAAAGACATAGCGCTAAAACGCCCATCATCACTAAAAAGCTATACAGGCTGTTTTTGGCATATAGCGCTTCGGGTAAGTGTAAACTCAGACTACGATATTGATAGTCATTATAAGCGTTAATCAGATAGGCATAAGAAAGAAGTGTAATACAGATAATTGAAAAAATAAGAAAAACCAACGATAAACTAATCTTTGATTCCTTTTTCACCGTACTCTCCTTTTTTATATATCCTTAAGATGCTGTTATTGGTAAGTTCTTAAGTAATTTTTGACTTTTTAGCGAGCAAATACTTTTCTTTTCTCCTGGTGCTATTTCGGCGATACGTTTTGTGTTTAACCATGCGTTCACTTCTTCTAAATCAGTAATGTTTAAAGTGCCTGCCAGGTATTTCAAATTAATAATAGCATTAATTAAGTCATATTGATCACTTGATAATTCTTCTTGTGCTTGAAATAAACGTTGTTGGGCCAGTACCACGTCAGTCATGGTTCGTGTACCCACTTGATATTGTGCCCAAACACTGTCTAGAGAGTTTTGTTGTGATTTCACGGTTTGCCGATCGGCTTTTACCTTACTGATACCATCTTTGATAGTGTTGAAAGCGATGTTACTGTTGACAATCACATCGCGATAAATTTTTTCTAATTGTTGTCCTGCTGTTTGAAAATCATATTCTGCTTGGCGTGTTTGAGATGCGACCAATCCACCTTGAAAAATCGGGAAATTCATGGTCACCGCGACATTCGATATCATTTGCTCGTTAGGTATGAAAAAATTACTTAATAAATTCGTGGCTCCGGTACCGGCTGTAGAGCCTCTTGTGCTAATAGACGTATTAGATTGATGTGTATCGGTGGTGGCGCCCTGTATATTAAAGATAGGCCAATTCCCTGCCGATGCCGCTTTAATGTTTTCACGAGCGGCCTGCAAATTGTATTTGGCGGCATACAGATTGTAATTTTGTTTTAATCCGACGGAAACCCACTCGTCGACATCGTTTGGCTCCGGGCGGATTAACGGAATTTGATTATTGCGTAACTCAGAAACATATTCATAAAGGTGATTTGTTAATTTACTGAGATTTTGATTTTCATTTGTGACTTGATTGGTAGCACTGATAACTTCTGCAACCGACTGATCGTAGGCCGCTTCGGCTTCATATACAGAAGTAATTGGGTCCAGACCAACATTAAAGCGTTGTGTGGCTTGATCAAATTGACGTTTATTTGCTTCTTTTTTTGCTTTTGCAAAACGCAAAGTATCTTTTGCCATTAATAAACGCGTATACGCAGTAACCGTGCGTGCGATCAAATTCTGTGCAGCATCGTTAAAGGTTGCCAGAGCGGCTTTAACCGAAGATCGGGCCTGTTGAACTTGTTCCCATGCTTTATAATTAAACAGAGCCTGTGTTGCATTGACCCGCCATTGGTTGGTGTCGTAGTCTTGACTAAAATCGATAGGGCCTGCACGTACGGTCTGTTTATTTCGACTAGCCAGCGCCGCCAACGTTAATTGCGGGAGTAGTGATGACCATGCTTGTGGCAAACTTTCGCTTTGCGATAAAAATGTGCTATATGCTGCTTTAAAAGCAGGGTCGTACTCCATTGCTTGATGATAAACATCCATCAAATCGGCAGACGAAACAGGCATGCTGATCGAAGTGATCAAAAAAACACATGGAACCAGTTTAAGATACTGCCTGATATGCATGAAACTTTCCTAAAATACAAATGATTGTTGATTCATCTTGTCAATAAGTGGTGGCAAATACGTTTCAAAGAGAATCTTTTCAGACCATTTTTCTTGATGATCGAGGGTATGCTGTTGAACTTGCATCACGGGTGAGCGACCCACAACCGCAATTAAGCGACCACCTGGTAGTAATTGCAAGCGTTGAATCTCTGTCAATGCTTCGATAGCACCAGAAAAAATGATGATATCATAAGGTGCCTTATTTACCCACCCTTGGCAGGCATCACCGGTTATACACTCGACATTATCACAACCAAACGATTGTAAGCGCTGACGTGCTTGGTTGGTAAACATTTCGTAATAATCAATACTTAAGACTTGTTTTGCTAAGCGGCTGAGTAGCGCTGTTAAAAAACCACTGCCTGTTCCCACTTCCAAGACTGTTTCTGTACCCGTTAAGCACAATGCTTGCAGTATACGGCCTTCTTCCAAGGGCGTCATCATTGATTGACCATAGGCCAGTGGCAGTTGGCGATCTGAGTAAGCAAACGCTTTGTATGCATCAGGAACAAATGCCTCTCTAGGCAAATCAGCATAGAGACTCAGTAGATTATCGTCCAGTACGTCACCAGTACGAAGTTGTTGTTTGATCATATTGATTTGTGCTGTTTGCATGTGAAGCCTTTGCAATAAAAATTTGAAATTAATTCTAAATAAGAGTGGTTTATAAAGCAATGAATGTTTGTTATTATCAGCGGCATTTTTACAGGACTTACGCAAAACAACGATCTCTTCGTTGGATTGTATTTTTAATTCGGTCATTTAGTCATCTAAACGCCCTCATTAAAAATAAGATTCGCCTCGATCTCGATGTTTTTCGTAAGTCCTGTTTTATTAACAATTGTGTTTTCGGAGTCTAAATGTCTCAGTATATATTCACCATGAATCGTGTGAGTAAAATGGTAGAGAATCAACGTGTGATTCTTAAAGATATTTCTCTTAGCTTTTTACCAGGCGCTAAAATTGGTGTATTGGGACTTAATGGCTCTGGTAAATCGACACTGCTGCGTATTATGGCAGGGGTGGATAAACAATTTGATGGTGAAGCACGTGCGCAACCAGGTATTCGCATTGGTTATTTGGCACAAGAGCCAGAGATTGATTTGACGAAAACTGTGCGTGAAGTGGTTGAAGAAGCGGTTGCTGAAATGAAAGATAAATTAGCGCGCTTTGATGAAATCAGTATGCAATTTGCAGAGCCAATGAGTGATGATGATATGAATCGCTTGTTAGCTGAGCAAGGTGAGTTGCAGCATGAGATTGAAACCGGTAATGGATGGGATTTAGACAGGCAATTGGATATCGCTGCAGATGCTTTGCGTTTACCAGACTGGGACACTTCAGTGAAACAATTGTCAGGGGGAGAGAAACGCCGAGTGGCTTTGTGCCGCTTATTGTTGTCTCATCCTGATATGTTGCTACTAGATGAGCCGACTAACCATTTGGATGCGGAAAGTGTTGCGTGGTTGGAGCATTACTTAGAAGCCTTTACTGGGACCGTGGTTGCTATCACGCACGATCGTTATTTCTTAGATAACGCCGCTGAATGGATATTGGAGCTCGATCGGGGTGAGGGTATACCATATAAAGGTAATTATACGGCGTGGTTGGAACAAAAAAATGAACGTCTGGAGCGTGAGCAAAAACAAGAAGCATCACATCAACGTATTATTAAAGCGGAGTTGGAGTGGGTCCGTACCTCACCAAAAGGACGTCATGCAAAAAACAAAGCTCGTTTAGCACGCTTTGAAGAGTTAAATGCCAAAGAATTTCAAAAGCGTAATGAAACCAATGAGTTGTATATTCCACCTGGTGAGAGACTGGGGGATTTGGTATTAGAAGGACACGGGTTGAGTAAAGCTTACGGCGCGAAATTGTTATTCGAAAATTTAAATTTTACGCTACCAAAAGGCGGTGTGTTAGGTATTATTGGCGCGAATGGTGCGGGTAAATCCACTTTCTTAAAAATGTTGATGCAACAAGAAACGCCTGATCAAGGTGAGATTCGTGTGGGTGAAACAGTGCAACTGGCTTATGTCGATCAGTTGCGAGATCACTTAGATGACAATAAAACAGTTTGGGAAGAAATCGCTGATAAACATGATCTTATTCAAGTGGGTTCATTTCAAATGCCTTCACGGGCTTATGTGGGGCGCTTTAATTTTAAAGGCCCGGATCAACAGAAAAAAATGTCTCAGCTCTCTGGTGGTGAACGAAACCGTGTACATCTTGCTAAATTGCTTAAACGTGGTGGCAATGTGTTATTACTCGACGAACCCAGTAATGATTTGGATGTTGAAACATTGCGCGCACTGGAAGAGGCGATTATGAACTTCCCTGGCTGTGCTGTGGTTGTTTCGCATGATCGTTGGTTTCTTGATCGTGTTTGTACCCATTTAATGGCATTTGAAGGCGACTCTCAAGTTGTATTTATAGAAGGAAATTACACCGATTATGAGGAAGACAGAAAACGTCGTTTGGGAGATAAAGCCAACCAGCCTTCTCGTATTAAATATCGACGTTTGACCAAATAGGTGCCATGTTATGAAACAAAAAAATTTAAGAACCATTCGTGCATCTCAATTTTCAATAAACACAAGGCGATTTGATGCAGTTGCCTCAATGCTACTAAACGTCAAAACTTGGAAACGTAAGGTAGCAATGTCGCAACAGGCTTTGGTGTGTGGATTAATGCTGACATTGGGATTGTCTGGTTGTATTGCCTATGATGAATCAACCTATATCACGGATGATCAGGGGCATGTACACCATACAACACATTATTTACTGGATAAACGTGGCCGTAACTATTTCCCCAACGAAATTCCAGCAACCGGTGTGAAAACGTTTATATTTGATCCCAAAGCATCTGCTTGGGCAGCGTATGATGCGAATGGGCAGCGCGTCATGACAGGCAGTGCATCGGGTGGTCAAGATATTTGTCCTGATGTCAATAAGCCTTGTCGTACGGTTACAGGCACATTTCGGGTCTATAACAAGCGTGGTATCAACTGTAAATCAGGAGAATACCCAGTAGAAACAGAAGGTGGGGCAAAAATGCCTTACTGTATGTATTTCTTCCAAGGATACACCATTCACGCTGCTTATGCTGTGCCACCTTATAATTCTAGCCATGGTTGTGTGCGTGTTTTGCCCAGTGCCGCAAAATGGTTGAATGAACAATTTATTACAATTGGTACACGTGTCGTGGTTCTTTCTTATGAAGATGAGAATGGCGATGGCGATTGGTTGCAAGGGCGGGCTAAGGCTAAATAATCCGTGTAACTCCTAACTTCTAACTCCGCACGAAGGAGCGTTCCTGACGACGAAGGAGCGTCCCTGACGACGAAGGAGCGTCCCTGGCGACGAAGGAGCGTCCCTGACGACGAAAGAACGTCCCTGGCGTTTTTATAGACAAAATTTGATGTGGAGTTGGTCACAGATTTTTCAATTTCACCTCGATCTGCCCCCTCTCCCGCGATAGGAAGTTTGATAGTATGATGATGCCCATCGCGGGAGAGGGTTGGGGAGAGGGCTCCTAGTGTTTTATGACTTCTGCTTGGCGAGGTGACGCAATAATTTGATCTATGCCTAAATCCCCAGACATCTTTCTTGCTACGACTATTTCCATGGTGAGCAGTTGAGTGACTTTATCTTGTTTATTTTGATAAACCACTTGCATCGGTAACGTTAGCCTCCAGTGATTTTCTTTTATAGGATTGATACTGATTGCGCCGTCTACCTGAGCACTAACAGCGAGCTTTTGCTTGCGAATAGAGATTAAATTGCCTGATTGATCAATGGCGGTTGTAAAACCAATCCAACCAGCATCTGTAAAGCAAGCTTTTAATTGTTGCAGTTTGATATCTAAGTTATCACTGCTATAGTCAAATGTTTGGACCGCCGCTTTTTCTACCCACATTTTTAGAACATTGTCCGGAATGGTTGTATTGGCTGGAAAGTGAAACTGACAGCTCATGTTTTGGGGGGTTGGCTCAAGGACGACTGGAGCTGTTGGTGCTGTTGTCGTTGCTGCTGTTGTCGTTGCAGTTGGCGCGGTTGTGCTGCTGGGGGTTGCTGTGCTTCCAGTAGAGGGTGTTTCTGTATTCACTGCTGGTGTCGTCGTGACTACTTCAAGTTGGCCGGCGGCATTTGTGGCTGAATAAGCTAAAACTAAGGCGCAAGCCAGCATCGATTTTTTCATGTTACGTCGTCCTTAAAGTGAGGGCAAAAGATACCATAAGGTTAGCATGTCTGATATGATGCGTACAATATTTCCAGATAAAACTTGCAGAGAATCAACGTGTATATCATAACCGGTGGAGGAACGGGGCTTGGGAGAGCATTAGCGTGTGAATTAGCTCGACGCCGTGAGTCGGTTTTGATTGTTGGACGTCGTGAAAAGCCCTTAAGAGAAACGGCCGCCTGTTCTGCTGATATTCGTTATTTTCAAGCAGATATGACACTTGCAGAAGATCGAGAGCAGTTAAAAAAATACCTAGCACCCTTTTCAATAAAAGGTTTAATTCACAATGCTGGCGCTATTGAACCCATTGTGTCGTTGGAATCCATAACGCTTTCAGACTGGCGTCACGTGATGACCACCAATGTTGAAGCGCCTTTGTTCTTAACACAACAATTATTACCCGCATTGCGTGATGGGCGTGTGTTGCATATTGGATCTGGGGCTGCGTATTTTCCTGTGGCTGGATGGGGGGCTTATTGCTCATCGAAAGCTGCCTTGTCTATGTTGACGCAATGTTGGCAACTGGAGGCACAAGCACCGGCATTTGCCAGTGTCATGCCCGGTATTGTTGAAACAAAGATGTTAGACATTATTCGCCAATCGTCACATATGCAACCAGAAAAATTAGCTTTTTTTCTAAAACTAACACAAGAAAATCGTCTTCTGTTGCCTGAAACGGTCGCTTTGTTTTTGACTTGGCTGTTACTGGATACGGACAAAGAGCAGTATGCCTCTAAAGAATGGGATATTTATGACAAATCTCATCATTCAGCTTGGCTCGTTAAACCACATGTTGTACCAGATATTATGTGAGGATTGCTATGAAAAATAAATCTGCTTCAAAAACCAAAGGCCCAGCAGAATTGACTTTACGTTGCATTCTATTAAGTATTGTGTTGACCGTTATTTTGGCTGCTTCAAATGCTTATTTAGCACTGAGATTAGGCATTTTAGCGTCGGCATCGATTCCTGCGGCTATTGTTTCTATGGGGGTTTTGCGATTTTTTAAGCATGCAACTATTCTTGAAAATAATGCTGTTCAAACCGCGGCCTCAGCAGGGGAGGCTGTGGCTGGTGGTATTGTTTATACTATTCCGGCGTTGATTATCTTAAATTATTGGCATGAATTCAGTTACCTGGACAATTTTTTAATCGCCTTTTGTGGTGGTGTACTGGGCGTTTTATTTTCTATTCCATTACGGCGCGTTTTGGTGCATGACGAATCATTGCAGTTTCCTGAAGGGCGAGCGATTGCGCAAGTACTGAAATCCTCTGACGAGAAAATTGGTTTTCGTGATGTGGTCTACGGCAGCGTGATAGGGAGCGTCATTGAGCTTTTGCAAGGTGGATTTAAGCTATTAGCTGGTAGTTGGCAATATTGGTTTGCAGCAAAACGTACTTTATTTTGTGTGAGCATGGGATTTTCAGCCACTATGTTGGGAGCCGGTTACTTGATCGGTTTTGATATGGCCTGTAGTATTTTTCTCGGGGCGTTGGTTGCATGGGGTGGCGTATTGCCTGTGGTGAGTTATAAATTCCCCTCGTATTTATTACATCATTCCGCAGAGCAAGCGGGTTCGTTAATTTGGGCGAATGAGTTACGTTACTTAGGTATTGGCGCTATGCTGTTTGCTGGTGTATGGACTTTTGCACAGTTATTAAAACCGCTGTTACGCAGCATGCAATACTCGATTCGCCAATTGTCGGAAAAAATGCCGGAAAAACGTCCAGCAAGGGTTGAGCATGACATTCCTTTATCTATCATTGCCTTGGCTGTTGGTTTTATGACGGTCATATTATTTCTATTTTTTAAACATATTTTCCCTTGTGACCAAATTGGTTTTCAGCCTGTGGCAGCGTATGGCGTAGTGTTGGTTGCCGTTTTGTATGTACTGATTATTGGTTTTTTATTTTCGGTAATAACCGCGTACTTTTCCGGTATGGTTGGTGTGACGGCGAGTCCTGGTAGCTCAGTGGTTATAGCGGGTATTTTATTTGCAGCATGGTTGTTATTGTCGGCGATTACCGCTTATTTGCCGTTGCCGTTGTCGGCATTACAAATTAAAGCAGCAGAAGCCATTGTGATCATCATTGCCTCGATTGTGACAGGAATAGCTGCGATTGCGAATGATAATACCCAAGATTTAAAAGTAGGACAGCTGGTAGGGGCTACGCCTTGGAAGCAGCAGCTGATGTTGTTACTGGGTGTCTTGGTTGCTTCGTGTGTTATTCCACCCGTGATGCAATTGTTGTTTGAGGTTTATGGTATTGCGGGTGTGATGCCGCATCCTGGCATGGATGTAAGCCAGTCATTGCCTGCCCCAACCGCGGCTTTACTGGCAGCTATTACCAAGGCTGTGTTTCGCCATGATTTACCCTGGGGCATGATGGGGATGGGCGCATTGCTTATTTTAGCTGTCATTCTGGTAAATCACCTTTTACAACGGCGAGTCAACTTACGTTTGTCGATTCTCGGTGTTGCAATTGGTATGTATTTGCCGATGAGCACCTCTTTTCCTTTGTTTCTTGGCGGACTGATTGCTTGGACTGTAGGCAAAACGCTTTCTAAACAACGCTTATCAACGAAAGCATTGAATTTACACAAGCAAATTGGTACCCGTGTGGCTTGTGGAATGCTGGCCGGTGCGGCACTCATGGATGTTTTTCTCGCGGTTCCTTTTTCAATTTTACACAGCCCAGATGCATGGCGGTTGTTTAGTTATGAGTGGGAAACATCGGTGGGAGTTTGCTTAAGTACATTGATGGTTGTGGGGTTAGGCTTTTGGATAGTGAGTCATACAAATAAAAGTGCGACTCCTGCAAAAAGGTAGGTAATTTTATTTGCTGAGTGAAACGTTGTACTAGTGTGAGTGAAGATTGATTTTTTCATCAAAGCCTTTATATAAACTATAATCTAATTATGGTCTCATCAATTAGGCATTGACATGACAGCCCTTAAAAATGATGATAGGGTGCCATATAATTATAGACAGCATCGCTTGCATCTATTTGGTAAAGATTTAGTGATAGCGGCCATGGCAAGGCCAAATTATGTTGTTGAAAATTCTTCCAACGATACTTTAGCGGCCTTAAGCCATCTTACCAAGCAAAAAGAAAAAACAGCCATAATCGGTTTTTATAAAGACAGCTTTGCTGAAGAGGCTGATAAGCACGGACTGGAATATTATCATATGCATTTTGAGGATTATGCTGATATTCCCGTCGAAAGCTATGATAAAGTTTATGAAACCATCAAAAAGTTGGATCAAGAAGGTAAATCAATCGTTTTGCAATGTGGTGCAGGTGATGGGCGATCCGGCACGGTTCTTGCTGCATTGAAGATGAGAGAGCTGATAGTCGATAAGCCTGAGCTACTAAAAAATACGGCTGATAAAACGGCAACGGTGATGGTACCAAGTCCTGTGGCATTGGAAGTAAAGTGCACGCCATTGGTGAAAATGGCGGTTGAACTCATTCGAGAACAACGATTCGACCATAACGGCAAACCACTTCCACCCGATTCTGGCAATGGCGTTCGCTCTGTTGAAACCATGCGAGACATAAGAAACCTGGAAAAATATGAGCAGCATTTGCGGCAGCAGCTTTTACTAAAAGAAGACCTATCTGTGTCTAATTCATCCAGCGTCAAAGCCATCAATAGAACAAACGCTCTTTGTGTGGAGCCTAAAAATATGGCTAAAGATTTATTAAAGAAAATTGAAGCAAACAACTTAAGTTATACCAAAGTAGGGCGAGGCGATCCGGCGATGCTGGCATTTTATGCTGAGTATAAGCATAAAATTGATGAGACAGAGGATTATGCTTCGTTACAAGAAATAAATGCATACCTAGAAAAGGTTCTCGTAGCGGTTCAATCAGAGGAAATGGTTACCGTTATCAAAAAAGCCAGTGATCTTTATGATCGATCGCGATCAAGATATTCATTTGATCCCAGAAAAAAATGGGAGTATGACCAAGCTCAAACAATGATGATGGCTGCAGGTAAAGTCCCGCTCATTTCGCGCTTGCATGTTCTTAACGATGATTCGCAACCAGAATGTTTAGCTGTTAGAAAAGCGTTTGCTAAAAAGTCATTGCCCGTTTTCAAAAAAGATGAGGTAAATCAAGATGCTGCTGTGAGTGCTTTTAAAGAAGCACGTGCATCATATCATGATATTGTTCCTCATGATAATAAGCAAGAGCAAGAGCAAGAGCAAGAGACTACGACATCAGCTCCTACACCATTCAAAAAAGATTTTCAGTAAAAACATCCCGAATAATATTACTTTTTTCTCAAGTACAAGCCATGACGTGGAAGGTGAGTTACTATTCGTGCGACGATTATTGTGATAAGCCTCTCTGTGCTAGGCAGGCATGTGTCTTTATAAAAAATCAGGTAGTGTGGATTTTTTATAAGGACACATGTCATTTGATTACCAGAGTAAAGCTTTTCTAAAGCCGATCAATTTTCTCGCGGTGCTGTAATAATTTGGCCTGTGCTTGTTTTGCCTGTGCTAATTTATCTTTTATGCTGGCAATAATTTCCGCTGGCGCCTTACTGGTAAACGCTTCATTGTTGAGTTTGCTTTCCGCAAATTCAACATCTTTATCGAGTTTGTTGAGCTCTTTATTCAACCGCGCCAGTTCGGTTTCTTTATCGATTAGATCGGCAATCGGAAGCAGTAATTCAACCTCACCGACAACAGCTGAAACACAGACCGGAATCGAGTCTTTCGGGGTGACAACTTGAATCTGAGAAATTTTACTCAAGGTCATTAAAATGGTCTGATACGTTTGCAAGCGGGTTTCAACCATTGGATCTTGATGACGCACCAGCAATGGAATGTACTTGGATGGGCTGACGTTCATTTCACTGCGCATCGTGCGAATGGATTGGACCACGCGCTTAATCCAAGTAAATTCAGTTTCAATTTCTGGATTGATGAACTGCGACTCCACTTGTGGGTAGCTGCTCAACATGATGGTTTCTGCATATTCACTGGTTAATTTGGTCATGCGTTGCCAAATGGTTTCGGTGATAAACGGAATAATGGGATGCAGTAGTTTCAGTGTACGGCTCAGTACGTGTATGAGTGTACGTCTTGTACCCCGTTTCATTGCTGGTAACGCCTTGTCATCGTACATAACGATTTTAGAGAGCTCCAGATACCAGTCACAGTATTCATGCCAAACAAAATCGTATAATGTGCTTGCTAATAAATCGAAGCGATATTGTTCAAAGTATTTATGGCATTTTTCAATGGTGCTTTGTAATAAAGATAAAATCCACTCATCTGCTGGCGTATATTGAAATGCGCCATCATCAAACTCGGTGCCTTCTTCTGTTGTGCTAATCAGAACAAAACGCGCGGCATTCCATAGTTTGTTACAAAAATTACGGTATCCTTCAACGCGCTGCAAATCAAAGCGCACTTGTCTGGCGTTGGCAGCCAATGAGCAGTATGTAAAACGCAGTGCATCTGTACCGTACGCAGGAATACCTTCCGGAAATTGCTTGCGAGTCGCTTTAATAATGCTGTCACGTGCTGAATTTAACATCAGGCCATTGGTGCGTTTTTCAAGTAAATTTTGTAAATCAATCCCATCAATAATATCAATCGGATCCAATACGTTGCCTTTGGATTTCGACATTTTCTTACCATCACTGTCACAAATTAAACCAGTAATAATAACGTCACGAAAAGGCACTTTTCCGGTGAATTTTAATCCCATCATGATCATGCGGGCAACCCAGAAAAAGATAATATCAAATCCGGTAAACAAGACACTGGTAGGATAAAATGTTTCTAAGGCTTCAGTACGCTCTGGCCAACCTAAGGTAGAAAAAGGCCACAAGGCTGATGAAAACCAGGTGTCTAAGACATCTTCATCTTGTTTTAGGGGTGTTTCAGGATCGAGCTTATATTTAAAGCGCACATCATTTTCACTGTAGCCAACATATACATGGCCATGGTTATCGTACCAAGCCGGAATGCGATGCCCCCACCATAATTGACGACTAATACACCAATCTTCGATGTTTTCCATCCATTGATAGTAGGTTTTGGTCCAATTTTCTGGTGTAAAACGAATTTCACCACGACGCACGGCTTCAAGAGCAGGAGCCGCTAATGGTGCGGTTTTCACATACCACTGATCCGTTAATAATGGCTCAATGACAACATTCGATTTTTCGCCTCGTGGAATCTTAACTTTGTAAGGCTCTGTTTTGATTAAAAATTCAGCGTCTTGTAGTTCTTGTAAAATTTGCTCTCTTGCGACAAATCTATCCATTGCTTGAAAGCGTACGGGTACATTTTTATTTAATTGGGCTTTTTTAGTTAAAATATTGATTAATGGAAGTTGGTGACGTTTTCCGACTTCATAATCGTTAAAATCATGTGCTGGCGTAATTTTAACGCAACCGGTGCCAAAACTGGGATCGACATATTCATCCGCGATAATTGGAATCGTACGCTCACACAAGGGCAGTGAGACCTGTTTTCCGATTAAGTGCTGGTAACGTTTATCTTCTGGATGGACGGCAACAGCTGCGTCACCCAGCATGGTTTCAGGTCTGGTAGTGGCTACTGTGATAAATTCATCGCTGTCGGTAACAGGATAACGAATATGCCACAAAGACCCATTCTCTTCTTCAGAAATGACTTCTAAATCAGAAATCGCTGTTCCAAGCTTAGGATCCCAATTGACTAAACGTGTCCCACGGTAAATCAAACCTTCATCATATAATTGTACAAAAACTTTTTGAACCGCTAACGATAGGCCTTCATCTAAAGTAAAGCGTTCACGAGACCAATCTGGAGAGGCACCCATACGGCGCATTTGACGCGTGATAAGACCGCCGGACTCTTCTTTCCATGTCCAAACGCGTTCTAGAAACGCTTGCCTGGACATATCTTTGCGTGACAACCCTTGTCGGTCTAATTGACTTTCAACAACCAGCTGCGTAGAAATACCGGCATGATCCGTACCAGGTTGCCAGAGCGTGCGCTTGCCCATCATGCGTTGATAACGAATAGATGCATCAATCAGAGTGAGCTGGAAACCATGCCCCATGTGTAGACTGCCAGTCACATTGGGGGGAGGGAGCATGATACAAAAAGGTTGACCATCACCATGTGGTTCAAAGTAACGATGATTCTCCCAATTTTGATAACAAGCTTCTTCAATAGCTTGCGGCGCATAGGTTTTTTCCACGGCTAACTCGACAAATTGAAAGTGCACGAGTATATCATCATTGCCGCGGTTTCGACTATACTGCGCGCGGCTACAATCTGAAGTTTTTTGACGATGTTATTTTTGTGTCCTCATGATGTTTAAAGCACAGCACTCAATGGCATTAAGTTAAGGAATATTAGAGTGTGCTGTCTCATCTCCGCGTAGGCTGTATGCTGTTTATAATAAGCTCGTCTACTTTTTGCTGGCGATGGGTTTTATGAGCAAGGAACGATAACGAGCTAGTTGTTTTATATTTGACTGCAAAGAGAATACCCGCTGTTGCAACACCTAACGGGATAAAAAAGAAGTCGGCTAACAAGCGTTTATAAAAATCTCTATGCTTAAATGTTCTACCAGCGATTTTAGTGAGCTCTTTACAAACATGCTCGTTCAATTGTTGTTGATTGTACTGAGGATGTTTTTCGATGATGCTTGAGCAAGCTTTTTTAGCCTCCGTCAAAAAAGTTTGACTCTCTTTTAGAATGGACTGATTGCCTTTGTATTTATTTTGAACATACCGATCGAATTGAGAAAACACATGGTTAATTTGATCTAAATGAACGATTATTTTATTTTGAGAATCAGGTTTCGCTGGGGGGCTTTTTTTAGCCTCAGGCGCAGTAACAGGTGCCGGTAATGCTTCTTTTTCCACACAGAGAACGGTCACCGGTAATACTTTTTCATCACGAGGATTAGGAGCTACGGTTGCTAATCCTTCTCCCAAATCGCGACATTTAAGATGGCTATTATCTCTTTCATAGTCTTTTTGGCGTTTTATGACGCTATTTTTTTCATTCGCATAATCTGCATCACTGAGTTTCAATAATCTGACAAACTCATCCACTATATTTTTAGCGACATACCGAGAAGTTTGTTTTCCTGCGTGACCGTCATAAATCCCTGTGAGAACGTTAAACCCCCGTAAATAGGTTTGTGCTGATATTGAAATATTGTCTCCAGATCCTAACTCATACGCATATTGCGTTAATTTTTTTGTAATTGTTAACTCGGAAAGTAAGCCGGGTTTTTTATCATTCATTTTATTCAGGCATTCAAGCATAAACGCTTCGTGTCTTTTTTTAGTTTGACCCTCTTTCCCCAAGCCTTCTGTAAAGCCGTCGCATGTTGTAAGAATTTGGATCTTATATTGTTTAGGAACAGAAGCTAACGACCAAATATCGATATCAGCATCTGGAATAACAACGCGTTTGTAATCTTCATCTAATAACCAAGTATCGATATCAGCATCTGGAATAACACCGTGTTTGTAATCTTCTACGGGTATTTGGTTCATGTTGTGATCGCCAATAGCGCGAGAGACTGCCAATGCACCAAAAACCCTATTGTTCATGATAAAACTGCCAGCATCTACAATGCGTTTAACTTCAGAAATTGGCGTGCAAATTCTTGCGTTCAGTCGCTCTACTTTGACGACATTTCCATCTGTATCATAAATGACAGCAAATGCAATCGTATCTGCCAACGTTGCTGTAACAAGATGCTCTCCAAAAATAACCGTTGTTGAGGCAGTGCTACCTGAGTCTTGATACCCAGTGCTACCTGAGTTTTGATGCTTAGTGCTCTCGAACCATTGCTTGCGAAAATCAGGATACAATGCATCGGATAAATTTTGATAAGCTGTCCACAAGCGATGAGCAACCTGAATGGGCGTAACATTTTCAAATAGATTGGATTCTAGTAATACCCAAGTCAACGCATCCTCTTGGTTGCCTCTTTTGCCTATAATTTCATTATAACCAAATTGATAAGCACGGTTTTCACCACAACTGTCTTGGTCTGGCGTTGAAATAATTTTATTCTGCATGTTTATTTTACTTATAAAAACGTATAATTATTTTACATTGAAAATGTGGAAGATATCAACACACTTTTTTTAAAAAAAGGTAACTCTCCAGTTTGTGGATAATTTTGCTCTATCATTGCCTATAAAGGACGAACGTCATTCTGGGTGCAGTGAAGGATCGCCTGATGATAGCATCGATCTTATGCAATCTAAGATCTTTCGCGACCTCGCTGTTTTTCGTAAGTCCTGAACGTATCTGGAGAGTTACAAAAAACGCATCGCGAAAGGATGTTGATTGCGGAAATACCTTTCTCTTATCGATGATCGGATGCGATATAAGTATAGATCGTTGGTACAACAAACAAAGTGAACGCGGTACCAACCAATAAGCCGGATGCAATAACCAGCCCAATATCAAAGCGGCTGACAGCACCAGCACCGGATGCAATTAAGAGTGGTAGAACGCCAAACACCATTGCGGCAGTAGTCATGAGGATTGGGCGTAGACGAATCGCTGCCGCTTCTTCAACCGCTTCTCGACGCGATAGCTGTTTTTCACGCTGGAGTTGGTTGGCAAAATCGACAATCAAGATCCCGTGTTTGCTGATCAAACCGATTAAGGTAATTAAGCCAACTTGGGTGTAAATATTGATACTGGCGAGTCCTAGATTCAAGGGAATTAACGCGCCACAAATCGACATCGGTACACTGATCAGGATAATCAAAGGATCGCGATAGCTTTCATATTGTGCGGCTAAGATGAGAAAAATAACAATAATCGCCATAAAGAAAGCACCGATTAAAGCTTGGCCCTCTTGAATAAATTGACGTGATTGCCCGGCATAATCGTAATGAAAACCTTTGGGTAATAATTCTTCAGCTTGCTTTTTCAAAAAAGCCAAGCCCTCGCCAAGGGTAAAACCTGGCAACATGATGCCGATGATGGTAGTGGAATTCAGTTGCTGAAAGTGATTTTGTGCGTTAGGTCCAATCGTTTGTTTAAATTGCGCGACGGTTGATAACGGAATCATATCACCGGATTGTGTGCGTAAATGAATATCACTCAGTTGCTCTGGTAAGGCTCGATAACGTCGATCTAATTGTGGAATGACTTTGTAACTTCGGCCTTGCATTTCATAAAAGTTCACATAATTTCCTGACATGGCGCTGGCGATGCTGCTGCCAATATTGCTCATATCTAGTCCGAGCTCCGCGGCTTTAGATCGATTAATATTGACTTCAATTTCTGGATGATTAAATCGCAGACCATTGTCTAAAAACATAAATAAACCGCTGTGGCGTGCTTTATCCATTATTTTGTTAGAAATATCAAGCAGACTGCGATAATCAGATGTTGATTTTATGACAAATTGTATCGGTGTTGGATCTCCGCCACCTGGAAGTGATGGGGGGATAATGGCATAAGATTTAAATCCAGTAATATTATCTAAGGCTTTTTGTAATGGTTTTTTTAAGGCAAACTGGCTACGTTTACGATCCCCCCATGGTTTTAATACCACGCCTGATTGCGGACCGCTTGCCACATTAATGATAAATGAATGATCCATTTCTGGAAAAGAGCGATAAATCTCATCGAAAGAGGGTGTAAATGCTTCTACGTAATTTAAGTTAGCATATTCGGGTGTTTTACTGACAACAAAGAAAAATCCAGCATCTTCCTCAGGGGCGGTTTCTTTTGCCGTGTGTGAATATAAGTACGGTAACATAATCAAAACCACACCAGCGAGTATCAAAATAATCTGACGTGTTTCAAGAATGTTGTGTAGCAAGGTTTGATAACGAATTTTGAGTCGATTAAAGAACGTGTCTAACCATTTTACAAAACGGCCTTCACTGATTTCGGCAGACAGTATCTTTGAGCACATCATGGGTGAAAGGGTTAAAGCAATCACACCGGAAATAATGACTGCGCTGGCAAGCGTAAAAGCAAATTCTTTAAACAAGGCGCCGGTTAAGCCGCCCATAAATCCAATCGGTATATAGACGGCGGCTAATGTAATGGTCATCGCAATAATGGGGGTGCCAATTTCCCGCGCACCGACTAAGGCTGCCTCTAACGGAGTCAGGCCATCCTCGATGTGACGATGAATGTTTTCGACGACCACGATGGCATCGTCAACCACGAGACCAATCGCTAACACAAACGCTAGCAGAGTAAGAAGATTAATAGAGTATCCCAAAAACATCAGTAGGGTACATACACCGACAATAGACAGTGGAATAGTGACGATCGGAATCATCACTGAACGCAGTGATCCTAAAAATAAATAAATGACCAAGATGACAATAAAAGCGGCTTCAAGAATGGTGTGCAATACTTCTTTGATAGATGCACGGATATAATCTGTGGCATCGTATACAATGGTACCGGTCAATCCAGGTGGAAATTGGTGCTGAATAGAGGGAAAAGTTTCTCTGACTTGTCGAATAACGGTGAGTGGATTTGCCGTGGGCGTGGGCGTAATTGCTAGAAAAATGGCTTTTTTACCATCAAAACGCACGGATGAATCGTAATTGACTGAGCCGAGTTTGACGCGTCCAATGTCTTTCAACCGAATAATCGCATGTTTATTCGATCGCACGACCAGTTGGCTAAACTCTTCTGGTGTGTTGACATTGGTTTTCGCGTGAATATTGACAGCAACGTACTCACCTTTGGTGCTGCCTGCTGCAGTTAGATAATTATTTTTTGCCAACACACGATAAACATCTTCAGGGGTGACGTGTAATGCGGCCATTTTGTTTGGGTTCAGGAAAACACGCATGGAATAGGTTTGGCTACCCAGTATGTCTACTAACGCCACACCTTCTACAGTTTGTAATTGCGGTTGTACAATCCGAGTGGCATAGTCGGTGATTTGTTGTGGCGTCATGTCATCACTGTTTAAACTAATGTACATCAGCGCGGTTGATGTATCTGATTTTTTTAAAATGATGGGTTGTTGCGCTTCAGGGGGTAATAAATTTTTAGTTTGTTGTACCTTGCTCATGACATCGGTAAAAGCCACTTGAGGATCGGTTGTGAGCTTGATATTCAAAGAAATGGTACTGAGGCCGGATACACTGCTGGAAGTCATGTAATCAATCCCCTCGGCGCTGGCGACAGCGGCCTCCAGGGGCGTGGTAATGAATCCGGCAATTAAATTGGCATCGGCACCTGGGTAACTGGTGGTGACCGTAATAACGGTATTGTCCATTTTAGGAAATTGACGAATTGGAATGTGTTGAATCGCGTTGAGACCAAAAAATAAGATCAAAAAGCTGACAACAGATGCTAAAACAGGGCGCTTAATAAATAGATCAGTGAACTTCATATTTATTGTCCCAGTTCGTCAATATTAGACACATGTGGTAATTTGACGCTGTTGTTTATCGTTACTTGCGTATCATTTTCTAACTTTAATTCGCCTGTGGCAACAATCCAGTCACCGGCGCTGATCCCCTTTTTTATCACTGTTTCATTGCCTTGTTGTGCTCCTGTGGTAACAAAAACGCGTTTCACTGTCAAAATATCGTGATCATTTTTGTCTTTATGCCCATCTTTATTTTTCTCTATAACAAAGACAGAATCACCATACATGGTAAATGAAATGGCAGTGGTTGGGACAACCACAACGTCAGGGATGGCGGGTTGCTCAATATGAATGTCTGCAAATGTTCCAGGCATAAATAAATACTCACGATTTTGCTCATCGGCGTCTTCTGTTGGATGGCAAGCAACGAGTAAATTGCCATCTGTGCTTTTTTCGGTGTTGGCCAGGGTGTTGTCAAACGGCTTTTTAAGTACGGCAGTGGGGCAGTTATTGATGGTTGCTTGTACTTCAACCATGTGTGTGTTGCTGTCAATTTTAGAGTTAATCGCGGTAATTTCTCCGTGAAAAAGCATTTTAGGCGCCTCTTCAATGGAGAAACGAATGTTTTGCTTTAAATTCACTTTACTTATTAAGTGCTCAGGAATAAAAAAATGTAAAAAGATAGGATCCATAGACTGCAAAGTAACAATACCTGTTTGTCCTGGTTGAAGATATTGACCAAGATCAACACGCCGGATTCCTAACATGCCAGAAAAAGGCGCGATAATGTGTTTTTGATTCACCAACGCCTGGCTCTTTTGCACATTGGCCTCTGCTTCTAGCAATTTGGCTCGTGCCTCATCAACGCTAGACGTCGCTGTGGCATTGCGTTTAATTAAATCTAATTGACGTTGATAATTGTTTTTTTGTAGTGCTAATTCTGCTTCGTTGTATTTAAGCGTAGCGATATCGACGTTATCATCCAAATCGACCAAAGGGCTGCCTTTGGTTATGAATTGCCCTGAGTTAAAATGAATCGCTGTGACTTGACCGCCTAGCTGAGTGTTCACGTCAACACCATTCACGGCAGCAAAGTTTCCCACAGCCGACAAACTTGGTTTCCAATGACGCTTTTCTGCAACCACAGAAGCAACGCTTACCGCGGGTGGGACATAATGAGAGAAAAGATAGCCAACCAACAAACCCTTGATAAGATTAAATGCTAAAATACCGCCGAAGACAACGCCGAGAGCAATCCACATTTTTTTCATACGTTTTCGTGAGAGACTATCCATTGGTACACATCAATTCAATGTAAAGTCATCTATTGTATGAGTCTGGTGAGAAAAATCAATGATTATCAACTCATACATCAGCGCATAAAGCGCAGGACGTAGCCCCTAAAGCCGTGATTTGTGCTCAAAAATTAGATGCGGTTACCCTGGATTTTTGAACATAAATCACCGTTTTTTTGTATCGTGCAAACTAGGTACAGATTGATTAAATGAGGCGTATATGATAGGATTACGCCACCCTTGTTTCTGACAAGAGAGATCTGACCTGCAGTCTCTTCCTAAAATACATAAGAGAGGTTCCCTGATGAAATTGAAAGCATTGTTTTTAGCCAGTTTTTTTCTTGTGTCCACATCGCTTTTTGCGGATGCAAATCACCATGTTTATCCTGAAGCAGATAGTGCACAATCAAATAGCAAGAAAGAAGGTTTAAAATGGCCAGGATATTGTGAAATTGAAGTGATTAATGATAGCTTTAGTAACGTGCGTGTTTATGGTATTTTCGATGACGGCGTGATGCTGCGCCCATTTAATATTTACACATTCGAATACCCTCATTACATTTCATTATTTTACTATGGCTATTGTCATGCCGGTATGGATCTTTATGTCGAAACATTAAGTGGCTATCGTGTGTATAGTGGTTATACACCAACCAATAGTACGCTGCATATTGTCTCTTATATGACAAAAGAGAAACCCAAGGTTGAGTTGATACAAAAAAATAAAGCAAAAGAATAACGTTTGTTATACCTTGTGTGCAAGGTATAACTAGAAAAGGAAGAGAGTCATGTTAAAAATAATAAAACACAGCTTATATGCTGCCATGATAGCGATGATGCTAACAGGATGTGGATCAACTGCTGTGCAGGAAAGTACGGGTGAGTACTTAGATAGTACGACAGTGACGACAAAAGTCAAAGCCCGCTTGTTAGACGCGTTGGGATCTAAAGCGCTGTCGATCAAAGTCAAAACCTATAAAAATGACGTACAATTGAGTGGTTTTGTAAACTCCGATAGAATTAAAACACAAGCGGGTGTGATAGCTGATAATACGGTGGGTGTCGCCCGCGTTCAGAATGACCTCATTGTTAAAACAAGGATGTGATGCATGTTCGACTCTCAATCATTAGCAACGTTCGACCCGACTTTGTGGGCAGCTATTCAAGATGAAAATCGTCGACAAGAAGACCATATTGAGCTGATTGCTTCAGAAAACTATGTTAGTCCCAGCGTGCTACAAGCACAAGGGTCGGTGTTGACAAACAAATACGCGGAAGGTTATCCCGGCAAGCGCTATTATGGTGGTTGTGAGTATGTTGATATTGCAGAAACATTAGCAATTGAGCGCGCTAAACAATTGTTTGGTGCTGACTATGTGAATGTACAGCCTCATTCAGGCTCGCAGGCCAATGCCGCCGCAATGATGGCAATGCTTAATCCTGGCGATTTATTTTTGGGATTGGCTTTGCCACATGGTGGTCATTTAACGCACGGCTCTCCGGTGAATTTTTCTGGAAAAATGTATCGTGCGATGAGCTATGGGGTAACCGCAGAAACCGGCCTAGTCGATTATGATGCATTAGAAATATTAGCAAAAGAGCACAAGCCTCGTTTGATTATCGCTGGTTTTTCAGCCTATTCACGTGATTTAGATTGGGCGCGTTTTCGCGCTATTGCCGATGAGGTCGGGGCTTATTTAATGGCAGATATCGCACATATTGCGGGTCTGATTGCCGCAGGTCTTTCACCATCACCGATGGCTTATGCCGATGTGGTGACGACCACGACACATAAAACATTGCGTGGTCCACGTGGTGGGATGATTTTGGCAAAAGCCAATGAAGATCTGGAAAAAAAGCTCAATTCGGCACTTTTTCCTGGATCGCAAGGTGGCCCTTTGATGCATGTGATCGCCGCCAAAGCAGTGGCATTTTTAGAGGCATTGCAACCCAGTTTTAAAGCATATCAACAGCAGGTTTTAGACAATGCTAAAGCGATGGCAAAGGTTATGATCGAACGAGATTATCAAATTGTTTCCGGTGGCACAGACAATCATTTGATGTTGGTTGATTTAATTAATAAATCGATTAATGGTAAAGAGGCTGATGCGGCACTGAGCCAAGCAAATATCACGGTGAATAAAAATACAGTTCCCAATGATCCACGCTCACCGTTTGTGACCAGTGGTGTGCGCTTAGGAACGCCGGCAATCACAACGCGTGGCTTAAAAATTAAAGAGGTTGAGCATTTGTCTCATTTGGTAGCGGATGTGTTAGATCAACATCAAAATGAAAAAGAAATAGAGCGCGTGAAACAACTTGTGTTACAATTGTGCTCTGATTTTCCAGTTTATACCCACCCGTAGGATATTATGTACTGTCCGTTCTGCCATGCTTTGGATACTAAAGTTATTGATTCACGGCTAATCGCGGATGGTGCCCAAGTTCGACGTCGTCGTGCCTGTATCGAATGTCACGAACGTTTTACCACTTTCGAATCTGCTGAGTTGGTGATGCCCATGATTATTAAACGGGATGGGCGGCGCAAGCCTTTTTCGGTTGAAAATATGCGAGCGGGGATGCTACGGGCATTGGAAAAAAGACCTGTCGGTGCTGATGCGGTAGAAGAAGCGATTGTGCTTATCATGCAACAAATACGCCGTACAGGTGAGCGTGAAATCCACTCACGTCAAGTCGGTGAGTGGGTAATGGAGCAGTTATTTCGTTTAGATCATATCGCCTATGTGCGTTTTGCGTCAGTTTATAAACGATTTCAGGATGTCAGTGAGTTTCAACAAGCTATTGAGCAAATGACGGAGTGAACAGCAATACTATGAATCAAACCATTAACGGTCGAAGACGCGCAAGAAAACTCGCTTTCCAATCTTTATATCAGTGGTTAATGTCTGGCGCAGAGCTCACTGACATTGAAGCCCAATTTCGCGCCAGCAATGCGATAGAAAAAATCGATATCACTTATTATTGTCGGTTGCTTTATGGCGTGCCAGCACGCTTAGAAGATCTAGAATCGGAATTGATACCTTTATTAGATAGACCCATTGTGTCTTTAACACCCGTTGAGCTGACTATTTTACGCGTGTGTGCGTTCGAATTAATGGAGTGTTTAGAAACGCCTTATCGTGTGGTATTAGATGAGTCGGTATCGTTAGCTCGCATGTTTGGCTCACAAGATGGGCACCGTTATGTTAATGGTGTGTTGCATAATTTAGCTCAAAAAGTACGTCAAGCTGAGGTGAATCGTGGAAAAAATCACACCCATTGAGTCAGACCAAACAACGCATACATCACAAGATACATCAGTCGATCCTTCTTTATCTTCCAGCAAAAAGTGGATGGTGGTTTCTGAGCCGTTGGCAGCCGATTTATCAGCACATTTGGATAAAGTTTGGCGAGATCCTGTTTATTTTTTAGCATTTGGTTTCGGGACTGGTTTAATTAAAAAAGCCCCCGGAACATGGGGTACATTGGCCGGTGTCTTGGTCTATTTATTGGCTGCTAAATGTTCATCGACGATGTACTTGTTATTCACCTTGTCTGCGTTGATCGCCGGGATTTTTTGGTGTGATAAAGTGTCGCGTGACATGCGAGTGCATGATTACCCTGGTATTGTCTGGGATGAAGTGGTCGGTTATTTGTTGACGATGTACGCTGCTCCTTTCAATATAGCCTGGATAATAGTCGGTTTTATTTTATTTCGCCTATTTGATATATGGAAGCCCGAGCCCATTGGTTGGTTTGATCAACGTGTGAAGGGTGGTTTTGGTATCATGCTGGATGACGTGATTGCAGCGATTCCCGCATGGTTTATTTTACATGTCTTGATATGGATATTTGAGTCATGAATGCGAATCACAAAGAGTTTATTAGTATTGGGTTAACGATTGCGATTGTTGCCTTGTCGTTGTTCATTATCCATCGTTTTATTCCTTCATTGGTGTGGGCTTCTATCATTTCCATTTCCACTTATCCACTTTATCGGCGCTGGCGGCGTTTATTTGGTTCTTGGCATAATTTGTCGGCTTTTTTATTTACTTTGATTTTGATGTTTATTGTTTTATTGCCGTTAAGCTGGTTAGTGTCGGTGTTGGTGCGAGAGTTTCAAATCTTTTTAGCTTACCTGCATCATATCAATCGCTCAGGAGGAGAAGCGCCGACTTTTCTGCAAGAGCTGCCGGTTATTGGCAACGATTTGATTCAATATTGGAATGAACATATTGGCAAACCAGGTCATGTGCGCTCTTTTTTTTCCAATTTTCATTTATCCGTTGCACCCACAGCCAGCTATTATATTAAATCAGTTGGAGGTAGTTTATTACATCGCGGTGTACAAGTTGGTTTTGCGATTTTGAGTTTGTTTTTTTTCTATCGTGATGGTGACAGTTTATTTATACAAATTAACCACATTGGGCGTTATTGTTTAGGCGATCGCTGGTATCGTTATGCAGATAAATTACCGGCAGCGTTGCGTGCTACAGTGAATGGTACGATTGCGGTGGGTGCTGGTGTTGGTGTCTTGATGGGTATTTGTTATGGTCTCATCGATGTGCCCGCACCCACCTTAATGGGATTTTTTACAGCCTTTGCTGCCATGATTCCTTTTGTGGTACCCATTGTTTTTGGAATAGTTGCCCTCATATTAATGATCAATGGCGGCATGATTGCTGCTTTGATAGTGGTGATTTGGGGAACCATCGTGATGTTTGTTGCCGATCACTTCATCAAGCCGGCTCTCATCGGAGGCGCCATTCAGTTACCTTTTTTAGCCGTTTTGTTTGGTATTTTAGGTGGAATTGAAACGTTAGGATTCTTAGGATTGTTTGTTGGCCCCATGATTATGGTGTTTTTTGTGACACTATGGTACGAGTCGCAGGGCATAGAGCATGGTAAAAACCAACAACATTTCCCACTGTAAGATTCAATCGGAGAATAATGTGGAACAATATCGCGGTACGACCATTCTATCGGTACGTCGAGGTAAAAAAGTTGTGATTGGTGGAGATGGCCAGGCAACACACGGTAATACCGTGATGAAAAGTAATGTGAGAAAAGTCAGACGCTTGTATAAAGACAAAGTGATTGCTGGCTTTGCAGGAGGCACTGCAGATGCATTTACCTTGTTTGAGCGTTTTGAAAGTAAATTAGAAGCACATCAAGGCAATCTAGTGCGTGCTGCGGTTGAATTAGCTAAAGATTGGCGTACAGATCGCATGTTAAGGCGCTTAGAAGCGTTACTGGTGGTTGCTGATAAACATGCCTCACTGATTATTACTGGAAATGGCGATGTCATTGAGCCTGAAAATAATTTGATGGCTATTGGCTCCGGTGGCCCTTATGCGCAGGCGGCAGCGCGTGCTTTGCTTGAAAATACAAAATTAAGCGCGGAAGACATTGTGCGTAAAAGTTTAAATATTGCCGGTGATTTGTGTATTTACACCAATCACAATTTGACTATAGAAGAGTTGGATAGCGAATGAACCGATTAGAAAACATTATGACTCCCAGAGAAATCGTTGAGGAGCTAGATAAACATATTATTGGACAAGATGATGCGAAACGCGCTGTTGCGATTGCACTCCGCAATCGTTGGCGACGTATGCAAATCACCGAAGTTGATTTGCGTAATGAAATCATGCCCAAAAATATTTTGATGATAGGACCAACAGGGGTTGGTAAAACAGAAATTTCTAGACGTTTAGCGAAATTAGTTGATGCGCCATTCATCAAAGTTGAAGCCACAAAATTTACAGAAATTGGTTATGTCGGTCGTGATGTGGATTCGATCATCCGTGATTTAACCGATATTGCTATTAAGCAAGAGCGCGAGCTGGCCATGAAAAAGGTTCAGCATCTTGCTGAAGAAGCTGCTGAAGATCGTATCTTAGATATTTTATTGCCACCGGTCCGTGGCGTAGAAAAGGAAAAAGATACCTCAACACGCCAATTGTTTCGAAAACAATTACGTGAAGGGCAGTTGGATGAACAAGAAATTGAAATAGATGTGCCTGTGACACCTGTCGGCGTGGAAATTATGGCGCCACCGGGTATGGAAGAAATGACCAATCAGCTGCAATCGATGTTTCAGCAAATTGGCTCGAATAAAACCAAAACACGCAAAATGAGCATTAAAAAAGCAATGAAAATTTTGTGTGAAGAAGAAGCGTCTAAGCTTGTTAATGAAGAAGAAATCAAAATTCATGCGATTGAAAGCATTGAGCAAAATGGTATCGTCTTTATTGATGAAATTGATAAAGTGGCAAAGCGCGCCGATCATGGTGCCGACGTATCACGAGAAGGGGTGCAACGTGACTTGCTACCACTACTGGAAGGTTCAACCATTTCAACCAAATACGGTATGATTAAAACCGATCATATTTTATTTATTGCTTCAGGTGCGTTTCAAGTTGCTAAACCATCTGATTTAATTGCTGAATTACAAGGGCGTTTGCCGATTCGTGTTGAATTGAGTGCGCTCAGTGTAGAAGATTTCATTCGTATTTTAACAGAACCGTTTGCTTCGTTGACTGAGCAATACACTGCATTGATGGCGACAGAAGGTTTACAACTGTCGTTTCATGAGTCAGGTATTCGACGTATTGCTGAAGTTGCTTGGCAGGTGAATGAGCGCACCGAAAATATTGGTGCACGTCGCTTATATACCGTGATGGAAAGATTATTAGAAGTAGTGTCGTTTGAAGCAACTGATCGTTCTGGTGAAAAAGTGGTTGTTAATAAAGCGTATGTAAATGAGCATTTGGGTAAACTGATTCAGGATGAGGATTTGACCCGTTATATTCTGTAATGTCATTGATCGTTTCCCGAGCACAAAGTAATCGCTTATGAGCAGTTACTAGTTTCCTTTGTAGAGTTGATTGGCTAAATTGCGTGCATATGTCGCGATACCAGTGCCTTGTGATGATGCAATATTTAGACCATCGATACATACATGTAGCTTTTAGCTTATTAACTCTCCTTAGCACGAGTACAATGTTTTATTGCCTTTGAACGCAGCCTAAGCGTCATAGGACAGAAGTGGTGAAACGTTGTGTTAGACATATGGCTGAAATGATTCACTTTGCGCTGTAGCTGTTGTGCATGTCAGTGTTTTATCATTGCATACAACCGGACCCAAACAAGCACTGAGAACACCCAGCGTGTTAGGATCAATCAAAGCATATTTGTAATGGAATGCGTTTGAATTGCCAGCTGCACCGAACGGAGCAGCACTGGCTGGTGGGTTAGTGCCGTTTGTGAAAGTAGAGCCAGTATAGCTTGAGTTCAGTGACATTACATTGATACTGATACACCATCCAGTTATATTCGGATCATCACCAGGCCAAGAACAGCCGGGCAATGCACAGGGTGATACAACGTTACTTGTAATGAATGTAATGCCATTATAAATCATATTATAAAGATAATTTTGTCCAATCGGAGTTGCCTGATTGACCTTAAAGCTCAGTGGTGATACAACAACCCCGCCGACATTATCTCCGCCAATAATTGAACCAGAGCACGCAGAACAATCGTTAACGTCGTAACTGGAAATATATAATCCAGATACCAAAATTGACTGACTTGTTTGATTGATGATACTGATATTAGAAACGGCATTGTTTTGTACATCACGTAGGGTCATAAAGGCATATGTGTCTGGATCGACATTTTTTTGTGCATACGCGTTTGCCAATAGAGATACGCTACAAAGCCAATAAAGCAAATAATGTTTCATCTTGATCATGAGGATATCCTAAGAAAATGACTGGGTTTGTAAGGTTGTGACTGCGCAAGTCAGTGTATTATCGTTACAAGAAATCGGGCCAATATAAGCGTAATTTTTTGTCAAACTGTAATCATAAATTCCTACATCCGATACTTCCTCTGTGGATGGTGGCACATTAGCTGTATAACCGGTTGAAACGGCGACCGGTGCCAGCGCGCCTAAATAAATGCACCAATTGTAAATTGTACTGTCATTTCCCCAGGTACAGCCTGGAAGTTCGCACGGAGATGTTGCGGTCGTTATTGCATGATAAATTGCACCGTAAATCATATTGTACAGATAGTTGCTGCCAATAACGGCACTTTTACCAGATGCAATGGTGGTTGGAGTTACAAACGAACCTGATGGTAGATTTTCTGCTGCGAGGTAGATTTCATGTGCATGTTCACAGGACTCACCCGGTGCAACATAAGCAAATTGGCGTACATAAAGACCGTATACAGTGACAGAAGCGTTTTGGTTGTTTTGTAGATTGATATTTGATTTGTACTGAGCACGTAAAAAATCTCGAGGTGTTGCAAATTCTGATGAAACTGTTTGTGCATAGGCTGATGCCACTAAGAATGGTGTCAGCGTTAAGAGTATAAATTTTTTCATGATAGCATCCTGTTATCACTTATTTTCTCATGATACTATACTTTGCGTGGATAAAATAAAAGGATTTAAGGCATGATGCCGAGAGCTTATTTTCAAAAAAATTTAAATTTGAGAAATGTAAGTGCATTTTTTTTGTTGAGTGCCTTTTTTGCGCCTACATTTGCTGAAACACCTTTGTGGCAAGGACCTTATATGGGTGTTTATGTTGGCGGTGGATTTGCGAATATTCAAGCATCAACAGGGACAGGCGCTATTACCAACACTTCTTATTTTGCAACGCCCGCGAATGGTTCTGCTGTCAATGGTTCTGGTTCATGGACACAACATCCAAGTTCAGCTATCGCCGGTATTCAAGTGGGACATGATTGGGTTTTAAAACGATTTGTTTATGGCGTCGTTACTGATTATAGCGCGACGCCGCTACGATCCTCAAAAAGTCTGAATAATATCGCCTATCCGGATGTGGATACTTATGCAATTGACACATCGGTTAATCTCAATTGGTTATTTACGTTGCGTGGTCGATTGGGCTATCAACAAAATATTATTCGCTGGCCAAGTTTCGTGTATGCGACTGCTGGCATGGCTCTGAGTCAATTTAATGTTAGTAACCATTTTGGTGATACTTCCTCTTTCGCTGGTACTGGTAGTGGTAGTTCAGCGGGAAATCAAGTGGGATGGACCGCTGGTGGCGGAGTGGCTTTCGCGGTGTTTCCAAAGATGTCAGTCAATGTTGAGTACCTATATGTCCATTGGCCACCATTGAGAACGACAAATACGATCTCAAATACGCAAGCGGGATTTGGTATACCCGAAGAGTCTCTCAACAGCCCTTTCTCAACAATTGGGCGAATCAGTGCAAATTTAATAAAAATTGGATTAAATTATCGATTTGATGAGGCATCCTAAAAGCGATCATTTATTTTTTTTGAAACTTATTTTGCTTGCCAGGAATGGAGGTGTCTTGATGAGAGCGTTTTTTATTAAATACGCCATGATTACGCAAGGGCGTTGAGTTAGAAGGTGTTGTTATTTCATTTTCATCTGCACTCAGCTCGTCTAAAAGGGCATTGAGCCCATCATCTTCAGCATTAGAATTCCCATGATTTATGTTAGATAGTGCTGAGTGAGTATCAATAGATGCTAAACGATTATTTAAAGAGTCGATTTGATTTTTTACATAAGGTGATTATTTTTTAACAACTCTTTGATTAATTGCGTATCATCAAGTTTTTTTATCTCGTTATGTAAAGGGGAGTTTTCGTTCTTCCACATGGATTTAATGAGAACGATAGAACGACTTGCCAAAGCGGTTTTGAAATTAGCCATTAACTCCGGCATGGTAACTACCTGGGGGGTTACAGTTACTCGCGACAGAATTGCTTCATCAATTGGATGAAAACAGTGGAGGAAGCGACATCTGTTGAAAATCAGTTGCACTGGGTGCTTGATGTGACCTTCCGCGAAGATGACTCCAGGGTACGTAGAGACAATGCTTCAGAGAATTTAGGGGTATTTAGACACGTTGCCATTAATAGTTTTCGTAATGAAAAAACGTGTAAAAAAGGTATCAAAGCCAAACGTTACAAGGCCGCATTGCAACCAGAATATGCACAAAAAGCATTAAATGGTATTTTTTGAGCACTCATGCGTTTGCTCTGGCAAATATGGCCGTTCCCTCGTGCGGAGTGAACACTTACAATAAAAAAGGATACGGATATGAACCTATCACCTTTAAAGAATCAAATTCTCTTAGGCTTGGTCAGCATCTGCTTGATCCGAACGGTACAGGCGCAAGCCCCGGTATGGAGCTTTAGCCCCATTGGAAGTCCTGTCGTGAGTGTGAGTGTTACGGGAATTGCGACAGTGAGTTATACGGTACGCAATAACTCAAAACAACCACACCAATTAGTTCTTTCCGAAAAAACCTCAACAGGTATTAGTCAGTCAGGAGGCCCGTGTGTGCTTGCGGAGAAAAGTCCTGCAAACCCCAACCCCACCTGTACACTGACTCTAAACATTAATGGCAGTGCACTGCCTGCGAACAACCTCTCCGGAGGCCCTTTTCTGTGTCAGATGAATCCTAATGGGACGCCAAACGCCAGTCAATGCTATCAGCCAGATCCTAACGATATGTTGGTGATTACCCGAACAACTGTGCCAGGCGCAACGACATTAAGTACCAGTGTCTCGCCACCATCGATATTGGCATTATCAGTGAATAATACAGTACTGAACGCGGCTTTAACGGGGAATGAACGATACATTACGATTCAAAATACAGGAACAGATCAAGCTACAGGGGTCTCTGTTTCAGCCACAGGATTGCCAGCAGGGACAAACATTACCACAGTTCCTACGACGTGCACGGGAACATTAGCTCTTAATGCGACGTGCACGGTTACGATTACTCCCGGCGCCAATGCGACATCTAACTGTACTACTGGGATTGCACCAACACCTGGCACGATTACAGTAAGCGCCACCAATGTGGCTACACCAGCAACGAGCAATGTGGTGGTATTGGGTTATGGCTGCCAGTATCAGGGTGGTTTTCTTTATTCGGTAGATGACACAACGAATAATGGCGTTATTGGAACATGCACAACACCGCCCTGCACGAAAAGTATTGGCGGTAAAGTAGTATCGCTTACAGACCAGGCAGCACCTTACATCACCGCTCCTCAGTCTACGAGTATTATTTGGAGCTCCAATGGAAGTGGGAGTGCAAGCGCAAACGTCAGTTATGACATTATTCCCTTAATCTCTGAAATATCAACGTCAAATGATTCTTATAGCAACGCACAATCAACATACAACACAACTTACGCCAATGAGTCTACTTTCCCTTTTCCAGCATCAAGCGCGTTTGCCACCTGCAATGGAGCAACCCAGGGGGCGTGTAATAGCAGCAATATTTTAGCCTTGTATGATGCCTATAAAACAGGCTATGGTATTGGCGCGAGCCCTTATACCCTGTCTGCAGGACCAACGAGTCTTACAGATTATGCTGCGGGCCTATGCACGGCAACTATTAATACCTATTCTGACTGGGATTTGCCAGCCATTTGTGAAATGGATTCGGTGTCTGTCAATGTCACTTGTCCTACAGGAGTACAAAGCATGTCGGCTAATCTTTCATTCTTGCTTGGAGATCCAACGGCAGGAACACCAAGCACTTCGTGTAATCCTCCCAGTGGCACTAACTGTCTTGCAGGTTACTACTGGAGCTCTACCGAGCTCGCGTTCAATCCACAGAACCATGTATGGTTCGAGTACTTCTCCCTTGCTGGTAGCACTCAGGACGCCGGTAGTAAGGACACCCCACTTGGTGTTCGGTGCTCTCGGGCTTTAACCTTTTAATTCTTTATTTTACAGGGTAGATACGTCTAACAGTTGATGTGATGAATAATATTTCAGCAAATAACGCAAGTGGGTCGAAAAAAGAGCATAAAATTATCCACAAAATCTGTGGATAATGTTGTGCATAGCCTCTTAATGGATTATTGAGTTAAGGATAAAACGCCTCGACAGATTATCTGGATTGCTTGTTTAATTTCTTTCGGGGTTGTAAACCGGCCTATTGATAGACGAATCGTGCTGTTAGCGAGCTGTGTATCAAGGCCTAACGCAATCAAAACATGTGATGGGTGAATACTGCCCGATGCACAGGCTGACATGGTAGAAACAGCTAACCCGCTAAGTGCCGGTAGTAGGGCCGCGCCATCAATTTGTTTGACACTGAAGTTTAAATTTCCGGCAACGCGTTGAGTTGGACAGCCATTCAGCTGTATGCCGGGTAGGTGCGCAATACCCTCCCAGAGTTGTTGTCTTAATGTCAAAATACGCGATTGCTCTTCTACTCGTAATTGCTCACCCAGAGCATAAGCTTCGCCCATGCCCACAATTTGATGGGTTGCTAGGGTGCCGGCACGTAATCCTCTCTCATGACTACCACCAAAGCTTTGTGTTTGTAAGCGAATACGTGGTTTGCCTCGCACATATAAGGCGCCAATACCTTTGGGGCCATAGTTTTTATGAGCGGATAATGACATTAAATGAACACCCAGTGTTTGTAAATCAAAGAGAATTTTACCCACACTTTGTGCCGCATCAACGTGAAACAAGATACCCTTATGGCGTAATTGTTCACCAATACCCTCGATATTCTGAATCACCCCAATTTCATTATTGACATGCATCACAGAAACCAAGATGGTGTCCGGGCGTAATGCTTGCATCAATGTTTCAATATTAAGCAATCCTGAGGGTTCAGGAGATAAATAAGTCACCTCAAAGCCTTCTCGTTCTAATTGACGCAACGTATCGAGTACGGCCTTATGTTCAGTCGACATTGTAATTAAATGTCGACCTTTACGTTGATAAAAACGGGCTGCACCCAGTAACGCTAAATTATTCGCCTCCGTTGCCCCTGATGTGAAAATAATTTCTTCAGGTGTCGCGCCAATCACGCGGGCAATTTGTTCACGTGCGTGTTCAACGGCCAGTTGTGCACGTTGCCCGTAATCATGCTGTATCGAAGCTGGATTGCCAAAATCACCCTGTGGCTCAAGATAATGTAACATGCATTTGACTACCCTAGGGTCAACGGGTGTTGTTGCCATGTAATCAAGGTAGATAGAGCGGTCCATATTATGCACTCACGCCGCGATCGCGGTTGACTTGTACTTGCGTTAAAATGCCACGCAATAAATTCACTTCTGTGGTCTCAAGTTTGGCACGGTTAAATAGGCGTCGCAATCGGTGTAATAGTTTTTTAGGATTAGATGGTTTTAGGAAATCAATTTGAATTAAAACGTGTTCTAAATGGGTATAGAAGCGTTCAATATCGTCTAATGTTGCATATTCAACGGCATGTGTCGCCACGTCTGTGTTTAAAGGATCACTCATTTGCATACGTAATTCGTATGCCAGAATTTGTACTGCTTGTGACAAATTCAGTGAGCTAAAGGCCGGATTGCTGGGAATGTGTACATGATAGTGTGCTTGTAACAGCTCATCGTTCGTGAGGCCGGCGTGTTCACGACCAAATACAATGGCTGTTTGAGTATTATCTGTTTGTGTTGCAATGTACGCCGCGCAACCCCGCGGTGTTAAGCCAGGCAACGCGATGTCACGTGGTCTGGCACTGGTTGCACATACTAAGTGGCAATCCTGTAAAGCTTCTTCTAATGTTTCAACAATCACCGCTTGTTGTAAAATATCATACGCACCGGCTGCCAGCTCATGTGCTTTTCGATAAGGGTTGAGATTCGGCTTGACCAGATAAAGCCGCTGTAGCCCCATATTTTTCATGGCTCTGGCAGTTGAGCCAATGTTACCGGGATGGGATGTTTCTACTAAGACTATTCGAATAGCGTCAAAATTTATCACGTGAACCTTCAAGTGTATTTAGAGTGTATCGCCGTTAAGCGCATATTTTATACGTCGAGGATATAAAAAGCCATTGTTAAACCTTGATTGCTCCGGGTTCGTGTTGTAGTGCGTACTTTTCCATTGCTTTTTGAACGCATTTTAATGTGCTATACTCGCTCGATTTTAAATTTTTAGGTATTTTATGCAACCGCTTTTAAATATAGCCATTCAAGCTGCGCGTCAGGCCAGTGACATTATTTTGCGTCATGTGGAGCAAATTGATCGTTTACAAATACTCCCGAAACAAGACAATGATTTTTATACTGAAGTTGATATTAAAGCTGAGAAGGCGATTATTCAAACGATTCATAAAGCCTATCCAGAGCATGGTTTTATTGCCGAAGAAACAGGCTCGCATCGTGAAGATGCAGAGTATGTTTGGTTGATTGATCCTTTAGATGGCACACGTAATTTTTCGCGTGGTTTCCCGTTTTATGCCGTTTCCATTGCGTTATTAGTGAAAGATGTTATCAGTTGTGGTGTGATTTATGATCCGATTCGCCATGAATGTTTCTCGGCTATTCGTGGACGAGGTGCACGCTTGGATAGTCATCGTTTACGCGTTTCCAAAACATCACAATTATCTCAAGCAACGTTAGGATCTGGTTTTTCATTACGTACTGCCTCAGCCCCTCGTTATTTAGCTGATTATGAAGAGTTGATAGGAAACTGTGCTGGTATGCGTACGACTGGTTCAGCTGCACTGGATCTGGCTTATGTCGCTGCTGGTCGTTTAGATGGTTTTTGGGCATATTCAATGAGACCGTGGGATATTGCTGCGGGTGCTTTGATTGTTCTGGAGTCAGGTGGGTTAGTCAGCCATGTGAATGGAGAAGAGGCGTTTTTACGTCAAGGCGATATTTTAGCTGGTAATCCAAAAATCCATAAAGCCTTGCTGACCACCTTAATGTCTAAGTCCTCTGGCGTTTAAGGGTGTGTGCGCCCAAAAGGATAAAACAATGGCGCCAACCTATCGACCTTTTTTAAAATGGGCCGGCAATAAAGTACATTGTCTGGCAAATTTATTACCTCAAATGCCACCAGGCAAACGCCTTATTGAGCCTTTTACAGGCTCAGGGGCTATTTTTATGAATACTGATTTCTCAACTTATTTGTTAGCAGAAATTAATCAAGATTTAATTGATTTATTTACTTTTTTACAACAGAAAGGCCCACGCTTTATTGATGAGTGTGCTGCGTTTTTTATTCCTGAAAACAATGATCGTGAGCGTTATTATGCGTTACGTGACGAGTTTAATCAGCAAACAGATCCACATCGACGCGCTTTATTGTTTTTGTATTTAAATCGACATGGTTATAATGGCTTATGTCGTTATAACAGTCGAGGAACCTACAATGTTCCGTTCGGATTGTATAATCGTCCTTATTTTCCACGCAAAGAAATGTTGTATTTTTATCAAAAAAGCCAACAAGCCACTTTTTTACAAGGGGATTTTAGACAAATGTTTGCTGCCGCTGAGGCAGGCGATGTGATTTATTGCGACCCACCTTATTCACCACGACAACAAGACTCCAATTTTTCTAAGTATGCTCAGCAGGCTTTTGGTGAGTCGGAACATATCATTTTAGCCAATTTAGCGCGTGAAACAGCCAAGCGTGGTATTCCTGTTCTTATATCGAATCATGATACGCCTTTAACACGTGATTATTATCAAGATGCCGCTATCACTACCTTTCGTGTTGCGCGTTTTATTAGTCGAGATACAGCGCATCGTCGCCCTGTGCAAGAATTGATCGCCGTTTTTTCGTGACGCTAAGGAGAATACATGACATATCTTATTGCGGGTGTTGACGAAGTAGGGCGCGGGCCTTTGGCTGGGCCTGTTGTCACGGCAGCTGTGATTTTAAAGCAAAGTATCCCAGGTGTTAAAGATTCAAAAAAATTATCTGAAAAACAGCGTCTTGTCTTAGTGGAAGCTATTCAAAAGCATGCATTGTGTTATGCTTATGGCCGTGCCGAAGTAGATGAAATAGATGAATATAATATTCATCATGCAACCTTATTAGCAATGAAGCGTGCAATCGAGGCATTATCTATTTTACCAGACGAGGTATTGGTTGACGGGCTTTATATTCCGCAGGTCGATGTCAAATGCCGTGCGATAGTGCAGGGGGATGCCTTAATTGAGGCCATTGCTGCCGCATCTATTCTAGCCAAAGTGCAACGCGACCAAGAAATGATATTGTTTGATAAAACATATCCTGGATACCATTTTTCCAAACATAAAGGTTATCCCACAGCAAATCACCGCGCCGCACTTCTGGATTTAGGGCCAAGTCCAATTCACCGTAAAAGCTTTAAATTACTTTAAACCCCGAACTGGGGTTACTTTATTTTTATCACACAAGCATGCAATCGCTCCTAAAGCCAAAAGCAACGCCACTGGAATAATGGATAAGGCGATTTGGTAATCATGCGTGGTGTAGATATGCATATTGTTAATCAATTTTCCTTTACTAGACATATCTAACAGAGCGCCAACCATCGGTTGCAGTAACATGCCGCCCAATGCCACAATCATGTTGACGACAGCGAAAACCGTACTGGATAAAGAGGTGGTGTTATTTTCTTTCCCCATGATAAATACCACGATTTCAACGCCACTAAAAATACCATAAAGGAAAATCAGTGCTTTCAATGCGCTGTGAGATATATTGGGTACATACAAAATGATAGCGATACAAATTAAAGATAGAACAGTTCCAATGAATAGCGGTGCAACTCGTTTTTTAATGTGATCAGATATATAACCCGTGACTGGTGCACCAATCGCCCAACCAAGAAACATATATGAAATGGTTGTTGCTGCTTCTTCTCTGCTTAAATGGTGCGCCAATTCCAAATAAGATTTACCCCACAGTTCACCAAACACAGATAACGAGGTATACAGTGCTGCCCCTATAAAGCCAATTAGCCAAACTTGCTTTGAAATTAAGACCAAACCAACATTTTTAACAAAAGATTTAAACGTATCTTGTTTCGGTTGAGCACCATGTGGATGGTCACGTATCACCAAAAAAATGAAAATGCTGAGTACAAAGCCAGCAAACACCAATAACATGAGTACAGATGATAAGCTCATGACATTGACCAATGCTGTAATTTTGACCTCACCATAGATAATACCAAGCATTCCTAAGCTGGTGATGAGTCCTGCTACCATCGAGAAAAAACGCGGGGGCAACCAGTTAACCGCTGCGGTTAATACGCCCACAAAAGCAAAGGCGGATCCAAACCCCACGAGAAATCGGCCAGAGCCTGCGAGCAATAAAGAGGAGGAATAAGTAAACATGAGTGAACCAATGGTACAACATAGGCAGGCTAAAGAAAGCAATCTACGTGGTCCAAATCGATCCATGAGCATGCCGACAGGCAGCTGCATGGGTGAGTATGCAAAATAATACAGTGCTGCTATTTCGCCAAATGTGGAGGCAGATATATGTCCAAATGCTTGGATCAATTCATTTTGCAAAATACCAGGGACAATGCGCAGAATAAATTCGTAGCAGTAAAACAGTGCACCGATAGCACAGATCAAACTGCCTAAAAGAATTTGTTTACGTGGATAGGTTTGTATCATCACCACCCCTATTTGTTAGCCTCAGCATAAGTTTCTTTAATGAAAAAGGTTAGGATCGCAGCAATGACAATGCCAATTGGAATAATCGATATTGCCAACTTATAATCTATAGCCGTATATAACTGCTTCATATGTTCGCCAGCAACAATATGGGAAATGCCTTGGTTTCGCAACATGACGCTATAATCAAGTAATTTACCAACCAATGGTTGTAAAAACATAGCGCCGATCATCACCAGCATATTCGTGACAGCAATTGCGGTACCAGCAGCTTCATTCGGGCTCAATTCGCGACCCACAGCGAAGACAATTGCTTGCGCGCTATAAAACAGGCCTAAGGTGAACATTAAGATGTTTAACGTATTTAAGCTTAGATTCGGCGTATAAAGTACGATACTGATGAGAATGGCAGCGCCGGTTGCGCCCACCAACATAGGTGGTTTACGTCGACGTAATTTGTCAGAAATAAAGCCCATGAGAGGCGCGCCAATCATGAATCCGCAAAATAACAAAGAGTTGGCAAATCCAGCATCGACTTCAGAAAGCCCGTGTGCATGCACAAAATAGGGAATACCCCACAATTCAGCAAAAACGGTTGTCGGTAGGTAAACTAAACAACCAAAGATACCATTAAGCCAAATTTGACGGTTACGTAAAATGATGGCTAAATCAACAAGGTTGCGCTTAAAGCTATCAATCGTACCACCACTTTCTAAATCGCGTTTGTGATCATGAATCCCAAACCAAATGACAAAAGTGAGGCCTATACCAAAAACCGCTGTCCACATAATGGTGTGTTGCCAGCCATGGACACTGACAGTAGATGAAATGACGTTATCGCCAATCATGGCACCCACTGTTCCCAAAGCGGCTGTAATACCGGCAACCATCGCTAATTTATTTTCTGGTAACCAAATCGTCGCCAATTTAAGAACACCGACATAGGCAAAAGCGGAACCAATGCCAATCAGCAGGCGGCCAGTCAGTGCAACACCAAAAGATTGGGTACCGGAAAACAGAAATGTACCAATCACACACACCAGACAGGCAAAGGTTAACAAGCGCCTTGGACCAAAGCGGTCCATCAAGATCCCGACGGGAAGCTGCATGGGGACATAGGCATAATAGTAAACGGAGGACAGTAAACCAAAGCCTGTGGCTGTTAGGCCAAAATGACTACGTAACGATTCCTCCATGGCACTGGGTGCGATACGTAATAGATATTCATACGCGTAATACAACGCGCCAATACCACACACTAACCAAGCTGTGAAAGAGAGCTTTTTTTTATTTACCATGGATACGCTCCTTTTTAACTGTTGTCCTTAACAGGCTCTTCATGTGGTACGCGATTAACACCAGTAGCAACAGCTGCTTTTGCCACCGCTCGCGAAACACGCTCTAGTAGGCGTGGATCGATGGGTTTTGGTAAAATATAATTTGGTCCAAATTCCCAATCAACCACACGTGGATAATTCTTTTTAACTTCTTCAGGAACGGGCTCATGAACCAAGTGACGGATAGCATCAACCGCAGCAATTTGCATTGCTTGATTGATACAGGTGGCTCGTACATCCAATGCACCCCGAAAAATATAAGGAAAGCATAGCACATTGTTAACTTGGTTAGGATAGTCGCTCCGACCCGTTGCAATAATTAAATCTTTGCAGACGCTGAGTGCTAGCTCGGGTTTAATTTCAGGATTGGGATTAGAGAGTGCAAAAATAACGGGTTTAGGCGCCATCAGTTTTAACAGGTCAGCACTTAACAAGTCGGGTTTTGCAACACCAATAAATACATCGGCACCGACCAGTGCATCGGCCAGTGTGCGTTTGTCGGTATGTACAGCAAAAGCAAATTTATAAGGATTTAAATCTTCGCGATCAGTGTGAATCACACCTAAGGTGTCAAGCAGCAGCATATTTTCTTTCTGTGCACCCAAAGCCACTAACAAGCGCATGGATGCAATACCCGCAGCCCCCGCACCGATACAGACGATGCGTGCTTCAGATAATTTTTTACCCTGTAGCTCTAACGCATTGAGTAAACCGGCTGCGACCACAATCGCCGTACCGTGTTGATCATCGTGAAAAACGGGAATATCTAACTGCTCAGCTAAAACTTGCTCAATTTCAAAGCACTCAGGTGCTTTGATGTCTTCTAAGTTGATGCCGCCGAAGGTCGGCGCAATGTTTTTTGCGGTTGCGATAAAATCTTGCGGATTAGCTGCATCGATTTCGATATCAAATACATCAATGCCGGCAAAGCGTTTGAAAAGCACAGCCTTACCTTCCATGACGGGCTTTCCTGCTAAAGCACCGACATTACCCAAACCTAAAACAGCTGTGCCATTAGTCATAACAGCTACGAGATTGCCTTTGGCTGTATATCGGTAAGCATCAGATGCTTTTTCAGCAATAGCCAACACCGGTTCAGCGACCCCCGGTGTGTAGGCTAATGACAAGTCATCTTGTGAGTTGGTTGATTTGGTAACATAAACTCCCAATTTTCCAGGAGTTGGGAATTCATGGTAGTGCAGAGCACGTTTTTTCAATAGATCATCACTCACGCAGATATCTCCTATGCGGCAAAAGATATTCAACAGGCATCGTAATACAAGCGAGGTCTGAATAAATCAGGTTACGATTGACAAGATTAATTTTCTTCTTTCTTAGACGGCTTCTTTCCATAGCGATCATGAAAGCGTTGAACACGTCCACCGGTGTCAACAATCTTTTGTTTGCCAGTGTAGAAAGGATGACAGTTTGAACATACTTCAATTGTCAAATTTTCACACAAAGTTGAGCGTGTTTCGAATATGTGACCACAACTGCAAGTGACTTTTACAACTTCATAATTTGGATGAACTTCTGCTCTCATAATTCAACTCTCTAAAAATAAAAGAAAATAATCCTAAAATTAATCGCGGACGATAACAGAAATGCGGTGAGGGGTCAATATATCAGGACAAGATCGCGAGTGTCTTTAGACTAATCAGATTAATCTAAAGACACTCGCGCTTATACAGGAACTTTGGAAACCCCTGTTCGGAGTTTTGGAAGGGCTATGCATCATAAAAACGCACTATTTTATTATCAGTGATTGGTTGTTAAAATCTAGGGTCTGTTGACATTTGGGGACGCGAGTCAAAAATCGGGGTAATTTGCGCAAATTACCCCGATTTTTGACCGTGTAACCAAATGTCAACAGACTCTAAATATCCGTACTTTAAAATGCCATTTTCAAAAGAGGGAAAACGATGAGTCATTCTGCCAATCCAATTGTGTATTTAGCTTTTCAGGTTATTCCACGAGCACATAATATAAATAATTATGAACTGGTAGACAAAGCAATTGAAGTTGTAAAATTAAGTGGTGTACCACATCAGGTGAGTGCGATGGAAACCACCATGAAAGGCACGCTTGATCAGTTACTGGAGATTGTTAAAAAAGCGCAACAAGCTTGTCTTGACAATGGCGCAATTGAAGTATTAACGAATATCAAAATTCACAATTCACCCATTGGTGTAAGTGATACTTTTTGCACGTTCGAATTTTAATATACCTTGCGCACACGCGTTTTCGGTTATTTAGCGCACATGCGTTTACCCTACGCCAGTAGCTCATAAAAAAGAAATTTGGCTCATTGCTCGCGAACATCCTGGTGAACCACAGGCGAATGGTATGCGGAAGGTATCATTGAACACTTAGCCGATAATCCTCAATTATTGGAAAAATATACGGTTGATGCGGCTACTGTGGTATTTAACTCAATTAAAACCGGGGTATGATCAGAAGGCTGTTCGTGTTTTCTGGGTTCAGGATCAATGATGCAACGACTACATTGCGTTAAAAGCGTTTGCGTGACTAAAATTAAGTCGATTCTTAAACCGCGGTTACGTCGAAAACTGGCAGCACGATAATCCCACCAGCTGAATTGCTGTGTGTCTGGATTCAGCGAACGGAAAGCATCCTGTAGGCCTAGATTTTTTAAAGTCTCAAGTGCTGAACGCTCTTTGGGACTAACTAGGATTGCACCATTCCATTCAGCGGGATCATGCACATCGATATCTTCAGGTGCGATATTAAAATCACCTAAAACGATTAAATTGGGATGTTGTTGTATTTCTGTACGCAGCCATTCTGTGACTTTTTGTAACCAATTTAGTTTATAGTGATATTTTTCAGAGTCGACTTCGCTGCCATTAGGGACATATAAATTAACGATGCGTAAATCACCCATATTGACAGCTAAGATACGTCTTTGCTCATCTTGAAGGGTTGGAATATCGGTGAGTGTGTTGTGTATGGGCGCACGGCTGATAATGGCAACCCCGTTGTATGTTTTTTGGCCAGAAAAAGCCACATGCAAACCACGTTCTTGGAATAATTGATAAGGAAAATTGACATCCATGGTTTTGGTTTCTTGTAACGCTAACATATCAATTTGATTTTTTTCAAACCAATCAAGCACTTGCTCCAAACGAACTTTAATTGAATTAACATTCCAACAAGCGATTTTTAATGTGTTCATTCTAACTGGTATCCTAAAATGAATAAGTGATTATCAGTGGCGCATGATCAGAAAATTTTTGTTCACGGTAAATTGAAACATCGCAAATGGTTTCTTTTAAGCCTGGCGTAATGACTTGATAATCAATTCTCCAGCCCACATTATTGGCCCAGGCTTGAGCGCGATTTGACCACCAGGTGTACTGGTCACTTTCCTGATTGATTTCACGAAAAGCATCAACAAAACCGCGTGCACCGAATAAGTTGTCTAGCCACACACGTTCTTCAGGCAGAAAACCAGAGTTTTTTTGATTACTACGCCAATTTTTTAAATCGATGGGTTTGTGTGCGATGTTATAATCACCACAAATAATGAGTTCGCGGCCTTGTTGTTTTAGTTTAGTAAAATGCTCCGCCATGTGCTCCAAACAAGCAAATTTGACGGATTGACGCTCCTCGCCGGTTGTGCCTGATGGCAAGTATAAGGAAATAACGCTGAAAGTCGGATAGTCAAATTGAAGATAACGACCTTCATCATCACAATGATGAAAATCGATGTGTTTTATAATCTGTTGCGGTGCCTGGCGCGCATAAATGGCAACACCGCTATACCCTTTTTTCTTTGCATCCGCATAATCACAGGTGTATGTTTCCGGAAAAAACAAGGTGTGTGGTGTCAATTGATGAGTCTGTGCTTTGGTTTCTTGTATGCAAACAAAATCGGCATTTTGTTGTTGTAACCAATCGTAAAAGCCTTTTTGTGCTGCGGAACGAATGCCATTTGCATTAAAGCTAATGATTTTCATATGCATTCAACTTGATAGCTACTTGAGCCAAACGCTCGCCCAATTGTTTAGCCAATATTAGCTCGTCATCGCTTAATGCAAAGGTATTATCTGCACCTGCGACATGTGTTGCACCATAAGGTGTACCGCCACTGATGGTGGTTGCTAATTGTGGCTCACTGTAAGGAATGCCAAGTAACATCATACCGTGGTGTAACAAGGGTAACATCATGCTAAGCAGTGTCGTTTCTTGTCCACCATGCATACTAGAGGAAGAGGAAAACACACAGGCTGGTTTTCCAATCAAAGCGCCTTGTAGCCACAAAGAGCTCGTGGTGTCCCAAAAATGCTTCATCGGTGCAGCCATGTTGCCAAATCGAGTCGGGCTTCCCAGTGCTAAACCATGGCAGTCACGTAAATCATCTAACGTAGCGTATACGGAGCCTGTTTCAGGAATCGCTGGGTCTACTGCTTCACAAGTTGGTGAAACGGGTGGCACAGTGCGGAGACGCGCCTCGATGCCTGAAACACGTTCAATACCTCGAGCAATATGCTGAGCAAGCTGCGCTACAGCACCGCTTCTTGAATAGTAAAGTACCAGGATAAAGGGTTTATTCATAACATCAACTCAACACGCCATATTTTGTCACCGAGTATACTCATAGTGTATAATGACAACAAGCATTCTTTACGATGGGATTTATTTCATGAGTGACGTTATTCAACACGATATTTTGGATATTGAGGCCGTGCGGTTAACAAGTGCTGCGAGGCAACGTGTTATCACTTATTTGTCTACACGCCAACGTCAGGGTTTACGTTTATCAGTGAAAAAAACCGGCTGCTCAGGGCTTTCTTATGTTCTAGATGATGTCGACTCTCCACAGACAAATGATGTGTTGATTGCATTAGAAAAAGGTTTTTTTATTTGTATCGATAAAACAAGTTATCCTTATTTAAGAGGCATAGAATTAGATTACGTCAAACAAGGCCTCAATCAAAAATTTGTATTCAATAATCCCAATCAGACAGGGCAGTGTGGCTGTGGTGAAAGTTTTACCGTGGATGAATAAATAAAAACCATGCCAGCATACCTTCGTTCAATAATCGATCTTACAAGCTTATCGCGCAGATTGCGTTGTTTTGTGG
>CAZBNB010000017.1:0-60201 GCA_964493245.1 uncultured Legionellaceae bacterium
GACATACCGATTAGGGACATAGAGCCAATAGATCTCACACAAGATGATCATTTATTGGCCAATAATTTCTTGATACAAGCACTTCTGGCTAGGCTAGCAAATAATCAGCTCCCACCTACATTAGGAAAAGCGTTTAAGGACGCCACCGTTTTTTTTGAACGAGCAAAGGAAGAATACTGCGCACAATATGGCCCTTTGTCCCCTGATGCAAAAACAGAATGGGAACAAATAATAACAATCGTCTATAAGCACAATGTCGTTAAAAATCAAGATAAATATTACGCAAAAATATGGAAAACCATTAGGAGAGTGGATGAGCTTGATCAGCAGATGACCGAGCGCGAATACACACATATTAAGTGGCAAATGTTAAGACAAGTCATGACTTATTATCCTCATCTAACACGAATAGAGATGTATGACGATCAAGGGCCTTTATTGAATTATGTCACTGAATTAGCAGAAGAAGACGCCCCAGGTGTCGTCACTACATTTAAGATCTGTTTTCAACCCAGGCCAGAAAGCCCACCGACACCAAAGAAAGCATCAACGTCGCCACGGCCAAAAACAGCGATGTTTCCACCAGTAGCAAATAAGAGGGGTGTATTAGAGATAGGAGAAGAATCAGCAACGCTGATACCAACAAGCACAGGTTCAGGCAAAGGCACTGGTAAAGACAAAAGCGTAAGCATCTTTTCACCCGAAAATACGACATCTTCCACAACCACAGACGGAAAAGCAAGCTGTTGTTGTTTTCCGTTAATAACACGGTGAGTTTTTTGTAACCCCTGTTCGGAGTTTTTATGCTTTTAAATCGAGAGAAATCAATGAGCACGAGGCAAACGCTCTAAAAAAGCGCAGCACTAGCAGCGCTAATGTGAGCATTTTTTAGAGCGTTTAACGAAGTAATCATTGATTTATCGAAGGTTTAAAAGCATACGAACTGGGGTTTTGTAATTCCTGAGATGTTTAATGAGGTCCACTTAACTGCTAAGTGTTCACTCCGCACGAGGGAACACGGTTACCTTAACGGTTGTAATTGTTCAGGGGGAATGCTTGAATTTTGGGAAACAGCGTGCACATTTACTAACTATTCACGCGCTTTGACATCGGCACCATCAAAGAAAAACACAGGTTGCTCGGGTCACTTTGCCGCACAAGCTTCGGTGCCTTGAGAAGGACCATCGCACTATCAGCTGAATCGGCTATATTCACATATTGACATATTTGCTTAATCACCAAGTTTTTGTTAATCAAGAATCGAATCATACGCGTATACTCTGCCACATTTTTTGACAAAATAATAATCGGCACAGGTGCTTTTTTTTGAAGGTGGATTTTGACTAAGGCTTCTAGAAACTCCCACTCTGTGCCAATACCACCCAGACTAATAACGACGCCTTGTGCATAGTCGATCAAATCGGCTTCGCGTTTGGCCATACTTCGATACACAAACGTATAACGTGGAATATCTTCTGGATCTGCTTTTTCCACGCTCAAATTTAAAGGGGAGGTATAAATATTAACATCTAAACTCAACACTTTAGCATTTTGACGCCCGTCTCTTGCTCCCAAAGTCGCTGCACGCATAATGCCGCCACCGCCCCCCGTAGCGAGCGGGAATGCCAGTGATGCGCTGTCTGCCGACCATTTTTTTGCAAACTCATAAATCAACTGATAGTCCTCTGGATACACCGGATTTTGCCGATTCGCCCCAAAAATGACCATAAATCCATGCGGCGCATATTTTTGTAAAAAAAGCCGTGAGCAATAACCATCCCACTTTTCATCAGCATAAGACGGGGGTTGATAAGGTTTAAGAACAACGGTTTCGGAACAATCAATAGACTCAGCAAAAACGGTTGATACGCACAGGATTAGCCAGATAATAGAATGAAATAAAATCGCTCGCATATTACCTTTTTTAGTATCGTAAAAATTTAGCATACTACACATCGGGAAGCATTCAAAATGCGATCAAATATGGCCGCTCTCTCGTGCGCAGTGAACACTTACGATTTATCACATCACAACGGCAAGACACAATAACCCGATTGCGGCGGCACCAATCACCATCAAACTGATTTGTCCACCAGGTAAAATAATCGTGTCTTTTTTAGCAACATAGATTTTTCGCCCTTGCCAAGCCATTAAAACAGGTAATAAAAGAAGAAAAATAACACAACAAATACCGGCGTAACCCAATGCATGCAAATAGATACCCGGTTTAAACAACACCACAATCAACGGTGGTAAAAACGTTAAGGTTATCACACCCAACCCTTGTCCACCCTTCTTATTGAGCTTAAAACCATCCGCTAAGAAATCAAATAAGCTTAACGAGACACCCAACAGCGCCGTCACAATACAAATGGATGTGAAAAACTGGAAAAAGCCGTGGATCCAAACATTGTGAACGGCTTCGCCCAGTGCCACCGTTAAACCACTGGTCGCATGATCGCTGGTCATCAAAGCCATCAAACCACCATGCCCCTCTCGTTTAACTACCCCCATGATAATAACCATCCACAGAATATAGCAAAATAGCGGGATAAGTGAGCCGTACAAAATAACGCGCCGCAGCGAAGGGATATCATCGGCAAAATATTCACGCAAGCTAGGCACAATGGTTGCATAACCAAACGAGGTGATCAGAATCATTAAACTACCGGTGATCGCAGGCAAATAACCATGATTTAATTGTTGGAATTGTACATGTGGGCTAATCACGAAAACCAGCAACACATAAATTGCCAGCTTACCAAACATAAAACCACGGTTCACATAATCAACTAAATGAATACCGTGATAAACAATAATACCAAAGACCACTGTAAATAAAACCGATGCGCACCAACTGGGTAAATGCACATGAGCCTGTTGTAAAATACTATTCAATACATCCGTACCACCGGAAATGTAAGCCGCTAAAAGACTATATAACAAAACCAAACACGTAGCCCAAGCCAAAATTTGCCCGGGAAGACCGAGTGTGGTTTTTGCCATGGTGATCATATTGCTGCCTGGTGGGCAATGTAAGCTTACTTCTAAAATCAGCAGGGCGCCGCCTGTCATGATTAACCAACAAAAAATCAAAAAATAAATCGAATTCAACATACCGACTTCGGCTAAGGAAACAGGCAGTGCTAACATGCCACCACCAATTGAAGTGCCCACAATGAGTAATATGCCGCCGATCAGTCTGGAATTTAACATGATTTATCCTGGTTAAATTATCTAAAAATATTACCATTTGAACAAATATATGTCAAATAACTTGGCATATTTTGCATTTTTTGAACTTCAACTGTTCAATATGGACCAAATGTGTTTTTTTGATAAGCGCAATGGCGCGTTCCAGTATATCAACATATTTATCAGCGTGAATCAACTCTCCTCGCTCACAAAATCATGAAAACGACCGTTAAAATCTCGGATCTGCCCACGTTCATTGAAGGACCAGATTCTTTTGGCAATTTTTTCCACAAAAAAACGATTGTGGCTAACAAAAATTAATGTCCCAGTATAGCTGACCAACGCATCGGCAAGAGCCTCAATGGTTTCAAGATCCAAATGGTTTGTTGGCTCGTCTAAAAACAAGACATTCGGCGCGCTTAAAATCACTTTTGCCAATAACAAGCGCGCAGCTTCGCCACCACTTAAGGATAAAATATTTTTATCTACCGTGTCTTTGGAAAACAACATTTGACCTAGAACATTACGCATCGCTTGTTCAGTAACCTCGGTGACCTCTTCTCTAAGCCAATTCAATACACTGATAGAACGATTTAACACATCGTGGTGATCTTGAGAAAAATAACTCACACGGACTTCATTACCAGATTCGATGCTACCCTCATCCAACGGAACAATGCCTAGAATCATTTTAATCAGCGTTGATTTCCCACGGCCATTCGCCCCCACCAAAGCAATTTTATCATGCCGATGAACTTCGGCGTCAAAATGCTGAAACAAGGGGGTTTGTTGAAAAGATTTACTAAGCCCTTTCAATTTAAAAACCGTTTTTCCAGAGGGTCGTTTGGGTTTAAACTGAAAATGCGGCGCAATTCTTGACGAGTTCACCAAATCAGGCACTTCAATTTTTTCAATCATTTTCATGCGTGAGCGCGCCAGTGTTGCTTTCGACGCTTTAGCACCAAATCTGTCGACAAACTTTTGCAAATGCGCAATTTTTTCTTCCGCACTGCGTTTTTCAATGGTTTTTTGTGTTTGTATCAGTTCTTTTTCGGCCAAAAATTTTTCATATTTACCCGGATACTTACGAATTTCGCCATAATCAATATCCAAAATATGATCCGCCAAATTATCAATAAAAGTCACATCGTGAGAAATAAAAAGCAGCAATCCTTTGAATGAATGCTTTAAAAACTGCTCAAGCCAACGAATGGAAACAATATCTAAATGATTGGTTGGTTCATCTAACAATAAAATAGATGGATTTTGAAACAAAGCTTGTGCTAACAAAACACGCAGCTTATAGCCCCCTGACAACGCTTTCAGTGGTTTTTGGTGGTATTCTTTAACAATGCCCAAACCGCTTAATATCGCCTCTATTTCAAGCGGCGCTTGATAACCATCTTGATGCAAAATAATGTCTTCAAGCTCAGCAATCCGAAAACCTTTTTTATCGGTCCAATCATCTCCTGCTAACAAGACATCTTTTTCTTTGAGTGCGGCCCACAGCGTGCGCTTACCCTGCAGCACAACATCATCAATCGGCGTATCTTCGTAACGAAATTGATCTTGCTTCAGCCAACCAATGCTGGCATCTTTAGGAATCAAAATCTCACCCAGACTAGCCTCTTCCTCTCCCAGAATCAACTTAAAAAGTGTGGATTTTCCGGTACCATTCGCACCAATTAACGCGTATGTTTGGTTTGTGTTGAGATTTAAGCTGACATCTGAAAACAGCAATTTGCTGCCGAATGTCATGCCCAGTTCATTCAGTATAATCATGTAAACAACTTATTGAAAAAGGGGTTTAATTTGTAAAAATTCCGATGAGCGCTTGATCACGCGACGCCCATAAAAATACCTTGCAATCACGTTAGTCACAAATTGATTTAATTTGTGGGGTAAAAATGGCATCGGGCGTAACACATCAATGATCAAAACAGCACGATAATCATCACTTTCATTCCGAACTTCATGCGGCCAAGAATCATCGAACAAGACGGCGTCACCTTCTTTCCAAACATAAGGCTTTTGATTCACAATGATGTGCGGTGGATTATTTTTAGGGACATGCACCCCCAAATGATAACGCAAATAACCCATATAAGGGCCTTCATGTAATGGAATCGATTTACCTGGCTCTAAAATTGAAAAAAAAGCTTGTATCATATTGGGTACGCGCTGCACCAAATCACATACTTGTGGACACAATCGTCGCGCTTCAGGCAACTCTTGTCCCAATAAATAAAACATAAAAACATTCCACTTTTTATCACAGTGATTAGAAATCTCCGCCTCACCAGGATCAACATCATGATAACGTGGCAAATCATCGACCCGTGTCAACACCTGCTGAAAAGCATCTTGAATGACTTGAATTTGTTCGGTGACAACATGAAGCGCCGGATATACCGCTTGAATATCAAAAAAAGTCGGGCGCTGCTGGCCGCCGATATAACGCGCGTAAAATCGATTCAATTTGTCTTTTAAATAGTGATAATCCATAAACAAGCCGCTCTATTTGTCAAATAGTTGCATAGTATAACACGGCCAATACCGATTGACATTTTGTTTTCTTTTGTCAGATTGGCTCTGTTGATTAAGAGGGTCAAAGGAATCTAAAGGATCCGTGCCAGAACACACTCCTGGTTTGGGGGGGAGCTTTAAGGACACGCTAGACACGTCCATGTCGCTCGGTGACCGCCATCCATGGCGGCCAACGGTCCTTAAAGCTCCCCCCCAAACCAGGAGTGTGTTCCATCCGGCATCGGGTATTGATTCTTTTGAGGTTCTGTTCATGTAACATCAATCTTGTATTGTTATAGCGTTACAAAATTACTTTTGTATGTTATACTCGGTTTTATTCTTCAGCATGGGGACAATAACCGTGAGCGAATTTTTAAATAAGATGCGTGAATGCACACAACAGCGTCTGGCGGCAATCCATGATTCACTGGAAGCCCTGCAACCCACCATTCAATCTCGAGAGCCGCATCCATTTTTATCGCGCTTTCAAAAAGCCAGCGCACCCCGCTTCATTGCTGAGGTGAAATTTGCGAGTCCGTCGTTAGGGAAAATTGCGGCGGGTGATCCGGTTAAAGTGGCGGGGCAATATTTAGCCCACAGTGCTGCCGCTGTTTCCGTTTTAACAGAGCCGGATTATTTTCAAGGATCCATCACGTATTTACAACGGATTCGCAACGCATTTCCAGATGCTTTGTTGTTAATGAAAGATTTTATTTTAGATGAAATGCAATTATTGCAAGCCAGACTATACGGTGCTGATGCGGTGTTATTGATTGTGGCATTTCTTGAAATACACACTTTAGAAGCATTATATCAGCGCGCATTATCGCTTGGGCTAACGCCGCTGATCGAAGTGCATACACAAGAAGAGTTACACATCGCGCAAGCGTTGGGCGCGCAATTAATCGGAGTCAACAATCGGAACTTACACACGTTATCGGTTGATTTATCGGTATCCAAAATATTGTCTTATGGCTTTAATGAGCAAGCCACCTTTATTTCCGAAAGTGGCATACAGTCGGCAAGCGATATTCAACAGTTAACAAAATATGGCTTTGATGGTTTTTTAATTGGCGGCCATTTGATGCAACAAGCAAATCCAGGTAAAGCACTCGCACAATTACGGACAGCATAGGATGAGCACTCACATTAAAATATGCGGTATTACTACATCAGAAGACGCGCAAATGGCCATTGAAATGGGAGCGCAAGCACTGGGCTTTAACTTTTATTCTCAAAGTCCCCGTTATGTATGTATGCAAACGGCGGCTGCGATAAAACGGACGCTGCCTTCGTTTGTTGAAGTAGTCGGTGTGTTTGTGAATACGGCCTTATGCGACATGATACGCATACAACAACACGTTGGTTTTGATACCTTTCAATTGCACGGGGATGAGCCATTATCAGCACATCAATCATTGCCTTTCCCGATCATTAAAGCTTATCGCCCTCATCACGACGGTGATTTAAATACCATCCTGGCTTGTCCTGAAAATGTCACGGTTTTACTGGATGCGCCAAGTGGTGAACACTATGGTGGCACAGGTAAACTGGCGAATTGGTCGCTTGCTAAAAAATTGGCTCGTCAGCGTCGATTGATTTTAGCCGGGGGATTAACGGCAGACAATGTCGCGGCAGCAATTCAACAAGTCAGACCACACATGGTAGATGTTTGTAGCGGTGTCGAGAGACATCCGGGACAAAAATCACGGACAAAAATGCAGGCTTTTTTTGATGCGGTTTTAGAGGTAACAAGATGAAAAAAGGTTATTTTGGTGATTATGGTGGTTGTTTTGCTGCTGAAACGCTGATGCAACCATTGCACGAATTGGAAGCGGCTTATCGATACTATATCGATGACGCAGCTTTCCAAGCCGAACTAAAAATATATATGCAACAATATGTTGGGCGTCCCACACCGTTGACCTTTGCGCAACGGTTAACAACACATTGTGCCGGCGCTCAAATTTATTTAAAAAGAGAGGATTTAACCCACACCGGGGCTCACAAAATAAACAATGCACTGGGCCAAGGTTTATTAGCAAAAAAAATGGGAAAAAAGCGTGTCATTGCGGAAACGGGTGCTGGGCAGCATGGTGTTGCCACCGCCAGTGTCTGCGCGCAATTAGGTCTTGAATGTACCGTTTACATGGGCGCTAAAGACATGCAAAGGCAAGCATTAAACGTAAAACGTATGCGGCTTTTAGGTGCAACCGTCATCGCGGTGAATGCGGGCGCGTGCACCCTTAAGGATGCCGTGAACGAAGCCATGCGTGATTGGGTTACGCACATTGACAGCTATTATATTATTGGTTCCGCATTGGGCCCTCATCCCTATCCTACCATGGTACGTGATTTTCAAACGGTGATTGGGCGTGAAGTGCGGGCACAAATTCTAGAGCAAGCCGGTCAATTGCCCTCAGAAATGGTGGCATGCGTTGGCGGCGGTAGCAATGCCATTGGGCTTTTTTATCCTTTTTTAGACGTGCTTGATGTTGCCCTAGTCGGTGTAGAGGCGGGGGGGAAAAGCATCAGTGAAGGCCAGCACGCAGCGCGCTTTGCGGGTGGCTCTGTGGGTGTGTTTCAGGGAACCAAAACCTTTTTACTCCAAGATGAACATGGACAAGTACAAGAAACACACAGTATTTCCGCTGGTTTAGATTATCCAGGCGTTGGGCCAGAACATGCACATTTACACGCTGTGGGGCGCGTACATTATACACATGCTTCCGATGATGAAGCACTGGATGCTGCGATTGTATTGGCAAGATTAGAGGGCATTTTACCGGCATTGGAAAGTGCACATGCATTGGCTTATGTATTGAAACGAGCACCTCAAATGCAACCGGACGAGGTCCTGGTAGTCAATATTTCCGGGAGAGGTGATAAAGATGTTGAAAATTATCGCTAAACACAACATCAACCTAAGGATTTAACATGGATATACACGCATTATTTCAAAAAGCTATCCTTGAGAAGCGCACCCTTTTTATTCCTTACTTAACCTGTGGTGACCCAAGCCTAGCTGATACCGTGCGGTTGGTAAAGCAACTCGACGCATTGGGCGCCGATGTGATTGAGCTGGGAGTGCCTTTTTCAGATCCTGTTGCAGATGGGCCGACAAATCAAGCATCGGCAATGCGTGCATTACAACAAGGTGTCAGTTTATATGATTGCTGTGATTTAGTACGGCAATTACGTGAGCAGCAATGCGCCATTCCCATTATCTTATTTACTTATTTTAATCCTTTATTGCGTTTTGGTTTAGAGCGTTTCGCTGCATTGGCAAAAACGTCAGGGGTTAATGCGGTTTTGGTGGTGGATTTACCGATAGAAGAGGCAGGGGAATTATCTGATTTATTGATCAAATATCAGATAGGGCGTATCGCCTTGATTTCGCCAACAACCACAACAGCACGTATTCAAGCCAGTCAGGCTTTCGCATCTGAATTTTTATATTATGTGTCACGCACTGGGGTGACAGGAGAACAAACGGCATTGTCACAGACATTGCCGACCGAGTTAACGCGCCTCAGGCGTGAAACCACATTACCGATTGTGGTTGGGTTTGGCATTTCCACGCCAACACAAGCTAAAGCAGCCGCCGCATTAGCCGATGGCGTGGTCGTTGGCAGTGCGTTGGTCAAACAACTGGAAAATCCCAACAAACAAGAAGCCATGCAAGGGGTCATTGAACTGGCAACACGCTTGCGCCGCGCTATTTAATCAGGACTTACGCAAAGCATCGATCGCTTCGTTGGATTGTATTTTTAATTCGGTCATTTAGTCATCTAAACTCCCTCATTAAAAATACAATCCGCCTCAACCTCGAGGTTTTGCGTAAGTCCTGTTAATGTCAAACCTGCTTACGCAAAACGGGTGGCATGTAACCCGGAATAACCATGCTGTTTAAGCCCAAATGCTTTTTAAGTTGAAAACTACAATATAAACTGTTTAGCGAGAACGACAATCCGGTTGTAATGGCTGTACCGTTGATTCCAAAATAATACGTTGCGGGAACTGTCAGGCACACAACAAAAGTCAGTTGCAATAAACATCCTCTGAGTGCCAAGCCTTCTAAGTTAGCGTAAATTAAAACCATGCCCGAAAACTGATTTAATCCCGTATACCAAAGGCCTAACGTCAAGAAAATCAATGCTGCTTGCCCTCGAAGGTATTCATGGCCAAAATAATTCAGCAATGTCTGTGAAAAAATGATGATAAGAAGGGCCAAAGCCGTTAAGAGGAAAAATACGATCCGATTGGTATGATTAATTTGTTTCTGTATCATCACTCGGCCCTCTGGTGTCGTTAAGTGAAAGGACAAGAGCGGTTTCAAATCTTGGTATAAGTTTTTAGGAATTAAGAAAAGCAGCGAAATGATACTCAATATAGCAGCGTAACATCCTGCATCTTTGGGATTAGGTGAAAAAATACGGACGATAAATAAATCAAGACTGCAAATCAACATAAATAAAATGCTGTTGAGAATAATCTTCGATACAGCAGAAAACCAGGGCAGATGAATCACCGGCGTCACAAAAAACTGCCGAACACCTTGCTTCATCATCCCGAGGATACGTTTATCAAGGAGTTCATAACAAAACAAGGTTAAAATGGCATAAGTTCCTGCCAAAACAAGGGCAATATTAGCATAAGAAAGACTCAGTTTAAGAAACCCGATTAAACCAGCAAACAGCAAGAACTGTACCAGATAAATCAGAACACCGCTCATCACCATAGACGAAATAAACAGATCAAGACCCGTCAAGAAACTACAGATTAACCTAAATGATGCAGCAAACGGCGCTATCCAAACGACAAAAACTAAAATAGAGTAACTTTCAATACGACGAATTCCCAAGACATGCAAAATCATCACGCCCGTAAATAATAGCCAAGCAACGATTCGAATAATCAATATATTGACACTAACGAGTTTTATATTCCAACGAATGTATTCTTCTAAGGTTAAATTTTGATGATTTAAAAGGTATTTTGATAAATAGCAAACCGCACTCACATCGGTGCCAAATAAAGTAACACACACCAAAAAATCAAGAAATCTCAAAGCAACACTGTAATCGGCATAAAGGTAAATATTGAGATGGTGCGCCAAATATCCATTCAATAGATAACAGCAAATAAACCCGATGACCGATAACAAAAACAATAAAAACGTATTCTTATTTGATGTACTCATACCACTATAACCATTTTTTATATTTAAAATACTTGTACGGCAACCACGCAGCAAAACCCATGATTCCTAATGCGTAATAGTAACCATAATGCCAATCTAACTCCGGGATATGGTGAAAATTCATACCATAGACGCTGGCTATCAACGTAGGTGGAAGAAAAATCACGGCGGCAACAGAAAAAATCTTAATGATATTGTTCTGTTCGATGTTAACCAAACCCAAGGTACCATCTAATAAAAAATTAATCTTCGTTGATAAAAAATGTGCGTGATCACTCAAAGCCGTTATATCTCGGCTGATTGTCGCCAAGCGTGATTGAAATTTTTTATCATGCTGTTCAGCTTGAAATTGATCATCATAAAAAGCAACCAGACGATTAAACGTAAGCAGGCTTTCTTGTGATTTGGTATTTAAATTACCCGTAGCTCCGAGTTCTCTCATCAGTAGACGATAGTCTGTTTTGACTGGCGCAACTTGTTCCTGACGAAAAATCGTTTTGGAATAGTTGTCCAAACGATGGCCAAGCAACTCTAGAATATCCGCTAAACGATCGATGCTGGCGTCAAGTAGTTCTGTAAACAGGGTAGTAGCGCGACGATGCAGTAGATCTGCTTTTTGTACTCGGGTTGAAAACAGTTTAAACGACATGGGCTCAATATACCGAATGGTGATGAGCTGAGTGGCAGTCATGATGAATGTCACAGGATCCAATTGAGGGCTATCTGACTCGGATTGAGCAACCATGGTCGCTGTCATAAAAAGGTTGTCATGCTCGACATACAGCCGGCTAGAAAGTTCAATCTCAACCATTTCAGCGCGTGTCGGAATGCTAAATCCCAAATGTGCCTCCACCAATGTGGCTTCTTCTTTGGTTGGAAAAAGCAAATCAATCCAAACAGCAGCCGCAAGCCGCTCCTGATTGTCGACATTGATGATTTCAGTCTGAGGTTTATCTGCACATAAACACGTTAGCATAGGCTACGATTTTTGCGTTACGGTATTCATACCATAGCAGGACTTACACAAAACATCGATCTCTTCGTTGGATTTTATTTTTAATTCGATCACTTAGGGCGTGTCATCAATTAGTTTTTCGAGGCGAAAATTGAGATAATTTAGCGCAAATTTTAGTTTGAATGAGGCGAATAGCGAGCCCTATTTAACGAATTCGAACTAAAATTTGCGCAAATTAGCTCGGTTTTAGGTCGAAAATACTAATTGATGACACGCCCTAGAGTCGGTTGACAATTGGGGAGCGAGGTTTTGCGTAAATCCTGCATAGCAATTTTTTTAATTTTCACCAGACATTTTATGCTCATGAAAGGCATTGTTTGATCATGAAGATCAATGTAGAATCAGATTTTTATAAAATCAAGGAACATATCATGTATCGTATTTTAACAAAATCATGTCTAACCGCATCTATTTTTCTCGGTATGCAAGCTGCACACGCCGATCACCTGTTGCAATGTCCTGCTGCCAATGAGTTAAGTGCTTACCATGTTGAGCTCTCTTTGCCTTTTGCTTACAGCGCACAAGAAAAAGCCGTAAAATTTGTTTCCGTTGCGTTTGATAAAAATGGAAAAGAATTGGCTGATAAAGGTGTCATATTATATCCTGTGCCAGCATCTTTTACGGATAACCCCGCGACTAAAACGCAAGAGATCCTGAGCCAATTAACATTAGAAACACCCACACCAGTAACCTATCAGTTAGATGAAAACACCTATTTACCAATGTGTGTTTATGCGTTACCAGGCAAGAGCCACTTCACTGCGTTTTTGTTTGCAAATGATTTTGAAGACAACAATGTCAATGATGCCGGTATGAAAGCCAACGCCTCAAAAAAACCCAAAAACAGACACGAACAAGCCATGCAACTCATCAAAAATATGGGGCCAACAGCGTCTTAGTAACTGCCCTATTTCGCAGTAACAGAACCGAGGTTACTGCGAAACACCAAAAAATCAAGGCTATGTGCTACACTCAAAGTAATAGAGACAGGACTTACGCAAAACGTCGATCTCTGTCGTTCGATTGTATGTTTAATTTGGTCATTTAGTTATCTAAACACCCGCATTAATCATACAATCCGTCTCGACCTCGATGTTTTTCGTAAGTCCTGAGAGATAAAGGAGTATTGTTGTGAGCCATAGTCTTTCTTGGACACCAGAGCTTTGTCATTTATCGACAGGAAATGTCGCTGATGCGGCAATCGGTCTTGTTCGCGTTATGGATTATGGTATTCAGGCACTCAGTCCAACCATGAAAATGTTTGGGCCCGCGTATCCTGTCGAATGCAGTGGTGGTAATAATCTTGCTATTATACAAGCGGTCAGTATGGCGCCGGCAGGCTGTGTTTTGGTGGTTAACGTGCATGGGCATATGGATGCAGGACATTTTGGTGATTTGCTTGCAAACGCCTCCCAAGTTCGCTGCGTTGCCGGCGTGGTGATTGACGGCGCTTGTCGCGACGTAGATGAGATTCTTAAGCTCAATTTCCCGGTATTTGCACGAGGATCTAATCCCCATGGGGCCTTAAAGCTCAAAAATGGTAAAATCAATCAACCCACACAATGTGGCGGCGTGAAAGTTGAGCCAGGTGATTTGGTTTTTGCCGACGCCTCCGGTGTCATTGTTTTCGCAGAAAACGATGCCGATGTCATCCTTGAAAAAGCAAAAGCAATCGCAATTAGAGAAATCGACATTATCAAACGATTGAAGCAAGGCAAATCGATTATGGATATTCTTAATTTAGATAAGATTTAGATAACTGCTTGCTTCGTTAAGAAAATGATTTGACTCGACATTGTTTTTTGTCTTCCTCTTCGCTTTCGTTTTCCAAAACCCTTTTTAACGATTTTTTATCAGTCCAGCTATAACCTAGAAAATCCCCTGTTTTTTTGTTATGACAATCACGAACCCCTGTACAAGCGGCCCAAGTAATTGAACGTTTTTTGTCACCAAATTTTCTCAAAATGTCGAATAATGAAAAATATTTTTTCCCCAAAGCGAGAGAGTGCGAGTCAAGTAAGACTCTGCCTGTTAATGGCTCAATAACACGTGGCTTCGGGAGTGATGAGCTATCAGCAAGGCGAAAGTTAGGTACCGATTTATTTCTTGATTTGCTAAACATTGTTGGATAGGTGTCTATTTTTGACAAAGACACCACTTGTTTTTTTTGATCAACGACAACCAGCTCGTCCAGATCCAACTGATCATTTTCCAAACCAGTACCCAAACCCTCTTGTAAGCTTGCTCCAAGCCCTGAAACAACCATAACCGTCGCATCAAATAACATCATATTAATGAAGCCGTCATCAACATGATAACCACCATGACCAGAACACACCAAATTAGGTCGAATTAAGCCTTGAGCGATATCAGATAACAATTGTCTTAGATAATCTGTTTTTTCAAGCACCTCTTTCAAAACAACCAAATCATTTTTTACAGACTCCTGAACAACACAAGATGCATAGGCCGTATTTAAAATTCGATAACTTTGCAGGATTTGCCAGTTTAAGGTTTGCTCATATTGCTGACGATCTTTAGGTGAAAAAACGATCATATCTGCTGATTTATTAAAATAATAGCGCGCACTAAGATCTTGAGATAAACGGATATGCTGTCCAACTTGAGGCTCAGTATAGTCATATTCCGTCGATGGCAATGTATTTAGATGCCGATTAAATATTGCCTGTAATTGAAATGGAAAATCATTTATTTTCATTGCGTGGTGAGCACGAGCACAAGTAAAATTATTATACACAAAAAACAATATATGGGCAATCTGTTTCTTGTAATTTTTCCCGTCATCATGAGAGCACTGTAATTATCTTATTTTTTTATCAGATTACTTATACATGCGCTACAAGCTGCTCCTGACGTATCACTCTTAACAGTTTACGCAACATTCTAGGGTTGAAAACAAAAAAATTGAGAAGCCATAAAACACTTAAGCGGGTGCGTTGCACCCAGCGTCTATTTTTCCAAACAGGCTGGTCTAACTGGTAGTTCAAATACGTTAAACCAGCCGTGATTGAAAAAGCGCCTAACCACAGAGGCTGGCGATACTCTCGATACCAAATCGACAAGCGATGAGCATGTTTTGCGACCCGCCGCTGTTGTGTGACGAATTGGTGATCAAGATTCTCTAGCTGACTGATCAGTCGTTTGCGTTGATTCATTGGTGTTTGCTTCCAATGTTGTAATCCATTTAAAATACTGCCGAGTCTTTTGAAAGCTCATATTGCGTAGATGGTACCTTACCCAATACTGTAACGCGAAGAGCATCAAGCAGTTCAGTACAAACAAACTACAAAATACCCACAATAAACGATGTTGCATCTCCCAAATCAGACAACCCAATATGCCCATCAGCATCGCCCATAATGTCAATAGAACAACACTGAAAACCGCGCTGGTTATCAAAAATGGCGCCACACTGAGTTGTGTTAATTTGGCTTCCAGTGCAGTCATCGATAACAGTGTCTTGATGCTTGCAAATTTATTGCCAATCAGCCCTTCAAGCTCGACCCAAACGCTCATTACTTTTTCAACAAAGAAGCAAATAAAAATCCAATGCCGCCAGCGATCAACACCGCTTTCAATGGATTTTTCTTAATTCGTGTCACCATTTGATCAGCATATTGCTCTAATTCATGCTCAGTGGTGTTTAAGCGCTGTAAACCATCTTCATACCATTCATTGGCCATTTTTTTACCTTCGACCCATAAATCACCCACCGCATCACTCATCGCCTCTTTTGCTTCATGCATATGTGCCTTGGCCTGATTTAAATCTGCCCGAGTATGAGGCGCAGATTGCGCATGTTTGCCATTTAATGCGGGTTTTGTTTTACGAAGTGTTTCCATCATGCAGCTCCTTCTGATATAAATGGTTAATAGCATCACTTTTTACTTACAGGCCTTATGCAAAACAACGAGCGCTTCGTTGGATTGTATTTTTAATTCGGTCATTTAGTCATCTAAACGCCCTCATTAAAAATACAATCCGCATCGACCGCAAGGTTTTTCGTAAATCCTGACTTACTGACATTTACATTTAAGCATAATAGATATTTGCAATTTTTTAAAGCAACCTACATTTTTCTGGAAGACAATGGATGTGATCTATCAGTGGTTTCAAAAACAAGTCATTGCAAATCCACAGGCGATTGCTTTACATCACCATCATCGGACCATGACTTACGGTGAGTTGCACGCCAAAGCATCGACAGTGGCTTGTGCTTTACAAGCAGCCGGGGTAAAACCAGATAGTTTGGTTGCTGTCTGCCTACCAAGATGCGTTGATCAGCTGATTGTAATATTAGGTATTTTGATAGCAGGGGGTGCCTATGTCCCGCTGGATGTTTTACATCAAAATGCACGTCTTAGGATGCTATTACGCATTAACCATATTCCGTGGATTGTCACGACAAAACAAGAAAGCAAACGATTTACTGCAACCAAAACGCGCGTATTGTGTGTTGAAACCATGCTGTCACAGAAGACCATATCAACGGTACAGCAAACAGCATTGCAACCGCATCATTTGGCTTACATGATACACACATCAGGCTCTACCGGCACGCCCAAAGGGGTATTGATTGAGCAACACAGTGTCATCGATTATTGTCATTGGTTTCAAGAATACACCCAAATAAAGCCAGGGTGTCGTATTGATTATTCAAGCTATTATACCTTTGACATGGCTGTCACCACCTCAATCCTGCCACTCATGATAGGTTGTTCTATTATTTTGTGTGACGATGAAATAAAACAAAATCCACGGGCCTATCTCAACCATTTAAAAAGTAACCAGATTCAGCTTATCAAACTCACGCCAAGTTATCTAAAAGTGCTGCTACACGAGCTTCGTAAGCATCCCATTGATCTACCTGCCTTAACAACGCTGATTTTAGGCGGAGAAAATCTGCCAACCGTGGATTGCCAAGCATGGTTGAAGCAATTTCCCCATCACACGCTTTTCAACGAATATGGCCCAACTGAAACCACGGTCGGTGTCACACAATATGGTATTAACAGTAGCAACGTCGATGATTACCAACCTAATATTCCCATTGGGCACCCAGCCCCTCATGTCGTGTATCAAATACTTGACGCCCAACAGCAGCCCGTTAAACCAGGAGAGATCGGCGAGTTGTACTTAGGAGGGAGTGGCTTATCACGCGGTTATCACCGTCAACAGACGTTAACAGCCGAAAAATTTGTAGATGATCCTACTCACATTTCTGCTCCAAAAACGCCCTGCTTAACACCGCAAATATCACCCCGATTTTATAAAACCGGCGACTTATGCAAGCAAAATAAGGCAGGCATATTAGAATATTATGGCCGTACAGATAGACAAATCAAAATACGTGGTTATCGTATTGAATTAGGAGAAATCGAGCACTGCTTACGGCAACATACACACATTCAAGATGCCGTTATTCTCGTATCGGATCATCTCACTTTATATGCATATTGCATCCCCCCTGAAGAAAAAACCTTACCCAGCTATAACGAGTTACGGCGTTATTTGGTTAATTTTCTACCCCATTACATGATCCCCAATCATTTCATTGCATTAGATGCCTTTCCCTTAACGACCAATGGAAAGCTCGATGAAAAAGCATTGCCAGTACCTGACTTACCGCAACCCACATTGAATAAAAAAAATCACAGTAAACTCGAGCAACAATTAATCGAAATATGGATGGAAGAATTTGAGCTAACACATGTGGATAGGGATGATAACTTCTATGCATTGGGAGGACATTCACTGCATGCAGCACGGATTGTTGCGACGATTACTCAAAAAATAAATAAAAAAATCACTTTAGCTGAGTTTTATCAAACAGAAACGATTACAGAGCTCGCGCAGGTTCTCAAAAAGCGTAAGCGAACACGCTTGACACGCAAACCCTCCTCTCAACCTATACAAAAAACCGTTGCCTCATTTTGGCCTGCTGTTTTCAAAAAAACACGTATAGACAGACAACCTCTCAGTGATTTTCAGTTGTTGTTATGGATTTCTAAAACGTTTGAACCCAAAGCATGTCAATTAAATTTGGTTTCTCGCAAACGTGTTGAAGGTCAAATCAATTTCAATGTATTGCAGCATGCTTTACTGGCAACACTGTCACGACACGATATTTTTCAACATCATATTGCCAAAACATATCCCGCGTATTTAAAGAAAAAATGGGACACGACACCTTTGTTTGAAATCGATCTCACCCATCTGGATCTAGATGAAAGCGAATCAATTTTAGGACAATCGTTACAAACATTGACTCAGACCTACCCGTGGCCCAAGGATCACCCTCTGGCTATGTTAAAGGTTTTTTACTTGGCTCACCAGCATGTTGAGTTGCAGCTCTGTATCCCACACTTAATTGCGGATGAAATATCTATTCAACTTTTTTGGCAAGATTTATCTCATTACTATGTGCTGTTTCTAGAGCAAAATCATACGCAATTATCCCATTGGATCGAGCACATGACGCCGGTAAAGTCATTTCATGACTACGTTGCTCAAGAGCATGCTCGCACTGCCACGGACTTTGAAAAAGACTGCCAGTTTTGGCAAACTTATTTGAATAACACGGCGTTATTTGTATTTCCGCGTGCTTTAATTGTGCGTGATATGAAAGTGCGTCAATTAACGTATTCGAGTTATCATCCTTTTTCACATAACTTGCTACTTACCCTACATGATTATTGTGTGCAAAATCATCTCAGTATAGAGGATATCTTGTGTGCGGCAGTCGATCACACGTTACGTTCGATAACTAAACATCAAGCAACGAGCAGCGTTATCAATATGATAAAATCAACACGACAAGATCGCGCTTACGATAATACCATTGGTTGTTTCTTAAGTGTGGATCCCATCAAAATCGAAGATACGCTGCACACCCCATTGTTAATTCGTGCAAAAAAAATTCGACAAACTGCTTTAGAGCACGCCTCTTTTTCACGTGCATCGACTATTCTAAAACTGGCCTTTTTAGCGGCTAAAAACAGCCAGAAAAAAAAGACTTCCGCACTTAAATTGATTATCAGTTTGTACTGTTTGTTTTTGAATAAGTTGCGGCTGGAGTACAAAGTCTTACAGCTGGGCGTTTATTTTTCGTCTTTTAAACGTGTAGACCAATTTATTATCTATATGAATTTATGGCAAAATTTCATTTCACCACTGTCTGAAAAAGAGTACTTGGGGTTGCCACATCACTCAACCCCCATGGGTTTTCATGATTTGTCCGCTTGGGATAACTTATGCGATATTTCCTTTATACGTGATGAGCATTTGAACCAACCTTACGTCGTGGTTTCTAGCAATTTGTTACCGAAAGCACGCGAGGAGATCGCGCAAACCATCTGTCGCCTACTCAGTGACGTTGTGACGGAAAATGTTCACGCCTGTTGACCGGGCTTGTGAAGGTATAACTGCAACATTTCCAGCGCTTGAGCGCGATGACTGATGGTATTTTTAACCGCGGGCGCTAGCTCCGCGAAAGTACATCCGTACGCAGGCAAAAAAAACACGGGATCATAACCAAAACCGTTTGTTCCTTGAGGCGTAAAACCAATTTGCCCAACACACTGCCCCACCGCAATCAAGGGCGCGGGATCATCGGCGTGTTGAACCATTGCCAGGGCGCAATAGAACTGTGCACCACGCTGCTTTTCTGGGACCTCTTTTAAAGCCTCGATTAGCTTAGCAATATTTGTCGCATCATCAGCATCTTTTCCGGCATAACGAGCGGAATAAATGCCTGGTTTACCGGATAGGGCGTTCACCATTAAGCCGGAATCATCTGCCAAAGCCGGCGCATTGGCATACTGACTCACATGTCTGGCTTTAAGAATGGCATTTTCCACAAAACTTAGGCCGGTTTCATCAACAGAGGGAATGTCGAACATCGACTGCGGAAGGCACTCAATAGGGGCAAGCATTGCTTGAAACTCTCGAATCTTGCCCGCGTTTTGTGTGGCGAGGACAATCGTCTGTATCGATGCATTTATCATAAAAGACGCTTCATTACCTGCTCACTTAGCCATGACCCTAAGCTGTCGGAGTTGCAGTTCCTGATTCTGGGTTCTGTGTTGCATCCGGTTCAACAGAAGCGTTTTCTCCTGACAACGGACTACCTTTATCATCGAGTTTTTTTCCTTTTGCAAGTCTATCTGTCACTTTCGCACCACTACCAAGCGGATCCAATCCAGCCGTGTCAGCAGACGGTGTTACACCGACCGCGTCATCATTACCTCTATCAGCCCCACCTGGCTCGGCGCCACTTTCAACAACAGGCTTGGGTTCATTACCAAACTCGAACTTAGCGTCATCGACACTCTCTAAGTCAGTCTCATCAGTATCGTCTATATCGTCATCTGATAAAGAGGATGGTGATGGCGATGGCGCTCGTGATGCATCAAACTCCATCATTTCAGCCCCTGTTTCATCATCTATCAACGCGGTATTTTCATCAAACCCTTCTGCTGCTGTTGTCAGCTCAGCATTCTGCTCAGCATTCTGCTCAGAGTCAGAATTTTGTCTAAATTCGGTCCATTTTCTAGATATTTCTCCGCCAGTATTATCAGCCAACCGCATAGCCGCTCTGTATTGGAGCTCACCCATTTCATGGGCTATACTGGTAAGCTGCTGCTCGCCTACGCTCAGTGCTTTAACATGGGCGTTAGGGCCTTCTGGCTCTTTTTTCTGCTTTTTTTGCTTATCTTTAGCCTGCTCCCACGCACTTTTTTCTTGGGGACCTTCGTCTTTGTCTCTTGACCTTTTTTTGCCTGAATCTGAAGGCGACGGCGCAGCAGGGGCTGGATTGAGACTTGCGTTTTCATCATTCACAGGTCCAACCGACGACGATGGTGCGGTGTCATTGGTTGACTGGTTGCTTTCCGTCACGCCGTCATTTTTTTCCGAGGACACTTCACGTTCTTCAGAGCTCATATCAATACCCACCCCGTTTGATTAACTTCATTGTACAATTATAGCACAAAAATAATTATGAATGCTTAAGTCTTAGCGAATTCTATCAAGTTAATGTGCTCATGTCATAGTTTAGGGTCTGTGAGGGTGCGATTTTAATTGAGGTTAAACCGTTCGGCCTGAGCAAACTAGTATCTTTCCAAGAGAGAAAAGAGTACTAGGTACCTTAGTGCCAAACAAAGAGAATCATTTATTGTTAAAACCATTTATTTGATTTATTTAATATTGATTTCTATAGTTAAATCACCGTCAGTTGCATTTTAGAGGCGAATAGCGCTTGTGTCTAAGATACAAGGGTGTTTGTTATCGTTTCAACCGTTAAAAAAAATCATGTTGTATGATGACTAAAAATTTTTTTTAGTTCCTTAAAAAATGGAGACCGAAAAAATGAAACTTTTAAGAGCGTTTATGTTATGTTTTTATGTCATGTTTTTATGTAGTGGATATAGTTATGCCTGTACTGACGGTGACGCTGAGGGATGTGCGAGTGATTGTAATAACCAATGTGGCGACAATTATGTTGCTGTTTGTGCGCGTAGTGAATGCCATTGTAAATGCACCACAGGTCAAGATTGATTCATGTGAGCGTAGCGTTTTGGCTATTTTGTTTAATTAACCAAGATTGCTGGCCTTTTTTTGTACTATAATTTGTACAAGAGAACATTCGTTTGTTCCTAAAAAAGGAGATTATCATGTTAACCTGGGCTATTGTCTTTTTTGTCATTGCCATGATAGCCGCACTGTTTGGTTTTGGTGGAATTGCTGTCGCTGCAATGGAAATTGCAAAAATATTGTTTTTCTTATTCATCGCGCTATTTGTCGTTTGTTTGGTGATGTGGTTAATTGGACGTCGTGGTCCACCACCATTAATTTAAACACGAATAAAGCTGACCCGCTTTGAAAACACAAAGTGGGTTTTTTGTGTTTTTATCACTGGCACGAAAGAATCTATACAGCCTAAATCAGTTCGTTGAAAAAAATGATAAAAAGAGATGACATCCTTCAAAAAATTGCTTATGATGACGTCGATCTACTGGTAATAATGGAAAATACTGGTAGTTAGTCCAACGTCATCATAAGGAATCGAGACCATGTACCTCACTTATTCTGCTTTTTTATCTTTCATTGCGATCCATTTAATACGCCGACAACACATACAGCTCAAGTACATCGACTTTCATAAGCTTTTAAAGCACTCCCTTTGCTTAAAACGCATGTAATACACCGCAGGCCTCTTCTAACATTTCGTTAGACAAACAGCCCGCTTGTAACGCACGTTTTTTTACACTTTCAGGACTTATACAAAACAACGTATCTCTTCGTTGGATTTTATTTTTAATTCGGTCATTTAGTCATCTAAACGCCCTCATTAAAAATAAAATTTGCCTCGACATCGATGTTTTGTGTAAGTACTGACTTTGATCAAATGGAGAATGATCATGCAAAGTCCAATGATTGATGCCTTGGTTGACCTCGCGCTCACTTCTTATCTGAAACGAGCCCAACCCAGCGAATATGCAAAAGCCGCGGCACATAAAGGAGCAACCCTCGCTGCCGCCAAACATCACCCCGATATTGCCGACTTCGCAGCACTCACAGCAGCCGCTGCTTTTTATGTGGAAGTTACCGATGCCATTACGTTTTCAGCGCGGGTTACCGACGCTGCGACAAGAAAATTAATGTCAGACAGCGCCTACAAGGCAGAATGGCAACAATATTCCGCCGCGATTTTACCCGCTCAAGCAACACAAAAACGCTTTTTCATGTCGTTAGCTGAAACCCCTGACAAAGCCATTCACGATTTTTCTGCCAGTGTTAACCCAACTTTTGAAACCATTCGTGTCACTGATGTCGCCGCACGCAATCGCGCAAAGCGCGCCGCCATGCACGTTTATCGCGATACCTATACTATCGCACGATGTGCTTACGTTCGAGCAATGCACCAAACGAGTAAAATTCAAAATGAGCATCGACGTCAAGCGGTGTTTCTTAAAGTCATGCAAAAGCGCCTCAAACAAGATTTAAATTATGATGTGATTCACCCCCATCTGATGTTGACTTTTATCAGCTTAACGTCAGTCCGGATATTAGCGGCTCTGATTTTGCTTGCCGCAATTGGCGCTATTTTACTGGGTGTTTTTCACGTAGTACCGATCCCCTTCATCCCACTCATTTGTGCCGGTAGTGGCGCTGGTTTTTTAACGACCAGCTTACTAACCGGCAGTTTTTTCGCTCGTAAAAGCATCAAACGTATTGAGGAACAAAACGAACGTCGTGAAGAAATTTGCGCTTACATATAATCAAAAAAGGAGAATAACATGCCTGTATTAGAAATTGGTTTAGCTGCGGCGGCCGCTGCCGTTGGAGCGAGTTACTTACTGCCCATGATCATTAGCTGTATCGGCGGCGTGATTGTCGCTATCGCCGCATTTTTTGCTGGATTTAGGATGGCCAGGCGCAGAAACGAGACGGATTTATCGGGTTTAAAAAAGCAACAGCATGAGCGAGATAAACAAACCAGACAAGAAGCCGAGGATATTGTCATGCAAACAGATCAAAACGTCCGAGATATCTTATCTCAAACTCAAAAACAACAAACAAGACTGGATCAAACGATTACGTCTTTTCAAGAAGAGATCGATACCAGCACGGAGATTACAGAGAGGTTTGAAAATGTCACTTATGACATACGTGAAGTTGCTGCAAGAGGGGAAATCAAATTGGCTGAAATGAGCACAAAAATAAGCGGTTTAAACACGGAGCTCATTCACATCAACGATCTCTTAAAAATAAAAGAGCAAAATCTAGACGAAAAAGACGCGTTACTTAAAAACACCATCGATAAATTGATAGAGTGTGAGCAAAAAGCCTCTCATGACGCCTCGGTCTGTATCGAACACATACAAGAATTACAACTTAAGATTACTAATTTTCATTTAAAATTTAATATCTTTCGCAAGGCTAATTCATTGGAAAATGAGCACGTAGAAAATTTGAGAGAACAAAATAAACTGCTCACCGCAACCATCGATAAGCTAGAAAAAACAGTATTGGATTTAAGTGCCTCGCTAGAAAATGCAACCACTAAAAATGAGCATCAATATCAAGAAGTCAAACGACTGTTTGATGAAAACAAACTCTTGTCGCTGCTTGTCGAAGACTTTTCTAAAATCGTTGAGTCAGAATCGCTTAAAATGAAAGGAGAACCGTGTCAATCCAACACCACATCGATGCGTTTATTTCGCTAGAAACAGATAATCTGACGAAAAAAACTAAAACAAGACATTCATGTTAATGGAGAAAATAATGAACATATCCGAGACGATTCTAACACTATCGAATCAGAACAATGCCACCGTCGATGCAACACCAACCGTCAATGAGCTACGCCAAACAGCATTGGGTCAACTACAACATATGCAACAGCAGGAAAAAACCCTCATTCAAGTACGCTCAAATTTAGATTTACTAATGCAGCGTTATAATGCTGAAAAAGGGTTATTTAGCCGTGCTGCCGAATGGTATGGCTCACGGTCGTGGTGGCTTAAAATTTTGTTTGCACTCATTATCATCGGTATAGCCGTTGGTATTGGGGCACTATGCCATATGCCAATCGCTTTAGGTTGTACTGCCGCCGGCATTTATTTGTTCGCGGCATTTTTATTTATTAATCATTATGCTGCGACAGAAAAACGCAACAAACGCTTGTGTGAAGATGTACTGGAAATGGAACATTCATTGAATGATGCCGTGACTCATTTTGCAACGCTCTCCGACAGTTTGAAAAAAGTCATGGTCAACCTGTGTGAAATGAATTGCCAAATGACAGAACATCTTGAAAAATTGGCCTCACAACATCAACAACTCGGTGAAAAGGTCATTTCCTATCAAACCATGGTTAATACATTAAGCACTGCCAAAACAAACCTCACCGAACAAATCGACAAAATCACACAAAAATTACAAGAAGTCAGTCAGGTATTGCAAACAACGCAAGATATCGCCATTTCTCAGTCAGAGCAGCTCATACAAACAACACAAAACATAGACGTCATCCATACCAATTTGCAACAAGATGAAATATTGTTAAGAAAAGAAACGGAGGCCCTGCATGCGGTGACGGGGCTAATCGTGCGTTGTTACGAAGCATTTCAACCGATATTTACAACATTAAGCGAAATGGCAGCAAACGAAACAAATCAGCTATGCCTGCTTGATAAAACACCGCAAGAATTGGAGGTAAAACCACACACACCTGATCTGAGCCATTTAGAAGCCATTTATATCAACGCAGAGACACTTATCAAACAGCAAACTCAACAGCAGGAAAAAATGGCGTTGAATAATCAAGATATTGAACAATCACATGCCGATACAGCATTGATTATTCAACGCGCACAAGCCTTACTGCAAAAAAGAGGGGGGAAAAAAGCCATAAAAACCCTGGATTTGGTTATGTAGCCATCATTGCACTCGCTCCGTATCAGTTGAACGTTCAATAGCGTCAACTTAAGATGTCATTGCGAGCTTTGCTAAGCAATCCACGGTTCTGTGTACTGCACTTTGGCTTGCTTCGTGATGCTCGCAAAGACATTTTTTAAGTTGACGCCATTGGCTGAACGTTAGAAGGGTTTAGGATCTGTTGAATTGGTTTCTTCTTCTTCATTCTCCGAGGCATCATCGTGAGTATTAAATCCTAACCAAGCTTTCAATCGACCCTTAACCGTGGCGGGCGGATGTTGTTGACTTTTAGCTGTATCTGAATCACATGATGATTGAGAGGAGCTTGATAATGCATCACTTAAAACATGTGCATCAATAGGCGAAGCACTGCCATCACTGATATCTGAATCACATGATGATTGAGAAGGGCTTGATAATGGATCACTTAAAACATGTGCATCAATAGGTGAGGCGCTGCCATCACTGATATCTGAATCACATGATGATTGGGAGGAGCTTGATAATGCGTCACTTAAAACATGTGCATCAATAGGTGAGGCGCTGCCATCACTGATAAATGAAGATGCCAACTCGCCTGTGCCAACAGACGATGCGGATACAACGGATAACGCATCTAGATCCTGTTCACTTAAAGTATCCGCATCAATAGGTATCGACAAATCCGTTGCATCAAAATCAGAGGATTGAACGTTATCATCGACCGCTTTATCGCGTTCAGAAGACACTTTAGCCAGTTGATTTTGTTGCTCAACCAACGGCCCAAAATCACGGGCATGTTGTTCATTGTAATCAGGTAACGATAATCCTTCCGGCTCATTGAGCCAGGCATCGTAAACACGCTTGGAGAAAATAAAAATATCTTTATCCGCTGCCTCGGCCTCGCCCCATGTATTCTCATCTCTCTTTTTATAAGCATACAAGTCGTTTGTCACATGAAGAACAACAGCATTGGGAACATATTTTTTCACCCATTCTTCAGCCAACTTAGAACCCCTGTCACCATACACAAAACCATCAGGAACATAGGCTTTAAACTCGGGTAGTTTCTGTGGTTTTGATAAATCCAAACTCACTTTCTCTGGTTTTTTTTGCCACCATGCGCGTTTCTCACCCATTTTAGAAATGAGTGATCTAAATTGTTGAAAACGATGGCCACCATCCTGCTGGGAATCAACCTCATGTCCCTTCATGCGACAGAAGATCACTGCCGCATCTTTTGCGTGGGCAATATTTTTCAGGATGGAGGAAAATGAAATAAAATATCCCCCACTCACGCCATATTTAGTAAATGTTTCGATAATCATCAAATGCATTGCACTTGCAAAACCAACATTTTGAATACATTGCTTGGCTTTTTCCAATTCGGCGCTTTGATTATGTAAGTCATTTAATTGCTGACAACCCTGGTTGGTTGCTAGGCGTACGACCAAGTCTCTAACTTGTGATGTTGATCTGGCTATCGCACCATCAACAACGAGCACGTCATTGCCAGTTGCCGCGGATGTCACCCCCACGGTCTCAGCAATGGCATCCATCACCGCCGATGAGGCGTGTGTTTTACCCGTAGCAGATGCGCCAGCAAAAGGTATGATAACGCGACAACTTAACGCATTGCCTTCATAATGCCGGACTGAGTTGTTAAATAGCGCATCGCGATATGCTTGGCTATTCACCTCTTCTGCCAAAGCACTTTTATACAAAGCAAGGCCCTCTTTGCCCAAAAAACCTGACATGGTATACGCCGATTGCCCAGGTGGCCGAGGAGCGTGCCGAGTCAAATACTCAATAAAGGCTTTGCGATGCAAAAGCGGATCTGCAGCGCTTCTGGCAGGTACCCCTTGATAGAGGCGCTTTTGCCGCACATCGCTGGAAAGACAGCTACTGACTTTGTCGACAATCGGCCTAGGATATTGCCCCATTTGACCAATTAGGCCATTTGCTTCTGTTTTATTTAACATAATAGAAAAATAATTATCTTAATAGTATCATTATAGACCCCTAAATGACAAAACAGAGAACAAATTGAATTTATTTAAGTCTACAATAGCATCGACCTTCACTATGCTTGCCTATTTTTTATGCGGACTGGCTGCTGCTTCTAGTGATATCAATAGCGAATTCAATCAAATCAAAAAAAAACCGCCGGTGCTCCAATCTTTTTTGTACAACATGCCCAAAGGCGCTGATCTGCATGTTCATTTTGATGGCAGTATGGACGCTAATACCTTGATTAAACTGGCTAAAAAAAAGAATTACTGCGTTGATCCGCAAACATTTCAACTCTCTGAACCACAAAACTGCCAAGGCACACCCATCAGGCTTTTTCTACAAAACCCATCACATCGCAAACAACTGATAGATGCTTGGTCTATGAGAGATCTGGCCATCAATGATCCCAAGCGATATGACCATTTTTTTGATGTTTTCTCCAAAGTAGATTTGATTTATCGTGATTTTCCAACGCCCATTTTAGCTAAAATAATACAAAATGCCGCTGATCAACATTTGCTTTACTTAGAAATCATGCAACTACACAACTCCGATAACGCTACGTTAGCAACGAGCATTACGCACGCGTCATCACTGAGTGACAAAAGGAAAGTACTCTTAGCCAATCACAAGATGCAGCAACGGATCCAAGAGCAAATAACATCCGCAAACCAAAGATTATCACGTGCACGCCAGTTCATTGGTTGTGAAAAAAATCCAACCTTACCTGCTTGCCTAGTCACCGTAAAATTTCAGTACTTTATTTTACGCGCGCAACCAACGAATACCATGTTTGTCGATGCACTCATCGGTTTTGAGGCGGCACAAAAATCACCGTTGATTGTCGGGGTCAATATCGTACAGCCAGAAAAATCTACCTTGGCAGCTAAAAACTTTCAAGAAGAGCTGAATATATTAGATTTTTTACATCAACATTATCCCGATGTCTCTCTTGCATTACATGCTGGAGAATTAACATCCGAAATGACAAGCAATCCTCTATTAAAAAATCACATTCAGGACACGATAAATCACGGCCATGCTAAGCGTATTGGTCATGGCACAGCACTATTTGCAGAAGACCACTATGCTGATTTAGTACAACAAATGGCTAAGCAATCTATCGCCGTTGAAATTAACTTAACCAGTAATCAAGAAATTCTAAACATCAAAGGAGCACAACACCCCTTTTTGTATTATTTGCATCATCACGTCCCCGTCGTCTTATCAACCGATGATGCGGGTATTGCAGAGACAAATTTAAGCAAAGAATATCTGCGTGCAGTAGAGGAGTATCACTTAGATTACCCAACGGTTAAGCAGATCAATCGCAACGGTTTAACCTACAGTTTTCTTCCAGGAAAAAGCTTATGGCTAGATGCCGCTCGCCACATTCCTGTACCCGAATGCCATACTTTATCGAGCAAAATATGCCTCAAATGGATTGAAAACAACCCAAAAGCCCAGCTACAATGGAAGCTAGAACAAGAATTAATTGATTTTGAGATCAATGGGGTCAGACTCGATTGATCCCTCTTGAACAAAACGGAAATTTCTGAGCATGAGCCAACACCGACTGATATTAACTGAGCTACCGTGCAACGATTTATTAAAATCCATTGATAACCTAAATACCAAAGGCTGGATAGCACAAACCGATCATTACTGCTATCTGAAGATTGATGACCGTTTTGTTCACCACGCCTATCCTTTCCTTAACACTTTCAACTCTTGCATTGAAAAACCAGACTATTTTGAAAATCAAGATGCGATTGGCGCCCACATTTCTGCTATTTATCCGGAAGAACATGCTCAATTGATGACAGAAAACATGGGCCAAATTCATCATTTTCAAATCGGAAAGTTATTAAAAATCAAATTCGAAACAGCGTTTTACTATGTACTAACCATCACGTCACCATCATTAGAGCGATTACGCCAAATGCACCACCTGGCTATACAACCTACCTTCAAAGGACACCAGATCATGTTTCATATCACGCTCGGCAAAATCAATGGGGTCAGACTCGATTGATTTTTTCTTGATATTGCCGAGATCTACGATCGCCGCCTTTTAACACAGGCTCAATGGGTCGATTGCTAATACTCTCGATCTCTTCTTTAAAAGCCGTTGTTCCTAATACCCATCCTTTATTGGTCATCTCTCGAATATGGTTTAAGTCCATTGAAGACAATAAAGTAGCACATAATTTCACATAGGCCTCCTGTCTATCAGAATAAGTTTTTCCCAGCGAAAGATATTCCTCATGGGGTGTAATAAGCGCATTATTCACTCCCAACGCATTGTGAGAATAACTAGACCATCTATAATTCCCTGGTTCTTTCACCATTCCAGCTCTTACTGGATTCATTTCTATATAATGCATACATCTAAATAAATATTGCTTTGTATCAACTAACGTAGCTCTGTAACGACCTTCCCATAATGTACCTGTGCGTTGATATTGGTAGTTAAAATATTGAACATAATAGCGCCCTATCATTTGCTGCATTTTACTGATACTACATTCATACAGCGGGGTGGCCAATAAATGAACATGATTTGTCATTAAAACGTATGCATGGATAATACATCCATGCTCTTGAGATGCTTGCAAAAGCTTTTCTGAATAAAATAGATAGTCTTTTTCACTAAAAAATATTGCACTACGATTATTACCGCGCTGAATAATATGCTGCGGAATACCGGGTATTACATAACGCGGTAGTCTGGTCATGATCCTTCATCCTTGGGGTTGGCCTCAACAAATTCTAAAATCTCTTACTAGTAATCGCAATCATTTTTCAATCGAGTCTGACCCCATTGATCTATAGCATCGAGGTCATTTAAGGCGTAGAAGGCTTGTAATTGCTGTGGGCTGAGGAATGGTCGGAAATAATATCGTACCAGTGTTTTGCTTTGCATGATTGCTTGAAATGGCGTTTCAAGCTGAGATAAATCACGAATGTGTTGCATAAAATGCGCCAATCTGACTGTATAAGATGGTTCTGTTATTGACTGATCTAGCAGCTGTTGAAATAGCCAAGGGCGCCCGCATCCGGCTCGGGAAATCATATAAGCATCCGCCGTAGATGTTTCTACGGCATGTGACAATGAAGCCGCATCATGTATATCACCATTGGCAATCACCGGTATGTTTACCGCCTGTTTGATAAAACCGATTTGTTGTAAATTACACGGCACATCATAATCATCGGTCCATTTTCGACCATGAATAATCAGCGCATCTACACCGGCATCCGCCAACATTTTGGCCAATAAAAAATCATTTTCATGACCATAAATGCGTAATTTCACTGTAAACGGAATATCAATCGCAGCCCTGACTTGATGAACAATAGCAAGCAATTGCGCCGTATTATCCATCAATGCGCTGCCAGCACCTTTTTTCCGAATTTTTGCTTTAGGACAACCACAATTGATGTCAATTAAATCAGCGCCCAGATCTTGTAGTCGCCTTGCCGCATCAGCCATGGTTTTAGGATCCACACCCGCGATCTGATAACAAAGGCGGGACTCTTCTGGAGCACGGTACAAGTAACGTGAATTGAGTGCATGCTTTGTTAATACATCATGTGCAGATATCATTTCTGTGACGGTATAGGCCGGCGGAATATATTGGTAGAACAGTCGTCGAAACGGTGCGGCACTCACACCAGCAAGTGGGCCTTGAATCAAACGATTCGCAAATTGTACACGGCCCAATTGTAATGGTGTCACTAATGATAATGGTTTATTAGAGTCTATTGACATTTCATTTCTCGACATCCCGTAACACATGTGCACAAGGTACATCTAAACCAGCGTAATAAGCGCCTTTACCAAACGAGATATTGAGATCTTGCAAATAATTCGTAGGTATTTTCAAAAAATGGCTCTCGTCATTTGACAAAAATCTTCTCTCAATTTAAGAATAACAATCAGGTAACATTCACAGGAACGCCGCCATGCTAACATCAACCATACATATTTTGCGTATCATACACATTTTTTCTGGCTTTATGGCATTATCTTTTGCTTATTGTGCCTTAAGTTTTCCTAAAGGAAAGCACGCCCATCGCCTGGTTGGCCGCTGTTTTTTTTACGCAATGACATGCGTTTTTTTAACAGCCATTCCCATGTCAATCTTAAAACAGAATACGTTTCTTTTTCTAATCGCCTTATTCAGCTACTATTTAGCCTTCTCTGGCTGGCGCAGTGCAAAAAGAAAACCAGACTCGTCTATTCAATTAGATCGCTGCGTCAGCCTATTTATGTTAATCATTGCCTTGATAATGATTGGCATAAGCCTCTATGATAACCCATTGCAAACCATGCAGGCAAAAGTCCTCATTACTTTTGGCATCATCGGCCTCTTGATTGGTACAAACGACCTCTATCTACTGCGCAAACCGCTCAGTGGTAAACAACGTATTATACAACATCTCTCGGCTATGCTGGGTGCAACCATTGCAACTGTCACCGCGTTTTTAGTCACAAATGTGCATATGCAACCCGATCTATTGTTATGGCTTGGTCCAACTGTCATCGGTATGCCCATCATATATTGGTGGAAAAGCCGTGTTCTTCATGGCAAGATCTGAATCACGAAACGCTCTTGATAGTTGGGTCACTCATGCTTTGTCCTTGTGGTTCTGGTAAAAACAGTTTGCAATGCTGTCAACGTTATCTTAGCGGCCAAGCATCGGCAGAAACACCAGAAGCATTGATGCGCTCGCGTTATACGGCTTATACGTTAGCTAATATTGATTATATCGTTCAAACCATGCGTGATAAGGCACTGATGGGCTTTGATAAAGCCCATGCGTTGGATTGGGCCAAAAGCGTTACATGGATTGGTTTAAACGTGATTGCAACGCATCTTGATTCGCCCCAACACGGCATAGTTGAATTTGAAGCCCGCTTTATAAGCGACAAAACGCTACAGTGTATCCACGAGCGAAGTGCATTTTTGTATCACGAAAACCATTGGTATTATACCCATGGGCAGCAGCTCCCACCTCAACATCCACAAGCCGATACCGTGATCGGTCGCAATGTCATGTGCCCTTGTGGCAGCCAACGTAAATTTAAATATTGTCATGGTGCTAAAAAATGAGTATGGACGGTAAACGTTCAAGAGGAATACTTGTATCCATGGGAACGACTGGATTCGAGTGCAGGTTGAGCGAAGCCGTTGTGATACGCATACACCGCCTTGTTTACAAACAAGGAACATCCAATTGCTGTGCTAACCACTTTTTCATCTCATGACGTAACGCCGATGGTGCCTCATCCAGACTTTGCATGCAGACAAAAGCAGCCTGCTTTTGTCGCGCAGCCCAAGACAAGCGCGCTTTAATTTTACGCGACGAATGCGCCGAGCCATGCACAGTGACAGTACATTTGTCGTCATCATAGACAACCCGCTGCTGCTTAATGTCATAATGAACCATCAGTGGGATACTGGATAACTGCCGCTCATGGCGAAAGGGATAGCAAACATGGGTGTTAAATAAACCAGGATGAATCTGCTCATACTCTTGATAGGTCGACTTCAGCAGAGGAAACGGTGCATGAGGCAAAAGATAAAAATGCTTGTGACACCCCGTCATTTTTGCACTTTGCTCTTGCCAATGGCGATGTGGGTTGGTTTTATAAATGGACGAAAGCCAAGTCTTTTGAGAGAACAGCCATTTCTTAAAAAGATATCGCCATTTATGGGTCGTTTGTACTTTCCATTCACCGCGTAAAACCAGGCGCCCTTGGCGAAAAAAATCTTCCGGTTGTACATCTCGAATAATAAAAAAATCATCGTTCAAATACAAAAATTGATTCGAAAGATCAGGAATATGCCACATTAACCATTCCACACTGAGACTATTAAAAACCGGCGTATTCACGCCCTGCGCGTTTAACAGCTCATTTTGATCAATCAACTTTATTTTTTTAGCAAATGCACTGTCCGTCAGCTCATCTAATACCGGTGGTTTTTGATTATTGGTCAAGATATAAATATGACGTAGCCAAGGAGCGAAAAGACGCAACCCATGTAAACAATAATAAATTTCATTGGATTGCTGAATGCGGGTCGGCTCAATCACTTGAAATCGTTTCAGCGATGCCTGTTTACAAAACTCATTGAGCTTTTTTTGGTAGGCGGGATCATAGCCGTCGACCCAAGAAATGACCGCGTCAATCGGTTGAATCATAAACACCTAATAAAGATGACAATGGGGGCAAGTTTAAAGTATACTTTTTAAACTGTAAAACATTACGAGACACTCTTCTCATGCGGCGACAGTTTCTGGTTCTGATCCTGCTTTGTTTAACCCTGTGCGGGTGCGCTCGCTTTCATATTCATGCCAAAACAACCAAGATGACTGGCTCTACACCACAAAACCAGGTTACATATTCGGCACCGTTCAATCGCGTAAAAATAATTGGTCGCTTTCAAGTAAATCTACATACGCGAAAAAGTGCCGACAGTATAACATTCCATGGGCCACAATACGACTTAAATCACGTGAAATGGTATATAGCTAACCATGAATTGGTGGTTACGATGGAGCAAGGCTACCAACTCAAAGAAGGCTTGATTTATCTCGATGTGAATACACACCATCTGACTTCGTTTACTTATCAAGGCTCGGGCGCCGTCACAGCACAATCTCTCTCAGCCCGTTCGCTTGATTTATCGATCAAAAATAATGGGCCCACGCGTCTCGAAGGCGATTTTGTATTACATCAAGCGCTATTGGGTGGTAACGGTGTGACGCATATCAAGGGCGCACATGGTCAAAATATAGAGCTGACCCTAACCGGGCGCACAAAAGTACAAATAGTCGGCACAATACAGTTAAGTCGCCTTAAAATGAAAAATAACGCCTGGTTAAGTGCGCATTGGCTAAAATCTTCTATTTTGATCATGCGACTACGCGATCAAGCCTATACACAATTAGCCGGTTCCGTTGATTTTCTCGATGTGGCCTTACGCGATCAAGCGCGCTTTAACGGGCGTTATTTACGTGCGCAGCGCGCTTTTGTCAAAACACAGAATCAGTCTGAAGCCGATATCGATGTGGTTGAAGCCCAACACAGCCTAGCGACAGGCACCAGTAACATTTATTTTTATGACCTACCGCTCATGCGCGCTGATTTCATGGCTGAAAATGGCTCGGTCTTAGACATGCGCGAGTGGGAGCGCCCCTTCTTTAAAGAGGGCTCGAATCTGAATCAATAAGGTCTGTTCACTCCGCACGAGATAACGGCCATATTTGACGCATTTTCAGCACTTACATTTTTTCTCTGACACATTGTAAAAGCATCTCAACATCGCCATCCAACGGTAAAATATGCGCGGAATTCTCCAACCAATGAATCGACGCGAGTGGGCTGTCAGCAAATAAAGTCGCCACCGCGTGGCTGTCTACCACAGCATCGTATCGCCCTAAAAAAACATCGACAGCACAATGCGGCGGCGCAAAAGGATAGTGTTGAATAAAACTTAATATTTCAATAATCGCATGCACAGGCAGTTTACGATACGTTAACTCCGCATCGTCTTTGGTATAAAAATTTCCGGCATGATTGGGGATAGATTTTAACCCCAACCGACTCAGAACCTTCGCCAATCCTAATTTAAAACCCATAGGTCCACATAAAACCAATGCGGGCGCGAGTAAAAACAGGCGATTGATTGGCATCATTGTCTGTAATTGATAGGCGAGCAATCCGCCTAATGACAGCCCCATCACATCGAATGTTTGATAAGAAGCAGCTAAGTCCGTGGCTGTTTTATGGACAAAAGCAGTCCATTCTGATGCCGTCACCTTGGCAAACGAATCAATGCTACTGGCATGACCAGGTAACGCGGGACACACCACGGCGTCATACGATTTAGCCAACTCAGGAATAAGGCGACGATAAACAGCCGGTGAAGAAGAAAAACCATGGATCAACAACAAAGCACGCCCATTATCACGGTTTCGGATATCGATTGGTAATAATAAATGCGCATTTTTTTCATCCAATGGCGCAACCGATTTGCCTCGCCACATAAAATTAAAATTATCAATTTGCATCAACACAACTCGCATCAATGCTCAAAAAGAGCTATAATTAGACAAAAGGCCTTAAGTAGGGGCAAGCGTCTGCGTTTAACTTGCCGACGGCGGCGTTCGTAGCACGAACACCTTCTTCAGTATAGGTTTTAAAAGGCCTAGACGCAATGTAATCCGTTGTGCTGCATGTTGTTAGTGGAGATGGAATATGGCTAATAAGGAAGCAAAAGACGACGACCCAATCACAGGGATGCTGCGCTCGTTGATTAAAAAGCAAGTCGAACAGTATGTTTGCAACATGGTTCAAAAAATGTTGCAAGAGCAGGCTCAGTTTGCGAATCAAAACGCACCTGCAGCAACACCTCAGACACCCGAACCGTATCACGAGCCACATTGGACTGATGCATACGATGACTTCGATGATACGCCAGAAATGACACCCGAGGCTGGTGATAAGCCTTACGTCCCCCAAGCGGAGCCGTCGCCTGCCAGTGATGCTCAAAGTGCACCTGAAACAGCACATGAGCCTGTCAATGAAATACCCGAAGCATCAGCGACCGACCCTGTCTCAAGCACCAGTGAGGCAGCAAGCTCAGGCTCAACGTCAAATCCTCCGGATATTGATGCCTCAGATATGGATCCCATTAGCGATACAGCATCATCACCTGAGCAATTATCGGACATCAGCGGTTCACCAACAACGGCCTCAGGCGGTGCAAATAGCGCAGCCGCTGCCGGCACTGGTAATGCAGCCGCAGCAGGTGCGGGTGGTGCGGCTGCCGCCGCGGGTGGTTCAGAAGCAGTGGCGACAGCCGTGGCTGTAGCGGTAATCTAAGGAGACAGTTCTATGGCAATATCTGCCAAACCAGAAAAAGACAGCGCTACGGTGATACCCGTAGAGCAAGAGGCGGTATGGAACGCGGTCAAGCCCCGTGTTATCGAGCAGGGCAGAGCGTTGGTCGAGCTCGTCTTTTGCCGTTACAAAGCCTACTATAATTTGATCAAACATGATTTAGTCGCCGCGGAAGGAAACTTGAATGAGCATCCATCCTTAAGCGAGGCATCACTGGCACAAAATTGCCAACGTGTACGCACGCGATCAATCGCGTTCGATGCACAGTTAGAAGCTGATAACGCGTATTTTGATACCGTAGAAAACGCTTGTCTTGAGGCAGATAAACCTTACTCACAGCTAATCATTACCAAAACACGTGAAAATACTGACGACTTAATTCAATATAAGCTGCACAACAAACCAACAGAAAAAGAAATCGACACCGCTTATCAAAACCGCTGTCAAACTGAGTTAGAGCAGCTTATGCAACCAGAACAAAGCCCTGGGAAGTAGGCGCAGGGAAACAGTGGGAGTAATACTATGACAACTCGAAATACAGAGATATCAAGCAAAATAGTTATGGTAAGTGCTGAAGAGACTCCGGTAGGGAAAAGTCGTTTAAGACATGCCTTGGATGGCAGTGATTTCGACGATCGACCAACTTTCGGAGCTGAATTTTCAATGGCATGGATTGGTAACGTAAAGTTTCAACTATGGGAGATAGGAAGCCACCAAAAATTTACCAGTCTTAGACCCTCTTATATTAAGGGCGCCCAGGCTTTATTAGTTTTTGATCTTACAAATAAATCCTCTCTCCAAAAGCTATCTGTCATGATAGAAGAAATAAAAAAAGGGGCCCCCGATGCGTCGATTATGTTAGTTGGCACCAAATTAGATTTAACTGATCAGATTAGAGTGTCAGACAGAGAGATTGCAGATTTTTGCAAACAACACAACATTTCCCAACATTTTAAAGTATCTTCTCTCCCAAAGGAAAGAAATGAAGAAGTTGACGCATTAAGGAATGTCTTAGTCAATAATGCCAAAGAACAAGCCCAAAACTCCCAAACACATAAAAAAAGCACGCACGCACGCACAACAAAAAGTAACTCACCGTGTTACAACACCCACATATTCAGTCAAGCCTGAACATATCGCTGGAAAATTAGATGTCATAAGTCAGAAACGTAGAGAATATACAAAAAAACCAAATGATCCTTATGCTCAAACCATTGATGGGATTAAAGATAAAATTGTAGGTAATAGTGATAGTTTCGGAGGAGGGCTTGCCCAATATAGAGAAGACATAGAAAAAGAGATAAACCAATTACAATGGACAATGGGTTCGATGATAAGTAGTGCGGCAAACGCCACAGCTATGTTTTTGGCGTGCTTGTGTATAGTTGGGCTGGTGATATACGCTCACAATGCTTCTAAAGCGAAGGACGACCCTACAAAAGGTAATCCATTTTTAATTTTTAAGAGCGGGCTAAAACAAAAAGTAGCAGAGGTCGTTGAACCTCATTTAAAAACCCTCCCTTCTGCACCTAAAAAATAGGGTTAGTGTTCACTCAATAGCGCCAACTTAAAGAAAAAATGCCGCCATTGCTACTGTTCACATCGCTCCCGCACAGGCGGGAATCCGTTCTCAAACAAAGTGAAAAGCCTGTTTCAGGATGGATGCCCGCCTGGCGCGGGCATGACACAAGCCGGCTGTTAGGCGACGAACAACCCACCGTTCTGGTTATTTTAGTCCCTTTTCCATCATCACACTCTGAACAGTTACAATGCTCGCAACGGCACTTTTTCTCCCCACAAGGCCAACCGTCCTTTAACCCTCTTGCAACATCTTATGCGGCAAGCTTTCAATCCGACCTGCTTGCGTGACTTCAATGTAATTTAACTTACGCTGTAACTCGCTGATTGTGTTCGCCCCAGCATAGGTTAAACCTGAGCGTAAGCCACCAATAATGTCCGCGATAATGTGATCGGCGTTGTCACGGTATGGAACTTCAACAGACACGCCCTCTGCGGTTTTCCACTCATGCATTTGACCGAGGAAATCTTCTTGGGCTTCGCGTGAAGCCATGCCACGATAACGCTTTATCTGACGGCCATCTGCTTTGGTGATCACTTCGCCCGGTGTCGGCTCCGTTCCAGCGAGCATACCACCAATCATGACAAAGTCCGCACCGAAAGCAATGGCTTTCACAACATCACCCGGTGTTCGAATACCACCATCCGCAACAATAGAACGATCACTGCGCGCGCACTCTTGGATACAAGTCAGCATAGGGATACCAAAACCGGTTTTGACACGGGTACTACAAACCGAACCACCGCCAATACCCGCTTTAATAATATCCGCACCACACGAAGACAAATAATCAGCGCCGGCATAGGTCGCCACATTACCCGCCATAATACAACGACTACCCAATAGCTGGCGAAGTTGCTTTAAAGTTTTACCAACATATTTTGCGTGCGCATGGGCAACATCCACACAAAAATAATCTGCCCCTGCATCGCGCAGTGCTTCAGCACGCTCTAGCTCAGCCTGTGAGCAGCCTACAGAAATAAACACACTGCCTTGGCATGCCTTAAATTGCTGAATATTTTCTTCAATGCTTAAAAAGCGATGCAACACCCCGATGCCGCCTTTACTGTGCATAAAATTGGCCATGGTGCTTTCGGTGATGGTATCCATATTCGAGCTCATCACCGGCAGCTCTAGTGATAACTTACCCAATCTATCCACGATGCTAATATCGACAATACGCCGAGACTCATGGTGGTTATATGCGGGAACCAGTAAAATATCATCAAAAGTAATTGCGCGTGTTGACATGAAAAACTCCTATAAATGCTCTGCAGCAAAATCTGCTAATCGGGATCGTTCGCCTCGTGTCAACGTGATATGCGCACTGTGTTCCCATTGCTTGAAACGATCCACTGCGTACGTTAGACCCGATGTGGTTTCGGTTAAATAAGGGGTATCGATTTGCTTGATATCGCCCAAACAAATAATTTTACTGCCAGGTCCGGCACGCGTCACTAAGGTTTTAATTTGTTTTGGCGTTAAATTTTGCGCTTCGTCAATAATGATAAAGCGATTTAGAAACGTTCGACCACGCATATAATTTAATGAACGAATCTTAATTTTATTTTTTAACAAATCCTCAGTCGCACTGCGACCGAAACCGCCCCCTTCTTGTGTGCCGTGTAGAACTTCTAAGTTATCCATCAAGGCACCCATCCACGGCGTCATTTTTTCTTCTTCACTACCGGGTAAAAAACCAATATCCTCACCAACCGGAATCGTAACCCGCGTCATAATAATCTCAAAATAGCGTCGCTCATCCAAAACTTGTGTGAGTCCCGCCGCAATCGTCAGCAACGTCTTACCCGTGCCCGCCGAGCCCTGCAATGTCACGAAATCAATATCTGGGTCTAGCAAGACATTTAACGCAAAATTTTGCTCGCGATTCCGTGCGGTAATCCCCCAAACAGCATGTTTTTCCACGGAATAATCGGTGGCTAACTCAACAATAGCGCCATCGTTATCTATTTTTCTGACAATGGCACAAAAATCATTGTCTTGGGTTGCTAAACAATCGTTTGGGTTCCACTGGTTGGTCAGTGGGCCCTGGATCCGGTAAAACGTCTTGCCACTTTCTTTCCAAGCGGTCATGTTTTTGCCGTGCGTATCCCAAAATGCGTTATCAAGAATATGGGCGCCGCTGTGCAATAAAGAAGCGTCTTCCAGAACTTGATCGGTAAAATAATCTTCAGCGGCAATGCCCAAAATACCGGCTTTAATGCGCAGATTAATGTCTTTTGATACGATGACGATTTGTTTTTCGGTGTGTTTTTTCTGCAAAGACAATGCGGTGGTGAGCAGGGTGTTATCGACATTGTGCCCCGGCAAAGAAAGCGGTTGTTTTTCACCAAACTCATCTGTTTGAAAAAATAATCGTCCGCTGCTGGCTACCTTTTTTTGAGCGTAAGAAGGAATTGGTAAGCCGGCAATGATTTCTGCATGGGAAGCATTGGTCATCAGCTCAACCAACATACGATTGGTTTGCCGTACGTTGCGTGCGACTTCAGATAAACCGCTCTTATGTCGGTCTAACTCTTCTAAAACCACCATCGGCAAATAAATGTCATGCTCATGAAAATGATATAAAGCAGCTGGATCATGCATAAAAACATTGGTATCCAGTACAAAAAGTTTACGATTCGGTGAAGCGTCCATGTGTCATCCTTACTTTTGCGTCGATTCATGATATCTTAATACCATCTTTGGTGTCACGGATAACCTGCATGTCAGCCCCGAAAAAAAGCAACGCAACACTGGTTGTGAACAAAAAAGCACATTTTGAATATTTTATAGAAGAAGAGTACGAAGCAGGGATGGTGCTGGAAGGATGGGAAGTGAAAAGCTTGCGAGCCAATAAAGTCAATTTATCTGATGCTCATGTGATTATTAGACATCAAGAGGCTTTTTTACTTGGCGCACAAATACAACCCCTGCCAACGGCATCCGCACATACGTTTCCCGACCCGACACGGACACGCAAGCTGTTGTTGAATCGCAAAGAATTAAGTAGATTAATCGGACACGTAGAACGTCAAGGTTATACCTTGGTGCCGTTATCACTGTACTGGAAAAACAATCGAATCAAAGTTCGTATTGCATTGGCCAAAGGGAAGAAGGCGCATGATAAACGTGATACAATCAAAGACAGAGATTGGGCGCGGGAACACGCACGAATCATGAAAAAAAGATAACATATAACGCGGTACGAATACCCGGAGAATAACTTTATGTGTGGAATTATTGGTGCTGTCTCGAGTCGCAATGTCAGCTCAGTCTTACTAGAGGGATTACGACGCTTAGAATATCGGGGTTATGACTCGGCGGGAATCGCCGTGATTGATCAAACACAACACTTACGCCGCATTCGTACGCAAGGTAAAGTTCAAGCCTTATCAGATGCCATGGCCGAAACCGCCATTTCAGGAAGCCTTGGGATTGCTCACACCCGCTGGGCAACACACGGCCGCCCCTCAGAGCGCAATGCCCACCCACATTTATCTCACGATGAAGTTGCGGTGGTTCACAATGGGATTATCGAGAACCACGACGATTTAAGACACTATTTGCAAGAGTTAGGATACGCGTTTTCTTCCGAGACCGATACCGAGGTGGCCGCACACTTAATTCATCATCATTACAAGCAAAGCGCATCGCTTTTAAAAGCCGTGCAAGCCACCGCCGCACAAATGGAAGGGGCCTTTGCATTGGGCGTTATTCATCAAAAAAATCCACACGAATTGGTTGCCATTCGCAAAGGCAGTCCTTTGGTGATTGGCATAGGCATTGATGAGCAATTTATCGCCTCCGATCCGTTGGCATTACGCGCTTTTGCACAATCGGTGGTCTACTTAGAAGAGGGCGATTCTGCCACGCTTACGCCCAAGCAAATCAGTGTGTTTGATGCCCACGATACACCTGTGGAGCGTGTCACACAACCATTGAATGACGACTATCTCAACGTCACCAAAGGGCACTACCGTCATTTCATGTTGAAAGAAATTTTTGAGCAAAGCAAAGTATTGGCTGACACATTAGAAGGACGGCTGTCTAGTTTGGATGTATTACGAGCGAGTTTTGGTGATAAAGCCTTAGCGGTATTCAAAGAAACCAAACACATCCATATCGTCGCGTGTGGCACCAGTTATCATGCTGGATTGATTGCAAAATATTGGCTTGAATCGTTAGCAGGAATTCCAACGCAAGTTGAAATCGCCAGCGAATATCGCTATCGTGACGTCGTCGTAAACGACAAAACCCTGTTTATCACCATTTCACAATCGGGTGAAACCGCCGATACACTGGCCGCACTCAATAAAGCAAAAGCGAATCATTATCTGGCCACTTTCGCTATCTGTAACGTCGCCAGTAGTTCCTTGGTACGCGAATCTGATTTCGTATTTTTAACCCGTGCTGGCGTTGAAATTGGCGTGGCATCAACCAAGGCATTTACCACACAGCTGGTTGCGCTGCTGCTGTTTGCAACGGCGCTGTGTCCAGACAAGCGCGCACAAGACGTATTTAGCCAATTACAACGTTTACCCGCTTGTTGTGAGCGCGTACTTAAAATTAACCCGCAAATTGAGGCATTGGCTTCGGCATTCATTCACAAAGCACACGCTTTGTTTCTCGGCAGAAGTGTTAATTACCCCGTCGCGCTCGAGGGGGCATTAAAACTCAAAGAAATTTCTTATATCCATGCAGAAGCCTACCCTGCTGGAGAATTAAAGCACGGGCCTTTGGCCTTGGTTGACGGCGCGATGCCGGTTGTTGTGATCGCACCGAATGATGAATTATTGGATAAACTAAAATCGAACCTGCATGAAGTCAGTGCGCGTGGCGGGCAATTATTTGTTTTTGTTGACGATACGCAAACATGGAGCGAAAATCATGCACGGCTCATTCGTGTACCCGCTGGTGGGGCATGGATTGATCCGATTTTATATACGATTCCATTACAATTATTGGCTTATCACGTCGCCGTTGCCAAAGGCACCGATGTTGACCAGCCACGCAATTTAGCAAAATCAGTCACTGTGGAGTAACTACCCGAATGAGTCAAAATCTACAATCGATACCCGCAGCGATTGCTGCGCATATCCATGTTAATGTGGCACAAGTTGAAGCAGCCATTTGCTTATTAGACGAGGGGGCCTCTGTACCCTTCATTGCCCGATACCGTAAAGAAGCAACGCAGGCACTCAACGATACGCAATTGCGTGATTTAGTAGACCGCTTAACCTATTTAAGAGATCTAGAAGCCAGAAGGCAAACAATTATAGACAGCATTCGTTCACAAGATAAGCTGACAGAAGCATTAGAACAGGCTATTTTGGCAGCAGACACCAAAACACGTCTTGAAGACTTATATTTACCACATAGACCCAAACGCCGTACCAAAGCATCCATGGCCAAAGAAGCCGGGTTCGAACCGCTGGCACAAGCGTTGCTCAACGATCCGTCACTGAATCCAACCGAATATACCGCCCAATTTTTACAAGAAAACCAGCGCACAGATAGCGTGGAAGATGCACTTGAAGGGGCAAAACAAATTTTAATGGAGCTGTTTGCTGAAAACGCCGATATGCTGGCTAATGTTCGGCAACACTTTTGGCAACATGCTGTATTACGCTCGGTCGGTGTTGCGGCGAAAAAAGAAGCGCAACCCAACAAATATGCAGATTACATCGATTATCAAGAGCCGATACGTAAAATCCCATCGCATCGCACGCTGGCACTGCTGCGTGGCCGCCGTGAGTCTTTATTGCGCCTCTCACTGACGTTACCGGATGATGTCACCTATGGCGAGCAACAGATCGCCTCTCATTTCCAACTAACCGCAAGTGATTCACCTGGTTATACTTGGTTGTTGGAAGCCATGCGTCTCGCATGGTCAACCAAGGTCATGCCAAAACTAGAGTTAGAGTTACTGGCTAAGTTACGCGAAAATGCCGATGAAGAAGCCATTCGTGTCTTTGCAACCAACTTACGCGATTTACTGCTTGCCGCGCCCGCAGGCCCTCAAGTCACTATCGGTTTAGATCCAGGCATCCGGACCGGCGTGAAGGTTGTCGTCATCAATGAGGTCGGTGATGTTTTAGACGATGCCGTGTTGTACCCGCTTCCGCCACACAATGATTGGCAAAACAGTATTACGACCTTGGCGAAATTAACAGCCAAATATCAAGTCAAATTAATCGCCATTGGTAACGGTACCGGCTCACGAGAAACCGAACGTTTGGTTGCTGAATTAATTCATCGTTACCCTGATTTGAGCTTAAATCGATTTGTGGTAAGCGAGGCCGGTGCTTCGGTTTATTCCGCATCCGCTTTAGCAGCAGAAGAGTTCCCAGATCTCGATGTGACGCTCAGAGGCGCGGTATCCATCGCCAGACGCTTACAAGATCCGTTGTCAGAACTGGTTAAAATCGATCCTAAATCGATTGGCGTTGGTCAATATCAACACGATGTCAATCAATCACGGCTGTCACAAACGCTGGATGCTATCATTGAGGACTGTGTCAATGCTGTTGGTGTCGATATTAATTTAGCCTCAGCCGCTCTTTTAAAGCGCGTGTCAGGGTTAAGCGAGACGCTGGCTAAAAACTTAGTCACGTATCGCAGTGAGCATGGCCCATTTCGTAATCGTGAAACATTGAAACAAGTGGCTTTAATGGGTGAAAAAACCTTTCAACAATCCGCAGGATTTTTACGCATCAGACAGGGGGATAACTTACTGGATAGTTCTGGTATCCATCCTGAGGCTTATTCGGTGGTCACACAAATCGTTGCCGACAGTCAACATCCCTTAGAATCATTGCTTGGCAATCCGGAGGCTGTGCATCAAATCGATTTAACACCTTATGTCAGTGATGATTGCGGTCTACCAACCTTAAAAGATATTTTGCAAGAGTTGGAAAAGCCTGGCCGCGATCCACGCCCAAGCTTTAAAACGGCTCAATTTAAAGAGGGTGTTTTAGATATAAGTGATTTACAAGTTGGGATGATGCTTGAAGGTGTGGTGAGTAACGTGACAAACTTTGGCGCATTTGTTGATATCGGTGTACATCAAGATGGACTGGTGCACATTTCTGCCATGGCAGATCGGTTTATCAAAGATCCACACAATATTGTCAAAACCGGTGATATCGTGCAAGTACGCGTGACAGAGGTCGATGTCGCACGTCGACGAATTGGCCTAAGCATGAAAACAGATGAAAGCGAAAAACCGGCCCCCCGCGCCTCACGGCCAGCACCAATGGCACAAAAGCAAGAAAGGCAAGAGAAGCCTGCGCGTGAAAAACCGGTCGCCAAAGCCACAAAAAATCACAAAAAAGACGCCAAGTCCTCTTCATCAAAAGCACGTCCGCAAGCATTGTTTAACACCGCAATGGCCGATGCTCTGTCCAAACTGAAAAAGGAATTATCATAATGGAGAAACAGCGTGGTGATTTAGTCATGCAGGCACTGGCAATGCCTGACGCTACCAATCCGAACGGCGATATTTTTGGTGGCTGGATTTTGTCACAAATGGATTTAGCTGGCGGCGTGGTTGCCAAAAGAATTGCGCAAGGCCGTGCTGTTACCATTGCCATCCATGCGATGTCGTTCAAAAAACCGGTTCATGTCGGTGATTTAGTCGGCTGCTATGTCACCCTGGTTAACGTTGGTCGCTCTTCCGTGACCGTCGACATCGAAGTCTGGACAGAAAAAATGGCTGGTGCAATCACGTCTAAACAAAAAGTAACCGAAGGACGATTTGTATACGTTGCCATAGATGACTCTGGCAAAGCGAAAACCATTACCAAATCGATCGATTGAAAAATGACTGAATCCGCTTCTTTAAAAACACTGCTCAAAAAGATTGCCACCTATATCGATAAAAACCAAGATATTCCGGCTGAATGTTACGCGATGTTTGTACATACTCCCTCTCTGGCAATCGACGTGGTGGATATTTTACAAAATTTAGACGAAGCCCGTGTAGAAAAGAAACCTTCTTTTTATACGGCCTGTGTCTTTGTATTGGATGTCTGTGTTTCGCAATTGCAAGCCGCCCAAGAGCACGACAACAAACAAGCAGAAAAACACCTTAATCAGCTCATGGCACATCTTGCGACGATGATTAACAGTAAAGCACATACGTTAAGCTACTGGCTATCCGTATTAAACGCCTTTTACGAGGTGCATGTTGAGTTATCTGAGCCGCTCAAAGACGCTTACCTGAGCTTAGCCAATGAAGAGGGAGAGGCGGTTTTTGTTGATGAAAAAACACATTTAACTTCGATTCGTGATTTAATTCTTGAGCTGTCGGATTTATCTGTTTTCGATATTGCCGAAAATTTCTTTGCACAAAGCTATGCGATGCCGGCAGATTTTTTCATTGATTTGGTGATTGATTTATACAATATCGAAGAAGGCCAAGATGTCGCCTTACTCACCTTATTACACCCTAAGCAAGAAGTTCGCGATCTGGTGGTATCAACTCTAGATGGCCTGATGCCGCATGTCACACTGAGCTCGGTTTCGCTGTCTCGTCTACAACAAATTAAGCATTGGTATCCTGCTCATTTTGGGGCGCAATTTGACCATTGGATAAAATTACAACGTAAAAAAGGGGTGGTCTTTCACCGCGAAACCCATTTTATGAAAATCGCGCAGCTCAAAGCCACTGAAATCGATGGTGGTGGAGCTCAAGGTATTTTTATTCAGCTGAAAAAAAGACAGCAATATCGGTTATGTGGTTTATTATTTAAGCAAAAAATGGGCATTAAAGATGCTTGGATGACACCCGTTATCACCGAGGGCGAAGTACAACATTATTATCAGGAAGCATTTGATGGTAACTTATCATTGCGTGGTATCGACATCGATTATTTGTGTCTAATGACCAACCACTTTCTGGCTTGTACACTTGAGCAAGGCGAAATGCCTAATCTACATCTGCTTGAAATTCAAGAAGCCCTGGGCCGGCAATTTATGCCACAAAAATTAGATATTGATGAGCAAATGGAAAAATTAAGCGTGCAAATCATGCCTTTCACAACCAACACGCTGGAAAATGCTTTAAAACGCTCCAAAAACTGGTTAACGAAAGCGTCTTTTACAGAATCTTGGTTTATAGAAAGTGCGCTGGTTGATAAGCTGGTCAATCAATCTTCTAGCTTTATCGACGGAATTAAAATTTGTGATTTAGATGATGCCATTGACGCCGTTTTTAAAGAGGATATGGAGTCTCATCGGGATCAATGGCTGCTACATTTTCTATGGACTGCTTTGTGGTTGAAGTCAAAACAACGCGCCAACAGCCATTTGTGGCAAGATTGCTTCATGATAGCCTACGCTATCTACTCTGGAACGCCCCTGCAAACATTGCCACTGTTACGCGAAATCTGCCGAGAATCGGTCTTGCACAGCATAGAGACCATGCAAGAGCGTAAGACATACTTAAGCTTGTGAGTCAAAATCAATAGCATGGATGAGAAAAACATCCATTAGCACCACAACTCGTTGTTTGACAGTAAGTGTAAGGATGGGACACATAACCCGCGTAACCACCATGATAATAAGCGCCACCACCATGGTAGACCTCTCCACCCGCATAATAACCGCCGTGATAACCGCCATAATAGCCGCCATGATAGGCAACCCAAGCTGAAGCCGCAGATGCCATTGTTAAAGCACCCACCAGTATCAAGCCCTGCCACAAAAATCGCGCACGCATGATAACTCCTTTAAACGTGATGACCACAGGACTTACGCAAAACACCGATCTCTTCGTTGGATTGTATTTTTAATTCGGTCATTTAGTTATCTAAACTCTCTCATTAAAAATACAATCCGCCTCGATCTCGTTGTTTTTCGTAAGTCCTGTACCATTTAAAGTATAGTCTAAAATCGATGCGTCAAATCAACCGTAAACCAATCGATTCAGTCTCGGTTGGTTTAGCAACTCAAAAAAATGGCGCGTATTTTTTCGGCAGTGTATCGTGGATGGATTGCATTATTTGATACAAAATGTTGTTTTCCTTGTCATTTTTATCCAATAAAGAATCAAACCAAATGAAATGTAAAAACGACAACAACGTATGTACCAAATCGACATCCTTTTTTAAAAGATAGTCGATACATTCTGTCAAATATTGAGAGTCACCCTCATAACAATGCACTGGGTTTTTCTCATCTTGTAACCATTTGGCGTGCACATATTCAAACGCTTTGGTCGTTAACAACGCGGCTGGTATATTAGCATCTAAAGTACGGTGATCGGCAGCCAATGAGACAGGCAACATATCTCGAGGTACAAAACTTTGTGTTGCATTGTTCCATACAGGCTTGCGCTCAACCTTCAAAAAGGTGACTTTTACCACACCATTGGAGCGCAGCGGTGCTTTTGCGCTCGTAAAACCAAATGCGCCGAGATTACCAACATGCACAATAAAATTACTCGGCAATGGAAATGGGTACTGGCTATTGAGCATATCGGAACAAAGTCGGTCAAATTTTAATTTTAAATGGGGATGTGCTTCTTCTAATTCCTGCCGGCGTTTAAAACACATGACTTGCATTTTAGTTGCATGCTCAAGACGAGCTTGTACCTCTTGATGCGTAAGTTGATGGCAGTTTTCAAAAACAACATAGCTAAATGCACCATTACAATAGGGCAATCGTGTTGCTAAAGCGACATACGCTTTTTTTACTTGACGCATTTGACCTTGATAAATATAACGCCGCAGAATTTTTCTATCATTCAACATTTTACTAGTCATTTGTAACATATACACATTAAGGCGATGATGTGCATCTGAGTGTGAAAAATAATCCAGTGCGGATATATCAATCTCAAATTCACCGATCATGGTAGGATCTTGAGGATTTTTCCAGTTGGCCATCATTAATTTGCGCGTTAATGATAGCTCAACTGGCTCGCTACGTTGCGCCTGGCTAAAAGACAGTGCTATCTGTGATATGTGAATTGATGTAAAAGCTCTCCATCCTTGGCCAGGCTTACAACCAATTTTTTCGAGTTGTCGTACATATTTTTGATTCAATAATTCAAAAAACTCTCCATTGATCGAAAAGTTTGTCAACAAAGAAATATAGTTATAATTACCAAATAAATTAGTTACCAATAATGCTTCCATTTGTAGAATTTTATCGCGCAAGTACTTTGACTTCATTACTCCCATAGCACAATATAAATCAGCCTCATCAACATGACGTTTTTCATCAGCAAGAATCACAGAAAACACTTCCGGCGCTACATCATGGGTATGTAATGTATGAAAAAAGGTTTCGATCCAACCTTCAGCAATTAAATTGAGTAAGACAACCGCTGTTTTAGAGCAAGGCTCATTGCGCACAAAATCACACAGCGCCTCAACCTCAGGATCATATGCCGGAGGATAGGCATAAGGTGCGCTGAGCATAAAGCTGATTTTTGTAAATACCAATCCATGAAAAACTTCATCCAATAATTGTTGACGCATTTGTTGACGGATTTCGGGATTAGCTTGCAGTGATGCGAACTTAAGCGGTACTTGGATGGCAAGAACTTCTAGCTGAGCTAATAACGCAAAAAGACGAATATAGCTCATTTTGTCATGTTTTAGGGTAAATGGTAAACCATGCTCAAACATGGTATCCACACGCAAGCGAACTTCTGAGCGTTCTTCTGCAGTCAATTCATTCCAACCCTCAAGCAACCACTTCTCGGCGCCCCAGGTTGGCTGCAATATATCCCGAATCTCTTGCATGACAACGATTCCACAACAAAAAAGCCATGATATCAAACGCTTATTTATAGCGTCAAGGAAGCGACAATATCCTTTTCGACAAAATTATGTTTTTTTTTTTTGTGTTTCATGTAAAATAATAAGTCCATTATCAGGCGCGGATAATAATGGTGATATAGAAATGTGCCCGCGTCTTGAGACTGATGATAGTGTCTCGAACATCGTGGTGAGCTTGATGGTATAACCCGTAAAAAGAGCCACGAGTCATTCAAGGAGAAATGCTTGAACATTTACTTCTTAGCTCTCCAATAACTCCTTCGCATGCGAACGTGTTTGCGCCGTAATGGTCAACCCACCCAGCATGCGGGCGATTTCTTCAACGCGCGCGGCCTCTTTGACCGCATGAATACGCGAGTATGTTTGCTGTGCAAGTACTTGCTTTTCCACGACAAAATGATGGTGTGCACTGGAGGCCACTTGAGGTTGATGCGTGACACAAAAGACCTGCAAACGCTCGCCAAGTTTTTTGAGTAATTGCCCAACCAATGCGGCGGTTGCCCCTCCAATCCCCACATCGACCTCATCAAAAATCAGCGTGGGTGTTGATCCTCGTTTCGCCGTGATCAATTGAATCGCCAAGCTAATACGAGACAACTCACCACCCGAGGCAATTTTTGCTAATGTATCAGCCGGCATACCAGGATTGGTACATACCTTGTATTCAACTTTATCTTGACCATGTGCCTGCATTTTATCTAAAGATGTTATTTCAACCTCAACAAACCCCTTAGGCATACCAAGCTGTTGAATCACCTCCGTGATATCTTTGGACAACTGTGTAGCGAATTGGGCTCTGGATGCGGTTAATACCTTTGCCGCTTGATGGTAATCATTAACAGCTGCATCATAAGCAAGCTGTAGGGCTTGTTTGCTTTCCTGGCTCTGATGCAGTGTCATGAGCTCCGTTTGTAACGTCTGATGGTGCTCAAAAAGCTGGTTAACATCCACATGATACTTACGGGCGGCTTGATGTAACACACTCATGCGGGTCTCTACTTCGAGTAGACGCTCTGGGTCTAATGAAATTCGACCGATAAAAGCCCGTAACTCACCCAGGGCTTCATCACATTGAATCATGGCATTTTGTAACATATCCGTTGCATTTTGAATGCTGGCTTCGCGACTGGGAAGCTCTGTTAAGTGATGCATCGCTTGGCTTAAGCCTTGTTGTAGATTAAAGCCCTCTTCTTCTGCCAATATGTTTAAAGCGAGCTGCGCATGCTCTAAATAACTTTTGGCGTGATGCAATAACTGGTGCTCATCGTGTAAAGCTTGTACCTCTCCGGCTTGGCAATTTAAATTCGCCAATTCATCTAGTTGAAATTGCAACAGCGTTGTCCGCTCAGCCAAGGCATCTGTCGAATGATTGGCCTCCAGCTGCGCATGAATGGCCTGGCACTGTCGATAGTGGTGCTGCACTGCATGCAAGTAATCTGTGTGATTGGCGTAATGATCCAGCTGTTGACGGTGTGTGGTATGGTTTAATAACGATTGGTGCTGATGTTGACCATGAATATCAACCAGCATTTCACTGAGCTCTTTGACTTTTTGTAGTGGAAACGATACGCCATTGATCGACGACTTAGAGCGCCCCTCTGGAAAAATCACGCGCCTTAAAATGACAGTGGCATCTTGGTTATCCACATCATGCGCGCTTAACCATTGTGCCGGTGCGGATTCGGGTGCAATAACAAACGTGGCTTGGATATCGCATTTATCAGCACCGGTGCGCACGACCGAGCCATCCGCTCTATCCCCCAATGCTAACATCAACGCATCGATCATAATCGACTTTCCTGCGCCGGTTTCGCCAGTAAAAGCTGTCATACCTGAAGAAAAATCAAGCTCTAATGCATCGACTATCGCAAAATGTTCAATACGTAACGAAGCAAGCATGATCCCCCCAGTTCTTGTGTAACAGAATACGTTTTTTCTTATCCAGCAGAGCCCCAACCTAACTTAAATCGCAAGGTATCATAATAATGATAATCTCGCGGATGTAATAAACGCAACGTGCGTGGATGCTTTTCAATCACAATCCGATGCCCAGGTTTGATGGTATTGGCATCTAAACCATCACAGCTCATCTGTAAGGTATGTTCGTTATTATCACTGACACGAACCTCTACTTTGGAGCGCCCATCAATGACCAAGGGTCGCGAGCTTAGGCTGTGTGAAAACATAGGTACCAATGCCATGGCATCCAGTGCGGGATGTAAAATAGGCCCCCCAGCTGACAGCGAATAAGCCGTTGAGCCGGTGGGGGTCGCAACAATCAAACCATCGGCACGATAATGACTGACAAATAAATTATCAACATAAACATCAAAGCTGATAAGACGCGTTTCATTGCCACGGCTCAAGACGATATCGTTGAGTGCCTCACCTCGAGAAAACACGGTGTCTTGTTGGTAAATATGCATACAAAGCAACGCGCGGCGCTCTTCCACACAATCGCCAGACAAAACATCGCGTAGGCGATTTTCAAAATCATTCGATGACAAATCGGTTAAAAACCCCAAATAACCGCGGTTAATACCGATGACTGGAATATCCGTATGAATCGCAGCATGGGCAGCAGAAAGCAGGCTGCCATCTCCGCCGACCACAATCATCAAATCAGATTGACACCATGCATCACGAGACAAAACAGGCAACTTACCATCAAAAAAAACGGCCGTATCGACATCTAAAAACGCCTCTACGCCTTGTTTTTTTAAAAAAGCAGCCACATGATGCAATGTTTCATTAACATCCTGATTCGCGCGCCATTGACGGGCATATAAAACAGCGCGCTTAAATCCTGATTTGATTGTCACCTGCTCGTCCCTTTTATTGATCTGTCATTCTGCTGGTTCTTTTTCTATCTTGTTCTTTTAGCTCTTTTTTACGTAGACGAATGTTTTTCGGTGTGACTTCAACCAACTCATCATCGTCAATAAATTCTAATGCTTGCTCAAGCGAGTACTTGATCGCAGGCGTTAAAATAATGTTTTCATCTGTTCCCGATGCACGCATGTTCGTCAATTGCTTTTCTTTGGTGACATTGACAACCAAATCATTATCTCGAGCATGAATACCAACAACCATCCCCTCGTAACAAGGTGTTTGTGGCTCAATAAATAATCGACCGCGATCTTGCAAATTAAACAAAGCAAACCCACGTGCTGTGCCAGTGCAGTTGGCAATTAAAACGCCATTCAGACGCTTACCAATACGCCCCTTGACCGCGGGACCATAGTGATCATAAACATGATACAACAAACCTGTACCCGATGTCGCTGATAAAAATTCCGTATGAAAACCGATCAAACCACGCGTCGGTATTTTATAATCTAGGCGCACACGCCCTTTACCATCTGGAACCATATCTTGCATGTCACCACGGCGCTCACCTAATTTTTCCATAATAGCACCTTGATGTTGCTCTTCAACATCCACCGTTAAGCGCTCGTAAGGTTCTAACTGCTCACCCTCTTCTTCGCGCATGATGACTTCTGGCTTAGAAATAGCTAGCTCGTATCCTTCGCGGCGCATATTTTCAATTAAAATCGATAAATGCAGCTCACCACGGCCAGAAACACGGAACTTATCAGGATCTTCTGTGTCTTCTACGCGCAATGCCACATTGTGCAACAGCTCTGTTTGTAAGCGTTCACGAATTTTTCGGCTAGTAACAAACTTGCCTTCTTGCCCTGAGAACGGCGAATCATTGACTTGGAACGTCATGCTAATCGTAGGCTCATCCACCGTGAGAGGAGGCAATGCTTCGACATTTCCCGGATCACAAATCGTATCGGAAATATTCAGCAGATCAATCCCTGTAATCGCGATAATATCTCCCGCACGTGCTTCTTCAATTTCGACGCGCTCAAGGCCCTTAAAACCTAAGAGTTGTAACAAACGCCCCGAACGAATGGCACCATGCTGATCAATAATTTTAACCGGTGATTTGGCTTTTACATGTCCTCGGCTAACACGCCCGATTCCAATTGTTCCGACATAAGAAGAATAATCCAAGGAGCTGATTTGCATTTGGAATGGGCCTTCGGTATCAACATCAGGGGGTGAGACACAGTCGACAATCGTTTGTAACAGGGGATTCATATCGGTAGACTCATCCGCCAAATCTAATTTAGCAAAGCCATTTAGAGCCGATGCATAAACAACCGGAAAATCCAATTGAGCATCGTTGGCACCTAAATTATCAAACAAATCAAATACTTGGTCCATAACCCAATGCGGCCTTGCACCTGGTCTATCGATTTTATTAATTACCACGATAGGATTAAGTCCTTGGGCGAATGCTTTTTGTGTAACAAAGCGGGTTTGCGGCATCGGTCCATCAACGGCATCAACCAACAACAAAACGCTGTCCACCATAGAAAGGATTCGCTCAACCTCGCCACCAAAATCAGCGTGTCCTGGCGTATCAACGATATTAATTTGATACCCTTGCCAATGCACGCACGTGTTTTTTGCAAGAATGGTAATGCCGCGTTCTTTTTCCAGGTCGTTTGAGTCCATCACTCTCTCAACTTTAGGCGCGCGCTCATTTAATGTACCGGTTTGTTGCAATAACTTATCAACCAGCGTGGTTTTTCCATGGTCAACGTGAGCGATAATAGCTACGTTGCGAATATTTTCTATCATTTATCACCTTTTTAAAATTGATTATACCCACGCGGCCACAATGAAAATCTTTTGTCCGTGTTCACGTTTTTTGTACTCAAAACCCAATCGCGCTCACAGGTAAAAACTCGAGCGGTTCCCTTGAACAATCATGATTTTTTATAGCGTACGCCCACCATCTACGGCTAAACTTTGTCCCGTAGTAAAAGGCTGCTTCACCAAATCAAAAACAGCTTGTGCAATAAACTGTGCGTCACCATGACGCTTCAGTGGCGTCTTGGCGATAATATGGGTTTGTTCCTCGGTTGTCAGTGTATTCTCACCTTCAGGCCAAGCCATAGCCCCAGGTGCAACCGCATTGACACGGACGGTTGGTGCAAATTCTCGTGCGAATGACTTGGTTTGCATCCACAAAGCAGCTTTGGATTGGCAATACACTGAATAGCCTTTTAGTGGCATGGTTGCGTGGATATCGGTAATATTCACAATACAACCGCTCACTTGACTTAAATGCAAAAAAGCCGCCTGACTTAAAGCAAAAGGCGCTTTCACATTCACGGCAAACATGGTGTCCCAATCTGTCGTTTGACGAGAAAAAACAGATGCATTATTAACCAAGACATCTAAACGATTATGCCATTGTATCACTTGCTGTATCAAATCAGTGACAGTTTCTGGTTGAGACAAATCACCCTGAACCGCAATCGCACTGTTCGCCTTACTTTCATTAAATGACGCCACTAAGCGTGCTGCATCAGGTGCTGAGCGGTGATAATGCACCGCCACGCGATAACCGGAGTGGTGAAAGTAACGGGCAATGGTGGCGCCAATACGCCGAGCACTGCCCGTAATCAGGACTACTTTTTCATTCATTTAGACACACGAAGATAACTCTCCACGCGTCGTGAAAAACCATCTTTTAAACCATGAATGGTTTTTTTACGAATCAATTTGGGTTTTGCTTGACGAAGGTTACCGTCCGCCTCATCCATCTTAGAGCATTTTTTCGTGTCCTTCATCAGCAAATAAACCAACAAAGAGCAAGCAATACAGCCCGTTACATACCAATAAAAGCCACTTTCCATGCCTTTGTCTTTAAACCACAAAGCCACGTATTCAGCGGTTCCACCGAAAATAGAAACGGTGATCGCATAAGGTAAACCAACACCCAGGGTACGAATTTCAACGGGGAATAGCTCTGCTTTCACAACGGCATTGATAGACGTATAACCACTGACAATCAACAAGGCAGCCATAATAAACAAAAATGCGCCTAAACTTGTCTGAACATGCGTGAGCGCAGATAAAATAGGAACGGTACAAACCGTGCCTAAAACACCAAACGTAATCAGAATAGGGCGTCGACCAATCTTATCAGATAAAGCGCCGATGACTGGCTGTATCAGCATAAAAACAAACAAAGTCGCCGCTGAAATCAAAGTTGCGGTGTCTTTACTCAGGCCCGTGGTATTCACCAAATACTTTTGCATATACGTGCTGTAAGTATAAAACGCCAGTGTTCCACCCATGGTTAAACCAACCACAATAGCCAACTCTTTAGGATAACGCAGCAGTATTCGCATTAAGTTTTCGGAGTTTTCGACTGGTTTTCTGTTTTTAAATGATTCCGTTTCTTGCATGCCATAACGTAACTTTAAAGCAACCAAAGAAAGCAACGCACCAACCACAAAAGGAATACGCCATCCCCATGCTTCTAATTGCGCTGAGGTTAAAAAGACCTGTTGCAATAAAATCAATAATAATAAAGCAAACAATTGTCCTGCAATCAAAGTAACGTATTGAAAACTCGAGAAAAAGCCTCGTCTTTCTTTGGTTGCCATTTCACTCAGATAGGTTGCTGAAGAAGCATATTCTCCACCGACAGAAAGGCCTTGTAATAAGCGTGCAACCACTAACAAAACGGGGGCTGCTACACCAATTGAGCTATACGTCGGCGTGACCGCAATGATTAGAGAACCAACACACATCAGCATCACCGAGGCAATCAGCGCTTTCTTTCGTCCTTTTCTATCTGCGTAACTTCCCATTAACCAACCACCAACGGGGCGCATAAAAAATCCGACTGCAAAAATGGCAGAGGTATTTAAAAGCTGAGCAGTTAAATTGCCATTGGGGAAAAAAGACTTGGCAAAATAAATAGAAAATGCGGCATAAACATACCAATCATACCATTCAATCAAATTTCCAATAGATCCTCTCATGATCGATTTTAAACGGTCCATCATGGTCAGTGAAGAAACAATTTCTTTACTGATATCGTGATCGTTAGTCATTAGGACGACTCTCCAAAATAAATTCGCAACACTCTAGTCTATCAAGAACAAAAATTCAACAGATATATCTTAGACTAGCCCAGAAAATAAGAGAGCTTAAAACCCCTCCCCACCATCCAAACCACCAATAACGGCTATTTGGCCTCTTTTTTGATTTTTTATCCTCCATTATATATTTTTTTTGATCTTTTAGCTGCAATAATACATCATTTATCAATTTTGGCATATGAGGAAGTTGTTCTAACACAAACGGTAGATTCTCTCGCATGCTATTCATAAACGCGCGTGGCCCCAGTTGTTCTTTAATCCACTTTTCTAAAAAAGGCTTTGCTGTATCCCATAAATTTAGCTCGGGATAAATTTGTCTACCCAAGCCCTCCACGGCAAAAAGTGTTTTTTGTAACAAAATTAATTGCGGTTGTACTTCCATATGAAAGCGTCTGGCCACTTGAAACAATCGTAAAATAACCAACGCGAAAGAAATATCTTTTAGCGGTCGTTCAAAAATAGGCTCACACACCGTTCGAATGGCATTTTCCAACTCATCTTCTCGTGTTTCTCGGCTAACCCAACCCGATTCTATGTGTAATATTGCAACACGATGATAGTCTCGATTAAAAAATGCCAATAAATTTTCAGCCAAATAGCGCTTATCTTTGTCAGTCAAGGTACCGATAATGCCAAAATCTACGCAAAGATATTGCGGGCTTTCTGGGTGTTGATAAGAAACAAAAATATTCCCAGGATGCATGTCAGCATGAAAAAAACAATCACGAAACACTTGGGTGAAAAAGATTTCTACGCCGCGCTCTGCTAGTTTTTTTAAATTCACACCGTGTTTTTTTAAAGCCGGAATATCAGCAACCGGAATTCCTTCGATGTACTCCATCACCAGGACATTTTCACGCACATAGTCCCAGTAAATTTGCGGAATATAGAGCAAAGGTGAAAGAGGAAAGTTTCGACGCAGTTGTGAACCGTTGGCCGCTTCGCGAGCCAAATCTAGCTCATCAAGAATGCTTTTTTCAAACTCACGCACAATTTCTTTTGGTTTAAATCGCTTGCTTTCAGCCCAATATCTATCAGCCAAACGCGCCATGGTTTTAAGAATTTGTAAGTCATTTTTAATCTTCAAGTGAATACCAGGGCGTAATACTTTAACAACCACCCGTTCCCCTGTCTTCAGCTTTGCAGCGTGGACTTGAGCAATCGAAGCCGAGGCTAATGGTGTCGACTCAAAAGAATCAAACAATTCATAAGCAGAACAACCATAGGTTTTATTGATAATAGATAGTACTTCTTGACTACTAAATGGCTTAACATTATTTTGCAATCGACGTAAAGCAATCGCGATATCTTCAGGTAAAATGTCCGGTCTGGTCGACAACGCCTGTCCAAATTTGACAAAAATCGGTCCCAATTCTTCTAATGTTTTACAAATTGCCTCACCTCTGGATAATTTTTCCTTTTTACGCCATCGCCAAGGATTCAGATAGGTGATCAAACGAAAAGAAGAAAACAAACGTAAAGACACGAGGATTTCATCCAAACCATTTTTGGCAAAAATGATATTGATATGTAATAAACGAAGAATTTGCTTGGGATAACTCATAACGAACGACTTTGATTAAGCAAAAAAGTTTGAAAATAAGCTTGTAAACGATCAGCACGCAATGATAGCGCATCAACATCGTTTAAAAAATCATTTATCTCCTCAGGAGAGGGTGTCAGACGTTGTTCTTCTTGTACGTATTCAGAAACATGCCGACGAAAAGAATTCCCTAATCGTTTGGCAAAAGATTGTCCCTCTTTAAACCAAGAGCCAATTTGATGCGCAACCACATCTCCCGTGAACAGCGCCAAATGACCTTCCCAGTCAATATCCAATTCATCAAATAAAGCTTTGACCTGTTGCCCCAAAGCTACATCACCTGAAATACGGATGGTATCATTAAACAACGAACGCACTTTTGAAGCAGGTAGCAAACTCAAACGAATTAAACCCAGCGGGCTGCTGTGAATGACTGTATCAGGTTCTCCTTCATAAACAGGGAGTAACTTCAGGGTAGTCTGATCAAATTGTATGAAAAAAAACGTATTTAAAGGGCTAATAATCATTTCCAATACCCGGCCATGCAATGCACTGATTTTATCTGGCATGCTTTCATCCAACGATAACGCGTGGTTGATAGCCTTTTCTAGCGCGATTAAAGAGTATTTTTTTATCATAAACCCACCAACGGCCTATTGAGGCATTCACTCAAATAAGCATTTTAATATTTATAAGCAATGTGTAATGCGACGATTCCGCCGCTTAATTGATGGTAACGGCAATCATCAAAACCCGCTGCCTCAATCATTGTTTTTAACGTTTCTTGATCAGGATGCATACGAATAGATTCGACCAAATATTGGTAACTGGCCTCATCACCAGCGATAAGTTTACCCATTCTAGGTAAAATACGAAATGAATACCAGTCATATAATGGCTTAAGTAATGGAACATGGGGTTTGGAAAACTCAAGGATCATGATTTTTCCACCCGGCTTACAAACACGAAACATGGATTTTAACGCATTATCTTTGTTAGTCACATTTCGTAAACCAAAGGCCATGGTAATCACATGAAACTGATTGTCAATAAACGGCAATTCTTCTGCATTAGCCTGAACAACATTGGTATAAGCAAATAACCCTTCATCCATCAACCGGTCTTGTCCTACACGCAGCATGGCATGATTAATGTCTGCTAAAACCACGTGGCCTTCTTTACCAACCAATTTGCAAAACAATCGTGTTAAATCGCCACTACCGCCTGCGCAATCTAAAACCGATTGACCGGGTTTAACTTGGCTTAACTCAATGGTGAATCTTTTCCACAATCGATGAACACCAAAGGACATCACATCATTCATGATGTCGTAATGCTTTGCAACAGATTGAAACACTTCTCGTACTTTTAGCTCTTTATCTTCTGTAGCCACGGTCTGAAAACCAAAGTGCGTGGTTTCTTTTGATGAAGGTCTGGTTTTATTTTTGTCCATCATGGTTTGCCATGAACCGAAAGAGTTGCAGTTTAAATCAATGCGAAGCAACCAACAATAATAAAAAAATAATATAAGTTCTTTTTATATTATTATAAGCAAAAAAAAATCTGTTATTAATCGATTGAATATTTTATAAAACAATAAGTTACGAGAAAAATAGACTGTCATTAAGTCCGGTATATTTAAGGTAGTAGATCTGGATAACTTGAGGGGTAGTGAGTTTGATGGGATTTATTAACGACTTAACCCGGGTTTATTTAACCGGTTATACACATTATAAACAACGAGGGTCAAATGACATCGCTTAATGCGGTTGCTCTTGTTGGAGCGGGCATCCTACCTGTCTTTTTGTTTCCTTTGTTAGGGTTACAACGCCTAAAAAAAGAAGAAAATTACGGTGTAGAGCATTCTCATTAAAAATGCCAATCTTTAAGATTGTAGGATTGTAGGATTGTAGGATTGTAGGATTGTAGGATTGTAGGATTGTAAGATCGTAAGATCGTAAGATCGTAAGATCGTAAGATCGTAAGATCGTAAGATCG
>CAZBNB010000018.1:0-59425 GCA_964493245.1 uncultured Legionellaceae bacterium
TTGGCTGATTGTCTTGACCATATAACCTGAGTAATTTCAGGTTATTGAAGATATTGATACCGATTGTTTTGATCAGTGTTTAATGATATAACATCGACACTGATAGATACTAAAAATTACTGAATAGATGAATATAGCACTTGTGGTACTTAGCTTCGAATTCGGAATATAAACGAACGGTCAGATTTAAGTTCATTTTGAGCGAAAAAGCTGTCGAACAAGCACAGCATACACAAAGTATGTGAGCATTGTGAGACAACTTTTTCGCTCAAAATGGACTTGAATATGGCCGTTACCCGATGCGAAGTGAGTACCCCACAAATTCAACCGTTTTTCCTGGCGACCATAGCCGAATGGAACCACCTGATCCCATCCCGAACTCAGCAGTGAAACGTTCGAGCGCCGATGATAGTGTGAGGTCTCCTCATGTGAAAGTAGGTCATCGCCAGGGTTTTATTCTATGACTTGTGGCTTATTCAACTGAATAAGCCCTCAAGTTAAATAACTTTAATTGAATGTGTAACACACATTAATTAAGCTGTTGTTATTTATCCATGACTTTCGATATATCTATCGATCGTGTCCAAAAGTTCTATGAGTCATTAGGAAAGTGCATTGAACAATGGAACACGACCGCAAAAGAAGAGCTACAGGCACAAAAAATCGAGGTTGGTGACCAACATCCCGATCAGGTTTTCTTTGATGAAAAACACAAACACATCGACACTTCAATTCATTATTGGCTGACTGAGATCCCTGCACGCATGGCTCGTCAAGAAATCAGTCAATTTTCCTCTCCATTTAACCCTTTTGTTTGTGCTGAATCTTACACTGCCAATCATGTTTGGTTTGAGCTAGCATTTGATATCCAAAAAAAATTACAAAATCCTAAAAAAACATGGTTTTCCATTTGCTTCCCATCTTTAAATACTTGGGATCCGATTACGTTTCGCTCTTTGTTGCATGTGATGCCATCACACGTATATGTTGTAAAACAACTGTTTACGACATCAAAATCATTATCAGATATAGTGATACCTAAGTTTTTGTTGTGCGATGAGACAACAATCGAATCACCTCTGTTTTCGTCACGCGGTGATATAGAGGGTGATGGTGATATAGAGAGTGATGGTGATATAGGAAGCGAATCGTCTTTATTTTCTTCAAACGATAATACAGCATCATCTGGTTTAGGGCTGTCGATTGAGCTGCCATCAAGGTACCCATGGCCATCAGAATCAGATATGACGAAAATTTATTTTCCCAGAGCGTATTCACCTAATCCTTGTTATGTTTTTGAGGAAAAAACAAATCAATTATACGCCTTTGTTCCTGACAAAAACCCTGCTTTTAGCGATGAAGGTTTAATGGTAACAGCGTTGATTTCTATAGATACATTTTATAAGCACGATTTTGTAAAAAGGTTATTAACGCTTTTAGAAACTGCTCGTAGGTGCATGGCGCTAAAAATACACTCTGATGATGAAAAGATATCTTTGTCTGAGACCGATTCTTTTACTCCGAAATCAAAAAACCTTTTATCTTCTATCTCTGAGGATATGATAGAAACAATCATGACGAATGATGAATCAATCGGATTTTATGGTATGGATGTACTCCGAGAAGATAGAGAACAAACCTGTTATGTTCTTGATTCTCGCGATATAGAAGCTTTGGTGACGGACTATGGTGGTTATCCAAATTTTGATTTACGAAGATTTACGCTTAAAAACGACTTCAAAGATTCACCTCATTCAGTCGTTTATTTTTTGGACAGTATGTTGTATCCGCGTCGAGAGCTGAATGCTTATTGTGCTGAAGATGATACCGTCAGTCAAAGCATCAAACAGCGCCATCGTGCAGGAGAAATTATTGTATCAAGTACGACGAAGGGTTATCCATATTATGCGGCTATGTATGCGAAAAAAGAAGATACTAGCCCAGCACCGTTAACACTGATTGATCTAAACAATATAGTTTGGAAAAGAAATCCATTGTTTTTTTATCAAGGGCAGACACTGTATGCTTATCCAGAAGATTATCTTTCAGATGTTTTGATGCCAATTTGGCAAAATCGAGGGCGAATTCCTACGTTAATTTTGCCTCGTTTATTGAAAGCATTTATCGTTTATTTTGAGCTATTGGATGAAGAGGACAGCTCACCACAAGCGTTTCGTGATTTATTAAATCAATGGTCTGCAGATACTTGGCATGATCAACCACGCTCTTATCCTTGGAACGAAGACGAATTAAACGATAGGTTGTTTTTATACACACAAGATGTTTTGATGATAGATGAGTCTTCTGATCTATCAGAAAAAAAGAGCACTTTTCTACAACTGCTGCTGAACTGTTTATATGATCCGTTAGAGCAAATTTATGGAGATGTCTTAAGTTTGGCTCGTTGGGTAACAAATTATGCGCCGCATTTAATTTCCGATCATCCTGGCTTTGAGCCTATTTATGAAAACTTATCTGTAGGGCCTTATTTTAATGTAGAGAAATTGATTGAATGTCTTGAAAAACTGAAACCAACCGTCGATGGCCATTTGTTTTTTTTGTTGCGCCAACTTATTTATGTATTAAGCACAAGATATAAAGATAATTTGGATAGTTTATCTATTACGACCAAAGAGTTAGATAATTTAAAAAAAATCTATGCAGTACATGATCAATACGTTGCTGTACATTCTAAGTACGATCATTTTAATGAGCTGAATGATGATCATGCCTCATGGCGTTATTTGGCTGAAATCTTATCAGGGGCAGGCTGGATTGGCGAGCCGATACAATTATTGTGTCCAACCATTGTCAATACACGAGAACCCAATATTGGCATGCTGTTTGATGATTTTCACCCACAATCATTGATACTAAAAAAGGATCGAACCGAGCTGATTGCTCTTGCTAGTTCTAGGCTTTTTTTGAGTTATACACCCTTTTTTATGAATTTTAATAATCCAGAGTTTCCTCAATTTTTTGCATTTGAAGAGTTCATGGCAATTCAAAAGGCTGATTCGCGGTATCACGCTTTTGGTCTAAATGCATGTATAAAAATATATGGTGGCGAGTCGTTATCGCTATCAACTTGCCTAATGATCCGTTTTCTCATTCAGTTCATTCTTAATCCAGAGTTGATTGATGATACTCACTTTGTTAATGAGCGTTATAAAATTGTGCAGGTACAAAATAGCAATGATTTACTTATGCGGAGGAAAAAAGACAAATGTTTTGCTTTTTTTTCAAAATCAGACTCAGCCTCTAAAAAAAATTCGAATCAATCTATCATTTATGTGCTGCTAACTAAAAATGGTTTTGAGTGTTCAATTCCAGATCAAGGTAAAAACAAAGAAGAAAATGTTTTTATTTCATTTGATGCTTTAGGTATTTCAACTTTTAAAAGGCGGCGCATTTCTGGTGAAAATTTAAAGAAATATTATTTCATTATTCTCAGATATTTGGAAAGAAAAGAACATATTCCGCATTATTATTCAACAATGATGCGAGATTCTTGTGTTCAAGGAGAGGCGATTTTCTCTGAGTTTTATGAGAATATGCCTGCTGAAGAAAGACGAGCTTTAAATAATCGTACGGTTCAAATTGACGATGATAAAAAAACATTTAAACAAATTTTGAATTTTCTACCTCAATCTCGTGTTGTAGCAAGTATTTTTCTTATTGTATTATTGATTAGTATCGATAGTGAGTTTACTTTTAATGAAAAGCCGTCTAAACCTAAAGTTAAAAAAAAGCTGGATTTTGACGATATTTTAGCAGTTAAAAAAAAGCCGGATTTTGGCGATATTTTAGCAATGACACAAGATTCACCTCCAGTAAAGGAAAAACCACCGCTAAAGGAAGAGCCTCCGCAAATCACCGGCGCTGAAAAAAAATTGGAAGACCTCCTTCCAAGGTGGCGTGCTATTTCTTTTAACTTACCATATAAAAATATTCGATATGATATTGCGTTGTTTTTAATTTCGCTGATGACGTTTGATTTTGCTAAAAATCTGCCTGATGATGAAACGCTAACTGACGAATTGTTTTTAGAGGATATCGTTTGTCATGGCTGTACCAATCGAATACCTGGCGCCTTCTTAAATATGTTTTTCCTGATTGCAGGAGAAGACGACTTAAAAAAACAAGAAAAAATTTATATTAATGAAGTTAGAAATACACTTTATTATAGGTTTTATCAAGATCGCACCGAATATAAAGCGGAATCATACTTAGGGATCAAGAAAAATATTAATCAATGGGTAAGCTTGATTATCAAAAATCGTTTGCGATATTTTGTTAATATTCGTGAATATGATTGGTTACAGAAAGTTTGTCTTAATATAAAGCGCAATTCGTTACATTTAAATATGGAATTGTCCGATAAATTTGCTGGTTTTCAATCTACCTTACATACAGACGCTGTTTGGCTTTTAAACGCAAAAAATTCGGATGAGCCGGATGTGATACGTGTTTATGATCTTTCTGTATCGTGCTTAAAAGCAAATCTTAAATATATTTATTTCTTGAGAGCCCTTTCGGTAGAAGATTTTTTTATTTTTTGGCATGAAATTAATGAGGCTTATCGAAAAGAGGTGCTCATTGATTATGTAGCTAGGTTTAACTGCTGTCGAGAGGATTACTCTTTAGCATGGGAAGCAAAAGAGCTATTTGCTGATGATTTGGAAGATATCCCCATCAAACAATCACCCTATTCTTTTAACGAGATATTCGAACATTTGATGTTAAAACTAGAAAACATAGCAGAGAACAAGCCTGCCAGAGAGCGAACATCATCGACACCTTGTTTTTAGTCAATATTCACGAGCGTGAATATTTGTAATCGCTCTCTCGTGTTGTGTAACCGCTCACGCCCTCGTTCTTGAACCTCGGAGAACGATCTGCATTGAGTTTATTTTGAATAAAAAAGTCATTTTACAAGCGCGGCATGCATCAGCTTGGCCTGTTCCCCTTGTGCGAAGTGAACACTGACCGTGTTATTACCGCGGCGGTGGTGTATAGGGCGCGGCAATAGCAGGGCTGGTCTTATTCCAATTGAGTAATATCGATGCAGATACACCAGCGACCAATCCCCAAAAAGCAGCGCCAATACCTAAAAGCGAAAGGCCAGAGGCAGAAACGAGGATGGTAATAATAGCAGGTTCACGTTGAGACTCTGCTTCCAGAGCCGTTTTTAAACTGGATGCGATTGTGCTAAATAAAGCCAGGCCTGCGATTGCTAAAATAAGCTCTCTTGGAAATGCGAAAAATAAGGTCACCGCAGTCGCGCCAAATAAGCCTAGTGTTAACCAACAGATACCTGCAAATACAGTGGCTTTAAAGCGGGTATTAGGGTTGCTATCCGCTTCCTTACCGCTGCAAATAGCGCCGGTGATTGCCGCCAAGCAGATAGAATAACAACCAAAAGGCGCGAAAATTAACGTAGCAAACCCTGTCCAACTGATGAGTGGTGAAATAGGGGGTTGGTAGCCAGAGTTATTTAAAACAGCAATACCTGGAATATTTTGTGATGTCATGGTCACAATAAACAAAGGAATGCCCACGCTGATTAGAGCCGACATAGAAAAAACAGGTTTGGTGAATATGGGGGTTGCCAATTCAAAGTGCCAATCTCCCAGATGGAAAAGACCTTCCATTTGGGCAACTAAAATACCTACCATTAAAACCAATACAATCACGTAACGAGGAAAAAAGCGTTTACCAATCAAATAGCTCAGCAACATGATACAAACCAATGTAGTTTGGTGTTGCATCGCTGTAAACACATTCATACCAAAATGCAATAAAATGCCAGCTAACATAGCAGAGGTTAATGAGCGAGGAATGTGATCCATGATCTTTTGAAAAAATCCGGTGACACCTGAGAGAACGGTTAGGGCCGCAGCAAAAATAAACGCCCCGATCGCTTCCGGCATAGATAAACCTGAAAGACTGGTTACCAATAAAGCGGCGCCAGGTGTTGACCAACCACACAATATCGGCATGCGATAATAAAGTGAAAGCCCCATACAACTCAGTGCCAGACTGCAACCTAAGGCAAACAGCCATGAGCTGATTTCGGCTGGTGACGCGCCGGCAGTCGTTGCTGCTTGAAAGACAATCACTGCAGAACTGGTGAAGCCAACTAAAACACCGACAAAACCCGCAGTGATATTAGAGGAGGAAAAATATTTAAATATATTTAGCATGGTATTACTCAATTTAGAGGGATAGGTATTAAAGGGCTGTGCACCTCACTTTCCACGGCTGCAAATTCGCCTGATTTGCTCAAATTTCAGCTTGAGTTCGTTCAATAGATCTGGCTATTCGCCTCACTCAAGCTAAACTTTGAGCAAATCATTCGAATTTTCGCTACGCGCAAGGATTTAGGTGCACAGAACCTAGGGCGGGCAAAACGCCGCTGCGTTAATTCTTGTTATCGTGCAAAATTCTAACATAATTTTCATATCGATGTAGAGAAATTAATTTATTTTTTACTGCATGCGTGATAGCACAACCAGGGGTATCAATATGCACGCAGTTGCGAAACTTACATTGCGTCTGATATGGTCTAAATTCTCGGTATCCTTGTGCAATTTCGGCACTAGATAGTTGCCATAAACTGAGCTCACGGATACCCGGTGAGTCAATGAGATCGCCCCCGCTTGATAAATGAAATAATTCGGAATGGCTGGTGGTATGACATCCCAGTAATGTTTGTTCGGCCAATGCTTGTGTTTGAATGCGTGCGGCTGCTTCAGGAAGTAAGCGAGCGATGATTGATGATTTACCAACACCTGATTGCCCTACAAAAACACTGGTTTGATTTTTTAATGCTTTTAATAGCCATTTGTCTTCAGCACCACTGCGATTAGTAAAGAGAATCGGATATCCCAGCGGTTCGTAACATTTTAATAATGTTTGACGAACGTTCTCTGTGGCTAAGTCGGTTTTATTTAAAACGATATAAGGGGCGATATTTAAGTGCTCTGTCATAATCAAATAGCTGTCTAATAACCCCCATGAAATGATGGGTGCTGGGGCGACAACAATCATGATCTGTGTAATATTAGCGGCAATTGCCTTCAGTTTGCGAGTGCTATCGGGACGGCCTAGTACGCTGCTGCGCGGGTAGCAGCTGAGTATCGTACCCTGATGTGGGTCTTCAGCTTGCCAGACCACGCGATCCCCGGCAACCAATGAGTCAATATTGGGGCGAATGGTACAACGAATGATGTGCCCTGTATCATCTTCGATATTGGCATGGCGTGTATAGCGTGCGATGACGAGGCCATCCTGTGTTAGGTTGTCACGGTCTACGTCTTGTTGAAGGCGGTATGCTTGTTGTCTTTTTTCAATTCGGGCGAATTGTTGTTTGCTGAGTCGTCGTTTGCTCATCAAAGCATGTTACAATGGATACTTGAATCTGTCGAGAATATCATGAAAATCTATCTGGTGGGTGGCGCCGTACGGGATCAATTATTAGGATATCCTTTTAAAGAACGTGATTGGGTGGTCGTGGGCGCTTCACCTGATGATTTATTGCAACAAGGATTCACTCAAGTTGGCCGAGACTTCCCCGTTTTTTTACACCCTCAAACACGAGAAGAATATGCTTTAGCTCGAACAGAGCGTAAACAGGGCTCAGGGTATTATGGTTTTACATGCCAATTTGATGCACATGTGACACTTGAAGATGATTTGAAGCGCCGTGATTTAACCATTAATGCCATTGCGATGGATGAGCATCAGCGCGTTATTGACCCTTATCATGGGCAAGCTGATTTAGAGGCAAAAATCTTACGACATGTTTCATCGGCTTTTACGGAAGATCCTGTCCGTTTGTTGCGTGTGGCGCGCTTTGTCGCACGTTATCATCATCTTGGCTTCAAATTAGCCCCAGAAACAGCGGCGTTATTACGTGATATGGTGCGTGCCGGTGATTTGGTGCATTTGGTGGCAGAACGTGTCTGGCAAGAGTGGCATCGTAGCTTTGAAGAAAAAAATCCGGAAATGTTTTTATATACTTTGCGGGCTTGTGGCGGATTGAAAGTTTTGTTTCCTGAGCTCGATGCGCTCTTTGGTGTGCCAAGCTGGCGTAAATATCATCCCGAAATTGACAGTGGGGTGCATACATTGATGGTCTTACACTGCGCCGCACTTTTATCTGATGATCCGATGGTGCGTTTTGCTGCAACATTACATGATTTGGGGAAAGCGAAAACACCAAACAGTATATGGCCCGCACAGCATGATCATGAAAATTTAGGTGTAGCGCCTGTTGAGTTACTGTGCCAGCGCTTGCGTGTACCGAACCAATATCGACAATTAACCGTCATGGTTGTTAAGTTGCATCTTTTAATCCATCGATTAAGTGAGTTAAAAGCCCATACAGTAGTCGACGTGTTTCAGCGTGCGGACGCCTTTCGGCGCCCAGAGTGGTTCGAAAAATTGCTCATGGTTTGCCTTGCTGATGAGCAAGGTCGCGGGCTTGAGGGTGAATACCCATTGGTTCCTTGGCTTTTTCCAAATCAACCGGTTACGGAGAATACAGCGACAAACCATTTACAAGAAAAAATGCAACATTGGCGGATGATTTTGACGGCATGTCAACAAATAAAAACAACGGATTTGATAGCTGCTGGATATGATGGAAAAACCATCGGTATATTACTTCATGAAAAGCGAGTCGCATGCGTTGAGGCGATGCGCAAACAATTAGGATTGAAACAAAAATGAAAAACAATCAAAATTTAATTTGGATAGATCTAGAAATGACGGGCCTTAATCCCGATGTTGATAAAATTATTGAAATTGCTACGGTTGTCACCGATGCAAATTTAAATATTTTAGCGGAAGGTCCTGTATTTGCGATTCATCAAACAGACGCAATATTGGCTGGTATGGACAGTTGGAATACCCGCCAACATGGGCAATCTGGCTTGACTGCACGTGTGCGAGAGAGCACGGTAACCGAGGTGCAAGCTACTCAGGAAACCATTGCTTTCTTAAAACAATACATTGATGCGGGTAAATCACCGATGTGTGGAAACAGTATTTGCCAAGATAGGCGTTTCTTATGTCGCTACATGCCTGACTTGGCTAGTTTTTTTCACTATCGACAAATTGATGTGAGCACATTAAAAGAGTTGATTTTACGTTGGCGTCCGAAATTAATGGCTGGAGTAGAAAAGAAATCACGGCATCTTGCTTTGGACGATATCAGAGATTCGATTGCAGAATTGGTGTATTATCGTCAACACTTTATTCGTGATGAGGAGTGATAATGATAGAGCGTGAGCGTTTAGAACTACCCAATCAGGCGAGTTCTTTATTACTACATTCGTGTTGTGCACCTTGCTCGGGTGAGGTGATGGAAGCTTTACTGGCTTCAGAAATTGATTTCAGTATTTTTTTCTATAATCCGAATATTCACCCTGTGCAAGAATACGAAATGCGCAAACAAGAAAACATTGATTTTGCGAATAAACACAATATTCCTTTTATCGATGCGGATTATGACAAAGACGAGTGGTTTAAACGGATCAAGGGCTTAGAATGGGAGCCAGAGCGCGGTAAGCGTTGTACCGCTTGTTTTGATATGCGGTTTGAGCGCACGGCTTTGTATGCTCATGAACATGGTTTTCCCGTTATTAGTAGCTCGTTGGGTATTTCACGCTGGAAAGATATGAACCAAATCAATACCGCGGGCATACAAGCGGCTAGTCGTTATGATAACTTGGTTTATTGGACTTACAATTGGCGTAAAGAGGGCGGTGCCGCACGCATGTATGAAATTGCGAAACGCGAAAATTTTTATAAACAAGAGTATTGTGGTTGTGTTTATTCTTTGCGAGATACCAATCAGTGGCGAAAACAAAATGGCCGAGAACGCATTAAAATTGGTATCAATTATTATACTGAACAAGAGCAAGCGTGTGGGATGGCTTGTATTGCCAAATCATTGTCGCCTGAAGATAGCGCTGAGGAGTCCGTGTGAGTCACGCTCATCATCATGAAACAACCACGCAGACATTCGGGCGTGCTTTTTTAATCGCAATTGTGGCGAATAGTTTGTTTGTGGTGTTTCAATTGTTTTTTGCTTATTGGTCAAACTCAACCAGTTTGTTTGCAGATGCGATTCACAATTTAGGTGACGTGTTTAGTTTAGGTGTTGCTTGGATAGGGAACCGATTACTCAGGCGTGAGCCAACAAAGAACGCAACATATGGTTTAAAAAAAGCTTCTATTTTAGCGGCGCTAACCAATGTAATGATTTTAATTTTTACCTGTGGTGTGATTGCCAGAGAAGCGTTCGCGCGTTTTTTTACACCACTGCCGATAGAAACGCATGATGTGATTATTGTCGCGACCTTGGGTGTCTTGGTTAATGCTGCGACGGCGATGTTGTTTTGGCGAGATAGTCGTGACATCAATATCCGCGCCGCATTTTTACATTTAGCTTCGGATGCGGTTGTTTCTTTAGGTGTCGTGGTCACGGCTTTATTAATCGGCTTGACCAAGTGGATGTGGTTAGATCCGATGACGGGTTTATTGATAGCCGCGCTCATTCTCAGAAGTACTTGGTCTATTTTTATGGATAGTTTGCGTTTGATATTAGATGGTGTTCCTCGCCATATTTCAGTAGAGGATGTGCAAGCATTATTGATGGCTCAACCGGGAGTTAAAGCAGTACATGATTTGCATATATGGGCAATGAGCACACAAGAAAATGCTTTGTCTGTGCATTTGTGGATGCCCGATGATACGCTCTCAGATGAAGTGCGGGAAACGCTTAATACGATACTTCTAAAAACATATCATATCCATCACACGACGATTCAAGTAGAGAAAACACAAGCGCATTGTCAGAATAAGACATGTAAAATGTAGGAATTATATACCTTGCACACATGCGTTTTCGCTTTTGTAGCATCCCATCTACGGCTCATCTCGTGTCTTAAAAAAGGCTTACATATGAATAACTATGTGCGCATTTTTTAAGACACGAGCTGAACCATATCTCTGAGCGCTAAAAAACCGAAAACGCATGTGCGCAAGGTATAATCAAGCTTTATTGATTAAATTTAAGCCTTTTTTATACGCTTCACACGCCAAGCTGTCTTGCTTGGTGTGCTCGAATAAATGACCTAACTCGACATAAGCATCTATACTGGGTGAGCGTTGGATGCTTTCTTCCAGGTGTGTACGTGCCTTCCCCCATAGTTGCTGCGTCATACACAAACGCCCTAAACAGAGTTGCAGTGTTGCTGTGTTATGAGAGGTCAGGGAATCAATAAAGCCCAGATCAGCAATTGCAGCGGGAAGTTTGCTGTATAATTTTAGACAGGCATCATTGATTTCATGTTTTAAACTAAGACGCAAATATTTTTCAGCGGCCTTATCTTGTTGATGTTTAAGTAAAAAATCAGCATAACAGGCGATCATGTCACCGTCGTATTTGAGCTCTTTAGGTAATTGCTTAATAAATAAGTGAATTTTTTCAGCTTGATTTTGTTTAATTAGTAACGCGAATGCTTCTCGATAATAGTGTTGTTGTTTTTGTAAAAAAGTGTTGCCAATCAGAATGTCATAACGCTTTAATTGCGGCAATAAAATAATCAGTTGACTCCAATCTTGAACTGCCTCATACAATTGCATGAGCAATTTTAAAACGTAAGGGTGATGTGGAGTGAGATCTTGTAAGTGTTTTAACGTTGCACGCGCTTGCTCCCATTGTTGATTTGCCAGTTGTAACTGCGCTTGTGTTAACTCTACTGCGATTTTAGCCTCCGGTGTCGACTGATGTGCTTGGCGTAAATAATCATCACGCAGTGTGTTGTCACCCAATTCTTGCGCGGCACGCGCAGCGGTTAAGTAGTTTAGTAATGGTGTTTCAGCATCAGGTAATGCATTGATCAGATGCTTTTTCGCCGTTTGCCAATGCCCTTCGCTGAACTCGATAAGTCCTTTTCGGGTTTCTGTTTGTGCACGCTCCATACGTCGCTGAACCCGCCATTGATGCCACACAGAGGGTGTACGTCTGATTTGTCGCAATAATAAAAGCAGCCCATGCAAACAACACGAAAAGATCAGCAATGCGGGAATCGCAACCCATAGGGTGGTTTCAATGCGCCAGCTGCCGAATGAAATGAAGATATAATTAGCATGGTGTTGTAATGATGCTCCAACAAAAACAGAAGCCAATAAAATCAAAAAAAGCCAAGTGATTCGCCACATCATGTTGCTTGCTCCGTTGTTGTCTCAACTGATTCTGTTTGAATGATTTGATTTAATCGTTGAGCGCTGATCGCTAATGACGGTTTGGTGTGTGTGAATTTTACTGCTTGCAATGTATCGAGTAAATTGAGCATGGCTTTGGTTTTATCTTGATTGGGGTCAAAGATAAGGACTAAATTATCACGCACCTGCTTGAGCATGAGTTGATACACTTCTGTTTGTCGTTGCATAACGGCAGCCTCGGCTTCAGCTAAATGTAAGCGAATGGCAGCACGTTGCATGGCAACATAGGTTGGTGTCATATATGCTGATAATGATTCATCATGATGCTGTACGATGACTAATGAACGTAGGGTTTGTAATGCTTGTTGAAAGTGCTCTCGCCAAGTCAGTTGTGAGAAAGATTTTGTCGTGGTTGTTTGTGTTTTTGCTGTCGTTGTTTCAAACAGGGGCTGCATGGTGTCAACAGTTTGTTGTAGTGTTTGAAGTGTTGATAAAATGCCGGTGACATCTAAGTTTGGAATCGCTAACAGTGCAGCACGTTCGTCAGCAATCGCTTGACGGACGGGGACCATATTTTCTTGTTGTACGGTTGCCAATAACGTATCTGCTTCTTGTAGCAGCGCCAAGGTCGTTTGATTGTCATCAGTCCAGATATTATTGATCGATGCTAATTCTAAGTAATAGCGTGCTTTAAACAAAATCCAATTCGATGGCTGTGGTTGTGTGTGTTGATCTTTTAAAAGCTGATTAAAGGTGTCATTGATTCCTTGAACGCGTTCCTGTGCTTCCTCTTGAAATTGTTGTAATGTTTGTTGTGTCGATTGCTGCAACACAACGTATTGTTGCCTAGTTTGTTGTGATTGTTGCAATAACAGTTGCTTAACATAAATATTGATATAAACAACGACAAGCATCAAGCTCACAGCAACGATACCCACAATGGGTAAAAAATACTTGGTGTTATTGTGAGTGCTTGATTGATTGTGAGTGTCTACCGTTTGAGCGTTGGGCTGTTGATCATCTTGAGTCATGTTTGAATCCTTCCAATGCATTAAGCAATTGTTCATAATGGCTGGTAATAATGGTACAAATACCTAATTTTTCAGCCGCTTCAGCCAATCTTGGGCTAATAACCAGGCACGGTTTGTGTTGAATCCACGAATGCGCTTCGCTACCCAACAGTGTAAACAAATTTATCATCGCCTGCTGACTTGTAAACAGTATAATATCCACAGCATCATTCTGCCAAATGGTTGTGAGCGTTGACGATTTTATTTGTGGTAAAGCGCGGGTATAAACGACCGTGTTATGCACTTTTGCGCCTCGCTCTTGCAACCTCGTTTCTAATAAATCTCGGCCACTCTCACCTTTGATAAGTAAGATAGATTGATTCTGTAACGATTGTAGATGTGGCATGAGCAAGACATGCTCACTGTCAGGAATGATGGGGACAAAGTGTGCTTGCAAACCATATTTTTTTAGTGTTTGGGCACTTCCTTGCCCCAAAACGGTTATGAGAATAGAAGCGGGCCAATGAAGATGATTTTGTTTTAATGTTTCAAAAAAAAACGCAATCGCATGTTTGCTCACAAAGACAGCATGTTGGATTGTCTGAAGTGATGGTAAGCTACTTAACCAATCTGTTGTCGATTGAATTTCCAAAGTAGGTAACTCAACGGCAATGCCTTGTGCCTGACGAATGGCCGTACTGAGTGCATAAGCTTGTGTTTTGGGGCGAGTATTCAGAACACGTAGTCCTGCTAAATTGATTTGATGTGCAGTAATTTGTCTGCTCCTTGCTTGAGGAGATGTTCAGCGCATTGTGTTGCGAGATGTTGGCTGTGTGTTGCCGTACCTTGTTGTTGCGCAAAAAGTTGTGTTACACCATCAGCAGAAGCGACCTTAGCTTGAATCAATAATTCGTGTGTATTGAGATATTGTGCGTACACGGCTAAAGGTACATGACAATTACCTCCCAGTAGGGTATTGACCTGTCTTTCCGCACTAACACACAAAGCTGTTTTTACATCGTTTAATGGCGCGATAAGCTCGAGAATCTCGTTATCTGCTGTTCGACACTCTATGCCTAAGGCCCCTTGGCCGCAAGCGGGTAACATGATGCTTTCAGGAATAATTTCTACAATACGTTGCTCAAGCCCCATGCGCTTGAGGCCTGAGACTGCTAAAACGATGGCATCGTACTCATGTCTGTCGAGTTTTTCAAGGCGAGTCTGAAGATTGCCACGGAGTGAAATAATATTTAAATCAGGGCGTTGTGCTAATAATTGTGACTGACGTCGTAAGCTGGATGTCCCAACACAAGCTTTGGGCGGTAAATCCGCTAAACAAGCGTACTCTTTACTGACTAGAGCATCGTAAGGATTTTCGCGTTTACTGATGGCTGCGATCATGAGCCCCGCGGGTAAAGTGAATGGAACGTCTTTCATAGAGTGCACAGCAATGTCTGCTCGATTTGCTAGTAAAGCTTCTTCAAGCTCTTTGACAAACAAGCCTTTACCACCGATTGTTTGTAATTTATCTTTTAAAAACCGATCGCCAGACGTGGTCATTTTCACCAATTCGATTTCTAGATTTGAATGGTGCTGTTGCAAAATGTCAGCAATGTGTTGTGCTTGCCAGAGTGCGAGGGGACTTTTTCTTGTTGCGATGCGTAGTAATTTGTGTGACATTATTTAATGTGAAAAAGAATATTTCTGAAAGCATATCATAAAAGGATTGATATTATGCGTCATTTAATCAGGAAAAAAGTAAGGTTAAAGCGAGATATTTCTACTCTGAATCTTTTGATGGTTTCTCTTGGAAGCATTGTTGGCTCTGGATGGTTGTTTAGTCCCTTTATTTGTGCACAAATTGCGGGTAGTAACGCTTTAATGAGTTGGGTGTTAGCTGCCATTTTTATGTGGTTTGTGGCTTTGCCGATGAGTGAATTGGGAACCATGCTTCCCATTGCAGGCGGGATGACCAATTACCCTAGCTTTACACATGGACGTTCGGTTGGTTTTCTCTTCGCTTGGGCTTCATGGCTATCTTATGTTGTTGTGACACCGATAGAAATACAAGCCATTATGCAATATTTAGGGCGATTTTTCCCGGCGGTTATTTATGCCTCATCAACTGAGTTTGATTTAACGCCGATTGGTTATGTGGTTGCCATTTCAGCTATGTTTTTTATCGTTGTGCTCAATTCATTCGGTGTCAAATTATTGGCACAATTTAATATGTTCGCGAGCATCTTTAAGTTTGCGATGCCCCTGATAGCAATAACGGCGCTGATATCGACTTCTCCACCAGCGAGAAATATTTCAATTCACTTAAATGATATGCAGTCTTGGTCTGACATTTTTTCTGCTTTATCAATGGGAGGGGTTATTTTTGCTTTGACCGGATTTCAAAATGGGTTAATGATGGCCGGTGAAGTTCAAAACCCGCAACGTAATATTCCCATCGCTGTTTTAGGTTCTATAGGATTAGCACTGGTTTTGTACTTTTTATTACAATGGAGTTTTTTGGTTGCTGTGCCTGAGAATCAACTGTTGCATGGTTGGCAACAATTGAATTTTCCTGGATCAAGTGGTCCTTTTGTTGGTTTAACCATTTTAATAGGGTTATCTTGGATTGCGAGTTTATTAATGATTGAGGCGGTTATTTCGCCATTAGCAACCACATTGCTGTACACCGCATCTTCTGCCCGCATTTTGTATGGTATGTCTTTAAATGATTATTTGCCTGAGTGGGTAGCAAAACTGAATCGCTACCGCATTCCTTATGCATCGTTACTCATTAATTTTTTAGTAGGCGCACTCTCTTTTTTACCGTTTCCTGGATGGAAAAAGATGGTCGCATTTTTATCTTCTTGTAGTATTTTATCTTTTAGTGCTGTACCGATTTGTTTATTAGCATTTCGGGTACTACAACCGGATAAACCTCGTCCTTTCCGTATGCCTTGTGTTTATTTCTTGAGTCATATGGCTTTTTGTGTCTGTAATTTAATGTTATTTTGGTGCGGTTTTGGTATTTTATGGAAGCTAGATGTCGCATTGCTGCTGGGTTTGGGCCTGTATTATTTTTCTCGCTCGTCCTCAAAAGTCGACCCTCATTTAGGGAGCTTATTCTGGTTTATCAGTTACATGGGTTGCTTGAGCGTCTTATCTTATTTTGGCTCGTTCGGCGGCATAGGTTATTTATGTTTCCCATATGATGTGATGAGTATCGTGCCTTTAAGTATTCTATTCTTATACTGGTCTCAACGTGTTTTGATCGAGGGTGAAATACCTGCGGCGTTGGTTTCGTAAGTTGTTCACTTTGAGCGAAAAAGCCATTTCAAAATGCTCATCCCGGCTTTCGCCGGGACAGGCCAAGCTGATCTATGCCGCGCTTATGAAATGACTTTCTCGTTCAAGGAGGCCGTGAACGACTGTACTTTTCAATTAAAATACGAGGATTTCTTTTAAAGAGCTGAGCGCCAAATCCTGAAGCGGCTCTTTGTTTGTTGATGTACTGTGATGTGATGGAAACAGGGTGCCTTGGTATCCCACCATCGCATGGTTCGCATGGTTGGCAACCTCCTTATGTAAAGTTGCTTCCATTTGTTGTACTTCAGTATGATGGGGTGCCAAGCGTTTTAGCTCGCGTAATCGGGTGTTAGCTTGACGCCAGTTTTGCTCTTGTAAGTCACATCGTACTTGTTTGATAAGACTGAGTATATTTTGTTGTTGTTGATGCGTGTTATATATTTCTGTTAGTGCGGGGTGATTGGGAGCTGCATCACGTGCTAATAAAATATACTTTCTTGCTTTTTCTAAACTACTCTCTTTGCCTTCAGCAATATAAGTATGTGCGATTTGTAATCGGGCATCTAAACGATGCGAGTAATCATACGGGTGGCGAACACGTTCGATAATTTCATGTAAAGAATCACGGGCTTCTTCATATTGTCGCAATGCCGTGTATGATAACGCGAGTTGAAACAATACTTGAAAATGATTAGGATCAGTTGCTCTGGCGCGTAAATAGACTTCGATGGCTTCTTTAAAACAGCCTTCTCGATAATGACAATGGCCCATTTGTGCATATTCTTCAGTACGAGCAGACTCAATGTCGGGAATATAAGGAAAGTCTTTAGAACAATAGCTTAATGCTTTGCGGTAATAGCCAATATCACGCTCATGCCGTTTTATTCGCTCTCTGTACGGATTATTGAGATTTTGGGGCCTTGGCATACGCGTCTAAAATCTAAATTAGTTGAAAAGAGTGTGCCAGTTTTTTAAAAGAATAACAACCCTGGTGTTTAGGTGCTTTGAAGGTTTCATAAAAATAGTTTCAAAAATAATTTGAAAGGCTTGTGCCAGAACACGTTCCTGGTTTGGGGGGTAATTTAAGGACCGTTGGCCGCCATGGATGGCGGTCACCGAGCGACATGGATGTGTCTAGCGTGTCCTTAAATTACCCCCCAAACCAGGAACGTGTTCTCTCAGGCATTTGTTACAAATTCTTTTTGAAACTATGTTTATGAGGCGATCTGATAGAGTTTTTCCTGTGGTTTGTTTTGACAAGGTATTTCTGCATGATATTACTAGAAGTGTGTCAGGTTGGGTTTGATTATTTGAGTGGTTTAGAAAGCGCTGAGCCTTTGTTATCATCGGTTTCTTTGACGCTTTCAGCCGGAAAATTATTACATCTGACGGGTGAAAATGGCCGTGGTAAAACAACCTTGCTGAAATTGTTGGCGGGTATTTTGCTGCCTCAGATTGGTGAAATTCGTTTTAATGGAATCAATATTCATCATCAATTATCATGCTATCAGACACACTTAACTTATGTTGGGCATCGGCCTGGTTTTAGTCATGCGTTGACTGTGTTAGAAAACTGTTACTACGATCTCAAGTGTGTAGAAACCAAGATAGCTTTGGATTGGTTAGCACGTTTTAATTTACTGACGCAACAACATCAAACCACCGGCTTATTATCAGCAGGACAACGCCGACGTTTAAGCTTACTACGCTTGTTTCTTTCTAATACGCAACTGTGGATTATTGATGAACCGTTGGTTGGCTTGGATACGCATAGTATAGGCGTATTTCTCGATTGTCTGGAAAATCATTTACAAGAAGGGGGGATGGCGATTTTAACTTCTCATCAACCATTAGGAAGAAGCATCTTGGGCTATGAGGAGTATCGAATATGCTAGGATGGCTGGTGCTTGTTAAAAAACAAATGAGTCGTGAGTGGTGTGTTCATATGCGTGATGCGCGCTCAATGGTTAATACTTGTTTGTTTTTTCTGCTGATTTGCGTGTTTTTCCCACTAACAATGCCGCCTGATAATGTGTTGTTGCGTCATGTATTTCCCGGCTTGGTTTGGATTGCAATGTTGTTGTCTTTATTTTTGTCTGCAGAGCGTTTGTTTCATCCGGATGATGAGGAAGGCGTCTTAGAGCAGTGGATTGTATCAGGTTATCCGATCAGTCTTTTGGTATTGGCAAAATTGTGGGTGCATTGGTGTATACAGGTATTGCCGCTGATTTTGATTTGCCCGATTTTAATGATCCTTTTTCAATTGTCATGGTATGAAATTAGTATTGTGATAGCGAGCTTGATGTGTGGTACGCCAGCATTAATTGCTTGGTGCGCTGTTGCGGCTGCGTTTGCGACGGGATTAAAACAAAAAAATGTGCTGATGGGGTTGGTAATATTTCCATTAACTGTCCCCATCCTAATTTTGGGCAGCGCATCGATTGACTTGGCTTTAGATGGATTGGTTGTTTATGGGTATCTGGCTTTGTTGCTAGCGATTTCTTGTCTTGCATTTGGATTTTTACCATTTGCTATTGCAGGTATTCTGCGCCATAGCTTGCGATCATGAATCATCAGCGTAAACGGATTGTCCCAATACTTTCTAATTGTCCCAATGTCCCATGGCCGGATCGCGGGCTAAATAGACCGCGTTGGACTCTAACAAACCGACCTAAATTTGATGATTTATCCAGACAATCTGTTATTGCCTTTTGCTTTTCATTTACAGGCAATGTTTTTATATGCGTGACAAGCGACTCTTTCGCTTTGGTTTGTGTTGCGAGTACTTTTAATTGTGTTGGAGAAACGAAAGGTTTTGCTTGCAGCACTGACATAATGATTTTAGGGCTGGTTTTATTTTTGAGGATGGTTTGTATTTCTGCTTCTTGAATGATTTGCTTTGTTGGGATTGTTTTAAGAAAACCAAATGGGTCTTCAAGGTTGTCCGGATTATAAGTTTCCAGATCAGCATCCGTAGCTTTATGATACGCGTCTTTTCCAGGATGACGAATGGAGCTATAAATACCAATTTGTCTATCAGTAGGGAATATTTTTCCGGGTCTAATATCGGCTCGTAATAAATTATCCTCTATTTCTTCTAATGTATCCTGGCATTCTTTTTCAAAACCAGGTGGTATGTAGATGGTAAATTGCATGCCCTCATAGAGTCTTAAACCATTTTTTACTTTTTGTTTTCTTATCTCTATTAGACGTTTATAAATTTCTTTGATCTGTGTAATCAAACTTTCTCTGCTAAGTATGTGTTGGTAAAAAAAACTGCTTAACTGAGTAAAATACGTTTGTGCGGATAAAGCGAATGGTTGCCCATGGTTTTCGTATGCAGTTAATTTTTGATATAGACGATGAAAATTGTTTTTTAGAAGAGCGATATCTTGGGAATGACAGAGCTGTTTAAATTGGTTGTATTCTGCGGTTAGCTGCTCTAACCTGTCTAATCTATGTTGTTTAAAATCTTCAATGACGTTCGTATTCACTACTTTAAAAGAGATATTTTTTTGATAAAGAAAAGGATGAATGATTTCCCATGCTTTGTGTATATCGTCTGGGTGAATACTAAGACGTGCTTTCCAGTTTCTATTGAGCCTTTTGTAATGTGATTGATTTTGCACTGTTTCCCATAAGCTGAAATGGATGTGGCTTTCGATGCCATCAACATGCCTGGTTATTTTATATTTTTCATGAAGTGCGTTGTTAACTGGAATGAAGAAGTTGGGACTGATTAAATCGATGTATTTCATTATAACATACTTCTAAAAATAGCATGCGTAATTATATCACTTTGTTGAAAATTATTTCAATATGAGAAATTAGTTTTCTGTTCGTTGTTTCTCGTAAGTCCTGATTAAAAATATACACCTCTCTCTGGCTCGACGTTCTGCGGGCTTGTCCGCAGAAGCCAGCGAACGGAAAGACTTGAGATACTTTCCCTGTTTAACTCAGACAAGCCTGGCGTTATTTGATACTCCTGTGATAAAATCAACCATTTTTTAATGTCAAAGAGATAAGCATGTGGAAACTGCTTTACGCGTTAGCTTCTCCCAAGCGCTTTTATGAGTTAAGTGGACGCTGGATCCCGTGGTTGGGATTCGGCGCTGTTAGTCTATTTATCCTCGGTGCTTATTGGGGGCTGGTATTAGCGCCAGCAGATTACCAGCAAGGCGATGCTTTTCGTATTATGTATGTGCATGTGCCGTGTGCTTTTTTATCCATGAGTCTGTATGCCGCGATGGGATTTATGGCTTTATTGGTGCTGATTTGGCGTATCAAGTTAGCAGGTATTATGCTGATGGCTTGTGCTCAAACCGGCGCGATGATGACGTTGCTCGCGTTGGTTACTGGTAGTTTATGGGGTAAACCGATGTGGGGTACCTGGTGGGTATGGGATGCCCGATTAACCTCCGAATTAATTCTGCTTTTTTTATATGGTGCTATTTGGGCGGTAGGACAAGCTTATCAATATCAAGCACACAGCGATCGCATTGTGGCTATTTTAGCACTGGTTGGCCTAGTTGATTTACCGATTATTCATTATTCTGTTTATTGGTGGAACAGCCTGCATCAAGGTGGCACTTTTCTGACATTAAGTAAGCCTAAAATTGCTGCTAGTATGGCTTATCCGTTGATAGTGACTTTATCTGCATTTTTATTGTACAGTGCCATGCTGGTTCTTTTAAAAACACGCCATGCTTTGTTGTTACGTGAGCATCGGCAATCTTGGGTAGTGGATGTGATATGACAACATTTGCAACATGGTTTCACATGCATGGTTATGCCATCTATTTATGGCCTGCTTATGGTTTAGTGACGGCGATTTTATTTGGCCATTTTCTGATTAGTATTCGACAAGGACGACGGGCACGTGCGCAGTTGCGATCTAGATTTAGGCGCTCCTGAATATGCATAACAAACGTCGTCAAAAATTAATCGTGGTAGTGTCATTGATCGCACTTTTAGGCGTTGTGGTTGCTTTGGTTTTATATGCATTGCGTCAAAATATCAGTTTGTTTTATTCTCCCACACAACTAGCGAATCAAACCATTTCTGCTGAGCGAATGATACGTGTCGGTGGCATGGTTGTGCCACACAGTGTGGTGCGTGAAGCCGATGGTTTAACTGTACGCTTTGCGATTACAGATTATGTACGCCAAGTGACGGTTCGTTATCGTGGTGTGCTACCCGATTTGTTTCGTGAAGGGCAGGGCGTGGTTGTCAAAGGGCATTTGTTAAATATGGACTCTGTGTTGGCCAGTGAAGTATTGGCGAAGCACGATGAAAAATACATGCCACCTGAAGTTAAAGCAATATTGAAAACAGAAAAGGTTGAAGGATGATTGCTGAATTAGGCTTCATGACATTGTGCTGGGCGTTGATATGTGCGGGATTGCTGGTTACTGTGCCTTGGATTGGCTTACGCCGTAGTGGGGCATCGGTTTATAAAACTGTCAATTATTATGTACGGCTACAATGCGCTTGTGTGGTATTTGCTTATCTCTGCTTAACAGTTTGTTTTTTACGAGATGATTTTTCTGTTACGTATGTTTTGGCTAACTCTAGTCTTTCTCTGCCCTGGTTTTATAAATTATGCGCTGTGTGGGGCGGACATGAAGGATCTATGTTGTTATGGGTCTTGGTTCTCAATGGCTGGATGTTGGTTTTAAGCTTTATGAGTCGTACTTTAGAGGATATGTTTCGTACACGTGTCTTTATTGTACTGGGCTTATTAAATGTCGGGTTTTTATTATTTCTTTTGATCGCCTCCAATCCATTTGCACGCCAATTTCAAATACTCGATTCGCCAGGGCGAGATTTAAATCCATTATTACAAGATCCCGGTTTCTTATTTCATCCACCCATGCTGTATATGGGGTACGTAGGTTTTTCGGTGGCTTTTGCTTTTGCGATTGCAGCGCTTTGGAGTAAGCGGGTTGAAACCACGTGGGCCAAGTGGGCACGGCCTTGGACTTTGGCGGCTTGGTGTTGTTTAACTATCGGAATTACTTTGGGTAGCTGGTGGGCTTACCGTGAGTTGGGTTGGGGCGGTTGGTGGTTTTGGGACCCGGTGGAAAATGCATCCTTTATGCCTTGGCTGGTTGGTACAGCTTTAATTCACGCGCTGATGGTGAGCGAAAAGCGCCAACAATTTGTAGCGTGGACTGTTTTACTATCGATAGGTGCTTTTTCTTTAAGTTTAATTGGTACTTTTTTAGTGCGCTCGGGGGTGTTGACCTCGGTACATGCCTTTGCGGTTGATCCGTTGCGTGGATTAGCTATATTGATTTTCTTGTTGGTAGTGATTGGTGGCGCGTTGGTTTTATTTGCCTTCCGAGCGCAAGGATTGACGCAAATACAACAACCACATTTAATTTCTCGTGAAAGTGCACTGCTTTTGAATAGTGTGTTATTAGCGGTGGCAATGTTATCGGTTCTTTTGGGAACGATTTATCCTTTACTGATTGATGGATTGGGCTTAGGTAAATTATCGGTGGGTGCACCTTATTTTAATACGGTGTTTACCGCATTAATGTTGCCGCTCTTTGTTATCATGGGGTTAGGTGTGCAATTGCGTTGGCAGCGTGACTCACTGTGGCAACTAATGAAACGAAATGGTTGGATTGTACCTATCTGTTTACTGCTTCCTCTTCTGTCTTATTTTTTTGGTGCTGCGCATTTGATGGTGTATTTGGGATTGGTGGCGGCCAGTTGGATTTTTATCAGTACGTTGCTTGCTTTATGGTTGCGTGTGCGCAATGACGGGAATACTAGTGGACTATCCCAAGCTTATCTTGGCATGGTATTAGCGCATCTGGGGGTGGGCGTGACAGTTTTGGGTATCACGGTTTCTTCTGGATTTGGTATCCAAGAGGATGTTAAATGGTCTTTGGGTGAAACGATACAATTTGCTCATAAGTCTTTAACTTTTGTGCGTGAAACGGCGCTGAACGGTCCTAATTACCATGGTAGTCAAGTACGTATAGATGTATTGAGTGGAAGCCGACACAAGTCTATTTTTCCTGAAAAACGAATTTATGATGTGACACACATGCCGATGACCGATGCGGCTATTGATGTGACACCTTGGCGTGATATTTATGTTGCTTTGGGTGAGCCGATTGGCGATACCGCTTGGTCAGTGCGTCTGTACTACAAACCGATGGTGCGCTGGATTTGGGGTGGGGGATGCTTGATGTTGATTGGCGGCGCGCTGGCTATGACAGATAGACGTTATTATCGTCGTGGAGTGTCAACATGATACGATTGTCGCGCTGTATACGCTGGTTACCCATTATTTTATTTGGGTTGTTAGTGTTTTTTTTATGGCGTGGGCTTTCTGGTGATCCACATACGCTCCCTTCAGTCCGTCTTGGTCAGCCCATTCCTGATTTTACGTTACGACCCTTAGGTGATTTACACCCTACTGGGTTTGGTTCTAAAGCACTGCATGGAGAGTATACGCTTTTAAATATATGGGCCAGCTGGTGTGAAGCTTGTACTGAAGAGCAGGCTTTTTTAATGCAACTATCTAAACAAGGTATGCCGATTTATGGTTTAAATTACCAAGATCAGTCAGAAGCGGCGCGTCTTTGGTTGCGTACGTGGGGGAATCCTTTCCGTGCCGTGGGAGAAGATCCGGCAGGTCGTGTGGCTATGGATTTGGGCGTGTATGGTACACCAGAAACATTTCTGATAGATCCCCATGGTATTATTCAGTTTCGCTATGCGGGGGTTCTTAATCAAACGGTTTGGCAAAAAGAATTTTTGCCTAGAATGCAAAAAAAATCAGGTGTTTTATGACGTGGGGACGATGGTTAGGTATTTTAGTGGGTGTTTTCTTCACTGTCTTTTTGCGTGCTGAGACTTTATATCCTTTTCATGATGCGAAACAAAATGCACAATTTCAGCATTTAATTGCTGATTTGCGCTGCCCTGTTTGTCAAAATCAAAATTTAGCTGATTCGAATGCACCCATGGCAAAAACATTGCGTGAGGAAGTATACCATGCTGTGGTTGCGGGTCGTTCGGATGATGAAATTATTCACGATATGACACAACGCTATGGTGACTACATTATTTTTAAACCGCCGGTTAAAGCCTTAACCTGGTTATTGTGGTGGGGGCCTGTGATATTTTTAGGCCTGGGTGTGTGGTTATTTTATTTATTATGTATTCAGAGAAAAAAACATGATTAACCTGATTTTTTTAGCTGGGATCCTCTCGTTTTTTGTCTTGATGATTGCTATTTTTCCACTTAAACGGTGTTCTCTTACTGTGTGCATCGGGGTGAGTTTGGGTCTTTTATTGGTATTTGCACTGAGTTACTGGATGTGGGGTGGTTGGCGAGAATATTTTGCTTATCAACAAGTGCTTGAAAAAAGAACACAGGCCGAAGCTGTTTTGCAATCGATGGGGGACGTAGAGACGGTGATCGAACGCTTGCGCACGCAAGTGATGCAACATCCTAAGCAAGTGAAAGGTTGGTATTTATTAGGGCGCTTATATGCAAGTCAAAATCAGTGGGCAAATGCGGCCCACGCATTTGCAACCGCGAATCAATTAAAACCAGATGATGAACGTATTACGCTTAACTGGGCGCAAAGCCTTTTGGCGACAGAAAATCCACAATCAATTGAACAAGCCAAACGTTTGCTAAACCATCTTTTAACGCAACATCCTAACCAATTGGATGCGTTGGCTATGTTAGCGATGGAGGCTGATGCGCGTCATGCTTATGCGGAGGCGCTTGAATATTGGCAGCGTGTATTGATGATATTGCCACCTAACGCAGAAGAAGCGAATCAGATTCGTGACCGGATTGAGCAGCTGCAGGCAAAGATTTCTTCTTCATCAAAATAAAATTCGCTTCGACCTCGTTGTTTTTCGTAAGTCCTGTTGATAAATTAATTAATTAATTCGTTGAGGAGGCTTGTATGTCCACGCTTGAGCAGTTAAGAGAAAAAGTCGAACAGGCAGATGCGATCATTATTGAGACATTAGCTAAACGACAAGAGCTGTCGAAACAAATTGGTCAATTAAAATTAAATCAAGGCATAGAGGTTGTTGATCTCATACGAGAAAAAAAATTGTTTGAATTTTATGAGCGTTTGGCTGAGAAGCATCACTTACAACACATTTTTGTTAAACGATTATTTAAGCTCATTATTGCTTACTCAAGAAAGGTGCAAAAATTATGAAAGCGATGCAAGAGATAAGATCTTTAAGGGATTCCGCTACATTGTGTTATCAATATCGCCTTCTTCGACATCTCCATCAGGTCTGTCTATTTGATGGCTTTCGTTATTAGGGATTTGAGGCAATTCTAATCCTTGAGACATTTGACGATGAGCAAATAACCCACTTGATGACGGCCTGTCAGCAAAACGATAAGGATGCATTTGACGAAACCATAACATGCCAGATGCCACCGCTGAAAATAACATTGCACACAGACTTCCCAATGCCACACCCTGGTATCCTAAATCGGTTTGTAGACTGAATGTTGCGGCGATTAATGTTCCAACCATTGTCCCACCGACACGAATAAATGCGGTAATCCATGCCATTCTCGCGGATTGATCTAACTGGCGCAGTGCCATAATAAAGGCATAACTTAAAACATCTAAAAGCCAAGATGGTGCGAGAATGTTAGCCAGATGGGTTGTTTTCGTATTGAGAGATGAGTCGTCATGCGAAGTATGTTGGTAACACAAGAATACGATGGGTGTAATCAAGCCCATTAAAATACTGGTTTGAAGGCAACGAACACCGGTTTGATAAATATGATTGTCAGAAACTTTTCCAGCAGATAGTCGTCCTAAGTCTTCACCCAGCATAAAGTTGCCTGTTAAACCGTACTGTACACCGACTAAAATACTGATTGACGCGTACTCTGTCGTCAGCGCCAAAGCCGCTTGCTCCTCTAAACCTTGAATACCCATCAAGTTAGATGATGCAAAGTTTAAAAGGATTTCAGCGGCAATAGACACCGTAAGCGTACTACCAGACAAAACAAACTGCTTTAATTTTTCCCAATTTAACGGCTTAATCAAATAATTAAAAATATTCAACGACCTAAATTCCGGATGTGCCATAAGATAATAGGTATACAGTACAGAGCTCACATGTGGATATGCAATGAAGGAAACTAAAATGCCGTCTACTCCCATCGATGTTTGAGTGCTCAAGACGTATGCTAATACTATACTAATAGCGAAGAGAGAAAAATTCAGTAACATTGCTTCCTGATTTTGAAAACAATTCAATATTTGTGCTGTGCACAGAAAATAGAATGTAGCGGGTATAGCCATAAAATAATAACGCAAAAATGCTTGTGTTAAAGATGCGACTTCAGGATCTTGTTGTAAGGCGTTTTCTAAAAAATATTGACAAAAAACCATAAAAGGCATGGAAATGATGGTGTTTATCGCTGCAAGGGCGAAACTATTTAAAAGCAGTTCAGCGAGTTCTTTTTTCTTTGTGATTAGATATTGATCAATGATGTTGTGATAGATGTCTGCGTAGCAATGGTTGCTGGACAGATTTTGATTGTTAAATAAATCGCAATTAGAAAAGATAGATGAATCCAGCGGTATCTGTGTTGCAGGAGAGCCGTCTACAACCGACCCATAAAAATAAAAAGAGTTGTCTTGTTTTAGTATCCATGGAAATTCGCTGTCTAATGTAGCAAGCGGTAATTCACCCGTCGGATATTCTTGTAATCTAAAATCTTTTCCTTTAAAAAATAATTTACTTGGATTATCTGTGTCAAAAGGCTCGTTTTTATACCCTTCGAAAACTTTGATTAAACTGGCAATTTGTGGACCAATGATATTGGTTGCAAATATCCCTGATGCCCCTGCAAACATGACCAAGCTACTGAGTGTCACGATCGGTGCAATGGCGGCTATTTGAGTCGTTTCTTTATACACTTGTTTTAAGAGAATCGGTAAACAAAAAATCTGTAATCCGGGTGTATCTGAGAGTAATAATAAAAAGCCCAAAGAAATAGTTTTTTGAATAGAAACAACGGGTTGATCATGATTGGGTAGATTGGATACTTCCTCTTCGCTTTCTATTTCTATTGTTTCTATTTCGTTTCTAGCAATTTCAACCATTACATCCGTCATGAAAAACCACAATTAAATCAATGAGATCATTATTTTATCATTTGAATTGGGGTAAATCTAGAGCGTGTTGACAATTGCTCTCCTCGCCTACGTGCCTTTGTTAAACTGACTCAAGCAAAAAGTCTTGTAAACAAGATAGCGATTTTTTTTGTTGTAGTGTCAGCAGTTTTTCTTTCCAAATTTTCGCGTGCGGTTGGCCATGAAACAGTGTAAACAGCGGTTTAATGAGTAAACTCAAAGAAGAAGGGATAATGTTTAACTCTCGTAGATAATGTGCGTATTGCTCTAATAAAGCTTGTCGACTTAAAAGCGGATGTTCAGGATAAAGCGCGTGATGAATTTCTGCGATAGCATACGGATTTTGACATGCTAAGCGACCTAACATGACGCCATCGACTTGTGTAAGGTGAGTTTGAATCGCCTCTAAGGAATCAATGTTGCCATTAATGACGATGGGAACATGTGGCAGTGACTGTTTGAGGCGATAAACATATTCATACTGTACGGGCGGAATCGTGCGGTTTTGTTTCGGATTTAGGCCGTGTAACCAAGCTTTGCGTGCATGAATAATTAATTTATCCGCACCAGAGTCGACTAATTGATGTGCAAAATCAGCAAAAAATGCATAGCTATCTTGTGTATCAATACCAATACGGGTTTTTGCTGTGACAGGCAAATCAGTGCTATTTTTCATCGCACGAATACAATCCGTGACAGTCTTTGGATCAGCCATTAAGCATGCGCCAAAGCGTCCTGATTGTACACGATCACTGGGACAACCTAAATTTAAATTAATCTCTTGATATCCCCATTGACTCGCGTGTTTAGCGGCGGTTGCTAAAGCATTTGCATCTGAACTGCCTACTTGTAATGCGATCGGGGTCTCCATGGCATGGAAATCAAGCGCTCTGCGTGGGTTATGTGCGATGGCGCCGGGCGTTTGCATATCGGTATACAATAACGCTTTGGGTGCTAAGAGTCTCATGAACACACGAAAGTGGGTGTAAGTCCAATCTATCATGGGTGCGATAGCGAGTTTTGATATTAAATTTGACATAAAAATGGTAGTATCAGGTGGTAAGTAGTACTGTTTTTTTGCACATAAAGTACGCCATCATAACAGAATTTGAACGAGAATACCATGCATCTTGATCTACCTGAATTGCCTGCTCACGCGCTAGAACAGGTCCAAAATTACTTATTATCCTTACAACAGTCAATCTGTGATGACTTAACCCAAGTTGATGGCGGTGGGTGTTTTATCGAAGATCGCTGGACCCGAGAAGAGGGGGGGGGCGGGTTAACACGAGTATTAAATCGTGGCGGACTGTTTGAAAAAGCCGGTGTTAACTTTTCGCATGTTTTTGGTAATCAACTACCCCCTTCTGCAACGGCGGCACGTCCTGAATTGGTTGGGCGCCGTTTTGTGGCCTTGGGTGTGTCTTTGGTATTGCATCCGCATAATCCTTATATACCTACCGCGCATGCGAATGTGCGTTTTTTGATGGCTGAAAAAGACAACGGTGATGCTTTATGGTGGTTTGGCGGGGGATTTGACTTAACGCCTTATTATGGTTTTGAAGAAGATTGTATTCATTGGCATCAAATGGCAAAAGCGGCTTGTGATCCATTTGGTCCAGATATTTACGCGCATTTTAAAGCCTGGTGCGATCGTTATTTTTATATCAAACACCGTCAAGAAGCACGGGGTGTGGGTGGTTTGTTTTTTGATGATTATCATGAAATCAGTTTTGAACACAGTTTTGGGTTAATGCAAAGCGTTGGGAAGCACTTTTTAAAAGGTTATTTGCCGATTGTTGAGCGCCGTCGCGCGATGCCCTATGGCGAGCGTGAAAAAGCGTTTCAACGTTATCGACGTGGGCGCTATGTTGAATATAATTTGGTTTATGATCGCGGTACTTTATTTGGATTACAATCCAATGGACGTACCGAATCCATTTTAATGTCTCTACCACCAGAGGTTACCTGGGAATACCAATGGCAGCCTGAAGCGGGTAGTGCAGAAGCGCGCTTGTATACTGATTTTTTACCAATAAGAGAATGGTTATGAAAGAAGCTTTTATTCGTTTGGCATTAGAATGTGGCGTCATTAAATTTGGTGACTTTACTTTAAAATCAGGGCGCAAAAGTCCTTATTTTTTTAATGCTGGCTTATTTTATCAAGGCCATGCATTACGTCAAATCGGTCAGTTTTACGCACAAACGATCATAGAGAATCAGCTTGAGGGGCAGCATTTATTTGGTCCAGCTTATAAAGGCTTGCCTTTGGCCACTGCGACTGCTATCGCGTTGGCTGAAAAAGGCGTGGATATGACGGTGACCTTTAATCGAAAAGAAGTGAAAGATCATGGGGAAGGTGGTCAATTAATCGGCGCACCATTAGTCGGAAAAACCATTATCATTGATGATGTGATTACAGCAGGTACGGCGTTTCGTGAATCTAGAGATTTAATCCACCAAGAAGGGGCAGAGATTAGCGCTGTGGTTATTTTGTTTGATCGGTGTGAGCGAGGACAAACCACACACTCTGCGCTGAGCGAAATAGAAGCCCAGGGTATTCAAGTGTGCTCTGTCGCGAATTTTTTCGATTTACTCGCGTATTCAGATGCACACAATCCATCTGAATGGTCAGAGAAGATGCGAGCTTATCAAGCGGAATATGGTTACTAGTACTCTTTGCCTCTTGGAAAGAGTACTAGTTTGTTAATGTCAAGAAGAGCTTGCCAGTATCGGGGGGTATCTGTACAAGGAGCGTCTGTAACAGTCGCAGTATGCTTTTCAAATATATCATTGCCCTAATACTATCATCGTATTTCGAATGATGAAGAATATCTCTAAACGAGCGCTTGCTTATGTTCTACCAAGTTTCCTTTGGTTTCCAACCAAACCTTTCTATCGCCAGCACGTTTTTTCGATAACATCATGTCCATTAGTGAGAATGTTGTGGACTCGTCGTCTAATGTGAGTTGAATGAGACGGCGAGTGTTCGGATCCATGGTGGTTTCGCGTAATTGCAAGGGATTCATTTCACCTAAACCTTTGAAACGTTGGACGTTAATTTTGCTTTTTTGTGTTTTACTAAGTTTGGTAATGGTACTGTCTTTTTCATCATCATCCAGTGCGTAATAAACGTCTTTGCCCGCATCGATACGATATAAAGGTGGCATGGCAACGAAAATATGGCCAGCCTTAACTAAAGGTTTGAAATGTTTGAGAAATAAAGCGCAGATTAAGGTTGCAATGTGGGCGCCATCTGAGTCAGCATCCGCCAAAATACAAATTTTACCATAACGTAAACCGGATAAGTCATCAGAGCCTGGATCAATCCCAATCGCAACCGATATATCGTGAATTTCTTGTGAGCCAAGTACTTGAGATGAGTCCACTTCCCACGAATTTAAAATTTTCCCACGTAGAGGCAAAATGGCCTGAAAATCTTTATTGCGTGCTTGTTTTGCAGAGCCGCCGGCTGAATCCCCCTCGACCAAAAAAATCTCAGCTTGGTTTAAATCTTGTTGTAGGCAATCGGCTAATTTCCCCGGCAAAGCAGGGCCCTGACTCACGCGTTTACGTGCAACTTGTTTGGCTTGTCGTAATCGTTTTTGTGCGCGCTCAATCGTCAATGCAGCGATTTGTTCACCTTGGCTACGGTGTTGATTCAACCATAATGAAAACGCATCTTTGATAGCGTTAGCAACAAAATTGGCTGTTTGGCGTGAGCTTAAACGTTCTTTAGTTTGACCTGCAAACTGAGGCTCTTTCATTTTAACCGACAGGACATAGTGGCAAGGTTCCCACAAGTCATCTGCGGATAATTTGATGCCGCGTGGTAGCAGATTACGCATATCACAAAAAGCAGCCAGTGCGTCAAAAAGTCCAGCACGTAGCCCGTTAACATGCGTACCACCTTGAATGGTTGGAATTAAGTTGACATAACTTTCAGTTAAAATATTGCTGGATTCAGTGACCCATGCCAATGCCCAATCAACCATGCCTTCTTCTGTTTGTAGTGAGCCGGTAAAAGGCTCTTCAGGTAAGTAGTCTTCAGGTAGCGATTGTTTTAGATAATCGAGTAAACCATTTTGATAGCACCACGTGTTGGTTTCTTGCGTTGCTTGATTGACCAGTGTGATAGACAACCCAGAGCATAAGACTGCTTTGGCACGTAGAACATGAATTAAGTGTTTTACCGCAATGCGTGTGGTGTCAAAATATTTGGCGTTTGGCCAAAATCGTAAAGTGGTCCCGGTCTCGCGTTTTTTGGCTGTGCCTATTTCCGTCAGCTCACTGGTTTTATCGCCATTCGCATAAGCCATGTGATACAAAATACCCTGACGCTTAATGGTGACTTCTAATTTTTCTGACAGCGCATTAACCACAGACACGCCTACGCCATGTAAGCCGCCGGAAAAGCTATAGCTTTTATCTGAGAATTTTCCGCCCGCATGCAAGCGAGTTAAAATGACTTCCACACCACACAAGCCTAATTGTGGATGCATATCCACTGGCATTCCACGGCCATTGTCGGTCACTTCTACAGATCCATCGGTATGCAGCGTCACTAAGATTTCGGTTGCAAAACCAGCCAGTGCTTCATCAACACTGTTATCAATGACCTCTTGGGCTAAATGGTTAGGACGGGTGGTATCTGTATACATTCCGGGGCGACGTTGTACCGGCTCCAGTCCGCTTAAAACTTCAATGGCTTCTGCTGTATACAGTTCGGTCATGATAGATAATCTCACTCAGCCACAATAGGTGGAAATTTGTCCGCATAATTTAAAGGGCGTTGACTCAAGTTTAACGCCGTCCGTCTCGCTGCTTCAATCCAAGGCATTGATAAGGAAGCTTCTTTTTCAAGCGCAACCGGCAATCCATTGTCACATGCAGTGCCAATGCGTGGATCCAGTGGAATTTGGCCCAATAACTCACACTGATATTGTTGTGCTAATTGTAAGGCGCCGCCTTGTCCAAAAATCGCCGCTTGATGTCCGCATGCAGCACAATGATAAGACGCCATGTTTTCAATGATCCCCAGAACATGGATGCCGGTTTTTTCGAACATCGATAATCCTTTTTGTGCATCTAAGGTTGCAATTTGTTGGGGCGTAGTGACAACAATAGCACCTGCTAGCGGAATTTTTTGTACCAAACTTAATTGAATATCACCGGTACCAGGTGGCAAGTCAATGAATAAATAATCCAGATTATCCCATAGGGTGATGTTAATCAGCTGAATTAACGACTTTGCGAGCATTGGCCCGCGCCAAATTAGAGCAGAATCATCTTCTTGGCGTAAATAGCCAATGGACATCGCTTGAATGCCATGTGCTTGCATAGGCAAGCAGTGATCACCTTGTGATTGTAACGCTGGGACCGCCCCCAGCATCATGGGAACGCTTGGGCCATAAATATCAGCATCTAATAAACCAACGCGTGCGCCTTCACGTGCCATAGCGATGGCTAGGTTGACGGCAACGGTTGATTTTCCGACGCCCCCTTTGCCAGAAGCAATGGCAATGACATTTTTAACGTTGCGCAAGCTTTGGCCTATCAGCTGTGTGCGGTGGATAAGAACTTCACTCATGACTCAGTTTCCTGCGTTAAAATATCTAAAAAAGCTTGGGCATAAAGCTGTAATTTATGTTGTCCTACGCCTGAGACGGTGAGCATCTCTCTCAATGTCTTTGGCTTAACGCGTATCATATCATGTAATGTGGCATCACTAAAAATTAAAAACGAGGGTTTGTCTTCGGCATCCGCTAATTCTCGTCGGAGTGCGCGTAATTTTTCAAATAGGGGATCATGCGGCGCATTTGCGTCGCGTGTCTTTTTCTTGCGTGAAGAGGTTTTAATCGGTTTATCAAATACAGTTAAAGAGATTTGCTCCTCACCACGTAATATACCCACGGCCTTGGGGGTGAGTCGTAATACGTTAAAATGATCGGTATCTTGAAAACAGTACCCGCGATGCAGCAGTTGCCACCCTAGCTGTTTCCAATATAAATTGGGTTTATCTTGACCAATACCAAATGTCGTTAATTCTTGATGGCCTGCCTTTTGAATTTTTTCTGTTTCACTGCCACGTAGGACTTCAATCACGTAGTTTATGCCGTAGTTTTGTTTTAAACGGTAAACACATGATAAAAATTTTTGAGCATCGATGGTGGCATCTTCTGTTTTAGGGGGGTGATCACAGACATCACAATAACCACAAGCAGCCGCTGTTTCTTCATCAAAATAACGCAATAAAATGTGACGACGGCAATGACTGGCTTCGGCAAATGCCAGCATGTGGCTGAGTTTATGATGCTCAATCCGTTGTTGTGCTTCGTCTTTGATATCATCTATCCAAACACGTAAGCGTGCACTGTCTGCGGGGTTATAAAGCAGCAGCGCTTTGGCGGGTGATCCATCACGCCCTGCACGACCGGTTTCTTGATAATAGCTTTCAATGTTTTTGGGCAAGTCATGGTGAATAACAAAGCGCACATTGGGTTTATCAATACCCATCCCAAAAGCGACCGTTGCTACCACTATGTCGATGTGATCGTGTCGAAATAATGTTTGGACTTCGCGTCGCTCTTTGTGAGACAGTCCTGCGTGATAGCCGCGTACGCGGTAATTCAGTTCGATTAATTTTTCAACCAAATTTTCTACACCAGATCGTGTACCGCAATAAATGATCCCAGACTGTTCGGGCTGTGCTTGTAAAAAAGCATCTATTTGTTTCAAGGGTTGTTGCTTTAGACACACTTGATAATGGATATTGGCGCGGTTAAATGAGGCAACATAATGTTTGGGTTGAATATTTAATCTCCGCACAATGTCTTTTTGTGTTTGTGCATCGGCGGTTGCTGTTAAAGCAATCAGGGGCACGTTTGGAAATTGTGTTTTTAAAAGACCTAATGCGGCATATTCGGGACGAAAATCATGCCCCCATTGTGAAATACAATGCGCTTCATCAATCGCAAATAAGCTGATTTGACAGCTGGTTAAGCGTTGCAAAAAACTCTCTGCTAATAGACGCTCTGGTGCGATATAAAGCAAATCAATTTCTTGTTGATGTAGTTGTGCTAAGACGCGTCGTGCTTCTTGTGTATTAAGAGATGAGTTGTAATACGCAGCACGAATACCGAGTTCGGTCAGCGCGGCCACTTGATCTTCCATTAAGGCAATAAGCGGTGAAACTACAATCGCCACACCCTCACGAAGTAGGGCTGGCACTTGATAACATAATGATTTTCCACCACCGGTGGGCATGAGTACTAAGACGTCATTGCCTTGTACCAAATCGTGAACAATGTCTTCTTGAGGGGGGCGAAAAGTTTCAAAGCCGTAGTAATTTTTAAGAATGTTTTGGGCATTGAGTGCGACGGTTGGTTGTATATCCATATGAAGGGACTTCTTATTTACAATACCTGAAAGTAGGTATATTAATATATATCGGTGATCTTTCAAAATGCTCGGAGCAAACGCATCTAAACGCGCATTATTAAACCTAAATGACTACGTTCCGCGCTTTATGTGCGGAATCCAGTTTCGATATGAAATCAAGACTCCATGGGTGCTGTGCATAAAGCACAGCACGTAGACAGAAAAGAGGTGTTTAGTGTTAAAGACAGGACTTACGAAAAACAACGAGGTCGAGGCGGATTGTATTTTTAATGAGGGAGTTTAGATGACTAAATGACCGAATTAAAAATACAATCCAACGAAGAGATCGTTGTTTTTCGTAAGTCCTGAAAGATTTAGATGCTCTCCACAATGCTAAGGTCTGCTGACATTTGGAGAAAAGTTGATCGTTGAGACTGTAGTGCGTCCGTAATCCGCTCAACAAAACAATCTCAACGATCAACCAGCGAGATCCTGTTTTGAACTAAGTATTTTTTTTTATATTTCTCATTCATGAATAATAAGGATTAAACATGGATTTTGAATTAACTCAAGAACACGTATCATTTCGCGATATGGCGGCTGAATTTGCTAACAATCGCTTGGCACCGAATGCAGAGGAATGGGATGAAAAATCATTTTTTCCTCTAGATGTTTTTCGTGAGGCTGCGCAATTAGGTATGGCTGCGATGTGTGCAAGTCCGGATATAGGTGGCAGTGGTTTAACACGTTTAAGTGCGGCGATTATCTTTGAACAACTCGCAACAGGCTGTATCACGAGCAGCGCTTATCTTTCCATTCATAATATGGTGACTACTTTAATTGATAAATATGCCGATGAACCATTGCGACAGCACTGGGGCCCGCGTTTAACCAACATGTCCGTCTTTGCGAGCTATTGTTTAACAGAGCCTGGCTCGGGCTCGGATGCGGCATCTCTGAAAACCAGGGCCGAGCGTCAAGGTGATGAATACATTTTAAATGGTTCTAAAGTATTTATTTCTGGGGGTGGTGTCAGTGATGTCTATGCTTGTATGGTCAGAACAGGGGATGAGACGCACCGTGGAATTAGTTGTTTGTTGGTTGAAAAAAACACACCCGGAATTTCATTTGGTAAAAATGAGAAAAAAATGGGTTGGCGTAGTCAGCCTACGACAACGGTTTATTTTGAAAATTGTCGTGTACCGGTCGCTAATCTTGTCGGTACAGAGGGCATGGGATTTAAAATTGCTTTAAATGCACTGAATGGTGGGCGAATTAACATTGCGGCTTGCTCTTTGGGCGGCGCCTTGGCTTGCTTACGTATGACACAAGCCTACTTAAATGAGCGTAAGCAGTTTCAAAAATCTTTAAATCATTTTCAAGCACTGCGCTTTGAAATGGCAAAAATGTACACGGATTTTGAAGCAGCAAGATTAATGGTTTACCGAGCAGCGCAAGCATTGGATAACCAACATGCGAATGCACCGATGTATTGTGCAATGGCAAAACGCATGGCTACAGAAGTTGCCTTTCAAATCAGTGACAAAGCCATGCAATTACATGGTGGTTATGGGTATTTACGCGACTACCAAATTGAACGTATTTTTCGTGATTTACGTGTCCATCGTATTTTAGAGGGGACCAATGAGATCATGCAGGAAGTTATCGCGAAAATTATTTTAGACACAGACTATCAGATGGAGTAAGCAGATGAGTTTTTTAACACAACACATTGAAGATGGTATTTTAACACTGACGATCAATCGTCCTGAAAAACTCAATGCACTCAATCAAGATATTTTAAATGAATTGTCTGTCAATTTTACCCGAGTGAAGGATGACAAAGCGATTAAAGGGCTGATTATTACCGGAGAAGGCAAAGCGTTTTGTGCTGGCGCAGATATTAAGCGTCTTGCGGAGTGTAATGCTCAAACGGGTTATGCTTTTGCTGAAGCGGGGCAACAGGTTTTTAGAGAATTAGAGACTTTGGGTAAGCCTTCTTTAGCTGCGATTAATGGCTATGCATTTGGTGGTGGCTGTGAGTTAGCAATGGCTGCGACCTTACGCATCGCCTCAGATGTGGCACAATTTGGTCAACCAGAAATAAAGCTCGGTGTGATTCCAGGTTATGGCGGTACACAACGGCTGGCTAGACTAGTCGGCAAAGGCCGTGCACTTGATTTATGTTTAACCGGGCGCTTTATTGATGCGGAAACCGCGAAACAATGGGGTTTAGTCAATGAGGTTGTGCCGCATGAAAATTTATTATACGAAGCCACACGCATGATGAAAGGGATTGTTGATTTAGCGCCCTTGGCGATCAGTAGCATTATTGAGGCAATTGATTGTGGTTATACCATGTCGCTACCCGATGCGTTACATGTTGAGGCGCTACACTTTGCAATGGTCTGTGCAAGTAAAGATAAGCAAGAGGGTGTTTCTGCTTTTCTAGAAAAGCGTGCAGCGCAATTTAAAGGAGAGTGATGGTGACGGCAGATGTTCTTTTTTCTGTTGAAAAACAAGTGGCGTTTATCACATTAAACCGACCTAAGGCATTGAATGCACTAAATTTTTCAATGATCCAAGCATTGTATCAACAATTGCTAGAATGGCAGCAAGATGATGATATTCATGCTGTTGTGATTCAGGCTGCGGAAGGGAAAGCGTTTTGTGCGGGTGGCGATATCAAGTGGTTATATGAGACAGGGAAAAACGATGTCGCATTGGCATTGTCTTTTTTTGAGCAAGAATACCGCTTAAATCAATTGATTCATAACTACCCTAAACCGTATGTGGCTATTATGGATGGCATGACCATGGGCGGAGGGGTAGGTGTGTCTTTACATGGCTCGCATCCCATCGCTACATCGCAGTTTGTTTTTGCGATGCCGGAGACTGCGATTGGTTTTTTTCCTGATATTGGTGCCAGTTATTTATTAGCGCGCTGCCCTGATGATACAGGTATTTATTTGGGACTGACTGGACAACGTCTGAATGCAGAAGAAGCTTTTGAGTTAGGATTAGTTAAACAGGTTGTGCAGACAAGTGATGTGCCTTTGCTGCTGCAAGCGTTAGTCGCGGCTGATTTAAGTCAAAACAGTGCACAAAAGGTGACGGCTTGTTTAGAGGCTTTTACCAGACCAAGCATACCCTCACCGATACATCCGTATCGGTCGATGATTAATCAATGTTTTCAGTACACATCGATGTCGCAGATTGTACATGCATTACAACAAGTGGATGATGACTGGTCTAATAAAACTCAAAATGAATTGAAAAAACGCTCGCCATTGAGTTTATGTGTTACTTTAGAACAATTACAGCGCGCCAAAGCATTGCCTTTAGATGCTTGTTTGGCAATGGATATGACGCTTGTTAAACATTTTATGCGGGGACATGATTTTTACGAGGGTGTGAGAGCGCTCTTGATTGATAAAGATCAAGCACCGAAATGGCAGCCGGCTGAGCTGAATAGCATGATGGATCATATGACAAATGGTTATTTTATTTGACCATTTTGAGGTTTATTGACTATAGATTATGACCACGGCAGTATAGTAAAAACGAACCAAATTGTTATATATAAAATCAATTTCTCTACGTTCCGCGCGTTATGCGCGGAATCTATTTTCGATATTCAATCAAGCATCCCATAGATGATGTACATAAAGCACAGCACGTAGATAGAAAAGAGGCTTTTAGTGTTCAAAATTTAGATGCGTTTGTCCTGATAGGTTACAGTGTTACTACCAAAACCGTTATCACTGTGCGATAATCGTGTGATTATTTCGTTCTAAATACTATCATGTCTGATTTTTATCTTAATGTAGATAAGCGGCGAACCTTTGCCATTATTTCCCATCCTGATGCCGGTAAAACCACGGTGACTGAAAAGCTGCTGTTATTCGGAGGTGCTATTCAATTAGCAGGCACGGTCAAAGGACGCAAAGCGTCACGCCACGCTACGTCTGATTGGATGGAAATGGAGCAAGAAAGGGGAATCTCCATTACCACGTCGGTGATGCAGTTTATTCATCGCAATCATGTGATGAATTTATTGGATACACCGGGCCATGAAGATTTCTCGGAAGATACTTACCGTACACTAACCGCGGTTGACTCCGCTTTAATGGTTATTGACGTGGCTAAGGGTGTGGAAGATCGTACGATCAAGTTGATGGAAGTATGCCGACTGCGTGACACACCTATCATGACGTTTATCAATAAATTGGATCGTGAGGGCAAAGAGCCAATCGAATTATTAGATGAAGTTGAAACAGTCTTAAAGATTCAATGTGCGCCAATCACTTGGCCTGTGGGTATGGGAAAACGTTTTCGTGGTATTTATCACCTACAACAAGATACGATTTATCTTTATCAATCCGGACAAAATGCACAAAGACAAGAAGCACGAGCTATTCATGGATTAAATAACCCTGAATTAGATACAGAGATTGGTGAGTTGGCTGATGAGCTTCGTGATGAAATTGAGCTGGTAAAAGGTGCGTCACACGCGTTTGATCTAGAGGCTTATTTAGCTGGACGCCAAACACCGGTGTATTTTGGATCAGCAATTAATAATTTTGGTATTAAAGAATTGTTAGATGATTTTGCAGAATACGCACCAGGCCCACGATCACGTGAAGCGATTGAACGCGTGGTTGAACCAGATGAAGCGAACTTTTCTGGTTTTGTCTTTAAAATTCAAGCCAATATGGATCCTAAGCACCGTGACCGCATTGCTTTTTTACGCATTTGCTCGGGAACATTTAAAAAAGGCATGAAACTGAAGCATTTACGGATGGAAAAAGAAATCCAAATTTCTAATGCACTGACATTTATGGCGGGAGATCGTTCTCAAGCAGAGATGGCATTGGCTGGTGACATCATCGGTTTGCATAATCATGGCACCATTCGCATTGGTGATACGTTTACACAGGGTGAAAGTTTGAAATTCAAAGGTATTCCGAATTTTGCCCCAGAGTTGTATCGTTTGGTCCGTCTTAAAGATCCCTTGAAAAGTAAAGCGCTGATGAAAGGTCTGATTGAGCTTTCTGAAGAGGGTGCAACACAGCTGTTTCGACCATTAAACAGTAATCAATTAATTTTGGGTGCTGTGGGCGTGCTGCAGTTTGATGTGGTGGCACATCGCCTTAAACATGAATATAACGTCGATTGCGCTTATGAGTCGGTCAGTGTGGTCTGTGCGCGTTGGGTGTATGCTGAAGATGAAAAAGTGATGGCTGAGTTTCGAGCGAAGGCTTTTGATAATTTAGCGTTAGACGGTGGTGATGCTTTGATTTATTTAGCCCCGACACGAGTGAATTTATCGATGGCGGAAGAGCGTTACCCTAAGATTCGTTTTTCAGCGACAAGAGAGCATTAGCATGGTTTTTTCGCTTATAAAGCATGGCACGTATAGAAAAACGGGTTTAATATGCAATATATTTTGTCAGATAATAGGTCTATTTGCCATTTTAATTTTCATTAATTAGGTTTTGTTGTAGAATATTTATTCTCAATATCGATGTAGGTAACCCAGTGACGACTTTTAAGCACGAAAAACAAGTAGATAAAAGTTTTAAAAAAACGGATTTGATACTTGGTGCTGATAACGTTCGACCAATCGAGAAGAAAAACAACCTATTGTCTCGACTGATATATACTGAAGAAGTATTTAACAGTAACAGTAACAGTAACAGTAAGCTAAAAAACATTTTCAAACCTTATACAGCAGCAGACATCCATAATGCTCGGCAGTTACTCATTAAAGAATTAAAATTATCACCGCGAATTGATGATGCGGCAATTAACAAAGCACTGATAGAAAAAATAGGCGATTTAGAAATACAAACCATGTCGATTGTGCCTGTTTCTGATGCAGATCTGCATCAGCCGATGAGACCGGCTAACGCTATTCGTATCCATACAAATCGAGTCATTGACGAGAAAATTTCAAAAAAACTTTCTAATTATCTTATAGAAGTAAATGCAGATATCGCTTCTATTAATACAGATATTGTTGATTACAATAACAGCTCTGATTTAAGGCAAAAAAAACAACTATTAGAGAGAATAACCCATAAAAGAATCATGATCGAAATGAATGCGCCACCCAAGATCGTCACTTTATGTCAGAACTACACATTAGAAATTCATCAAAACCTATATGACGCGATTCATAACGAGCAGGCCAAATTAAAGCGATTATCTGAGGCAAATACAATCTCTCAACCTTCATCAAATATTGCTGCTGATACGTCATCGGTTATGCTTTCTGAGCGCGAAAAAATATCCATGATATTGCGTTATATGAGTGTGGAAAAAGCAACACAATGGGGTTCTTTACTCGAAGCATCTTATTTCAAACAATCATCTTTAGATTTGTTATTTAAAAAAAATGAGCTTGGCTATAACGCATTCAGAAGTTTTAATAATGCGAATACGATCACTGTTTTGAGCGGAATCGATTTTAATATCTCACTGAACATAGGCCACTCTAAAAACTTTAAAATTGCCCACAAAAAAACCAAAGAGACGATGGCTCTAAAATTAGAAGAGAGATTCGGTATATCTAAAACAGTCGAAACGCAGCTTAGAAATACTCTTTTTAATCGTCATTTGATACAGATCATTGCTGAACGGCAAATATCGCTTGCTGCAGAAAATCAAACCGTTATTAAATCAATTTTAGTGACAGATTTTTGCCCGGAAGGCAATCTGATGTCTCATAGTAAAACCAAAAGAGCGAGCGGTAAAGATTTAGAAACCATTCAATCAGCACTTGACCTTTATAGTCAAATGGCAAAAATCTTATTGGAGATGTCACAAGCAGATGTTGCTTTCCCTGACATGAAAAATACAAATTGGCTTATTAAAGATAATCGGTTATTAATAGCAGATACCAAATCATTCCTCAAAACCAATCAGGGAATAATAGAAAATATTTCTGAAATAACATTTGTATACAGCGCTCATGTTATACCACCAGAATTAGTTGAAAAGTCATTAAACAAACAGTCTTTTTCTGGCAATATTTCTGGCAAAACGATGCATGCCAGTCTATTGGTAAAAAATTTATTTCAGTATCTTACCGGACTCACTGATCCAGAGTTAAAAAATATCTTAGCATTTTCGAATGATGATTTTAATAAGCATCGTATTTTTCAGTCCGAAGTAGGAAAAGAGCTTCGGGATTTAATTAAAACGCAGTGGAATAACGGATATTCACGGGCATTAGCATCGCCATCATTAGAGCAAGTACTTGATAGCCTAACGAGAATTAAATTAAAATTAGATAACGAGACACTGATTGCTCAGCTCGATGCCTATTCTCTGGTCGATCGTGATATGCTACTGCAGACGGCTATTAAAGCATTTAAAGCAAAACAGCAACAAGCAGCAGGATGCTATGGGCTCGATGAATTAAAAGAGTTAAACAAAAATTTAAAGCAAACCAATGCTACTTTAAAATCGAATAAAGCTACCATTAACCAACTTAAAAAAATGCTTGCATTACATGGCAATACAAAAAACCCACAAAAACAGCAGTTAATCGGGACTATTTTAAATACGCAGCTAGCAGAGAGAGGCGTCAATGCAAATGCACATAGCCAGTTATTAATGTTATTTGATAAAAAATACGCGGTAAAAGAAAAACTGCATACTTTGCTAGGTTCTTGGTCTGATATACCCGTCGAAATAGAGCAGTTTCGAAAAAAATATCATGAAAAAATTGATCAAGCATCCAGTGCCAAACAGTTGGACGAGATTGACAGCGAATTGCCACAATCTTGGATAGCTTGCTTCAAAAAATATCTTAACGACGAGCTAACAAAGATTAAATCTCGCGCTGAATCCAATCACGGCTGCTCAACCATGAAGAATCTTGTTCAAACGCTTGAGCAAAAAATCCATACCGCATCAGATAAGAAAGCATTAGAAGAGATTCGCGATATATTAAAATCTCCGTGGAAGGAAGCAATCATTGGCGATCTAAAAAGAAAGCTTCATGTAGAATTAGACAATATTTATGATCGTTACATTTCTCATATAAATCAGTTCATATATCAGTTTTTTCTAGATTTTAGAGAAAAGATTGACGCAGAAAAAAATATGAGTGACTTAGAAAAGATGCAGGATGAATTAGAATCATTGAGATGGCCGATGAAAGTTTTTAAAGCGCATCTTCATGATTTATTACACCGTATTAAAACCCAATATGCTATCAATGAAAATGATTTAAAAATGAATGCATTTATGAGTCTGTATGAAGAAGAAATTAACGGCGCTCAACAAATGGATACATTGATAGCATTAGAAAAAAAATTAACGAATATTCATCAAAAAGACCTGTCGGGCTTAAAATATGTTTCTGCTAAAATCAAACAGTATCGTGACGGTTATCATTACCAGGGACATGCCAAAGCCAAACTCATTGAAGATAGCTTACTTAACACCAGTATAGAGGAGCGTGGTGCTATTCGTGATCAACGACCGGTTATGAATGCTCTGGCTGGACGTCGTTATCGTTTATTTACTCGAGTCAAACCAGAGGATACTAGCACCTCTAAAAACCTTGCGGCTGGCTATACAGCATTTATAGCGCTTACTCCGAAGTAGCACAGGACTTACGCAAAACAACGAAGAGATCGTTGTTTTGCGTAAGTCCTGTGGCAAATATTCATGTCAGTTGACTGAACAGTTGTATTGGGCGCATTTGAGCGAAAAAGTCATTTCACAATGCCCACATGAGTTATGCTGCGCATGTGCGCAAGGTATATTTTACGATATTGTGCATTCTGCCTTAGCTGTTTTTTCACTCAAATTAGTCAATTCTACTTCGGCGCCGGCAGCAGCGGTAATCTTAATTTTGTCTTTAGCATGTAAAGTGAGTTGTGCTGAGTCGCCTGCAGACATTTTTTTGCCATTTAACGAACCTTTTTTACGTGTCACTTTAAAGAACACATCGAAATCTTCTAAACCAGAGGAGATGACACATACAGCAGTTGATTCCCATACGAATGGGTTTGATATAATCTGGGGCTGTTTGGGTGGCAGTTCAAACTGATAACCACTTCCCATTTGCATCACATGTGTGTTCACCGGTGTTGCTTGAACAGTTGTTGCAAATAAACTGGTTGCACAGCTAAGCGCAATAAACATGTTTCGATACATTATAAACTCCTCTGTATAGATGAAAATAAGCGTATATATATCTTGCGCACATGGGTTTTCGCTTTTGTAGCATCCCATCTACGGCTCATCTCGTGTGTTAAAAAAGGCTTACATATGAAGAACTATGCGCGCATTTTTTAACATACGAGCTGAACCATATTTGGGTGCTAAAAACCGAAAACCCATGTGTGCAAGGTATCAATGTGCGAGCTCGTTTTTTTGATGCTAGCATTTTTAATTGTCTTGAGTATATACTGTCTCGAGGACAAGTCCAACAAAAAATATATGGAAATTATTCTTTTTTTAAACGGAATGTTGTTTTTTTATTCTAAAAATAGCTTGCCATGGATTTTTTTATTTTCAGCTTGCTTTGTAAAAAGACGTTTTGTGTTTTTTATTGCATTCATCTTAGGGGTAGGTTGGGCGGCGTTGCACGCTGCGTTTTTTGATACGCATGGGATGCCGAAACAGGGGGTAATGCGGCATGCATTATTGTCTGGCACGGTTATCTCAGTTCCTAATCGAACACCCAATAAAACCCAATTCCAATTTCGTATCGACACACTTAACCATCAATCGGCACGTGCCAATATATTGGTGAGTTGCTATCAAAAATGTCCGATGGTACAGCTTGGCCAGCACTGGATTTTAAAAGCTAAAATCCATAAACCACGTAACTATGCGAATCCGGGTAGTTTTGATTATGTGCGTTGGCTCACTGCACAACACATTTCATGGTTAGCGAACCTGGAGTCAGGGCAAACTCATCGGCAAATTAAGGTTGTACCAAATCATGGCTACATCTTATTTTTGCGCGAAAAATTATCACAGCGCTTAGAGAAATTGCATTTTCAGGCGAGTTCAATTGGTATTGTGCAAGCGCTCGCCCTTGGACTGACTAAAAATTTAAATCAACCTTTGTGGGATTTGTTTCGACGAACAGGCACCACGCACTTGATGGTGATCTCGGGTGCGCATATTGGATTGGTTGCCGGCTTTGGTTTTTCTTTAACCAAATGGTTATGGTGCCGATTAGAGCGCTTTTGTTTACAGATTCCAGCGCAACAAGTTGCAGCGATTGTTGGTATGGTATTTGCCTTAGGATATGCGATATTAGCTGGCTTTGCTGTACCGGCGCAACGTTCTTTTATCGCTTGTTGTGTGATGTTATCTCGCTATTTTTTTAATTGGCGCTTTAGTACATGGCAAGCATGGCGATATGCGTTATTTTTAGTATTGCTTATTGAACCGCATGCGGTGTATTTATCCGGGTTTTATTTATCGTTTATGGCTGTGGCTATTTTAGTTGCAATCAATCAACGTATTGCCATGAATGGATGGCGAAAAATGATAGCGATTCAATTGGCTTGTTTGTTGGGTTTAATGCCCCTGACCTTATTTTGGTTTTCATATGGGGCTATCAACGGTTTGTTGGCTAATTTATTGGCTATTCCATGGGTCGGTTTTGTTATTGTACCGTTATCGTTGATGACGACTTTATTAGGCCAATGGGATCAGATGGCCTGGTTGGCTTGGGGGTTAGATCAATCGATAGAGGTGTTGCTGTACTATCTGAATACCATTGATCGTTTTTCCTGGATCAATTTAACCCATACGTATGCTTCAATTATTTCACCATTAAGCATGCTTATGGCAATGATGCTCATATTATTTTTACCGTTACGTCAATATGGTTTCATCATAGCGATTTTTATATTGGTAGGAATTTATCCTAAACAGGAAGCGATTAAAACAGGGGAAGCGAGAGTCGATGTTTTAGATGTGGGACAAGGATTGGCTGTGTTAGTGCGTACGGCTTCTCATACGATGGTTTATGATACAGGGATGCAGTTTTATCGTGGCTCTGATATGGGGCAAATGGTTATTTTACCGTATTTGAAGACGTTGGGTATTCAACATTTAGATAAAATGGTTATCAGTCATCCCGATCAGGATCATCGTGGTGGATTGAAGTCTCTGCAGGCGGCGATACCGATTGATGAGTTGATTGTTGATAACCCTAAACGTTATCGCCATGCAGTGAGCTGCCATCGTTACCCTGATTGGTCTTGGGATAATGTGACATTTCATTTCTTTCAAATTAAAACGGATCTGCATAGTAAAAATAACACTTCTTGTGTGTTGCAATTAAGTACGGCAGAAGGACAAGTTCTCTTAACCGGTGATATTGAAAAGAAAGCTGAGCAATATTTGGTTATAAATTACAATCAACAGCTACAATCTTCACTGATCGTCGTACCTCATCATGGTAGTAAAACCTCCTCCAGTGAGTTATTTCTCTCAATGGTAAAACCAAAATATGCTTTGATTTCTTATGGTTTTGATAACCGCTATCGTTTTCCACATGAACAAGTTTTAGCGCGTTATCAGGCGAAAAAGGTAGATGTATTCAATACTGTTGACTGTGGAATGATGAGCGTGACTTTAAGTGCAAAGGGCGTTTTGTCACCTGTGTGTTATCGAAAACAGAATGATTCGTAAACAGAAATGACAAATAATATCGATCTATTCTTAAAAAACCCCTGTTCGGCGTTTTTATGCTTTTAAACCTTCGATAAATCAATGATTACTTCGTTAAACGCTCTAAAAAATGCTCACATTAGCGCTGCTAGTGCTGCGCTTTTTTAGAGCGTTTGCCTCGTACTCATTGATTTCTCTCGATTTAAAAGCATAAAAACTCCGAACAGGGGTTTAAAAAATAATTTGAATTCACGTATTGAAATTATTTTTTGCTTAGATCTAAATGACTGTTAGTCAGTCTTGCTTAAAAGTCAGAACAAACGTATCTAATCGTGTGATATAAAATCACTTTATCTGCTTTTGGCGCTTTATGCGCGGAATCCAGATCACGATCTTGATTGAAATCTTATGGATCCTGAGCATAAAGCGCAGGTTGTAGCTCAAAAAAGTGATTTTTGTTCAAAAATCAGACGATTTTTCCCTGCTTAAAAGTCCGTTTCGTTGCTTTTTTTACCGTTGCTAATGTATAATGTGCCAAATTTTTTGTTAGAGAATTATTCATTATGAACTTTTTAAAGCTTATTATCAGTACGGTACTGTTTGCAGGATCAACCTTGGTTTATGCTGGTGATGATGTGTGTTCACAGCGTCATTGCATGATGGTGGTCGATGCGGGCAGTTCGGGTAGTCGAGTGCATTTGTATGCCTATGACGAAGATGCGCAACAATCACCTATCAATATCAGTGAATTGTATACGAAAAAAATAACACCTGGTTTTGCATCACTCGATACAAAAATGGATGACGTTTATAACTATCTGGATAAATTATTAGTTGGTACACCAGCTAATAATGTCCCCGTTTATTTTTATGCTACAGCAGGCATGCGTTTAATTCCTGCTCAACAGCAGCAAGATTTGTATCGTCTTTTGAAGCAATGGTTTTGGACTCAACCACAATGGCAATTAGAGGAAGCACGCACCATCAGTGGCTCAGAGGAAGGCATCTATGGCTGGCTTGGTACAAACTACTTCTTACATACTTTTGACACCAAAGATAAGACGCCTGTTGGTTTTATAGAAGTAGGTGGGGCGTCTGTACAATTGGTTTTACCGATTGATGATTTGACTGATATTCAAAGAGAAGACATTGTTCGAGTAATCGCTTATGGCCAGCAATTTCTATTGTACGCACATAGCTTTTTAGGTGCAGGGGTAGGCGAGGTGACTAAACAATTACCGAATACACCTACTTGTTACCCGAATCATTATTCATTGCCTAATGGTGATCAAGCTCAAGGTGATGCGGTGCAGTGTAGCCAAAGTATCACGTCGGTCATTGATGCTAATAGTGCAATTAGTGTCAGTGCCAAGTCTGCGACAAAAAATAATCATCCAGCAGCGTGGTATATTACGGGGGCGCCAACTTATCTGGTCAAGCAATCTCAAGCTTATTTTGAAAATAATGGCTTATCACCGCAATCTTTATTAGATTTTGCTAATACAGCATATTGCCAAAAAGAATGGTCTGTATTACAAACCTTATATCCTAATGATGCTTATATTTCACAATATTGCGTATCAGGCTCATTGTTCCGTAGTCTTGCAGTTGATAGCTTTGGTCTGAATCCTGATCAAGCACTACAAACTTTAGCAGAAGATAAAAGTCCCGATTGGACAATGGGTGTTGTTATACAACGCACTTCGTCAAATTAATTCTAATTCTAATTCTGAAAGCTGGTCTTCTTGTAAGCCCAGCTTTTTTTTGTCTTTATGGTAATGATCCTACCCTGATTTGTCGGACACCCTGCTAAGAGAGTAAAATCTTAGGCAGAGGTGAAAAATGAGCAATAATGATTTAGAACAAAAAATAATCAGGAAGAAATATAGTCCTCAATTATTTTATTGATAATTCCTCTCCCAATGGTCCAATCTCCTTGCCATCTGGTGTAAATAACCAATACCAATCATAACTGCCACCCCCAATAAAATAACGATGCTGTTGTAAGGCTAAATATCCTTGATACTCGCCGGATGCAATGACTTCCAGTTCATTTGCTGGCTGGATATAACGAGAATTAGTTCCATCAACATTAATGGCATGGACTGCGCCAGATACCGCCCAGGCGGATGTTACAAAATAAAGTGTTCTGCTATTGGGGGAGAAATGTAATTGCTGAGGGTCTACAATTCGCTTTTTTGGTTTGTTACAGGAAAAATTATTGTCTACCAGCAATCGCTCTGTTTTATTAGCGATATTATAAATCCAAATTTGGTTACCGTATTTGCTAGATATATCTGAAAAATGAAGGCATTTTTGTGGGATAATTTGATGTCCTGTTCTAATAAATGCGATGAGCTTTTTGTTGGGTGATAAAATTGGAGAACCATCTTGATTGGTGTTAGTTAACTGGATATCTTGCCCCCCTTGAGAATAATAAATATTCCCTGCTTTAACAAAAACACTGGCGAACGAGGATGATGCAATAACGAATAGACATGCAATGAAAGAAAATAAACGCATTATAATTCCTTAGGTTTTTTTTCAATCAGATCATGTAGCTTTCTTTGAAATAAGCTTTTGGGGGCAGCCCTTAAATAAACATGTCCTAAACGTGACATACAAATTTCAAGTTCAATTTTGTGTTGTTTTATAAGTTCTATGCGGTGTTCTTGCTTTACCCATTTATTAGCGTCGACGTAATAATCGGAGATGACACCCTTCTTATCCTTGCGTACGCGAGATACTTTATAAACCTGTACAATATTGCCTTCCTTATACCCTTCGATGAGTTCTATTCCCTTCCATAATTTCTCAAATTGATCATCAGTAAATTCTTTGACTTTGCGTTCATCTTTTACTCCAGTGGCCTCTTGCAGAAATTTTATATATTTTGCAGTGTTGTTTTCTTTAGGTGGTGCAAAAATCATCATCATTTCATAGATGGAAGAATTAGCGTAAGTAATTTTCAATACGTCCAGCAAAGCCAAGTGTCCTGATTCATAATCTGGGAATACTGCAAATTTGAAAGCAACGCCAATTTGTCCATGCTTTTTGCTAATTTGACCTGGCCATGTATTTCCTGGATTATGATTGCGCCATGCAAAGGTACCACCGTAATATCTAAAATGTTGTCCTGCGTCGTCTGTGTAGATAACTGAATGCCCAAGACCTTGTTCTGCTTTTATAAACGTCATGATACAAAAATCCTTTAACAGGTGTAGTAGTCCGTCGACAAATTGTCGACAGTTGAAAACCTTTATCGAATTAGTTGTACGAAATAAACGTACAACTGATTATCTCTATAAATTAATCTTTATTTGGTAATTGATTAAAAGCGGCACGCTCACGTTCTAATTCAGTTCGCAGCTCTTCTTCAGTAGGTAAATAGCGTAAATATTCTGATGCAAAAAGTTGTTTGCTGTCGGCTAATACTGAATATTTAGCGATAGTTTCACTTTTTTGACTGCAAAGAATCAAACCGATGCTGGGATTATCATCAGCTCCTTTATGGTGCTGATCATAAATTCGTACATAAGTATCCATTTGACCTACGTCTTGATGGGTAAGCGGGCCTATTTTAAGATCAATCAGCAAAAAACATTTGAGTTTAAAATTATAAAATACCAAATCAATGTAAAAGTCTTGTTCGTCTGTGGCAATTCGCTGTTGACGAGCGGCGAATGCAAAGCCTTTGCCGAGCTCTAGTAAAAATTGCTGAAGATTATTGATAAGCGCTTGTTCTAAATTAGTTTCCAACGTGGTGGTGTGGGGTAAATTCAAAAATTCTAGAATATAAGGATCACGTAAATAATCCTTGGGGTTGTTTTTTAACGGCTCAATATGGGTATTAGCTTCATCAATGACAGGTTGCTTGTCTTTACTTGATAATAAACGCTCATAGTACAATTTATCTACTTGACGCTCTAATGCTCGAGCGCTCCAAGAGTAATCTATGGCTTCTTTCACGTACCATTCACGCGCTTTTGGATTTTCAATCCGGAGCAAAATACGATAATGAGTCCAACTCAATTCGGATCGCACTGAGATCCAAATTGGATATGCTTGATAAAATGCCCTCATAAATCTCAAATTGCGCTCATAAAATCCTTTACCAAACTCTTTTTGTAGTTGCTCAGCAAGATGTTTTAACTGTGATTCTCCATAAGCTGCGCGGTGGTGTCCTTTTTGTTCGTGTTCAACAATTAAACGACCAACTTCCCAATAGGTTTGTACCATCGTGTGATTAATTGTTGCTTGAAGTCGAGTTTTCGCCTGACTAAGCAAAGTGCGGATGGCAGTAAGTAACTCTGGGTTTGATAGTGATTGCGTCATGCTAAATGCTCCGTTTTTATTGGTTGGATTGCTGTTACAGTTGTGGATGTTACACCCATAGATTTTAAAATAAAATCGGTGATTAGTTGCATAGGTTTTCGTAGTCGCTCAACATCAGCAATGATATAACCAGCAGTGACATCATTGGTCATTTTATGATTAAGTAAGCGCTTAAGAGCGTAAGCAGAAATATCCATGCTTTCAGCGATAGTTATGAAGGTCCTGCGCAAATCATGAACAGTAAACGCTATTCCAGAAGCCTTAGTAACGTGTGCCATTTGCTTACGAGGCTCGATAATGTGTCCAGCGGCACCAGTTCCAGGAAAAACGTATTGGTTAGTTTTGGATTGATAGCGTTGAGCAAGCAAATGATGAAGATAATCCGATAGTGGCAGTATATGGATTTCACCATTTTTAGTTTCTAAAATAGTCAGTGTTTTTGCAGTGAGATCAATTTGCTCCCAGGTAAGAGTTGCGGCTTCCTGTCTGCGTAATCCAGTAAACAAAATAAGCAGGAGGTAATCCCGTAAGATTTCATTTTGCACAAGCTCTATCCCTTGATACCAGGGAGCAAGTTCATAAGATTTAATGTAGGTTTGACGGCGTTCAATTTTGTACCAAGCTCTAGTTTGCGACAATCGTTTAACCGGATTGTCTGTTACAAGTGATTGACCTTGCGTATCTTCATATTGGCCTGCTGCGAAGTTAAATAAAGCACGGAGGAGACGCATAGCTAAGTTTGCATAAGCCTCACCGTTTTCTTTCCCCAATTTTTTATGAAGATTGCTTACATTGTCCTTGGTTATGTTGACAAGCGGTCTATCTACCCATTGTGAAAAGGCTTTTGATAATACTTGATTGTAGTTGGCTATAGTCGTTTTCTTTAGTGATTTACGGGTATCCATATAGTCATCAAATACTTGTTTTAATGACGTGGCTTTCATTTTAATAGCCCGTTTCCTAGCAATAGGGTCGCCCCCAGAAGCAATTTCACCAATGAGTTTCTGCGCTTCTTTTCGTGCCGCTTCTGCACTGATCGCATTACATTTACCTATCGTGATGCGTCTTACTTTGTTGCCAATATTTTTTTCTACGACAAAGCTTTTTACCCCTTTCGCGGTAACACGCAAGGCAAAGCCTTTCAGTTCATCATCACGGTAAAAAATCTGATCTTTACCAACAGGAGGTTCTGCTTTTTTATCCACGAAAGATTTGTTTATTTTTATCTTGGTAGTCAATTACAACTCCTTTTCTATATGTAGAAGCCAAGTAGAAAGATTGTGTAGAATTATATAGAAAAATTTAGGAGTGATTATAATTCTAACTCCAAGTACTGTATAGAATATTTGGTGATTTTTAGAAAAATATAGAATACACTAGAAACCGTTATTTTATAATTCGTAATCAATAGGTCAGCGGTTCGATTCCGTGCAACGTCATCATAAAACACTTAAAAATCAACAGATTAGAAAAATAAAAACAGCACAAAATTAAGATAATTATTTTCGTGTTACCCCGGTGCTACCTTTTACGGCAATTGCTATCGTAGAAGTATCAAATAAAAGTATAATTCCTTCCAATTTAAAATATAGATAGATACCCAATGGGCATTTTTTTAGAAACTAAAAGACTAATACTGAAAACAGCTGAATTATCCGATCTCGACCTGTTAGTAGCATTAAGATCTGATTTAGAAGTAATGGAGAATACGGGCTATGGCCGTACTCAGACAAAAGACGAGGTAAGAGAGTACTTGGATTTTGCTATGCCTTACCAAGAAAAGCATGGAATGGGATTTTGCTTGGTATTTGAAAAAGAAAGCGGAAACTTTGTTGGGGAGGCAGGTTTATTCCATCTACTATTTGATGATACACAACCCGAAATTGAACTGGGCTACCATTTGCATAAAAAGTTTTGGGAGAAAGGCTATGGTACCGAATTAGCAAGGGCACTAATTCGATGGGGGTTTCAGCACTTATCAATTAACAAGCTCATTTCTACCACCTATCCGGATAATATCGCTTCTCAAAAAGTATTACAGAAAGCAGGATTTGATTGCATAAGTAAAAAACAATTGCCTGATGGCGAGGAATTATTTTGGTATGAAATTTACAAGAATGATTCTGTTGAATTAGTGCCTTATGACCCACAGTGGTCAAAGATGGCTGGACTGGAAATCAAAAGGCTACGAGAAATCCTGCCAGCTCATCATATTATTGATATTCAACATGTTGGTAGCACTGCTATTCCAGGAATGTTAGCTAAGCCCATTATTGATATTCAAATTATTGTTGATTCTTTAACCGCCATAAAACAGACAGCGATAGATGTACTGAAAGCTTATGACTATGTATATTGGGCTGAAGACCCTGATCCTGAAAAAATGTTTTTTGTAAAAGGGATGCCACCATTTGGTGAAAAGCGAACGCACCATGTTCACATTATTGAGCCTAAATCAAAGCGTGGGCAAGATAGAATCATTTTTAGGGATTATTTGATTGCCCATCCTGAGGTAGCTCGTGAGTATGAACAATTAAAAATAAAATTGGCGCAAGAATATACTTATGACCGTGAGCAGTATACCGATGCTAAAACACAATTCATTGATAGTGTATTAGGCAAAACTTTAGCAACTGGTCAAATCCTGAACTCGACAAAATATAAAGAAATAAATAATCTGCTGAGGCAGCTTCTTTTTCAAGTACAAACCATTTTAACAAATGAATTTGTTGGTATGTACATTGGTGGCTCTCTCGCAAGCGATTCTTTCAATAGCGAAACAAGTGATATTGATTGCTACATTATTACGACCAAGGTGCTTTCTGAAAATATGGTCAGAAAGGTTGAGGAAATGCACCATCAGTTCTATTCAAGTAAATTACAATATGTGAAGAAAATTGAAGCTTCCTACATTCCCCAAAAAGATCTCTTAGGTTTTGATCCCCAAGGCATGCGTCCTTATTTTAATGAAGGCCGCTATTACTTGGGGCATTACGGTAATAACTATTTAATTGAACTGTTTGTACTAAGGGAAAAAGGAATTTCAATTGCAGGACCGGATATAAAATACTTAATTAAAGAAATATCTACTCAAAATTTGAAAGCAGCCATAAAGAAAAATTTGCATGAATATTGGGAGACTAACTTAATCGATTTTTCAAAATTTAAGCGCAGTGATTATCAGGTATTTGCGATTTTAACCATGTGCCGAACCCTTTATTCTTTAGAAACAGGCAAAATAACTTCTAAAATAGAAGCAGCACAATGGGTTATGCAGAAGCTTGATACCAAATGGAAAAATTTGATTGAATTAGCTATAGCTTGGAAACCAAGCCAGGAAATAAATAGATTAGAGGATACGCAGAATTTTGTCAGATATGTGCTGAATAAAAGCCGCAGCTATAAATGATGAACCAGAAATCATCACTTTTTAGAATTAGTGTTATCTCGTAGAGCACCAAAGTAGCTTAGAATAAGCAAAAAATCTTATTTAGCTTGATCTGGAAAATTTATACATTTATCCGTTTGCGCTAATTCATTTATCACGTTGCGTGTAATTGATGCTATAAGATCATTGTGGGTCAGTGCATCTTTCTTATTGTGTACAGAATATATTGCGACAACAATGGGGGCGCAATTTGACGGCCAAATTATTCCAATATCGTTAGAAATTCCATAATCAGTGCCAGAGCCTGTTTTATCAGCAACAATCCATCCTTTTGGAACACCTGCACGGATTCGAGCATCTCCAGTAGTATTAGCTTTCATCCAGTTTACTAATTGTTCTCGTTGAGGTGAGGCTAAAACATTACCAAGCATTAGTTTTTTTAAGCTTTTTGCCATAGCTGTAGGTGTTGAAGTATCACGCAAATTATTAGGATCAGAATTTAAATCAGGCTCCCAGCTATTTATTTGGAACGTATTATCTCCAATAGAGCGAGCAAAAGCGGTAACAGTCTCAGGTCCCCCCAGCTCTTTCACGATAAGGTTTGTTGCGGTATTGTCACTATACATCATGGCTGCAGAACATAGTTCAGATATTGTCATTCCATCAGCAACATGCTTTTCAGTAATGGGTGACCAAAAAACCAAATCTTTTTTTGTATAATTTATTTTTTGTTGAAGCAAATGCTTATCTGCCATGCTGCGCTTTAGGATTGCAGAAACTGCCATCACCTTAAATGTACTTTGTATGGGAAAATGTTCGTTAGCTCGATATTGGATTTGCTGCTTGTTTGCAGTATTTATTGCAACTACACCAATCTTTTCATCATTAAGGGATGCCTCAAGAGCCGCTAATTTTTTCTCTATAGGTATGGGTTGAGTTTGTTCAGTATTAGCAAAAGCGGGAATGTAAGTGCCAATAAAAATAGTCGTGATAGTACTCATTAAAAATGAGCGTTTAAGTGAAGAAAAATTCATGTTGTTTGCCTGTTTTAAAAACACTATTGGGTAAGGTTAAGGAGGTACTCATATAATCAACTATGTCCCTGTAATTTCCATTAAGAACGCTACGCCATCGGGCGTCATCGATTCTTTGATGAATTTAAAACCAACTTTTTTATAGCAATTAATTGTATTAGTTCCGCAGCTTTCAGAACTGAAAAATCCAATCGAAACAAATTAAGATTTTACTTCACCTAAAGCAGCATGAACTTTACTCAATAATTTCAAAGACACTTTGTTTTGATTTTCAATTTTACTGACGTAAGCTTGCGTAACACTCATCAGCTTGGCTAGATCTTCTTGTGTGATACCTGCTTGAATGCGAGCTAAGGCAACGGGATTATCGATATAATCAGCAGGATCAAACGCCTCATAATCTTCACTTTCTTGCGTATGTCTTAATTGCTCAGTAATTTGATGGCGCAAGGCATGGTAGGTGGCTATGGGTAATAGGACATACTCGACTTTACCATCCATTGATTTAATTGTTTGTAGGTTCATTTATAAGCGCCTCCACGGGGTTTAATTTTCTCAATCGAAATAATTTTTACTTCGTTATCTCTATCGAAAATAATTCGCCACTGTCCAACACGTAGGCGAAAATAGGGTTCGCCTTGTAACTTTTTTTATATCCAAGCTTGCGTTATCTGGATTTTCTCCCAACAATACAATCTTTTCTGTAACTCTGGTTCTGTCAGGTTGTGGTACACTTTGAAGTGCTTTTTTAGCCTGTTTTTTGATCAGCAACGTGTACGACACCATAAAACCTTGTTATTATTCTTTAATAGTTATTATAGGTTATATTTGGTTATATTTCTAGTAGTAAGATGCGCATTAGATTTAGTGGCAATCTAGTGGCACGAGATGACAAGAAACTATAGTTAATGGCAACAAATGATAATTAATAAATTTAGCTAACAATTTGATTATATTATCGTTATTTGTCGTGTATTATTGCCCTTAATAGCGCGATCGGCGATTCGTAATCAATAGGTCGTGTGTTCGATTCACATCAACGGTATCAGTTGTGGTAATGGTTGCAGAGGATTGAGTTAAAGTTAAAAATTTCATGTAGAGGCAGTGTAGAAAGATGGAGGATGATTTTTCGGATTTATAGCTAAGTTTGGACGACATTGCTTCTTTATTCGGAGCCCCAGTTGTGACGGTATTTGCAATGTCCATGTTTCTAGAAGCAGTAATTCTTTTTGTATGAGTTTATTCTTGGCTATGGAAAAAGGTGAGCCCTCCTCATGTAGCCATCGATAAAATTCATTTTTATGTATTTGTTGATCAATCATATTGAGATCTTCAGACTCAGAAGCTAAAAGCTCATATAAAGCTTGTGAGCCATCGGAATACTCTTTTAAATCTATTTTGTAATGGCGACTGTTTGATTTATTTTTAATCATTTTGATGTCTACTGTTCTTCTGGCTCAATTGGAATTTTTTTCAAATTCATATAATTTTGAGAGGTGGTAACTTTTTTACCGGATTTTTTTTCTAAATCTTTAAGTGCACTCCCTGCTACCTCACCACCAGCAAGGGCTGCGTGCTTATTCTCGTCAAACCCTTGCGCGTCTTTGTTGCGTGCAATCTCTGTTGTTGATGCTTCTCCTAGCATGGTAAAAATCAGCTCAAGATCAGTCATGTGGTCGCGAAGGTTTTGGCGCTCTAAGCCCTTAAGCTGTTTGTATTCAGAAGGGGTCATACCAAAAGTAGCTTTTGATATTTCAGCTGTGAGTATGGCGTATTCTTTATTTGAACCAACGTCACGGGTTTTCCATTCTTCAGTAAGCTCACTGCGAATTTGAATGCCACGCATTCTTTTTTCAATCCATGCATCGGGGTAGCCTTTGGCTTTGTAGAGTTCTCTGGCACGTTGAGACGCTAATTCTGGATCTTCAATTTCTTGTACTCGTTCATAACCTACTTTGGCAAGCCAGCGTTTGAATGGTTCTGCTTTTGCTGATGGAATGGATTGGATAATACGAAATATCCCTTCGGTGTTTGCACAATTAAGTTTTTGTATGCCTCCATCTGTCTCTATTGAAAGGGGGGTGGCAATTTGCCCCCACCCTTTGTTCAATTCTGGATCACGCCGTTTCATGTCTTTTAAATAGCCTGATGGTTGTACCGAATCTGTCAATGCAGCCACCACATCAACGATCACGAACCACCAAGCCTCATTATGAAAAGTTCGGCGAATCTTATAATCATTAAAAACCACAAGATGATTTTCAGGCACAATATTTTTATTCATCTAAGATCTCCTATTTGTTCTTTTTATTTCCTGAATTTGGCATACACTGTGTGCCAAATTAGATTCGTTTCTGAATTCGGTACTCACTGCGTACCGAATTCATTAATACACATCTTTCTATGATTTGGATCCCACTGCGGTCCAAATTAAACAAACATTGTGTGCTGCTGATCCATAGCTGGGATGTTGATTACTTCCGCTGAATCACGTAGCTTCATGCACTTCAAAATATAATCAGTAATGAGTTGCATAGGTTTCCTTAAACGCTCAACATCAGCCACAATGTAACCCGCAGTTACATCATTGGTCATTTTGTGATTCATTAATCGTTTGAGTGCATAGGCGGGTATATCTAAGCTTTCGGCAATCGTAATAAATGTGCGCCTTAGGTCATGAACGGTAAAGTGAATACCTGTGGCTTTAATAACATGTGCCATTTGTTTACGTGGTTCAATAATGTGACCAGCAGCGCCAGTACCCTGAAATACATAATCATTAATTTGATTTTGCTTACGCCGTTTTAATAAATCATAGAGAAAATCAGATAAAGGCAGGGTATGAGGCTCGTGATTTTTTGTATCAAGTATCCGCATGGTTTTTGCAGCTAAATCGATCTGCTCCCATTTTAATGTAGCAGCTTCTTGTCGGCGTAATCCGCTAAAAAGAATCAGCAATAAGTAATCTTTTAAAGTCGTGTTTTGTAATTCGTTTACTGCTTGGTACCACTCGGGTAACTCGTTTGGCTTGATGTAAGTTTGACGCCGTTCGATACGATACCAAGCACGTGTTTGTGATAAACGTTTAACAGGATTTTCCGGAATAAGTGAGCGACCGTCGGCATCTTCATATTGCCCAGCAGCAAAATTAAATAAGGCTCTCAATACTCTCATGGCAAGGTTGGCATAGGCCTCGCCCAATTGTTCATGGTGCTTGGCAATTTTGTCTTTAGTAATTGAAATGATGGGCTTATTACACCATTGTTCGAATGCTTTACTAATGACTTGCTTATAATTGGTGATGGTTGATTGTTTAAGTGTTTTTCGTACTTGAATATAGTCATTAAGAACTTCAATTAATGTAATACTCTTCATTTTATCTGCACGTTTTTCTGCAATAGGGTCACCGCCAGTACTTATATGGCCAATCAATCTTTTAATGCAAGAGGGTGAAAATGCAGCTCATAGATTATCAAGCTCTACCTTAATTGATGTGAATGGCGCTGAAAGGCGTTGTTCTACGATGTTTTTTAGCTCGTTATCATCAACAGCATCCATTAGTTTTTCAAACGTTTCCACTGGGATCAAATAAGCGGCTGCTATGTTGTGATTGAGAATAACCACGGGCATTCCATGCGCATCATTAATGAGCTTGGTTGGATTTTTCTTTAATTCGCTAATGCTAGCGACTTGTGTTGCATATAAAGTTTGCATTTTTAAGACCTAAATAAAGACCAGTATTGTGGTTTAATTATAGGGTTTATTATGCTGGTATGTCAAACTGTATGCGCGGGGTCAATCATGGTCACTCAAGTTTCTGTTCCTAGGCGGTATGTACGATTATCGTGCCCTTATTTTTCAACCGATGTAATGGGTAAATGAGCATATTCTGGAAATTGCTCGGCTATGAGTTTACGC
>CAZBNB010000019.1:0-59326 GCA_964493245.1 uncultured Legionellaceae bacterium
AAGATTCAGAAGAGTTTATAAGGTTGGCTGCAGCAAACTGGATCTTAAAGAAAAATGAGGAGCCTTATCTACCTTTGCTCATTTTTGAAAAAACCACTATGAAATTTATTGGAACTACTGGTTGGCATCATTATCATTGGGACATCCCTGCTTTCGAAACAGGTTATTGGTTGCATTCTGCTTATCAAAATCAAGGATTCATGACAGAAGCTATCCATGCCCTCACTTATTTTACATTTGAAATTCTCCGTGCAAATCGTTTAGAAATTCGCTGCGATAGTAACAATATCCGAAGTAAAAAACTGGCTGAACGTCTAGGGTTTCAATTGGAGGGAACATTACGCAATCATCGATTAGATCCACACACAAAAGCACTGAGCGATACGTTGATTTATGCCAGAATTAATCGGGATAATGTACCGGCGCTTGATGTTCAATGGAGTCTGTCTGCATGAAATTCCCATTCAATGTAATTGATTTAACACATCTCTTATCTTCTGATGTTCCCGGTTGGGATATACACTGCGGTTTTCAATGTGACAATACGCTAGACTATAGTGCTTGCACAACAGACGTCAAATTTCTGGTTCAACATTTGCAATTACCTGCAGGTCTTGGGACACATATTGATGCACCAGCACATTGCGTCAAAAATGCTAAAAGTGTCGAGCAGATTTCATTCGATCAATTGATCGCACCTTGTATCGTGGTTGATGTATCTTCCAAAGCGCATGAAACTTATCTATGCGCCTTGGAAGATATTGAAACCCATGAACAAAAATATGGGAAAATTCCGAAAAAATCATTTGTGATTATCTACACCGGATGGGATAAGCACTGGGGAAATGCAAAACAGTACCACAATAACTTACAATTTCCTTCTGTTTCAAAAGAGGTAGCACTTTTACTGCTAGAACGAGAGATTGTAGGTTTTGGTATTGATACTCTATCACCAGATACAGAGCAAAGTGGTTATCCAGTCCATCATGCCCTGCTCGGTGCGGATAAATATATTATTGAGAATATTGCTAACACTCAAGCACTGCCTACAATTGGAAGTTTTATTATGGCATTACCGCTTCCCATAATGCATGGTACTGAAGCACCGATTCGTTTAATAGCACTTGTACCACGAGACGTTTAATATGGAACGAAAAATAATATCTACCGCTTTAAATCAGTTAAAAGAAAAAATCAATGCTATGTTAGGCTTTCATGAAAATATCCCGAGAATTAATTATGGTCCCTGTGGTGTTTTTGCTAAATTATTCTATGATAGCTGGAACAGTAGATTTTCTGAAAAAGTACATATCTGTTTTATTATGACGCATGATTATGAGGAATGTGATCATGTGGCTATACGATTGCCATGGAATGATTTGTACGACGGCGGCATTGGAGTTCATACTGACTCGCTGTATACAAAAAAATTTATCATTGAAGACATGTTGAATTACGATCATGACAGGTTGGAAAAATGGTCTTATGGGTTAGATAGAGTGTATCCTCGTTTCTGCCCTCACTTCAACAAAGATAAGTTAGCTCATTTAATTGATGAACACTTAAATCATCTTCAAGAAATTTTAAATAGCCTTAGCAAATTAAAAAAAACCGTCGTCAATGCAAATGGTCAATCTGGAGAAATATGGTATAAAAATCTCCCTATTACTATCAAGTTCCTCGAAAAACATTGGTCTCTAAACAATATTCAGCCCGTTTCAAATATGAGTTGGAATTATGTGGCATTTGCAGAACAAAATAATCATCCTGTTGTTTTAAAAATAGGTGCTGATGCAAAATCGATCAATGATGAATATCAAGCACTTCATCACTTTTCAGGCATTGGAATGGTCACTGTTATTGATTACTATCCCAAATCACATGCTTTTTTACTAGACAGAGCAATCCCAGGAACTTTATTAAAAAATGACATGCCTAAAAGTATAAAAACTGTCATGCAAATTTATTCCGATATAGTAAAAAAATTAAGTTTACCAACGCCTTCAGAACACACTTTCCAACATGCAAAAAATTGGTGCGCTGTGATTGATGATATGAATGACCTACGCGTTCCTATCCAATATATTCATAAGGCCAAGGAAATTCGGCAATGGTTATTTGATACCGTAACTCATGAATACATTTGTCATGGTGATTTACATTTGGAAAATATTATAAAACATAAAAAACAATGGTTAGCCATTGATCCAAAAGGCATCATTGGCGAAATGGCATTTGAGACGGCTGCATTTGATTTACTCAACGAACATGAAAATAACATTTCAAATGTAACCAATCTTCTCAAACAACGGATTCAGCAATTAGCAAGCACGTTAAATTTAAACGAGGAGCGCCTCACAGCATGGATATTTTTAAGGATCATGTTATCAATTCAATGGTTTATTGAGGATAAAGGCGATCCGACAAAAATGCTAAAGATGGCGGATAATATATATCCACTGATACTCACAATGTCTTATAATTAGTACATATTGAGACTAAGGATAAATCACTTTGCTCATCCCACAACATACCCACAAATGATAAATACCTCTTTTTCTATCTGCATATCAATCCTCTCAATCATGAATTTGTTTTTTCCATAATTGAGTGTAAATCCCATTCAATGCGAATAACTCTTGATGACTTCCTCGTTCAACAATACTGCCTTGATCTAAAACTAATATTTCATGTGCATGGACAATCGTTGATAAACGATGAGCTATTATCAATGTGGTTACATTTTGCGTTATCTCTTCTATATTTTTTTGAATTGCTTGTTCTGTTTTAGTGTCCAAAGAAGAGGTTGCTTCATCGAAAATTATGATAGGTGCATTTTTTAATAATACCCTCGCAATTGCAACTCGCTGTCTCTCTCCGCCAGACAACTTAAATCCATACTCACCAACGACAGTTTCTAATCCATCTGGCAAAGATTCTATTAACGCATCAAGATGAGCATGTTTAATTGCTTGATTAACGTCTGCTTCTGTTGCACCAATTCGTCCATACACAATGTTGCTCTTTAGTGAATCATTAAAAAGAGCTGTATGTTGAGGAACAATACCGATGTAAGCTTGCAATGAGTGCTGTGTTACATCTCGAATATTTTGATCATCTATTTTTATACAACCTTGCGTGACATCCATATAACGAAATAATAGTTTTGCTATTGTAGATTTCCCGGACCCACTTGCGCCAACAATAGCCACTGTTTTCTTTGCAGGAATTTTAAAACTTACCTCTTTTAAAATAGGCCTTTTGCTATCATAAGAAAAACCTACTCGATCAAAAACAACGTCACCCGAGCTAAAAACAAGCTCTTTAGCTCCAGGAGTATCTTGAATATCAGGTTTTTCATCTAAGAGCGTCATGATTTCATCAAGATTAGTTAATCCTTCATTCATATCTCGAAGCACGTAACCAAAATGTCCCAGAGGGGTTATGAATTGAAGCAAATACACATTTATTAAAACGAAATCACTAACATGTAAAGTGCCTTGTATCACTTGTAAACCACTCAGCCATGTTAATAATATAAGACCTATTCCCATAATAAGGCCTTGACCAAGCGTAACCAGCTCGGCTCTTGCATGCTGCTTTGTAGAAGCGTTTTCTCGTTCTAATAACAAAGCATCACATATTTTTCGTTCATATTGCTGATTAACAAAATGGCGAATCGTTTCATAATTTAATAAGCTATCTACAATCTTTGAAGTAACAGCCGCAGTTTTTTCATTTGCAACCGCTTGTGCATCTGTAGACCATTTACTACCATAAAAACTGAACACCATATAACAAATCAAGGTTAATAGAAGAATCCCTCCATACAAAAAACCATACAATGCACTCAAAATGAAAGCGACAGCAATCACTTCTATTAATGTCGGTAAAATTAGAAAAAATAAACCACAAAAAAATGGCCAAAATGCAAATTGAGCACGATCGATAACACTCAGTAAAGAGCCTGTTTTTCGATCTGAATGAAATCGAAACGATAATCCAATCAAATGATTAAAAATATTCAAACATAATAACCGCATTCCCCGCTCAATCACCCGATTGATAGCGACTAGCCTTAATTGATCAGTTACTTTACTTAAAGTCCATACTACTCCATACGATATCAATAAACCCTCAACTATAATGACAGCATGTACTGGCATAGAAATGACATTAATTACATGTTTTAAAATTATTGGAACACCAATATTTAATAGAATCGTAACTAAAAGAAGAGCGATTGCCGCAATAAAACGCCATCGTATTGCATTATCTTTTGGCCAAACATATGGATATAGCTTGATAACTGATTGGAGCCTTTTAGAAAATACCATCATTTTCTCACTTGATTGTTTGGAACAACATTAAATTTCTTGAATAAACCCATTTACCTGTTTCTGCCACAAATGATAAAAATGACCTTTCTTATCTTTTAATAATTGATTCAAAGAACCATCTTCAATAATTGCACCATCTACAAAAACCAAAATACGATCCATCTCTTTCAAAGTCGATAACCGATGTGCAATAACAATAACTGTTTTATCAACCATCACTTCATGCAAAGCTTGATGAATATCCTCTTCTGTTTTGGAATCCAATGATGAAGTTGCTTCATCCAGCAATAAAATAGGGGCATTTTTTAGAAACGCTCTTGCGATAGCAATTCGTTGTTTTTGACCACCCGATAACTTGACTCCCCGTTCACCGACCATCGCATGATATTGCTGCGGCAGTTCCATAATAAAATCATGACAATGTGCTTTTTTAGCGGCTGCTATCACCTCATCATCCGTTGCGTCTGCGAAGCCAAATCGGATGTTATCCATGATGCTTCGATGAAATAACTCTGGTTCTTGAGGAATAGTCCCAATTTGTGCACGTAAAGACCCTTGAGCAACATCGGTGATATTTTGTGAATCAATAGAAATTGTTCCTTCCTGGATATCAAGCAGACGCAATATCAGCTTTATAAACGTCGATTTTCCACCACCAGAATAACCAACCAACCCAACTTTTTCTCCATGATTAATCGTCACGGTCATATTTTGAAATAGGGGTGGTCTATTTTCATAATGAAAGGAAACATTTTCAAATCGAATTTCACCGCGTTTGATATCAAGCGTTTTAGCATCCGGTTTATCCACTATTTTATGCGGTTGAAGAATCATCTTTAACGCTTGATTACATGTTCCAACAACTTTGGAATAACGTTGCATTTGTTTGCCCATATCATGCACGCCCCAAGTAAAGGAAACAGATAGCGTCAATACCAAAGCAAAGTCCCCTGCCCCAACCCAACCGTGCTTCAGTCCAACCATCAAGGCTATCAACATTGAAGCAATCAATATCGAAACAGCAAGTCCCTTGGATAAGGTTAATTTTTAAATTAAACCAGGAGAGTTTTTTATCGCTATACACCACATCATTCAAAATACCATCAATGGTTGATACTTCGCTTTTAGCATTATCGAAGAGCTTGATGCTCATAACATTGCCAACACTATCTGAAACAGCGCCTGATAATTTTGAAATATTTTCTGAAAAATGGCGTGAATAGCCCTCTGCTTTTTTCGCGGCTAGATAGGATAAGAACACAAAAAGAATCGCCCAAGATAATAATATAAAACCAAATATGGGATGAACAACCACGCTTAAAGTCACACTAGCAATAGCCGCTGCTAGAACTCTTGGATAAAACCATTCATTCGGGATATTAATTAATGGCTCAATATTTTCCATAAGGTCGGTAATTTTTTTAGTCAACGCACCCGAAGAGGTGCTATGAAAAAACGTATAAGAATGTTCAAGCAAATAACGCAACAAATCTCTTTCAATTGAAGCTCTTAAATACGGATACAATTGTAAGTTGGCATAATCGTACATGCGAAAATTTAAGTTAATCAACACGGTCATCAACGCATAAATGCTCGCAGGTAAAATTAGCGCGTGGAGCAATGCTTGTGTATTACTGGAAAATGTTACAACCGTATCGATGATTAATTTCAATAAATACGGTGTTAATGATATATCAACGGACCACATCAGCGCCGTCAAGACAAAAGAGGTCAAGTATATTTTTTTATTTCGCAAATAAAACCAAATAAATGCCCATAGTGATTGGGTGTGGGCAAGCATATCCTTTTTCTGTCTGTGCATAAGAGCCTTAATTCTCAGTATAATTTATGATGCCTTTTTAATTATAAGATTGATAGATCAATACCGTATTCATAATTTTTCAAAACACACCACCAACACTACCACCACCATCAACAAAGAGCGTTTGACCCGTTACAAAACCAGCCCGCTCATCTAGAAAAAATCCGATGGCAAAAGCAATCTCGTCTGGCAGCCCCGCTCTTTTCAACGGAAGGGATGCAATCAATTTTCCCTCTTCCAGACTACCCTTAGGATAGTTTTTTGAAAAAGACTCGGTTTGAATAGGACCTGGCGCTACAGCATTGACCGTAATTTGATAGGGTGCAAGCTCCAATGCCCAGGTTCTGGTTAAACCAATCAATCCTGATTTTGCGGCACTGTAACTTGAGCGCCCTACTTTACCGAGCATCGCGCGACTAGCGATATTCACAATGCGACCATACTGCTTAGCCTTCATTTGAGGCAGAAAAACTTGCAAGGTTTGAATTGCTGGGCGAAGATTAAGATCGATCACGTTAAAGAATGAATCCAAATTTAACGCTTCAATCAATGCAGGCTCGACATTGCCTACATTATTCACAATACCATCCATGTCATATTGCGAGCGAATCATCTCTAAAACTGATTCTGTTTCTTTGGCATCCGATAAATCAGCACAAAAAAGATGTCCAGGAAACGTCGCATCCTCTTTTCGTGCAATGCCAACCACCGTATGTCCTAATTGTTTTAAATATAAAGCAGTGGCTAGTCCTATCCCCTTCGTACATCCGGTGATTAAAAATGTTTTAGTCATGTTTTTTTACCTTATAACGCAATTGAACAAAGCAAGCGCCAATCTCTCTTGATTCAATCAACCGCAATTCAATGTCCTCTTTCAACGCCCCAAATAAACGCTTACCCTGCCCTATCAAAACAGGCACAACAGTAATAATCAGCTCATCAATGCAATCTTCGTTTAAAAAAGTCTGTATGGTTAATCCACCATCAATATATAGATGGTTCATCCCTGCTTTTGATAGTCGCTCAACCAATGCGTGCGGTGACTCTGAAATGCGCTGAACTTTTGATTTTAATGATTCGGGTACATGAATGGTCTCATGACTTAAGACAAGTACTGGTAATGCATATGGCCATGGTTCAAATGACAATACTTTTTCATACGAATGTCTCCCCATGACAATCGCATCAACATCGGAAATAAAGTGCTTATAGCCGCCATCCTCATCCGGCGACACAAGTTGATTGGCTTTCATTAACCAATCAATCGAACCATCTTCTCGAGCAATAAAGCCATCCAAGCTCATTGCAATAAATACAGAACATCTCATGAATACATCTCGTTTAACCGATAATAAAAGCCATTATATCTTCAAAAATCAGCTTTCGCGCGTCATAATAACGAGAATAAAGACTCCATCAGTGAAAATAATGAATATAGATGAAGCGTTTGCCAAAAAACTCATTCATGAGCAATTCCCAGAATGGGCCTCGCTTCCTATTCATGAAGTCAAAAACAGCGGCTGGGATAATCGAACTTTTCATTTGGGTAAGGATATGCTCATTCGCATTCCACGAGATGAAGAACATGCCCCACCCATATTAAAAGAATATCAATGGCTTCCGAAGCTTGCAGAAAGTCTTCCCATTCCGATCCCAACACCTGTTGCATTAGGGCAACCTACCAAAGATTGTCCGTGGCACTGGAGTATTAATCGCTGGATAACCGGAACGCCTCTTACAAAAGAGGATATCGAGAATCTTCCATCTTTTGCAAAAGAGCTCGCCCTTTTCTTAAAAGCCTTTCAATCAATCGATGCATCAAGTGGCCCTACACCAGGACCTCATAATTTTTATCGCGGTGGAAGCCTGAAAGCATATGATCATGAAATGCAAATCACGATGAATAAAATAGAAAACGCTCAGGACAAGGAAATAGCTATTCAATTATGGCAAGATGCATTATCTTCTGAATGGCAAAAAGTGCCTGTATGGGTGCATGGTGATTTCGCGATAGGTAATATACTTGTCGAAAATGGCCACTTAAAAGCTATCATTGATTTTGGGCAATTGGCCATAGGAGATCCTGCGTGCGATCTCGTCATTGCTTGGAATTTTTTCTCCGATGAAAGTCGAGAGCTATTCAAAGAAACTATTCAATTGGATAAAAATACTTGGATACGTGCACTAGGTTGGGCTTTTTGGAAGACCTTGTGCTGGCCTGTTAAAGGCACTGATGTACAACCGTTACTTACAATCTTTTATAATGAGTATCAAAAACTTAAATCATAAAAACCGGCGCTACGATGAATCACCACTTTCATATTGAATCATTATCTCTTTCACTTATTCCAAAAATAGTCGAATCTTTTCATCTTGCCAATTGGACAAAACCAACCAATCTTTTCGAAAACTATCTGAAAGAACAAGTCGAAAATAAACGATTGATATGGGTGGCAATGAATCAAGAGCAGATTACAGGCTATATCACACTAAAATGGCATTCAGCGTACCCTGCTTTTCAAAAACAAAATATTCCTGAAATCATGGATTTTAATGTGCTGCCCAATTTTCGAAACCAAGGTATTGGGAGCGCTTTATTAGCCGTTGCTGAACATCATGCTTTTGCAAAAAACGAGACGATAGGCCTTGGCGTAGGATTATATGCCGATTACGGTCAAGCACTAAAACTTTATGTAAAATATGGTTACAAACCCGATGGGAAAGGCATTACTTCTCATTACCAGACAGTAGCACCTGGAACATCCATTTGTCTTGATGATGATTTAGTCCTATGGTTTACAAAGACTCGGGCTAAACCTAATCAACATAATCTCATTTCTAAACAAAATGCCATGCATTACACCTGGGGCAATATATGTGACGGATGGTGGTTGCATCAAACGGATAAGTTAACTGTTATCCTTGAGCGTATGCCACCTCATACTTCAGAACAAAAACATTATCATCACCAAACAGAGCAATTTTTTTATTGTCTTGAGGGAGAGCTTTGTATTGAAACAAATGAAGGCTCCTATAAATTGAACGCTAACGAAGGTTTTAGCGTCTTCGCAGGTATTGCACATCAGGTTAGCAATCAATCCATATCTGATGTAACATTTTTAGTGATTTCCTGTCCTAATTCGCATCATGATCGCGTTAATCTATAATAAAATTCAACTCAACGCGAACGCCATTTGGGTCAAGTAACCAAATTTGTTTTAAAGCGACATCATTATGACAATACGTTTGAAATGAAATGGATTTTTGCGTTAACTTTTCAATCACAGATTCATAATCCTCATTATCCAGCGCCAAACAAAAATGATCAAAGGCACCCGTTGAGAATTGACCATGCTGATTTTCATCTAAATCTGCAAGTCGTTTAAATTTAGGTTGGTGTTTATTCGATTTGGCATTTCCAACATGCAAAATTGCAATGGTTTCGCCTGGAATATAAAAATAAACTGATTGGGCTGTATCAATCGATAGATGCTCACCGACCACAAGCCCTATCACATCACAATAAAACTGAATCGTTTTATTCATGTCATGTGTAATAAAATTCACATGATCAAGCCTCTTAATTCCCATCTTCATACCTTATTCTAAATTATCAATCAAGCGTCGCAAATAAGATTGAAATTGAGCTTGTTCTTCTTTGGAAAAATCAGTCAATAATGTTTGATTTAATGCTTGTGCTGAATCCAAAACATCTTTTTCGGTTGCTCTTCCTTTATCCGTTAAATAAATTAAAAACGCCCGTCTGTCTGTACTACTTGGTCTTCGTTCAATTAAGCCGTCGCGTTGCATGCGATCGAGCGTTCTGACAACGGTAGGATGCTCAATACCTCCAACCGCATTTTGCAGCTCTGTCTGGGTTTGACCATCACGTTTAAATAATTCCATAAGAAAATAGGTATATCCATGCGTAATATCATGAGGTTTTAAGATAATATTTGCCTTTTTTTCTATGAGTCTTGCGGCCTTTTTTATTAATGTTGATGTTTTCATGAGAAATAGACTCTGTTATGTAGCTTGCTATATTATATACTATCTAAGACCACAAAACATGCCTTTAATTCTCAGGCAACACCACATGCGTATTGTACTTCGTTCGATTTAAACAAAAACTGCTACGAAACTTTTTGATATTAGGTTCATTGGCAAAGACACGTCGTGCAAAATCATTGTAATGATTCATATCAGCGACGTGGATAATTAATAAATAATCAGTATCTCCAGACACAAAATAACACTGCATCACTTCAGGTTCATCACTCATTTTTCGTTCAAAATGCGCCAAAAGATCTTCTCGTTGTTTTTCTAGGGTAATATTTGCAAAGACAATCAACGGTCGACCTACTTTGAAAGGATCAACCAACGAAACATCGTTTACAATAAACCCTTCATCACGTAATCGTTTAACGCGCCTAAAACAAGGCGGTGCTGAGATTCCAATTTGCTCGGCCAATGCTAGATTCGTGATTTGATTATCGCGTTGCAAAATATTTAGGATTTTTCTATCCATTTTATCCAATGTCTCATTTCGAGATGGTTCATCTTCTGCCTTTTGTAGATTATTTTGCATTATCTTTTTCATATATTACTTTTTTACGTTTAAAAACATAATAAAAGGTAACATAAATCAATTAAATTAGAAATTTATTTGTATAAATTTTATGTTAAATTGTTTTCTCTTGTTACTACTGGGGAACATAATGACTAAAATTAGATTAGCTACATTAGACGAGGTGGATGTATTGAATAACCTTATTCAAGCGTCTGTACGCGGATTAAGCCGAGAAGAATATTCACCTGATGAGATTGATGGAGGTCTTCAAGATATCTTTGGTGTTGACACGCAATTAATTCAAGATGAAACCTATTACGTTATTGAAGATGAACGAGATACTATCGTTGCTTGCGGTGGATGGAGTAAAAGAAAAACACTTTATGGCGGAAATCAATTTATCGATAGAGAAGATGAACTTCTAACTCCTACAACAGATCCTGCCAAAATTAGAGCTTTTTTTGTCCACCCTGATCATGCTAGAAAAGGATATGGACGTCTACTGTTAAATTATTGCGAAGCACAAGCACTCAACCAAGGTTTTTCATCATTTGAAATGATGGCAACATTACCTGGAGTAAAGCTTTATACAAAATGTGGATATCTAAAAGACAGTGAAACGTACCGGCACTTATCGAATGGATGTACATTAAGTTTTTTTAAGATGAAAAAGAATACCATGGCAGGAGAGAATCAACCCGCTCATGAGTTACGCTTAAAATATGGAACGAGTGAACACTGATTCTAAATTTAAACTCCTCGACTAAGCGAGACCATGAGCCACCAAAAATCCTTTTAATGATCGACCTGGCCTCGCTTGATCTGGAAATGAAGACCTCAAACTTGTTTTATCACAAGCATTCAACAATCGCCCATCGCTCAAAGCGCAATACACCGGAAATAATAACTGCGTCATAAAAAATGCTTCACGTAGATCTTCTTTAGATCCACAATGCATATAACTCGACAAATAAGCATCTTTAATTTTCAAATAGCGCGCGTCATTTTCGGTGAGTCCATGGTGTTTTTTCATTTGTAGTAGGAAATTATGCAATGAGAAAAATGGGTGAGAAATAGAAAGCTCTCCCAAATCAATCATAGTCATCTTATGAGATGATTCATCGACTAAGGTATTATTGTCATTAAAATCAGGCTGAACAATCGACTGTTTAATAGCGTAACTTGAAAGTTTTTCACACAGCTCAGTAACCTTTGTTAAAAGCGTTTGCAATTGCTGAATTTCATTCGCTGACAAACCATCTTCAACCAAGCATTCTTTATTCAAAAGCAGTTGCTGATAGAGGTCCGGTAATTTATCAAGTCGCCAATCAGGCACGCCGATGTCCATTAGCCCATTGAGCTTATCCGCAACTTTAAGCTGTGTTGCTGCAAATTGATTGACGGCTTTGCACACTAAATCCGTATCAAAATCTCGTTTTAAAATACTTCTTAATGTAGCCCCTGCATCCTTCATCAAAAAACAATGCAACAATGGCTGATGCACAATAACTTCCGGAACTGGCGCTTGAAACTCATGAGACAAAACGTGAATCACATCGACTTCCAGCCCAAGTAATTTTGGCGTGCATTTCAAATAAATGTGGCCAGAGGATGTTATAAAACGTGCAACATAAGACCACGGAGTATCTTGAATGGTGTCCGGTTCTGGCTCACTAAGCTCATATCCATTGGATAGTAGGTAATGGATAGCCCATTTAATGACCTCTCTGCGTTCATGTATCTTTCTGGTTGTCACTATTATCCTTAGCTCTTTATAAGATAATATAATGTCTTAACCATTATATTGACATCAAACTATTTTTTATCAACGGGTAATAGACAGCCAATTAATATAGCTTGCTACATATTAGCATGTTATGTTAATATACATCATCGAACCTTAAAAAAATCCTAGCGATGAAAAGATTAAAACTATACCAAGTCGATGCATTTGCAAATGCACTTTTTCGTGGCAACCCCGCGGCTGTTTGCCCATTAGAGCAATGGTTAAGTGATGATCTAATGCAATCCATCGCTTCGGAAAACAATCTATCGGAAACCGCTTTTTTTGTACACACGGGTGAGCATTATGAAATTCGTTGGTTCACACCAAACACCGAGGTGTCTTTATGTGGACACGCAACCTTAGCCAGTGCTTTTGTTATTTTTAATCATTTAAATCACCCAGCCTCATATATTACATTTCAAAGTAAAAGTGGCGAATTACGTGTCACTCTGCAAAACCAAACCTTACAATTAGACTTCCCTGCCCTGTCTTACAGAAAAACAGAATTGCCTAAAACCATCATTCACCACCTAGGCGTTACCCCTCAAGAAGTCTATCAAAGTGAATTCGATTTACTGTGTGTTTTTGAAGACGAAGACGCGATAAAAAACGCCAAACCTGATTTACAAGCATTAGCAAAACTTAATTATCGCGGATTTATTTTCACCTCACTTTCAAAAAAAGCAGATATCTATTCACGTTGTTTTTATCCAGGCTGTGATGTCCCTGAAGATCCCGTCACAGGATCGGCTCACTGCGTGATTGTGCCGTATTGGTGTCATCGTCTCAATAAAACAACAATACATGCAATACAAGGATTAAAGCGGCAAGGAGAACTTTGGTGTGAAATCAAAAACGACCGTGTTCTTCTATCGGGACTTTGCCATCTTTATCTTGAAGGAACGCTTCACTTGGGAGAAGAAATATGAACATTCGATTACTTTCTCAAACCGATATCAAACAGTGTGTCACCATGAAAGACGCCATTGATGCCATGCGACGTGCTTTTTTAGAGATGACAACGGGTCATGTTATTCAGCCGCTGCGAGGCGTCATCCCTATTGCATCCAAACATGCAGCAACACTCACCATGCCTGCTTACTTGAGTCAAAGTAAACAACTTGGTGTTAAAATCGTTTCTGCTTTTCCTGAAAATGCTCAAATTAATCAACCCAGCATTCATGGCGCCATTATTTTATTAGATGCAAACACAGGCATCCCCATCGCATTCTTAGAAGCAAGCTACCTTACCGCGCTGCGTACAGGCGCTATCGCAGGTCTTGCCACCGATTTACTCGCATCAAAATCTGCAAAAACCTTCTGCATGATTGGCGCAGGAGCCCAAGCATCGACAATCATTGAGGCGATTACTACCGTTCGCCCCATTGAAAACATCCATGTTTGGTCGCGCCATGGCTCTCATGCCGCTATGTTTGTTGATGACTTTAAAGATAGATTTCCAATGATAAAGGCCTTTGAGACAATTCAAGAGGCATTGAAAGGTGCTGATATTGTGTGTACCGCAACACCCGCAACATCACCGTTATTCCAAATTCGTGATATTAAGCCCGATGCGTTTCTTTGTGCAATCGGTTCACACTCACGATCGATGCAAGAAATTGGGTTAGATATCATGGCAAAAGCACAGATTTTTGTTGACCAAAAAGAAGCGGCTTTGCGTGAATCAGGTGAAATCATCACGGCATTCGAATCTCAGTGCATTCAAGAGAATCAAATCATTGAAATCGGCACATTGCTTACCAACTCAGATTATTTATTATCTAAAGGACTTATTGTGTTTAAATCAGTAGGACTCGCCATTCAAGATACAAGCATTGCGCACCTTGCCTATGATAATGCATGCGTTCAAGGATTGGGGTTAAACCATGACTTTTCTTAGTACCCTATCAATGCCATCTCAACATGAAATCAACCGATTAACAACACGTGAGCTTCAATGCATCGACTACTTATTACAAGGACTCAACAATAAAAATATTGCCACAAAACTTCACTTATCCCCTCGTACAGTCGAAGCATATATTGAAAATATCAAAGAAAAATTATGTTGTAGAAATAAAATCGAACTGATTATTAAACTTACCAAACATTATTGCCAAGTCTCTTAAGCGAGGTACCAATGAATTCGTTGCACATTTCAACACCCCTTCTCGAATCGCAAACACTTAAACATCAGTTAAATAAACATGTTTATTTTAAACTTGAAACATTACAACCAACAGGCTCATTTAAGTTAAGAGGCATTGGACGTTTATGCCAAAAGTATATCGCCGATGGCTATAAAAGCTTGGTTGCATCATCCGGCGGTAATGCTGGTGTTGCGGTGGCTTATTGTGGAATGAAATTGCAAAAGCCTACGACCATCTTCATCCCTAAAACAAGTCATCAACTGTACATTGATAAAATCCAATCCTTAGGCGCAACCGTTATCAGATCAGGTGAAACAGCAGGCGAAGCCCAAGTCGCCGCTGAAGCTTATGCTAAAAAAAATCAATCCGCTTATATTCATCCTTATGATCATCCTGAAATATGGGCCGGTCATTCAACCATCATCGATGAAGTTGCGAACACAAGCATTAAACCTGAAGCCGTTATTGTTTCTGTTGGCGGTGGTGGATTGGCATGTGGAATTCTCGAAGGCATGCATCGACATGGATGGGTTGATATTCCGCTTATTGCCGTTGAAACGCTTGGTGCGGATGTCTTTGCAAAATCGGTTCAGGCAGACAATCCTGTTCATTTAAATAAAATAACCAGTCGTGCCACAAGCCTTGGTGCAACATATGTCGCACCGCGATTATTGGAGTGGACAACCCAACATCCGATTAAAAATGTCGTCATTTCTGATGAAGAAGCCGAATTTGGGACGCACGCTTTTGCCAAAGATCAACGTCTTCTCGTTGAACTTGCAAGTGGTGCATCCCTATCTTTGATATTTAATCAACATCCTACCATCAATCAATACCAATCCATTTTAGTGATTGTTTGCGGCGGAATAAATATTTCGCATTTTGCACTTTAAAAGCAAGGTTTCAATGATGTCTGGATGAGTTATGCTATTATAAATGAAGAAATAACATCATAAGCATTCGATGAATAACCACGAAAAAGCATTGCAGTGGGCTATAAACCACTTATCATTCGACAAAAACATGCATGTTTTGAGTCATCGCGTTATCGTAGAAACATCCTATTCTATTGTTTATCAAATCGAGTCGTCTCAGGACACCTTTTATCTAAAGCAAGTTCCGAAAGCCTTGTTTCTTGAACCGTACACGCTAAAGTTTCTTCATACGTCACAATGTACATCTATTCCCGAAATAATTGCAGAAAATAAACGACTCAATTCCTTCATCACCACTTCATGCGGAGACATTTCATTACGACACCTCTTTCAAGGTGAAATTAATATGGATATGCTAAAGCGCGGCATCGATGCCTATACGCGCATACAGCGGCAATTAGAAAATAAAACAGAATCTCTTTTTAAACTTGGCATACCAGATTGGCAACTTCATCAACTCCCAATAAAGTATAACGAACTGATAAATAACACTGATCTGCTTAAGAATGATGGATTAACACCAAAAGAAATAGCGCAATTATATCAACTCATTCCAACTTGCATTGAATTATGCGAAAAAGCTGCTCAGTATTATATTCCAGAAACGATTAATCACTGCGACATTCACGAAAATAACATGCTCCTTGACAACAAAACTGGCGCTATCAATATTATTGATTGGGGTGAATGTGTGGTGACACATCCTTTTTTATCTCTCAATGGCTGTCTATGGAATCTTACTTATTTTAATAAAATTAAAGAGTCCGATGCTGATTACCGCAAACTTCAATTACAATGCATTTCTCCATGGAAAAACCAATATGACGAAACTACTTTATTGGAGATATTAGGCATTACAAATCAATTATTAGGCATATTTGCAGCACTTTCCTATGAACGACTTTATCAAATGACCCAGGATGAATCCTACACCGTACAACAAGAACATCCAGGCTCTATTGCCGGTTGCTTGAGAACCTTCTTAAAATCGGCAACATCATGACGAAATGTGCTCCGCAAAACCCTCATATGAAAATAATAAAAAAGCTAGAAAGGGTAATGATCATCGGCCGTCCTGGTGGTGGTAAATCGACTTTTTCACTAAAACTTCAGAAAATATTGCAAATTCCGTTATACCACTTAGATAAATATTTCTACATTGACCATTGGCAGCCTAAAGATTACGAAGAATTTCTGGCAATCCAGCAACAATTAATAGATAGCCCTAGCTGGATTATTGATGGAAACTCAACAAAATCTTACGAAAATCGTTATGCAAAGGCCAACCTTTGCTTGTATTTTAATTTCCCGCGATATCAATGTTATTGGCGAATATTTAAACGCTTATTTCATAAGCACCCAGATATTGATGATCGCGCAGAAAATTGTAAAGAAACCATTCGATGGAGCCTACTCACTTATATGTGGAATTTTGAAGATCGCGTAGCTCATTCGCTTTGTACACTTCAAAAAAAATATCCTGACGTTGTGTTTATTGAAATTCGCAATACAACCGATTTAACAAACTTAGAAACGAGCATTCGAAAAACAGTAACAAGTGGCGTTTAATCTTTATCAGCATTACACTTAAATAAATATCCTCCGTTACAGACAGTCCATATCCCATGGTTACATTTAAAACTGATCCCGTGATGAACGCGATTATCGATGAATTAAAAAACATATATCATTGCCACACCATTATTTTATATGGCTCTAGAGCACGCGGGGATTTTACCGAAACCAGTGATTATGACATCGCCGGTATTACCGACAAATCAATCAAAAAAGAATGGGTAGCACGTTTTGATGAGGTCAATCATGTCTACCACGATATTTTTATATACCCTGAAAATGAATTAATTGAACCCAATGAGTCCCATCTACAAATGAGTGATGGAATTATTTTGACCGAACAACATGGCTGTGGTACTCGTTTGTTACATCAATTAAACATGCTTATTGGTAATAATATCACTTCAGATATAAATGAACGTAAAGGACGAACCATTTGGTATAAAAAAATGCTAGCTCGCGCAGAAGCAAACGATTTAGAGGGTAAATATCGACAAATGTGGATGATCCACACTTTACTTGAAGATTATTTTTTCTTTAGAAATTTACACTATCTAGGGCCTAAAAAATCATTTCAATATTTGGAATTACATGATAAAACCATTTTAACTTTATTTGAAAAAGTTCTAGATGACCCCACTGGCATGGATAAACTTAGAACTCTTGTTATGGCAATTACAGAAAATTTCTTATGAAAAATTTTACTCCTCGGCTAACCAAAGCTACTTTATTGGATTATCCTACGATTCAAAATATGGCAAGATTCTATGTTTATGAAATGTCACGTGAATGTGGATTGAACGATAAAGACTGGGCTATCCCGCCAGATGGCCTCTACGAAAGCTTTGATTTTAAAAAATACTTCACCGAACCTCATCGTGAAGCTTATCTGATTCATGTCGATGATGAAATTGCAGGATTTGTCCTTCTCTATTACACCAATCAATCAAAAGAGCAGCTATGGCATATTGGCGAATTTTTTGTGATTGCGCGATTTCAAAAAAACCATATTGGACAGCGTATCGCTCATGAAATATGGCGTAAGTATCCACGCCAATGGGAAGTATCCGTTATTCCAGAAAATAAACGTGCTTTGAGTTTTTGGGAAAAAACGATCTCTTCTTTCACAAAACATGTCACAAAAGAAAAACGCGCTGTAGATTTCGATACGGTACAACCATCACGCATTTTCTTTACTTTCAACAGCAGCAATCCATGAAAAATAATTACCAAATTAGGTCACTTGAATTGAAGGACTGGAAGCAATTTAGACTTTTAAGACTTGAGGCACTGAAACAACATCCAGAAGCATTTGGGGCATCACTTGAAGAAGAGTGCTTATTAACAGATGAAATGTTTCAAGAAGGATATAGCAAATCTGAAATTTTTGGCGCCTTTTCAAAAGATAATGAAGCTTTAGTTGGCTGCGCTGGTTTTTTTATATACTCATCTTTAAAAATGCAGCATAGAGGCTGTGTATTTTCAATGTACACAAAAGATGATTACAGAAACCAAGGGATTGCTGATGCGCTAATAAAAAAAGTGATTGAACATGCTAAAAAACGAGTCATACAATTGCATTTAACCGTTGTGACAACCAACAAAGCCGCTATACGCTTGTATGAAAAGAATGGCTTTAGAATTTACGGGACTGAGCCACGATCATTAAAAATAAAGGACCAGTTTTATGACGAACATTTCATGGTTATAGCGTTTTCATAACGACAATCTCATCACAGTCACAGCGTGATTTCTAAAAAGATCCTTGCCAATTTCTTCCCAACCATGGCGCTGATAATAAGTAGGTAGTGTCGGATCAAACGTAAATAAATAGAGCTCATCAAATCCCAACTCTTTTGCTTTTTTGCTTATGCCATTCATTAATAACTGAGCAACCCTTCGTTTTTGATGCAATTTGCTGACAACAAGTGAGCCCAACCATGGTTTCAAATCTTCACGAATCCCATCGTTTTCACGCAAAGAACACATCCCGATTGGTTGATTATCTTCTAAAGCAACGAGCGTCAACGGCAATACATCTTCATTAAGATGCTCCTTAAACTTAAGCTCAGCGCTTTTAATACTGATATCTGGAACCCAAATTTGGCCAAGTAACTCATGCCACAATTTAGCAAGTTGAGGAATTGTTTCAGGACAATCCTTAAGTAATTCGATCTTCATTTTTTCTCTATATTAGGATTGACGCTCAATGGCACCATTATATATAAAAATACCTCGTCGTCATGCACTTTTGATTCAAAAAATATCCTTGTTTGTATTATAAATATGATTTTAATTTTCAATTGATTTAATATAATTAATTTTTTATTTAATTTTATTAAAATTAATATTGATTTTATTTATTTTATCTGTAAAATTACCCCATCTGATAACTACTTTGATGGTGACCCATGGGTAAAATTATTACACAATGCCTCTCTTGCAGCTGCACCAGGCTACAAGTCAGTAAAATTGAATGCCTGGAGTGCAACACACAATTTGCTGGGCAATTTAGTATTCCTGCGCTACTGAAACTTCAGGAAGATGATTTGCAATTTGTGCTCGACTTCGTAAAGTGCTCCGGAAGCCTTAAGGAAATGGCAGGGAAACAAGGCGTGTCTTATCCCACGCTGCGAAATAAGCTCAATGCACTCATTGAGTTACTCGAACATATTGATGTCCAACAAGAAAATTCTAAAGAAGATATTTTGAAACTGGTTGAGGCAGGCAAATTATCCGCTCTCGAAGCCGCTAAAATGTTAAGAAAATTATGAGGTGCATGATGAATACTGAAAAAACACGACTTGAGAATATGTTGCGAGATAACAAAATTTCTCGAGAAGACTATGATATTTTGGCAAGCGCGCTGAAAAGAAAGTCCTTTTTTACCAAAATGCAATCATCACTGTTGCTAAATCCGTTCCAAAAAATAGCAGGCTTGAATGCGCTCGTGTTAGGAATGATTATTCTATTCATGACAAGCTACATCGGGCTAAAAGCCGATGTCTATTTTTTAAGCCCTCTATCAGTCATAAATGCCTCCGCACTGGCAAAACAAACTTTTTCACATCCATTTTTGTTCCTTGTTCTGCAAAACACTATTTCTTGGTTAACCCTTTCGTTGTTATATATTTTAATCACGAAATTGCTGCAAAAAAATAAAATCAGGATCATTGATTTCCTTGGAACAGTATCATTAGCGCGTTTTCCAATACTGTTGATTACACTGTACACCTACTTAATACGCGTATTTTTTCCAAGCCTACTCAGAATAGATTTTAGTAATGGCTATCAAATCCACTGGTCTATGACACAGTATTTAATTTCTGTTCCTATCACCGGATTGGCCATCTGGCAAGGTTTTGTTTACTTTTATGCACTTAAAGAATCATCAGGACTCAATGGTAAAAAATTATGGGGTGGATTTTTAGCAGCCATTGTTCTTGGCGAATTCATCGCACAACCCATCACCACATTAATGATGAATTAATCGATGAAAATAGCCTTATGTGAGTATTCATTTACACATAAGGCTTGACTCTATCGTAACAATAGCCTTTATCCTTTGTTCATAGGTGAGTAAATAAAAGCCACTTTATGATATAATTGGACTTAAATTAAACAGAGATAACCATGACACACGATAATTCAATCATCTCCAACGAAGGGGATGACATTGAATTAGGGACGATTCAACAAACAGCTGAGCATCATATTATTGAGATAGCGCCTGCGCTGCCTAACGAAACAACCATTAGTGTTTGGCAAATCTCAAATGGTTTACGAAAGCTCGTCTTTTCTAAAGAAAATTGTCCCAGGATTGCTACCGCTATATTTTTGTCGAGCTTAAGCACGGGATTCAATTTTTTATCGCCCGCTCTTTTGGCAGAATCCATTCATGTATTGAGTAAAGATAAGCAATCCATTGAACTAAGAGGCATAGAATTCTCATGGCCTGAGGTTGTTAGTGCTTTGTGTGTCTCTTCTTTTTTAGCACAACTCATTCCTAATATCTGTAATCAAATCATTCTGCCTGTTACCGCGAATAACGTTAAAAAATTAATTCAGGACAGCACCCAGCATCTTTTAGAAAAATCATTACACTACCACGTTAATACTTTATCTGCTGATAAATTTTATTTTATTCAAAAAGGTTTCACGCTAAGCACCATTAGCACGCCATTACTCACACAAATTTTCCCGATGATGATTCAAATTGTCGTCGCAGGAACATTGTTATCGAGTCAATATGGAATTGAGTTAGGCTCTAGCCTGCTGGTGTTATTAGCCGTATATGTGGGCTATAGTGCATTCACTGCCAAAGCGGTTATTAAAGAAAATGACGCCTGGTTAGTCGCTTGGAATGAAGCTTATGAGCGCTTAATGGCAACCATTGAGCGCTATAAAATCATTCATGATTATGGGCAGTTCGATATGACGCTCAAAGATTTGGATAACGTGCTCACGCGTTGTTGGAAAGAGATATTTGTTAAAGCCAACACAATGCCTATGAAAATTAGCTACGGGCATAGCCTGATTTCTTATACGCATATGTTGCTTGTAGCACTTTATGTTGGTCATGGCATTAAATCTCAAAAATATACTATCCAAGATTTTGTGGTTGTTGTTGGCTATTTGGTGCAGCTTGCAAACTTAATGCCTGCTTTTGGCCAAGCCATCAATCAATTATTTGCTTCTTATCCTGATTTGAAATTTGTTTTTAAAGAGTTAGCAAACCAAAGTGACAAAATGGATGATCCATGTTTAGGAGAAGCCTTCCCACAAAATGTAGAGACCGCTCCTTCAATAGAATTCAATAACATGACCTATTCACATAAGCCAAGACCAAATGAAGAGAGTCCACCTATTTTATTTCAAAATATGTCACTCTCCATTTCGCCAAACAAACTGACCGCCATTGTCAGTGAAAGTGGCGTCGGAAAAACAACATTGTTTCACTTATTAGCTCGCTATTATCCAATAGCGCATGGCTATGGAAAGATTATGGTTAATGGTCAAGATGTTTCGACCATCAATTTAAAGTCTTTGAGAAAAAATATCGCTGTTTTTTATCGTGACCCACAGCTTTTTAAAGGAAGCCTGCGCGAAAATATTGCTTTTGGTGCAGAAAATCCAGAGGATGTACAGGATAGCGATATTGAAGAAGTTGCACGTCTTGCAAATTTATATGATTTTTTGCAAACGTTTCCACTAAAGTTAAATACGATCATTGGTCCAGGTGGCGCTACATTATCTGACGGACAGCAACAGAAAGTAGCCATTTTAAGAGGTCTTATGAAAAAAAGCCCCTTGTGGCTCATGGACGAAATAACCTCTGCGTTAGATGCTGAATCTGCAACACAGATCTTAGACGCAATTCGTAGCGCCTCAAAAAATGTCACTATTTTGATGATCACGCATAAATTGCATGAGGTGGCTCAATATGCAGATGAGATCGTTGTGATTGATAAAGAAAGCCATGTTGACCAAGGCCTGCATGATGAATTGCTCAATAGAAACGAGCTTTATCGTAATTTATGGCAAAAGTGCAATAACGACCCCTCATCTAATTCGGGTAAGTCTTCAGCATTAGGGATATTTGGGCCAAAACGTGACAAACATGCTTTGATAACAATGGATCATGAGAACGATGACGACCAACAGTCAACATTATTTTCATTATCTCATGGGTCTAAAGAAGAATGATGAGAAAAAGCTTGACCTTAACGTTACGTCAACGATTAACGTGTGTCTTGTTAGATAGAGGGGTGCAAGATGAGATACACGATTAATCAATTGGCAAAGCTTTCAGGCATTAGTACACGCACTTTGCGGTTTTATGACGAAATTGGCTTATTAAAACCGGCTTTCTACGGTGAAAACCAATATCGTTACTACGAAGAAGAGCAACTGCTCATGCTACAGCAGATTTTATTTTTTCGTGAACTTGAATTTCCTCTTAATGACATCAAAGAGATTTTGAGCGGCAATGATTTCGACAAAATTGATTCATTGCGGCAACACAAATCCAAGCTTCAATCGAATATTAAGCGAACCCATACGCTCATCAAGACGATTGATAAGACTATTTCACATTTACGAGGAAAAATGAAAATGAATATCGAAGAAATGTTTGAAGGATTTGATCCGGTCAAGCAACAAGAACACGAACAATACATGCTGGATACAGGTGTAATATCACAAAAACAAATTGATGATAGCTGGGAGCGTGTCGCTGATTGGAAAAAGTCTGATTGGGAGAACTTTAAAACATCTGGTGATACCTTAAATCAAGCATTAGCTAAAGTAGTCACAGAAGACCTTGCAGTAGACTCGGATGTTGTTCAACAATTGATTCAACAACATTATGATTGGGTTAACAACTTTTGGACGCCCAATCGAGCAACTTATAAAGGCCTAGGGCAGATGTACCTCGATCACCCTGATTATCGAATATTTTATAACCGATATCATCCCGATTTGGTTGAGTTTTTGGTCAAAGCAATGAATATCTTTGCTGATCAAAAATTATCGTAATGTACTCAATCGAGGTAATACAACCATGAGTAATCAAAATTTGCAAATGATCTTACAAGATGGCAGAACTTTATGTTTTGCCGAATATGGTGATCCCAATGGATACCCCATATTCTTTTTCCACGGCACTCCTGGCTCAAGACTTCAAGCCGTCGATTTTCACGATACTGCTCTCGCAAGCCATTGTCGATTTTTCGGTGTTGATCGAGCAGGCCAGGGGTTGTCATCCATCAACAAACAACATTCTTTGTTATCCTGGGCAGATGATATTCGTCAATTAGCCGATCACCTCAATATTCATCAATTTTCTATCGTTGCTCATTCGGGCGGTGCACCTTTTGCAATGGCTTGTGCTTATACTATCCCCGAACGTATAGCGCGTGTTGCTATTGTCGCAGGAATGGGACCAACATTGATGCCAACATCCAATGAAGGTTTGAGCTGTGGTATGAGAATTATTCATATTCTGGTCAGAAATATCCCTGGCATGGCCTGGCTTTTGATGGAAGTAAACCAACGCATGTTATCAAACCCTGATCGGTTTAAAAGAATGTTACGGCAATTACCAGATGTCGATCGCATCATTTTAGAAAACCCTGCGCAATGGAGTTCACTTATGAGCACAACCATTGAAGCCTTTCGACAAGGGGCTGCAGGTCCTGCACGAGAATTTCAGCTATTACTCAGAAAATGGGGATTTGATTTGAGTAAAATCACCTGTCCAGTAACAATATGGTATGGACAGCTAGATAAACAAGCACCGTTTTCTCATGCCAAAATTTACGAGCAATTATTGCCTAATGCAGAATTGAAAATATCTGAGGAAGATGGACATATTTCCATGTTATATCATCATACAGAAGAGATTTTTGAGTCTGTCAGACCGTGATTTAGTTGATACCTATCCCTCATTTCATTGACTCAAGCGGATTATCGACGGTATACATAAAATATCCATTTTGAATCAGATGATCTAAAGGCAAAAATAAAGGCATTGGCAATGAATCAATAGGAAACCATTGCCAAGAAATCACTTTATTTTGCTCCATGATCTGTATAGTTTGATTGGAGGGATATTCTGCTTTTAAGAAAATAGAAACGTAGTGTTTTTGCTCTTGCTCGAAGATGTTATTTGTAACGGCAAACAGCTTGAGTGAAGAAATGATTAATCCTGTTTCTTCTTGTGTTTCTCGAATCGCGCACGCCTCAAAGGTTTCACCAAATTCCAGGTGTCCGCCAGGCGGTCCCCAGGTGAGATGACCATGTCCATTTAATCGCTGTCCTAGCAATAGATCTCTATTGTTGAAAATCAACACGCCAATACCAACCCTAGGATAGATCACATGCGCCTCATTACGAAAATCTAATTATTGCTTCATTCAATTATGCGCTAAAATAATATGAAATCGAACCATTCAGTACAAATAGACAGTATAAAATGAGCTTGAAGAGTATATTTTGTATAGAAAATATAAGTACTTTGCTGGAGCAGTATGAATATCCATTTTGAAAAAGCGACTTTTAAATATGAAGAAACCATCTTTATGTGGTTATCTGAACCTCACATGCAAGAATTTTGGGATAATAGTCAGGAGCACAAAGATGATATTATTAACTTTATGCAAGGACGCAAAGTCACATCAAATTACTTCAATGGCGTATTCTCTTATTGGGTAGGGTCGATTGACAGCACTCCTTTTTGTTTTATTTTAACTGGTGCAATTCGTCAAGAAGATACTGATGATCCACTTTGGCGTGAGAATATTTCAACCACAGGGAACACCTATACCATTGATTTTGGAATTGGAAATACAAACTATCTCGGCAAATGCTTAGCGGCGCCAACACTACGTAAATTTGTTACCTTTTTTAAATCAGACGTGGACAAAATGGCAGATACATTCTTTATCGATCCTGATGAAAATAACCCTCGAGCAAAACATGTTTATGAAAAGTCAGGATTCAAGTCGGTAGGTGACTTTACACCCCAAGAAGGTGCGTTCAAAGATCAAACGTCTCATTTAATGGTTTTAAAATTAAGTCAATGCAACACCTTCGGATAATGTATGAAAAAAATAATTTGTTTTAGCTTAGCTTTATTGATATCGCTGATAACTCATACAGTGCAATCTACAACATTAAAACCATGGCAAGTCATACCACCAACACCAATGCTACCAATGCCTAGCAAAAGCGGTCTTCTTAAAATTAATGATACAAAAATTTGGTACGCCGAATATGGCGACGGCTCCCCAGTAATTTTATTGCATGGTGGACTAACCAATTCAAATTACTTTGGAAACCTGATACCGTCTCTTTCCAAAGGGCATCGCGTCATTGTGCTAGATAGTCGCGGACACGGACGAAGTTTTCTAGGAAAAAAGCCTTTGAGTTACCATCTAATAGCTCAAGATGTATTGAAATTGATGGATACTCTGCATATTCAAAAAGCATCCATTATCGGTTGGAGCGATGGCGCCAATACAGGGATTGACCTTGCCATTCATCACCCAGCGCGATTAGAAAAGTTATTTGCTTTTGGCGGCAACTCAAGTCCAGAGGGAACATTAGATATTTCAAAAAACCCTGGATTTGATGCATTTTCACAACGGATTGAGCAAGAATATCTTGCGCTTTCACCCACTCCTTCCGTTCAATATTACCATCGCTTAACACATACAGTGAAAACAATGTGGCACACCGAACCGCAGTTTACAAAAAAAGTTCTCCAACAAATTACAGTGCCCGTCTGGATTGTAGCTGGAGATCACGATGAGGCCATAAAGCATTCTGACACAGAATTTTTAGCGAGTTCAATTCCGCACGCAAAGCTTGTGATCGAATCCAAGGTAAGTCATTTTGCTTTTCTACAAGATCTTCCTCAATTTTACAACGACGTACAACATTTTCTAGACCATAAAACAATAGATGCCAAAAGCGAAACATCGTGATCATATGGATAATTGTTGTACTTAGCAGATGGCAATGAGTATGATAGTAAATACTTAATAAGAGAAAGGACCATTGTTGACAGGTTTACAGATAATATCACATTTTCTCCCATTTTTTTGGCCAAAAAATGATCTTAAAAAGAAATTCCGGATTATTCTTTCACTATTTTTGGTTGTAACAACACTCGCTCTCAATTTGATCGTACCCATTATTTTCAAGGATATAGTGACCGAGCTATCCGGTACAATAGCTTCCTCAAGCAGCGTGATTATGTTGTTAATTTGCGGTTACGGATTACTTTGGACACTCTCAAGATGCAGTGAAAAAATTCGAGAAATGGTTACTTTTTCAAATATAAGCACAACCATTGCTGATTACAGTACGCACGTTTTTGCACATCTTCATGCTTTAAATTATCAATTTCATATGGATAAAGAAACAGGGAAAGTAACCAGCGCTATTAGCCGTTCACAGCTTGCAATTGCGATGCTTATTTCAAATATATTGTTTCGAATTGCTCCTGTTCTTATAGAAATTCTCTGCGCTTTTTTAATTATTTGGTATTTATATGGCTTAAGCTACGGCCTCTCTTTAATGATCATTTTGTCACTCTACCTCATTTTTAATGGTCTCACTCAAAAAAAATCAAAAACACTCCAGCGGAATAGTAGCAATGCCGAATTAAATGTAAGTTCAGCCATTGCCGACAGCCTACTTAACACCGAAACTGTAAAATACTACAACAACCAATTCGCGGAATATCAAAAAATCGATCGATTTTTGCAAGAAAGCGCTAAAGCGAACATTGCTTTATTTAGTGGCATGGGACTCTTTTTGATACTACAAACACTGATTATTGCAGCAGGTCTTGCCTTTTTATCATATAAAGTGGGATATCAAATTTTAATTGGTCATTTGAAAGTCGGGGACTTTGTGTTGATTAACGGATATTTATTACAATTATTTGAGCCGTTAAACAATGCGAGTGTTCTTTGGCGAGACACTAAAAATGATTTATCCAAAATCGAATATTCTGCTTATTTATTGGAACAAACCGATGAAGTTGAACAAGATAAACCAGATGCAAAACCATTAATCATCAGCAGGCCAGATATTCGCTTTCAAAACGTCACTTTTGGTTATAAACGAAATCAGCCCATTTTAAAAAATATAAGTTTCGAAGCGCCATCACAGAAAATGACAGCCATCGTAGGGCCTAGCGGATCTGGCAAATCAACCATTGCGCGATTAATGTTGGGACTATTTGAGGCTTCACAAGGACAAATATTTATAGATGACCAAGATATTCATTCCGTCACAAAATATTCATTACGCCAACACATTGGAGTTGTTCCTCAAGAGGTTTTACTTTTCAATAATACGTTGAAATTTAATCTTTGCTACGGTTCTCCAAATATTTCCGATCACGAAATCAATACCGTCATTCAACTCACTCACTTAGAAGAACTTGTAAAAAATCTTCCGCAAGGGCTCGAAACCAATATCGGTGAAGGTGGCTTTAAATTATCAGGAGGAGAGCGTCAGCGGATTGGAATAGCAAGATGCCTACTGCGAAAACCCAGCATTTTGTTATTTGATGAAGCAACCGCATCACTCGACACACAAACCGAAAAAAGTATTCAAGAAAATATCGAGGAAATTACAAAACACACCACCAGTATAGTCATCGCTCATCGTTTGAGTACGATTATTCATGCTGACAACATCCTTGTTATAAAAAATGGAGAAATCGTAGAATATGGAAAACATCAAGAACTAGTCAAGAAGAATGGTGTCTATTCCTCTATGTGGGATAGCCAACAGCAAAAGCGGGCACATGATGAATAAGAATTTTCCCAGCATTAAAGAAACTATCCGCTATCTTTGGCCGTGTATATGGACAAAAAGCAGTCTACGAGGAAAGAGCCACGTCGTCTTCGCTGTTTTATTTATATTGATTTCGATTACATTGAATCTATGTGTCCCGATCTTTTTGAAAGAAGCTATCAATGCACTTTCAGGCAATATGACATTTTTAAACAGCACGCCACTATTAATCATTCTAATTTATGCACTGGTTTGGGGTGCATCCTCAGCATGTATTGCTCTTAGTCAAATGGTAGCTTTTCCTGTAGAAATAAATGGCGCGAAGATTTTTTGTTTAGAACTCTTTAACCACGTACAAAATCTATCTACAAATTTCCATCGAGAACGCAAGACAGGTGAAATTCTTACAATTATAGAACGCGCACGTTCGTCTGCCGTTGACCTCATTGGGCGACCTGTTGTTGTGATATTGCCAATCATCGTAGAAATCATTTTTGCCATGATTTTTTTAAGCTATTTTTATAGCATTTTCTTTGGATTAGTTCTATTTTTAATGCTGATTTCCTACACCCTTCTAAGCTATTTTACCTCTCGATGGATTGTAAAATGCAGAATGGAACAAAATAATGAAGATGGAACTGCGAATGCCTATCTGGTAGAAAGCTTATTGCATGCGGATACTGTAAAATACTTCAATGCACAACAGTATGAAATCCATACCGCTGCTCAAAAATTACAAAAAAAAGCAACTGCAGATACTCGAGCATTAAATGCGGATGCAAAAATTCATCTGATTCAAAATGCGATCATCGGTTTGTGTATTATCATGATGTTATTTCTTGCTGGCACCAGAGTCACTACAGGCACCATGAATGTTGGAGATTTTGTACTGATCCATGGCTATTTATTCATGTTTATGCTGCCATTATCCATGCTGGGCTATCGAATTCGTGTTACTCGAGATGATTTAGCTCGTTTTCAAACTGCAATTCAGTTGCTGAAAATTCCTATCGATATTCAAGACAAACCTAATGCCAAAATGCTTCAATACAAGGAGGGGAAAATACAATTTAAAAAGGTCTACTTTGGATACAATCAACATCGAAAAATTCTCAATGACATTAACTTTGTAATTAAACCTGGAACGACTACTGCAATCGTTGGTGCATCCGGTGCAGGCAAATCGACTATCGCAAGACTACTTTTTAGGTTTTATGATCTGGATTCGGGTAGTATACAGATAGACGATCAAAATATTAGCAACGTTCAGCAAGAATCTCTCAGGGGGATACTGGGTATCGTTTCTCAGGAAACGACTTTATTCAATGATACGCTAGGAAGAAATCTAATTTATGGCAATCCGAATTGCACACATGATGAGCTTATAAATGCAATACACGCAGCACAACTTGACACTTTCATTGAGCATTTACCTGATGGTTTAGAAACCCAAGTTGGTGAACGGGGATTAAAATTGTCTGGTGGCGAAAAACAGCGCGTAGCTATTGCTAGGATGCTGCTAAAAAAACCTAAGATTTATATTTTTGATGAAGCAACATCCTCTCTAGATATGAAAACCGAAAAAGACATACAGACTTGCCTTAAACAAATATCAGCTAATACTACAACATTAATTATTGCACATAGGCTCTCTACCGTTACTCATGCAGATAATATTCTCGTTATCGATAATGGATCGATTACTGAACAAGGCACTCATGATGAATTATTAAATCAAAAAGGTACCTATGCTCAATTGTGGGATACTCAAAGTCAAAATAACAATTTTTAGAACAAATGTGATTTAATAAGGCTTAAATGTTGTATTTAAAGGACCTGGGAATTTATGCCCCTCTTCCGAGTTAACAGATTGTGTATGTTCTGGAGTCTCTGTATTTGCATGATGTCCACCACAAATTTTTTGATAGCGTGATTTACAAGTATCTTCGGGTATATCCTGTACACGTAAATAATAAATATTGGTATTATCTTTTTTATAAAACTGTTTAGGTGCGCCAGTCTCTGGATCTAATAGATGATTGTATAAATCCTCAGACTCTACAGAAATGTCTAAAGATGGCTCAGATGGCCGATATAAAAAAATAACGTCACATTTGCCATTTTGTTGTGTAATAATTAACGGAGTGACATTTTCTTCTACTTTTTTTCAAAAAAACTCCTCTCCGGATAATTGTTCCTCAATTAATCGCTCAGCTTCTTCATCTTTTTTAGACATCTAAAGTCCCGTTACATTATCGCATAATGTTTATATCTCTCATTCTCATTATAGCCATGTCTGGATTATTATAGTGTGACCAGCTCCAAACTATTGACGCATCACGCCATATTCTTATCACTCATTCACACGTTCTTTGAGTGCAGATCCTGCCTTAAATTGAACAACGTTACGAGCCGATATATTAATAGATTTCCCAGTCGCTGGATTGCGTCCTGTTCTAGCCGCTCGTTTTTTCACAGATAAACTTGCAAATCCCGGCAAAACAATGGATTCTCCTTGAGCCAGCAAATCACTCAAACAATCAATTACTGCATTAAGAGCTACTTCCGATTGATTTTTTGCCATACCGGATTTATGGCTAATCGCTGCTATCAAATCTTTCTTTTTCATGTATCGCTCCTTTGGTTATCATGAAATCTCTTCCATCTTGAGAGATTGTGGCAAAAAATGCAAACCATCTGCATATGAAACATAAAAAACACCTCTAAATCAGGTCTTTGTTCTTTTTGTAATCAAACAAGGAAACAACCTTGTTAGTTTGATCGCTTGCTAAGTCGTTAGCTGATTCGCTTAATTTTTCTTCATCAATAAAAGAGCGCATCCAAAAATTGACCATTTTTTCTGCTGGATAGAAATACTCAGGATTATTGACTGTTGTGCGCATCAATCTATTTACAAAATATCCAGATGAAAACATTTCATCATTATTTTTAGGCAATCGCCCCGCTTGATCAATCTGATCTCTGAAATGAAAAATTACATCGTTTATATGCACTTGAACACTGCGGCTATAACCATGGCAATAATGAAACTCAGCATAATTACCTAACTTTTTAAGCGCACGTTGACCTCTCACCTCATCCAATCCACATAGAAAATTCATTTCATTGTATAACCTGACCATCAGTAATTCGAAAAATGCGGTCGTATTCATTTTATTAATATCTGAAAAAAGAATGCTATATCGACTGGCTACATGCATGGCAATCACACAATTTTTACGCCGAGATTGGAAAGAATGCATGACCCACTGCATATCCTGATTAATGGCTTTATCATCAACATGGGTACTTTGCATAGCTGAACAAACGTTGTCTTTAAAATTTTTCGTACAATTGAATTTAAATATCATTTTTTATCTCCCTCTTCTGAGGTTAAAGGACTTATTCTTCCGTTTGAAAATCTTTAGAGTTTTATCTAACAAAATGAATATTAAGACGATTTTGAGCCAGGTCAATAGATTTTAGAGCCCTGTTATTGAATGAACTTGAATGATACTGTTTGATAATTCATATTTTTTGAGCGGTCTCTTACGTTTTAATAAAAAGACTATGAATCATCAGATAAAAATGAGTATGGAACTGATGTGTCTAATCAACACTGCGCCGTTTTTGCCAAATGACCGACATCAACCCGGACAAAAATCGAATCGCTTACCACGGTTAATACATCATTAGCATAGACCTCGCAAAGTACAATGCTCTTACGTCCAATTACTCGTTTATTTCGTGCTTTAAACAATAATGGCACACCCATGGGCGTTGGTTTGATGTATTTGATACCTAATGTTCCGGTGACACAATCAATACGCGGCAAAGTTCCTGGTTCTCGATTTTCTGCACGATAATAATTTGCCATAGCTGTCCAATTTGAGTGGCAATCAATAAGACAACTAATAATCCCACCATAAACCAGTGATGGCCAGCCAACATATCGATCATCAGGCATATATTTCATGATGACATGTTCACCATCAGCATCCCAATAACTTTTAATCTGCAAGCCATGTTCATTTTTAGATCCGCAGCCGAAACATACCCCTTCAGGTGCCGCTATATCTTGTAATGCCTTATCTTGTAAATTGTGCATAAGTTTTTTCCAAATTTCCGCTCATATTTGATAGATATCATGAATCGATTATTTTATACCTCTATCATAACCAATCTATTTTGATTTATTCATGGCTATGATAATTTTAATATATAGCTTCCCAATATCCTTACATGTACTCATGATCCCTCATATTACAATGCGCCGTGCTGAACCTAAAGACTTACCATTCATAATTGAATTATTAGCCCACGATCCATTAGGTAAAACCCGAGAAATTACTTCGGAAAAAATTGATCCGCGATACCTAAGTGCTTTTACACGTATTATGAATGATCCCAATCAATTTTTAATGGTTGTTATTCACGATGAACAAGTAATAGGTACATGTCATCTCACTCTTTTGCCCTCTCTGACATACGTTGGCTCAACACGTATGCAAATTGAAGCTGTACGAATAGCTGAAGGTTATCGTGGTCAAAAAATTGGTGAATGGATGTTTGGGGAAGCCATCAAAATAGCTAAAAATCATGCTGTAACCATCATTCAATTAACAACAAATGCTGAACGTCCGGAAGCAAAAAGATTTTATGAAAAACTAGGGTTCCAAGCATCTCATATTGGAATGAAGCTATTTCTATAAACTCACTTTCGTTCATCATAAAGGAATAATCCTATGGCCATCGAGCTCAATCACACTATTATCCAAGCCAAAGATGCAGAAGTGTCCGCTAAATTTTTAGCAGAAATGTTAGGCCTCCCCTCCCCTACTTCATTTGGACCATTCATTGTAGTCAAAACCAGTAACGACGTCAGTCTTGATTTCAGAACAACCACCAGTGAAATCAAATCACGCCACTTCGCATTTCTTGTCAATGAACAAGAATTTGATGAAATCTTTCATCGCATCACACAAAAACAACTGAAATATTGGGCCGATCCTGGACAAACTAAACCAAAGCAAATCAATCATAATGACGGTGGTCGTGGCTGCTACTTCCTCGATCCAGATGGTCATTTTCTTGAAATCATCACCAGACCCTACGGCAGTGCTCCATAACTCAAAAAATTATTCAAAAATCACTTGACTGATTATTGTTTAATCGCCATGATGATATTAGGTTAAATAAAAAGGGCTCGACGGATCTTGACCGCTTAACCGAATTCAACTTCAACATAGGGAAACGTGGTCATGAATAATCAAGCTTATATTTTTTCTCAATACAATTTTCTTGTTTCTTTATATCAATCCAAACGACACATATAGCATTTAAGTTTTTATGCGCGCATAAACAGCCCGCTCATCAAACTTAAATTGCTTTATGCTCCAGAGGTGGATCATGAAACAAGAAACCATCGACGAACTATTATCTCTTGCATTTGATGCTTACACTGCCAATGAATCAGCAGATAAATATGCTTGTAATGCAGCAAGTAAGACAGCATCTGATGCGGCTAAAAAACATAGTGAAGAATATGCAGACGCTGCCACAACATTAGCTGCAATGCGTCATTTCAAAGCAGCTTCTCAAGCGACACTCTTTTCGGCTGGCGTTGCAGACTCTGCCAATCTCAAATTTGCTCATGATAGAAGTCTTAAAGCTGCGCGGCATACATTCAGCCATCGAAGAACGCCAATTAAAAAAACCATTGATGTTTCTTACACTGATATCGTCAGTGGAATAGAGCGCCAAATTGATTCAGCTGATGAAGAGCTGCACTCAAATTATCAAGCGGCTTTCTCGCGAGACCCATCCACCAATCAAAAATCCGTACGCGCCGCAACTTATGTTTATTCGCATACCTATGCCACTGCTCGGAATGCTTACATACTTGCATCATTTAAAGCCAGCAAACTTCAAGATCCTCTTAGACGAGAACAAACATTTAAAACATGCATGTCTCAAAGGCTTAACGACGATCTTGCTTATGATCAAATTCAACCCAGTTTATTTCTTCAAATGATGTGTAGTACAGCCCTTTGTGTTATCGCAGGCATACTCCTCGTCGGTGGTGCCGCTGTTATCGTATGTACAACTTATGGCATCGGTAGCATTCCATTTGCGATAGGAATTGCAGCAGGTAGCCTATCGGCAGCAACCGGAGCGGGTCTTTTAGTCGGTAGTTTCTTTGCAAAACGTGAACAACAAAAAATCAATGACGCTAACGAACGCATCGAGGAAACCAATGCTATTTTTTAAAATTTTATATAAACACTGGAGGATTTATATGATACGTAATCACGTACCCGTTCCTGAGATTGAAGAACTTCCTGCAACAATATATTCAACTATTGATGCAGGGATAAAATGTGTTACTTCGTGCTTTGCAAATTGTTGCTCAAGTTTTTTTTATACGAAACCAAGCCCTAGACTATTAACGAATCAAAACGTCACGCAAAAATTAAAAGAATGCCTCGAACTTATAGAGTCTCAAGATAATGACATGTGTGCGATTCGTAATGCACTCAAAGCATCTCAGGTCGATGTACGGGCTTCTTATAAATCAGCCACCCTTCTTCTCACTTCCTATCAATCACAATATATGATTCGGCAACCCATAGAATCTTATGATAGAAATATTGAACAACGCGCAGATATGCTCGATCATCTTGGTGAATTGTTGGATACATATCCTAAACTTGAGCCAGAAGATGAAACCTCGCTAGATAGACTTAATGTATTTTTCAATGAACGAGATGCTCACCATCGAAAAGTCATGACACTTGTAGAAACTTATTTACCTGAAACATATGCAGCATTAAAAGAAGCACAACCGGTATTAAAAACACCAAATAAATAAAAGTTAGTGTCAATGGAATGACGCACTTAAAGCATTTCCAATAACGATAAGGAGCATAGTATGCACATCATTCTAGACGCTAATAACTCAATCATTATTTATCCTAAATTACATCCATTTGGAGAAAATCATGCTTGAACTTATTTTAGGAGCAGCTGCTATCCCGATTCTTATCACAGTTTGTGTTGGTGTTGTATGTTGTGTCATTGTTGGTACGGTTTGTTATTATGCTGGCCGATATAATCGTGATGCAGAAACAAGAGAACAAAAACGCCTCAAGGAAGAATTAAGAACCAGGGAAAAAGAAGTGAGGCACTCAGCTAGCAAGCTCGCTGAGCAAACTGCTCAAGACGCCAAGGAGCTACGGGAGCAAGGGAAAGAGCAAAGAAAACACATACAAGAAAGCACCAAAAAATTAGACGCTAAAGTTGTTCAGATAGAAACCACCGCAACAAAACTAGAAAAAACGTCCAGCGCTCTGAAAAGTACTGCTAAAAAGGCACACGAAAAAGTCAGTGACGTAACTTCTGAATTGACTGAACTCAAATCACAAATTACAACCATTAATCTCGAGTTAAAATCAACAAAAGATTCACTCATCGAAAAAGAAGCAGCGCTTCAAGAGGTCGTAACACTGCTTGGCGAAACCCAGCGATCACTACAAGAAAACACACACAAAAGTAAAGCTGAAATCGACACACTCACCAAACAGCTATCTGAGGCGCAAGAATTATTAAGGGGCGCATTAGTTGGGAAAGACTCCTTAAGAGAGGTAGAAATTCTTCACCTACGAACAGATAATGAGCGATTAGCAAGCTCTGTTCAAAAACTGGAAACAACCGTTAATAGCTATAAAAGTGAGTTTCAATCGTTATCTAGAACAAACAAACGACAGCTAGATGAAATCACAGCCCTACATAATGAAAACAAACAATTAACCAGAACAATTACCTTATTGTCTGACGCATTGGAATCAGGAAACGGTTCTTCTAAAGAACCACAGTCATCTTCAACTCGTGGCATCAAATTATTTAATTCTTGATCAATACAAGGAAAACATCATGACAAAGCCTGCTGATACAAAAAAAACCAATAAGCCCGCAAAAACTTTAGATGAATTAAAAATTGACGCAACCAATCAATTAAAAAAAATCTTAACCCAGGGCAAAAATATCAAAGATTTTCAATCAAATATTGACCTCATTATCAAACGTTATCACACTGACGATAGCTTTCTTGATAATCTTGCGAATAGCTATGGTGGATTACAATGGTGGATCAAGCTTGGCCTGCTAGCCAGCACTGTTTCTATTGCGGCATGCATAGGTATTGCTTGTAATTTAGTCATTGTTTTAGCGGTTGTGACATTTGTTCTTTACTCCGCTCTTGCTCTCATTTTAGAAAGTCATCACTCAGCTGTATTAAAACGTGATAAAAGACTTGCCGCTGATATTGTAGAATTAGAAGAATCTTTAGCGGAATCAGTACAGCATATTAATGAAATTGAAGAAAGCCTCGAATCAGTATTCACCTCTCTTTGTGAAATGAATCTGCAACAGGCAGAAGATATTGAAGAATTCGAAGCAAAAATTGCCGAATTAGAAGAGCAAATCAAAAAATTGATCCAGATCAATGGAAAATTAGATTCCACAAAAGATACTTTGGTAGATAGCACGCAAAAAATTGGCGAAGCATTTGAAAAAGCAAAAGTAACGTTGAGCGAACTGACGGATTCCTTGTCAAAAAGTGCAAGCCAATTGGATGAAACTGATCGAGAATTACTGACCGGCACAACTGAATTATTAAATGATCATGAACGATTAAAACAATTGAATACTTCATTTGGAGAAAATCACGCTACCCTATCCGAAATGACGGAAGATTTGGGAGAGTTAGTAGATTCTCTCAAAATTCAGGCTGCTGCGACAGAAGCCTTTAATGAAGAAGCTCTAGAAAAATTAAGTCGTTCAATCAATAAAACCCTGACAACGACACTCAATACAGATACTGTCGTATCGCGAGCTGATAGCACCGTGGATGAGGCAACCAAGGTTCTTGAAGATCACAAAGCAGAAAAAGTACGATTAGAAACTCAGAGCACTCATCGCAATGCTGAATATAAACAAAGAGCTAGCAGCTCTCATGCGGCTCTTGAACGTGCCGCACGCTTACTCGCATCAGCTAGACCCCAAGAGCCAGGTGGTTTTTTGAGTTCTTACACAACACTGATGCAGTAGTTTGATGAAAATTTAACGAGTCGATATCGGAATAAGCATATTGGATTTTATTGTAAGAAATTCAGAATCGATGCACGTCAAAGATGATTCAATCTTTTCTCACAACTTTGTCCACAGATTTTGTGGATAAGTTGTAAATGATGAAATAATAATCATTATGATTAATTTTTAATCTTTTTTATTGGCCCAGTATTTTATCAACCTTCTCTAGGTCTATAAAATCCATTGAAACTCGAATTTTTCCACCGCTTAACCGCTTCAAACTCACATTGGTTTTATATTTATCCGAAAGAGTTCTGACCATTAAATTTATACTCTCATCACTCAACGAATCTGATTCCTTTTTTTCATAATTATTTGGCGTTAATAATTTGTCATAACCATGTTCTCGCACAAAGTTTTCTGTTGCTCTCACAGTTAATTTCTTTTCAGCAACATAATTTAAAACAAGGTTTTGTATATCTTCTTCCAGGATTAATACTGAACGTATATGACCATAATCCACATCACCCCTCTCAAGTAACTCTTTGCCAAATGAACTTAAGTGTGTAGCAACTCTTATTAAATTGGCAATCGTTGTTCTTGGCTTACCAATCATTTTAGCCACAGTTTCTACACTCATAAAATAATCATTTTTGAGCTTTAACAATGCCTCTGCTTCTTCTAGTAAACTTAATTGCTCACGCTGAATATTTTCTATTATCGCAATTGCATAGGCTTGTTTAGCGTCAATGTTTTTTAGAACAGCAGGAATTTCATCTAATCTCAACTCAAGCGCAGCTCTCAGCCTTCGTTCCCCCGCTATTAATTCATACCTCTCTGTGTCTGTACAACGCAAGATAACAGGTTGTAATATTCCATGCTCTTTGATTGAATCTATCAAATCCTGTATTGACTCAACAGTAATGGCACTTTGCTTTCTAGGTTGATAATTACCAATATCAATTAAATCGATTTGAATGTTTTTAATAATATTAATATCTTTCTCAATCTTGCTAATGTTTAAAGCTTCAAAATTTATAGCATCAATACCTGTGCCTAATATATTCATCGTCAGTCCTTTTTATCGTTTGCATAAAAAAACTTACAATCCTCTATAGCCCAGTGTTTATAAGGCTTTCGGAGGGTTTGTCCCCTGGGGGACAAACAATATTTATTCATTAATAAGCTCTCTGAAAAGACGTCTATCTGCATACATCCATTGGCTCAATGCCATACGAATAATGGCAGGCTTAATATGAACATCTAACATTTTTCTAGCACTCTTAATCTTAATTTCAAGATCGGTTAACTTGTCAATTAAATGGATATCAATATTAGCTTGTACAGGATTGGAACCATTGTTTTTCATTGTTGCTCCAAGCTTAATCTGCGTCAGAAGATTAATAAGAACGTAATCATCTGAAGCATTATCCCAATCAATATCGTCAACAGAGGCGCTCCTAAAAAAATGTTCTAACGCTTCGTTAACCAATTGAGATTGCTTTCCCCTACCCTCATACTCGTTTTTCGCTTTCTCCTGGATAGAATGCCATAATTTTTCAGGTATTCTTAAGGTGATCTTCTTCTGAATCCGATCAGGAACTTTGTCATCTTTAGGACGCTCAAGAAACATTACTTATCCTCACTATTCATTTCTAACAAAAAATCCTCGAACTTTTTCAAAAGCATTATCATATCTTCTACAGAGGAAACAGAAGAAAGTTTAGAGTACTCTTTGAGTGCGGGAAGATGTTTAAGCAAGTTATTCCCTGCTTTAATACAATTTTCCTGAGATTTAATTTGAAATGTTGCAACTGAACGTTTTCGACCATCACGACCGCGCGCAATAGGGACTAACAAATTTTCCTTGTTGTTTTTCTTAAGTATTTTTTCAATAAATAACAATTGACGATCTTGACGACTATGAGAAACAGCTTTAATGAGATTATTTGCGGACAACTCTCCTTTTTTAAGAGTTTCTAAAATAACAGGATGATATTTATCAGCTTGATTAATTAATTTAATGAAAGCAGAGGCAAGATCTTTATGAATTTTTAATCTACCAGATAAATCACGCACACTAATCTTAGGATTTTCATTAATTTCATCTATAGATAGCAGATAGTTTCCATAAACACTTACGTTTGTACGCAAGCTATTCTCAGTAATTTGCCGAGCGACCTTTTCTCTTTTTGAAAGATCATGCAACCCCTCATTTCTAATCGCTTTTATATATGAAACCCTTCCCAATATGCATGCCAATCGTCTTAAATGTCCTTCCAAAACCACCAATGTGTTATTTTGAGGATCGGACTCAATTTCTATAGGCTGAATCTGTCCCACATCACGTATACTTTTTGAAAGCGAGACTAAAAAATCGTAGTCTTTTTTTTGTGACGGATCCGGATTATTTATCAAATCCTCAAACTCAGGATAAATTACTGACTCAACAATTTTACCATCAACCTCCTTCTCTTGAATCTTAATCAAACAACGAGAGTCTATATTAGATTCAAAAATATCATCCATATCGATACCGACATGATGAACAAGCCACGCATCATCAATAACCCAATCAGGTCGTGGGTTATGTTGACTCGGTTTTAGTGCTTTAGGTCGAACTTGATAGTATCCCTCTTTATTACCATCATTAAAACTTACTTGCTTAGAAACATTTCCAAAATTTAAAGCTCGTGTTGTGTTATTATTCACAGGTTCTGTTTTCTTAGATGTTCTATATTGTAAATCAGAATTATTATCTAAAATTAAACTCATGCTATTTCCTCCTCTTCGATTCGCATTCCTTTTTCTTCAATGAGTTGCTCAAATCCCATTTTTTTAAAAATATAATTACACGCATTTACAGCGTCTATTCTTAAGGTTGAATTCTTTTTTAATCCATTAAAAGGCATTGCTAGATCAGCACCTTTCATATCAACTTTGGCCATATCACCAGAATCCCGTAGCTCGCATGGCATCAAGTATGGTTTGATATAAGCACTATCCTCCAGCTTTTTTCTTTGATCATCTTGGCCGGTCCTTTTATTCCAAGCTTTCTGATTTGCTAAAAAACCAATTAACTTACTAGCTTGTGAGCGAGGCTTTGTATCATTCTGCTCATGGAAACAATGCAACATCGCATTGAGGCCTTCACAACTTTTTTCTTGCAACTGAAAGGGCATCACTGTGTGTGTTGCGGCGCGCATTAAACCAACTGATGTAATCGAGATTGCAGGGGCACAGTCTGCTACGACAAGATCAAATCCTGCTTGAGCCATTCGCTTAGGATCGAAGAAACGTCTAGGAATATCATACAAATCTTCATAAGATAAATTACTATCAAATTGCTTCTCTTCAATTTTTTTAAGCACTTCATTATGAGCCGGAATTACTTTTAAATTATCGTATTGATAACTAGGATAAACAGCTATAGGTTGATCCTTCATATAAAGTGACGCCAAACTAGAAATACCATCCCAATCAGGATATTTTTGTTGATCGTATTCAGGATGAATAGGGGGGAAATATTTTGCTGGTAATTCCAAACGATCATCTTTTACGATTCGTTTACTCAAATTAGCTTGTCCGTCACCATCAACTGCTAATACTTTTAAACCTAAAACAGTCACCGCATAGCTAATAATTAATTGTGCTAAAACTGTTTTTCCAACACCTCCTTTATTATTCGCGATAACTAATATTTTTGCTTGTTCATTTTCTATTGTCATAATGAGTCCTCATTTATATAAAAACATTAAAATTTAAAGTGATAAAAATTAAAAATACAAAACACATATGCACTACTGTAGTGCATATCAATGTTATTGACAATAGTTATTTGAAAAATTAGTTTTAAAATTTTTTAATTAAAAATTATTCTTAAATATCAATAGGTTATATACATGATTCAAGCAAAGATCGTAGAGTTTTATTTTTTGATATTGATCATTTTGAAATTGTAGTGCATATTATTTTTAGATTTGATCTAAATTTTTTGAGTATAAAAATGTAAATATAAAAATAATAAGTAAAACAGGAGGGTTTTGTGACCCGGCGGCAACCAGGTCACAAGATTCACTACATAAGATACTGTATGTATGAACGGTACATCATCATATTAGTATCCTGAGATCCCTTTGTCAATAATTTGGCAAGGCTAAGGATGGGCTACGTATGAAAAAAATATTTGAGTCTTCTCCAGCAACATTACCTACAAAAATTGAAAAATCATTTTGCAAACTATCATCAATCAATCACCATCAATTTGATCGATTGCATAACATAACAAACAACTACAATAAGGCTACGCTCTTAGATAAATTAATTTTTTGGTGGCAAATCTCAACCTACACGCTTGAGGATGGGAACATTTGGTTCACACGAAGTATTACTAGAATTTCAGAAGATTCGAAAATATCTAAACGTTCAGTGGAGAGATATCTGCAAGAATTTCAACAATTAGGTCTTATTGAAAAAATAAACGTCCTTTTCAAAAAGAAAAATCTCTACATTCGTATTACAGATAAACTATTACGACTATTGGGAGAGAACACAGAAAACATCGATATAACCTATGTTAAAAATGATACTCATCACATAAATGAGACATCACCAAGCTTATTTTTAAACCAAGTTGGCGCTAACGATTCCGCCAATTTGACGGATTCTATATATAAAGAAGAAGATAATAATTTAATTAATAACAATACTGTTAGCACACCCAATATTGTTAATAAAATTTCAAAACCCAACTCTAATTATCCAGTTTACAAAATCGAAGAAACTATTGGTGATCGAATCTCTATAAAACTTAAAAACTCAATCAAGGGAACTTTATTAAATCTCCAAAAACAAAATGCTCTTTTGTTTTCAAATCCGGAACAACTTTTTTCTGAAGTAGTTTTTTCAATGATCAACACTGAAAACCAATTTATTGGCATTAAAGATGAAAAACACCGATTAAATTTAATTGCCAAATTGCTCAGAGAAAAACGATGGAGAACACCGAAAGGATTTTATAATCATTGGGATATAGGGGCCTTATATAAACAAAAGGAAATCAAAAAAGAAAAATTATTGTATATAGAAAAAGGGGAGGGTAGTAAATGTGCTTCTTATAAAGATAGCCACTACATCACGAACAACGTAGCTAAGTCTTATTTAAACGAACATCGAGAAATAATGAATTTAATTCATTCAGAAGAAAAATATTTATGCTTAATGATAGAACAATTTTCAAAAAAATCGGATTTAATACCAGAAGCACTAGTACATTCTACAAAGAAAAAAATTGCTGAACTTCAATTAAAAGCCAATAAATTACAGGAAAAATTAAATATGATTGAGCTTCAAGATGCAGCCTAAAATGAAATTGTTATTTGGCAAGGATGGGGTTTCCTATACGACCAGCACTTAATCCACCATCAACCGCTAATTCTGTGCCGGTCACATATTTGGATTCATCGGATGCGAGATAAAGTGCTGCATATGCTACATCACTAGGACTACCTAAATTTCCCATAGGAATATTAGTTTTCATTTTATCGAGATTTGTTTTGTCTGATTTTAAAAGAGGATCCCAGATAGATGTTTGAATAATACCTGGGTGAATAGAATTACATCTGATTTTATACTGCATTTCAGCGCAATAAAGAGCCACGGATTTGGTGTAATTAGCGATAGCAGCTTTGCTTGACGCATAAGCTGCAGCAGAAGGTACACCTATAGATGCGGAACGAGATGACATGTTTATAATTGAACCACCCATTTTTTTCATAAATTCGATGCCATATTTGCATCCTAAAAACACACTATTAAGATTTACACTGTGAATTTTATTCCAATCATCAAAGCTCATGTGTTCTGGATTTTGAGGAGTAGAGCACTCATCAAAACCAAATATACCTGCGTTGTTAACTAAAATATCTAATTGATCATATTTTGATCTCAATAGTTGAAGCAGTGTCTGCCATTCTCGTTCATTGCTGACATCAAAATTTAAATATTCTAAGCCTGATATTTTTTTTAACGATAAATCGTTATTTTCTTGAATATCTACAATGATAGTTGTTGCTCCATTTTGGATAAATAAATTGACTATTTCCAACCCAATAGATCCACAGCTACCTGTGATAAGTGCGATTTTATTTTTCAATCTCATTATTCAATCTCTTGCTCTTTTTAAAACAAATACTCATAATGAGGATTTTTATGGACGAATCTCTCAAAATGAATATAATTGACGTCCAAAATAATATATTGGAGAGATTGTGACATTTTTTTTGAAAGATATCCCTAAAAGATTAAAAATGGTACGTATAGCCTCTGGATATCGAACTGCACGAGAATTTGTTCAGGCTCATGACATTCCTGTCTCAACTTATTCTCAACATGAAAGAGGGGAAAGAACATTAACTTTGGAAAATGTTGCATACTATGCAGCTTTACTTAAGCTTGAGCCAAGCTGGTTAATTACAGGTAAAGGCTCTCCTTGTGAAGAGTATGCGGATCAAGAATTGGAAAAAAGAATTTTAATTGCTCAAGAAGAAATGATTAAAAATGGCGAATTGCAAGTTGTAGACGCACCAATTATTTCGGCAGAGCGTCATTATTCCATGATTAATTCGTTTGTATTCGGAAAAACTTTGGAACAATTGGTTCCCTTGCTTCGCTTAATTCCAGATTCTAAGGTATCTGATGCAGTTAATTTTTGTTTTGAAGTATACAACAGAATCGTTGCCACAAATGCAGAGGGTGATGATAAAATTGATCTGATTAAACTTTGCTTTGAATCTTTTATAAAAGGTTTAGGGATAAGAAACACGGAAGATTTCTTAAAAAATAATGCTATGGTTGGCTAATTTTAACTGACATAGGCGTTTTTATGGGGAAAATCATTAAATTACCTCGACATAAACCACCAATTCTTCATGAGAATGCCACGCTTATATCCTTTTCAAACTGTCATAAGCTCGGATCGGTTTATAAAGAAATTATCGGTCTTGAAAACATCCATCATTTTTCACTAAATGTCGTCGATGAAGCCGGCAAGATGTCAATCTTGTCATTTAACCCACAAATTGCATATAACATATTCAAAGATGGGTCTTACTTGTATAATGGTTCAATATCTCCCAGTTATTATAATAATTTTAGTTTATACACTTGGGATGAAGCCTATGATCCACGATATGCGACATTTTTAAAAAATAACATGGAAAGAAAAAATGGAATCAATAAGGGTGTGGTGATCACAAAAAAAGCGCATGGATTAACACTGTTATATTCATTCGCAACGAAAGCAGATGGGCAGGAATTTGTTTTGCAGATTCAAGAACAGCAAGACGCATTTTATAAAATGGGCGATCATTGTTTTGGGCAGATTCAATCGATCATTGAAGATAACATCATTGGTTACAATTCTGAGAAAAATAATAAAAAGGAGAATAAGTCCAATATTATTCGGATAACTAAACATAAAGATGAGTAATAAATATCTTGGTGCCTTGATTGGTAACATTATGCAGTTCTATGATTTCACCATTTATGCCTTTTTGACGAAAGAAATTAGTGAGTCTTTTTTTAATTTTGAAAATCCATTTGTGGCTTATCTTGTGGCGTTAAGTATTTTTGCAACAGGCTATATTACGCGGCCTTTAGGCGCTATATTGTTCGGACACTTTGGTGATAAAAAAGGACGTAGCTGGGCTCTTTCTAAAACGATCATTATTTCGACATTAACAACCTTTCTTATTGGGACGATTCCTGGACATCAATCCATCGGTATGATGGCACCTATTTTCCTCATTACTTTGCGTCTTCTGCAAGGGTTAGCTGTCAGTGGGGAAGAGGGTGGTGCTGTTGTTTTACTTTTTGAAAATGCGAAATTTCAACGACGAGGCATATTGGGTGCCGCTGTTTTATCGAGTGTCTTGCTGGGTGTGGTATTCGGAATATTTGTTTGCAGCACAACAAACTGGCTTATGACAAAAGGAGTAGTAGGGCAGTGGGGTTGGCGAATCCCTTTTTTGATTTCGTTACCATTAGGAATACTGGCTATATTTCTGCGGTTTTATCTTAATGATTTTAAATTATTTGATGTGGCTAAGGAAAATAATATCCTTGTTGCAAAACCATCATGGACGCTATTTAGAAATTATTTTTGGCAGATTATTTTCGGGATTACGTTAGTCTCTATTTACTCGATTACCACAAGCACATTAATTGTCCATTTGCCTTATTATTTGATTGAAAAATTGCATTTCTTACGTGAGAGTAGTCAGTTTATTGTGGGTGTTGCTATTTTATTTGTTGTCCTTTTAACACCATTTATTGGCCGTTATTGCGATCGTTGGGATTCATGGAAGATATATTATCGTGGTTCGGTAGGGGCTTTAATATTTTCACCCATTCTATTTTGGATGATGGCACAAAACAATATTTGGCTGATTGCAATAGCTATCTTAATTTTTTGCTGTTTCATCTCATTGATCTCAGCCGCGTTATTTTCAATTTTAGTTGGATTATTTCCATTTGGCGTTCGATATTCAGGCGTCTCGTTGGCATTTAATTTATGCATCACTATTTTCAGCAGTACCACCCCGTTGGTATTAATCATGATAGAACAATCAGTTTCTAACGTCATTTTGCCAGGTTTATACCTTAGTGGAATATCAGCGATTAATCTCATGGCAATGAGTATGCTTAGCAAAAAAATAACTGTCTCAGATTATAGTCAACATCAACATGAGCAATTGCTCTATCAATCAACACATTCATATTAACGAGGAGAAAGAATGAATAATTACAATGCGGCATTTTTTGGTTTATTTGAAAATGTATTCAAGTTGCTTAAAGAAGAATATGGGGAAGAAAAGGCATTGGAACATTTTACGACCCTGATGGAACGAGGATTATCAAAGTCTTATGGTTCCGATTTTAAAAAAGGAGATCCGAAAGAATTTGAGCGACTTGTAGCTGAGCGAGATCGTTTGGTTGGATTGCGAGTAGAGTTTCCTAAAATGTCTGAAGATGAATTTATCTACCAATTTCATGATGATCCATTTCCTAATTTAAAGGGATATGTCGATCCGGCTAAGTTAGATCGCTGTTATTTAAATTTTAAGGTGCAATATATTTTAGGTTCTGAGTGGGATTATAAGACGACAAAACATCTGTGGGATGGTAGCCCTTATACAGAACATGTCATTTACAAAAAATAGTATTCAATTTGAGGATTATTATTGATTAAATCCTCAAATTAGGTATTATTCGAATATGGTTCGGAAGAAAATAGAACACTAATTAAACTATTTGATCATGCATGGATAGTCAAGACAAGGAATAACAATAATGAAATGTGCAATCATCTTAGCGGGCTGTGGTCAACATGACGGTTCAGAAACCCATGAGGTCATTTTGACCCTCTTGTCTTTAGATCAAGAGGGAATTACTTGGAGTGCATTTGCGCCAGATATACAGCAACCCTATGTCGTAAACCATATTAATGAAACACGCAGCACATCAGAATCGCGTTCCGCTTTACAAGAGTCAGCACGTCTTGTGAGGGGACGTATTGCGTCTCTAAGTACCCTCAATGTGAATGATTTCGATGCTATCATTTTCCCTGGTGGACTTGGAGCGGTGACCACCTTATGCGATTGGTTTGAAAAAAAATCTGCGTTTAATTTTATCCCTGAAGTAGAAAGGGTCATTCATGATGCTCGTTCTAAAAAGAAACCGATGGGATTTATCTGCATTGCACCGGTGATGATCCCGAAAATTTATCCGAATGTTGAGCTTACGATAGGGAATGACTCAGGGATTGCAGCGCTAATCGAATCAATGGGGTGTAAACATGTAGATTGTACTGCTGATAATATTGTTGTTGATCACAAAAATAAAATTGTCAGCACTCCTGCAAATATGGTCGCAAATAGTATTAGTGAAGTCTACACAGGGATTCGAAAGCTTGTTCAGGCTTTAAAGCATATGAGCAGATGTGATGAAACATAGCCAGCTTAAGTTTATAGCGGCCACTGTAACAGGAAATGTCATAGAGTGGTACGACTTCGCATTATATGGATATTTTGCAACAATTTTGAGTCGATTGTTTTTTCCTACAAAAGAACAATACATTTCTTTATTACTGACCTTTGCTGCATTTACAACAGGATTTGCAGCAAGATTAATAGGCGGATGGATTTTTGGCTATATTGGTGATCGATATGGTCGTAGAAAATCGCTTCTTATTTCAATTGCGTTTATTGTTTTGCCAACCGCATTCATAGGATTAATCCCAAGATACAACTCAATTGGCCTTTGGGCGCCAGTTTTATTGGTGATATGCCGATTATTTCAAGGATTTGCAGTGAGTGGAGAATTAACTGCTGCAGGGATTTATCTTTTGGAGTGTACTTCGAATCGTCGACAGGGGTTCTATGGCAGTTTAGTCATGAGTAGCATTTATGTTGGATTACTCCTGGGTGCGCTGGTGTGTTGGCTTGTCACGATTGTATATAAATCAGAAATAGAGGCCTTTGCTTGGCGTATTCCATTTTTGATTTCTTTTTTCTTGGGAGTCATTGCTATTTTTTTAAGATTTCAATTACATGACTCTCCCGTATTTGAGGCCCTTAAGAGCCATCGGTCAATTTCAAAGCAACCTGTGTCGCTGGTTTTTAAATCATACCTATCAACCATATTAAATATTGGAATGATGAGTAGTATTTTGGCAGTGGCCATTTATTTACTCATTGGTTATTTCCCATCTTTTTATGTCATTCATTTACATTTAGGCTTAAATGAATCGATGTTATTGAGTGCACTGGGATTATTGTCGCTTTGTATTTTTGTGCCATTGATGGGTGTTATCAGCGACAAAATCGGGTGTTATAAAACATTTAGCATGGGGTGCATTGCCTTTTTAATTGGCAGTTATGGGTTTTTATATTGATTGATTCTCAATCTATGAGCCGAGTATCGATAGGCATTATTCTTTTTGCCATTTCATTATCACCAATTTCTGGAAGCATCATGTCCATTATGATTCGAGCATTTCCTGCGAATGTTCGATGTAGTGGTGTATCGCTTGGGTACAACTCCAGCATGGCATTAATTGGCGGCGTCACGCCGTTGATGGCGCTCATTAGTCATCATTATTCAGGGGTTAATACTGCCTTAGTGTTTTATTTAATTGTGGCTGCCATTGTTGCATTATGGGCGATAGCTCGTTTAAGCACCGTTTCGTTCATTTCAGAAGATTTAAGAGAAGGATGTGTGCTATGACAATACATATCCCTTTTATATTAAGTCTTAAATATCGACAAGAAATTACCTCATTTTGTAAATCGCTAAGTAAAATCGGGCTGGATTATATGGTGATGTATGTCGTTTTTAACGATGGCAGTCGTTTCGTTTTATCGAACATTTTTCATATGTTGGAGGCTTATTACGGTGAGTCTTTATATAAAGAAGACTACTCATTTCGCTCAGAGACCATAGAAAATATTGATTATTTTTTATGCGATTCCACGACTGCCGTGTCCAAAAAATTCAAAAAAATGCTTGAGGAGCGTTTTGGCGTGCATCGAGCGTATTATATTGTTCGAGACTGTCCCGAATGTGTATTCATTTTTGGTGCTATCAAAAAAGAAGGATTTGATTACGGCGATCAAATTTATAAGGATACGGTCCGCGACTTTGAGGATTTTTGTGTCAGTTTTACAGATGAGTTTTTAGATTTAATCATTCAGTATAATTTTGCTTATCGACATTCGTTTATCTTAACCAATCAGGCTTATCGAAAAGCCGTGATTAAAGGTGGTTATCCTAAAAATGAAGAGCTCAGTGAACGCGAAAAAGAATGTTTGCTCCTGGCATCAGGCGGTAAAACCACAAAAGAAATAGCGAAAATTCTTAATATCAGTCCTTACACGGTAGAAACGCATTCAAAAAACATTAAAGAAAAGATGAATTGTAGCAGCATGATTGAAGCGGCAATGGAAGGCGTTTTACGCGGTGTTATCGGGTCGATGCATCAATGGCGCCGAATTGATACAAGTCGCATGGGCAATTTTAAAATCATTTCTTCAATGCTTGAAGCCAGACAAGAAATAGCTAAAACCAACTTAGAGCTTTTGAATAGTGCTTAAGATGAGAGCAGCGGACGGATTAAATTTTCAGGAGCAGTTGGTTTACCTGTTGCTGTTGAAACCCAGACACATGTGTTTTTGGCATCAGCAATGATGGTGTTGTCATCTTTGATAATGGATTGATGAAAAATGATTTTAAGATGACCTTGCTGTTCAACATCTGTGGTGACATAAAATCGGTCGTGTTGTCTTAAGGAGTGCTTGAATTTTAGATCAACATGGTGAAGGACTAAGTTGTAGCCTTGTTTATGACAAAGTTCCCAATCAACACCCTTTGACATGAGATACAAAATTCTTGCGTGGTCGAGATATTGAAGATAGACGGCATTATTCACAATGCCTTGCAGATCGATTTCATATCCTCGAACTTCGGACTGCCAAGTAAAGGATGTATTTGTGGTTGTGATAGATATAGTAGGAGACTTTTTGACTCTTAAAGAAGTTATATAAAGACGAAACAATCATCCCTGAGCACAGGGATAGATACTTTCTACGGAAGGATTATAGTGTAACTCTGCGAGGTTGAAAACCATGCAGTATTGCACCATAAGGCTCAACAAAATAAATGGGGTATGGTTTTAAAGAGGGATTGCATTGTGTGTATGACGAATCATGTAAAAGCAAATATTTCTTATCAGCATAGACAAGAGATACAGCGAACATTCAGGGAGATCATTCAAGGAGAACTTTGCATTGATCATTTTTCAATAAACGTTTTCTTTGGTGATAATGAAAGCATGTTTTTCTCTCCGACGCCGCAAATGGCTGAAGAGCTTTGCAAGAAAAATTTTGTGGCGGTCGATTCGAACTACAAACGCAGTATTTATAAAAAATATTCCATGTATTCTTGGCGCTCGGTTGCGCAGAATGAAGTGGATGTGGCAATTAATCATATTAAGGAAGATAAGTATGGGTTACGAAGTGGCATGATGATTGTGCGTGATTTAGGTGACAATCGGTATGCCATGTATTCCTTTGCAACACGTAAAAAAGAAACGATGCCAGGGTTATTTCATTTTCTTTTTCACAGCAAAGCCAATTACATTGCACAGATGGGTGATTATATGTATAACGAATTAAACGACATCATTAATGAATATGCTGTCGAAGAAGACGTGACAATGCCTAAAATCGATCTTTTTAAAGAAATTAAAGTTGAACATGCCCTGTATAACGAATATCAGAAAGAGTGGATGTCTGATATCCAGGAAAATAAAACCAAAAGTTTTTTACAATCCATGGAAGGGAAGTCAGCTCAAATCTTAAAACTAGTTGAACAAGGAAGGATGATTCGTTAATGGCATAAACACATGTCTAAACGAAGGAAAGGGATTTCCACTATATTGCCTTTGTGATGTGATGACATGGTCAGATAGCGCTCGATAATTTCATGAATAAATGGCTCTTTCATTTCTTCTTCAAGTAGCTCTGTATGAGGTAGCCACGAGCGAATGAATAATTCGGCTTCTTTGGGTGATTCAAACGTTGCAACGGGAATTTCTTCTTTGATGGATATAATCGTTAAATTTGCATTCAGCACATGTTGCGTATACGTTTCTTTATCATAATGGATGTGCGGATTGATATAGTTTAAAAAGTGAGAGAACCAATGTGGTGCATGCACTGTGTCATGAATTGCGCCCCAGATTAATGGATGTTGTGGATAAAGGTTTAAAATCATTTTTCCATTCGTTTTTAATGCTTTTTTGGCGTTGCTCAAGAAAGCATCCTGATCTTTGACCCAATGTAGGCAAGCGAAGGATACAATTAAATCAAATTGATTTTCAAAGTTGAATGCTTCGGCTGATTCAACCATAAACTGGATATTGGGCGCTTTATATTTTGATTGGGCGAAGGCTATCATGGCAGAGGAGTTATCGATTCCCACAATCTGCCCATCAGGTACATTGTTTGCGATATGACCTGTAATTTTACCATCGCCACAACCGACATCTAAGATGTGGTGATCGGCGCTAAAGGCATGATTCGATATTGCTTCTAGTGCATGATCATATTGAAATTGTGAATTATGGTGATAGGTTGTAGCGTTCCATTGGAATTGCATTTTTTCTTTTATCCAGAAATAGGTTATTGGTTTTCGATTCGAGCGAGGACATTGAACCCCGCATTTCTGAGATTTCTTTTTAGAATAGTCATTGCAAGGTTAATCATTGCAAGTTGCTCTTGATATACTTCACTTGACTGTAAAATATCCTGGTAAATCTCTGTTGCGTATTGTGAAGCATATTTAATATCAAGTGAACACTGGTAATCACTTAAAACCAGGATAATTTCTTCAAAAATTTTACAGTAGAGTTGGGAGTTAATGGGGTGTGCTTCGGATTTAATGAAGGGAAGTTTAGAGTTTCCACTGTAGTTGAGTAATTTGAAAAATTCTTGCTCTGTTAATATTTCTTCTGGGTTTTGGTGATCAGGGTAGGGCGATCCGGTTCCTGTCATGATCCATTGCGCATTTGTATGCAAAAGTTCTGCATATTTCTTTGCTATTTTATGCGAAATTGCGCGTCTTCCTGCTTCATACATACTGTAGGTGGTCAATGGGATCTGATGTGCTTTGCAAAATGAAGCAGCGGTTTTATAGCCATCTGCAATACGTGCGGTTTTTAGTCTGGTATGGGGTTCACTGGTTGACATGTATGGTTTTTCTCTCGTTTTTAACCAAAAGTAAAATGCGGATTTTTTGCATTTTTGCAGAAAATATTGCGTATAAATTTTAATGCATTTCTGCTTTAAGGATATATTAATGCAATAAATAAAATTCTGCAATTCTACTAAAATTTTTATTTTTTTCAAATTATATTGCATAAATGCGCATTTGAAGTTTGCATTTATGTTAAATGCGTAGTAAAGTCCAATAATGCGTAACAAAATACGCAAAAATGCGTATAATATATTTTACTATGAACCTCATCGAACGATATCAAAAAGCAAGACAAGAAATAGAGCAACGATTTTTAGGCTTACCTTATATGCACACGGCCTTAATCGGGTTGCTTTTATCAAAAGCTCATTTTTCAACGGGTATTGTTGAGAATATCACTTATCAAGATTTATGCGATACCTTGGTTGTGAAGCCTGCTCCTGGAAGAAAGGATTCTGGCGCACCCTCTAAATCAACTCTGCGTAGTGTCTTAAGAACAATTGAGTCTACTTTTCAAAATGACTTTAAAATCATCAGTGAAGGGCAGCATCTGATTTTGCAATTTATTACCTTGCCACAATTTTTTAATAACTATGATTTGATCTCGGAAGAGATCTCAGATCAGATCACAGCAATGCATTCTTATAAAATGCAGTCTGAGGCTCATCAAAGTGCCCATTTGGCATGTGTGCAGGCGTGTGATCAAATCACAGATGAAATCATAGAATTAAGCACGAAATCTCAATTTACGACCTGTGATCTGATCCGAGAGGAGATCTCTGATCAGATAGGGGTCGTGTCTCAAGCAGAAACCCTGATAAAACCTGGTCAAAACGAGCATTTAAAGGGTGTACAGATCAGTGATCAAATGCATGAAGAAATCACAGATCCGAGCACAGTTTTATCATCTATAACAGTTAACAATAATAAACAAATAACAAACATAACTTCTAACAGTTTGTTAAAAAATGTTATTTCAGAAGATTTTTATCCCAATGATGAAACGATTCGTGAGGCGCAAGCAAAAGGCCTATTGAAAGTTACCGACCCAATCGAAATTCAAAAATTCATCGAATACAACCAACGAAATCAAAATCGTTGGAGCGATTTTAATCCCATTTTTATCAAATGGCTTGAGCGGTCAAAAATTAACTCTCCAAAAACGTTAAGGAAAAATGATGAGCGTTATCCCATTAAGAGCAGTACTTACGAACTCACCATGCAAGCCGTGCTCAGCGCCAATAAGAACGCCAGAGCGCCAACAAACAACGAACACATCAGTCCGAAAACATTATTTATCGACGGAACACATTCAATGGCTATGGGTTCAAATGACAGCCATTTATGGCCAACTGTTTGTGAATAAGAACGGTGTGCAAGACAGTGGAATTTGGCTGGAAACTTTACAAGATTTAACGTCAAAAGCATTGGAATCAGGGGTAATGCGATTGAAGCAGTTGAAAGGTGCTAAAGCATTTATTGATTTTCCACCCAATTGCCTGCAATTCAAAGCATTGTGTCTGGCATTTTATGAAGAGTTGCATTTGCCTACAGCAGGAGAGGCATTCCGTGAAATCAAAAATCGTTATTACAGCACGAGTCCTTATTGGAGTCACAAGGTCGTGAAGTACATTGCGCATAATCTGCCAAATGATTTTTTGCTCATTGAGCAGGAACAACAGGCTTACGCGTTGTTTGAAAAATTATACAAAGAAATTTGTGACTTGGTACGCCAGGGGCATGAGATACCAGACGTCACAGAGCCGAACTTTCTAATGCGTCAACCCAATTATGAAATGGGTAAGTGTTATTTGAAAATGATGAAGCAGAAATTGCGAGGAAACGATGTCAATGGCCAAAATGAAGTCATTTAGTCCAGAAGATATTTCGATGCTGCTTTATTGCTGTGGCACCGGTTTGTTTGATGCGTATCAATTAACGTTAAAAGAGGACTTTAGGCGTTATGCAACGATGGCGTTTGAGGCATCTGAGTATCTCATTTATGTGATTCAAAAACAAAATAATAAACATTGGATGCATTAGGAGGGGTTATGTTGTTGTTAGAGCGTATGCGAGGAGAGCAGATTTATATTGGTGAGGACATTGTAATTGAGCTTGTCAGTATCACAGAAAGGCGCGCATTAATTGGGGTTTTAGCACCAGAAGAATTGAAAGTACTAAGGGGAGAGCATCTAAATGAAGCCGAGATAGACGAGTAATTCAGTACCAAACCGAACGACGGATCGTGAGGTCAGCATTCAACTTAAATGGAGATTAACCATGAAAAATAGTCTTAAAAAAATGAAGGGTTGTTATAAAAAAATAGCTCTTGTGATGTCAGGACTCTGCCTTTCCTCAGCGGTTTTTGCGAGTGACAAGTTAGCCGGTGCGATGGCCGGGGATATTCAAGATATGTTAGGCGGGCAGGGGACATTCTGGAAGGCCTTTATTTTAGTCGACATTATTTTAGCCGCAGCGGCCCTTGTCAAAACCAAAAATCCCATGGTGTTTTTAAGTGTGTTTGCGATAGCCCTCATTCCAGGCTACCTCATCAGTGTGTTTGTGTTCTAGAGGCCTTATGAATAACTCAACTCATTACAGAATCATTGCTCATCTTGATAAACCAAAGCGGTTCATGAGTTTTTCAATTGATGAGCTTTTGATTGTATTGATTGGATTGCTTCTTTTGGTGACTTCCAATCATAAAGTGTTGGTTGGGTTATTCAGTTGTGCGCTTTTAAGTACTTTGAAGTATTTAAAACAAGGTAAAGGTCCACGATTTTTATGGGTGCAATTGTACTGGTTTATGCCAAGTGCATTAAGCCAAGCCATTGTTGCCAAGGTGCCTAAGTCTCATTATCGAAAATGGAGAGGCTAAATGGAATTTAAAGTGTATCAACATCGATTAAGCGCCTTGAGCGCACGGTTTAATTTGATGGTGATGTTGGTGGTGTTGCTTTTATCAAGCAATTTAATGCTTGCGGGTTTAGGTTTGTATTTAGGCCTTCATCAGCGTGTTGAAATCACGCCTTTTTTTGGTAGTCCTCGTTATAGCAAAACGCTCAGTAGTGTTGACAGTACTTATCTGAAATTGATGACCGAGAATTTCATTTATGCACGTCTTAATGTCACCCCTGAGACCGTTCGACTCAATCACGAGCGACTTTTAGCTTTTATTGATAGCCATCAATACCCCGTGTTCCAAGGAAAACTGAACAGTGAGGCCAACCTCATCATGGAAGAAAAACTGTCCAGTCATTTTGATATTGCAACATTAACGTGTAACAGCAACACCTTGTCTTGCGAGGCGGTTGGGCAATTAAAGCGTGCTGTGGGTCAACGCGCACTTGCGCCTGAATCACTTCGATATGTTCTTCAATTTAGGTATGTCTTTGGTCAATTAAAGATTGTTAAGTTTTTAAAGGAGGAAATTCATGAAACGAAGTAGTGTTCTTTTGGGTTGTTTATTATCGACGGCATTGTATGCCCAATCGAATCAAACGTTTCGTGATAACACGGATGTTTCCATTGTGTTGAGTGATTCAAATTACAATCGATTGGTGGTTCGGGGTGATAAAATTATCGCAGCGCACTTTCCCGAATCGGCGCTGAGTGTTAAGAATGAGCCCGATGGTAGTCTTTATGTAGTGGCGGCACAAAAAGAGCCATTTACGCTTTTCGTTACCACTGAAAATGGGCATCATTTTTCAGCAACGGTGAATACTGAAAGCAGTCTTGGAAAGACGATTGAATTTGTACCTATCAATGCGTCCATTGCTCAAAAACCGATGGTGTCGATGCCACCCGTTATGCGATCACCGGATGCGAAATTCATTGAAACCTTGATGTCTCATCTTGTAGCGCAAAAATCGTTAGCTGGTTTTAGCATCCAGCATCATTATGGACGGGCCATACGTTTACAAGATGGATTGGTCCTCCTTCCTAAATTAACCTACGTTGGTAAGGCGCTCAAAGGCGAAGTTACCGAAATTTACAACGGTGGTAAACGTCCGCTTGATTTATATGAAAATCTTTTTATGGGTGAAGGTGTTAAAGCGGTTTCACTGTCAACATCTACGATATTACCTAAACAAAAAGCTCATCTCTATCGCGTGATGGAGAATCAGCATGGCTAGTCTTAATCAATGGGTTGCAAAACAACAAAAACGCACTTTGTTAATCGGTCTTGGTATTTTGGTTTTGATCGTAGGCAGCACCGTTTTGTTGATCCCTAAAAAGTCTAAAAAGGTAGAAGAACCATTACTGAATCTCTCGGGTATCGTTGATGAGTCCTTTAGCAAAGACAATGCCATGAGTGCGATGACGGCGCAACAAGCCGAACTTGAAACTTTAAAGCAACAAATGCATGAGCTCAAAGTAAGTCTTGAAAAACGAGAAAAGGACAATATCGATTCATTATCGAATTTAATGGCACAAAAAATTAAAGAAGTGAAAGAGGATGCCTCCATTACTGTAAAAAATCAGGCTATGGGTCCAAAAGAAGCATCTGTTTGGGGAACATCTCATGCTGTACCCAAACTCCATTCAGTACAATTTAACTACCATAAGCCACAATTTCATCTCCCATCAAATCGCTTAAGTGCTGATAAATATGTCCCCAGCGGCACATTTGTTCGTGCAGTTGTTTTGGGAGGCGCTGATGCGGACGCCTCAGTCAATGGTCAATCCAAAAATAACGGGGTGATGCTTTTTAAACTATTACAAGCGGGTACATTGCCCAATGGTCAGCATTCCCATTTAGAAGGGTGCTTTGTCACAGCAAGTTCTTATGGTGATATTTCAAGTGAACGCGCGTATGTGGTGCTCGATCGCTTATCGTGTGCATTACCCGGTCGTCCCATTATTGATAAAGCAGTAACAGGATGGGCGTTTTTTGGTGGCAAGGTTGGCATTAAAGGGGTACCGCTGATGCGGGACAATAAAATCATGCAATGGGCGGGCATTAGTGGTGCGATGTCGGGTATTGCATCAGCAGCGCAATATGCTCAATCCATTCAAAGTATTAGCCCGTTGGGTTCTGCAACCAGTGTACCAACAGCCAATGTTGCACCTTATGCTGCCTACGGTGGTGCTTCGAAAGCCGCGGAAGTGCTTTCTAATTATTACGTTAAACGCGCGGAGCAATACCACCCGGTGATTCAAGTGGGTTCAGGTAATTTTGTGACGATTGTGTTTAAGGAAGGGTTTTTTCTTGAGCCCGATAACGTCGGCAACTCTCAAAATCAGCGCTTCAATAAAAGTTCATTACAAGAAGAAGAGGTCTCTCAAGAAATGAATGATTTTGTAGTCCCACAACAAGTGATGGATAAGGCATTAAAGACTCGGGAGTAAGAGATGAACTATTTAAGAGTAATGTTGGGTGCCGCTTCAATGCTTGTACTCAGTGCTTGTGCACCGATCAATACGCAATTTAGTTGTAATGAAACGGCAGGGGATAAGTGTTTAAGCATAGAAGAGGTTCATGCAATGACTTCGCTGCATGTTGACAAGGATGTCCCCCTTTCAGGGGACTGCACGACGTGTAATAGGAAACAAGCCGTTTGGCTAGCACCTTGGAAAGATAAAAATGGCCGCGTGCATCAGGATGAAATGACGTTTGTGGGTTAAATCAATTACTAAAATTTGAGGGAAACATGTTAACAGCGTTGATGGATAAAGGATTAAAACTATTTGAGAAGGTGAGCCATCGATTAGGTGAGCAAAGTGGTGCTTTCATCCCTTCATATCAGAAAACACAACAAGCACATCAATCAATCACGCTTGATGTGCCGAGTCTTACGACCTTAATGCCTTATGAAAGCATGGATGATTCTCATCTTTTTATGAATAAAAATTCCTCAGGATTTGGGTTTAAATTGTTGCCTATGAGTGGTGCTGATGAAACCTTAGTCAAAGCGCTTTCAAATCTTTTAAAAAATAAATTACCCACAGGCGTGGATTGCACTGTGATGTTACACCGACATCATTGGATAAAAGACTATATTGAGGATGGTTTTCGTGCACAACGGGAGATGGGTGGTATTTATGAGGTGATGGCGGAATTAGGTAGTGCATATCATCAGAAAGCAGCCCTGCAGGGCTATCCGAATGGTCGAAATATTGCAACACATCTTTCTGATTTTGATAGTTACCTCTTTTTTTCAAGCGAAGGTTTTGTCAAAGAAGATTTGGAGCGTTTAAGAGAAGACATTGAATCGGAGCTTCGTGTTGCAAATTTTGCTTTTATTCGCTTAAGCAAAGAAGATTTTCTTTCCTTCATGCAAAAGGTGCTATCGCCGAATCTTAATACGACCGAACCGCCGGAATGTTTTGATGTTGATTTGCCTTTAAGTCATCAAGTGTCTTGTGGCAATCATCTATACACCATTGATGATACAGGCATTGATATTCAAGGAAGCGATAACGAGGGAGAAACTTATCATACGCGCGTGATTAATTGTGAAATTCATAAATGGGGCCAGGCGTTAGCGCTTTGGCAAAATCCAGATTTTTTTGCCAATATGTTAGAGCCTCAACATGGGATCCCCTGTCCTTTTTTAATCAGTATGACAGTCCGAGGTATTTCTCAAGAGCGCATGAAAAGTAAAGCCAAAATGCGTGCCAAGTCTCTTAACACCAACGCTAATAGCATCCAGCTTTTTTTAAATCCGAGTGCCAAAGATGAACAAGCCGATTGGAATTTCATTCATGAAGAAGGCAGTCGGGATAATTTGGCATTATTGCCTGTGTTTTACAATGTTATGTTATTTACGAATGTTGATACAGCGCGAGAAGCTGTCACAAAAACAATTAGTAGCTTTCGGCAATTGGGATTTGAGTTGCAACAAGCCAGATGTACGCAATGGCTTCGCTTTTTAGGAAGCTTACCTTTTTTTATGACCGAAGGGTTTTTTAAAGATTTTCAAAC